>NZ_JBNDML010000001.1:0-560677 GCF_050436565.1 Paraburkholderia sp. GAS42 | reverse complement strand
AACGACCCGGCCGCGCATGCGACCGGGTCGTCAAATCTCGACCTCACCGTTATACCGTTCGTTTCTTGAAGAAGGATCTTAACTGAACGGCATTACCGCATCTGCGGGGCTTTTTAACAGCTGGAAGCGCATACCGCTCAGACCACACCGGCCCCGTGCGCCTGCAGGTCCGCGTGATAGCTCGACCGCACCATCGCGCCAACCGCCGCATGCGTGAAGCCCATCTTGTACGCTTCTTCTTCGTACATCCTGAACGTATCGGGATGCACGTACGAGCGCACCGGCAGGTGATGTTCAGACGGCTGCAGATACTGGCCGATCGTCAGCATGTCAACGTCGTGCGCGCGCAGGTCGCGCATCACCTGAAGAATTTCCTCTTCGGTCTCGCCCAGACCCACCATCAAGCCGGACTTCGTCGCGACGTTGGGATGCAGCGCCTTGAAGTCCTTGAGCAGCTTCAGCGAGTGCGCGTAGTCCGAACCCGGACGCGCTTCCTTGTACAAACGCGGCACCGTTTCGAGGTTGTGATTCATCACGTCGGGCGGCGCGGCGTTGAGGATACCGATTGCGCGATCCAGACGGCCACGGAAATCCGGCGTCAGGATTTCAATGCGCGTCTCCGGCGACAACTCGCGCGTCTGACGGATACATTCGACGAAATGCGCCGCGCCGCCGTCGCGCAGATCGTCACGGTCGACGCTGGTGATCACCACGTACTTCAGCTTCAGCGCGGCAATCGTGCGCGCCAGGTTGCCAGGTTCTTCTGTGTCGAGCGGATCAGGACGGCCGTGGCCGACGTCGCAGAACGGGCAGCGGCGGGTGCACTTGTCACCCATGATCATGAACGTCGCGGTGCCCTTGCCAAAGCATTCGCCGATATTCGGGCAGCTCGCCTCTTCGCACACGGTGTGCAGGTTGTGCTCGCGCAGAATCTGCTTGATCTCGTAGAAGCGCGAATTGCCGGTGGCCGCTTTCACGCGAATCCAGTCCGGCTTCTTCAGCTTTTCGATCGGAACGATCTTGATCGGAATGCGCGCGGTCTTGGCCTGCGCCTTCTGCTTCGCGGTTGCATCGTAGGCTGCGGGCGCCGGGACGGCGTCAGTGGCGGGAGTGCCGGCGAGGTTCGCGGTAACGTCAGTCATTCGTTCGATCCAGTCAGGCGGTAAGCACACCGGCCTGCGGTTGGGCGACGGCCGCGGGTGTGCCGTCGATGTTTGCGGTGAGGCGTGCTGCGAGCGTCCGGGCCACGTCGTCCCAGCCGGCGGCGATGCCAAGCGTCGCCATGTCGACTGTTTCGAGTCCTGCGTAGCCGCATGGATTGATCGCCAGAAACGGCTGCAGATCCATATTCACGTTCAGACTGACGCCGTGATAGCTGCAGCCGTTGCGGATTTTCAGGCCGAGCGCGGCAATCTTGGCGCCGGCATGCAGACCTGCATCCGGACCAGGCGCCACGTAAATACCAGGCGCGCCCGCCTTGCGTTCTCCGGCGAGATTATACGCCGCGAGCGTTTCGATCACGGCCTGCTCGATCCGCGTGACCAGTTCGCGCACCATCAGCTTGCGTCGACGCAAATCGAACAGCAGATACGCGACCACCTGCCCGGGCCCGTGATACGTAATCTGCCCCCCGCGATCGACCTTGACGAGCGGAATACCGCTGTCGGCGGCCAGCAGATGGGCGGGATCGCCGGCTTGTCCTAGCGTGAAGACCGGGGGATGTTCGACCAGCCAGACTTCGTCGACCGTGTCGGCGGTGCGCGCGTCAGTGAAGGCGCGCATTGCGTCGAAGCTGGTTTCATACGACTCGACCCCGCGCCAGCGCAACGTTACAGGCCGCGCGGCGGGCGCGGCGCTGACGCCACTGTCAGCCGGAGCAGCCAGATCGGACGGAGTTGAACCGGGGAACAACGTAGACGGGAAAACCGGCGTGGCGCACATGATTTCGTCAGTTTACCGAAATCCTGCGCGTCCCGCCGGACAGCGCCCGGTTTCACTACCGGCCCCAGGCGCGAATAGACACGCTCTCAAACGGTGCGCCAGCCTTGCCGCACCCAGCAGCCCAGCCTGTCGGTCACACGCGCGAACCAGTTCATCGCCCGTTCGTTGGCGCGCGTCGGCACTGCAAACGCAAGGCGCGCGGATTGGCTACCTTCGACGCTCAGCCACAGACGCTCGCCACGACGCAGCCGCAGCGTGTGGCCGGGCTCCAGCCAGTAATCCTCGACGTCGTCGCTGCGCGTGACCCACACTGCGCCGCCGCTCACCTTCAGACGCGTGCTGCGCATCACCATCATCGGAACCGTTTCACCGGCCCGAATTTCAAAGGTTATGCTAGAGGAAATTTCTCGCATGTTCCACTCCGCCAAAGTCATTCTGATGACTACAATCCTAGGCGTAGCAAGGGATTGAGCAAAACGATCAATTTTCACGTCTATGTGAGAAAAATTGCGATGGACCTTCGACAACTCCCCGCCCTGAACGCCATCAAATCGTTCGAAGCCGCCGCCCGGCACGAGAGCTTTTCGCGGGCCGCCGACGAACTCTTCGTCACGCATGGCGCCGTCAGCCACCAGATCCGCGCGCTCGAGGCCGAACTCGGCGTCGCGCTTTTCGCCCGCGACGGCAAGCGCGTGCGGCTCACCGAAGTCGGCGGCCGCTATGCGACGCAGGTGCGCGCCGCGCTCATGGCGCTCGCCGACGCCACGCGCCAGATCCGCGCCGGCGATCGTGAGCGGCGGCTGGTCGTGTCGATGTTGTCGTCGTTTGCGGCGCGCTGGGTGACGCCGCGCATCGGCAGCTTTATCGAGGCCAATCCGCAGTGGGACCTCGAACTGCTGTCCACCAACGTACTTGCCGACTTCGCGCGCGACGACATCGACGCCGCGATCCGTTTCGGCTTCGGCAGCTATCCGGGATTGCACTCGGAATTGCTGCTCGATGAGATTTTCTTCCCGGCCTGCTCGCCGAACTTCAACGGTGGCGACCTCCCGAAAACGCCGGCCGATCTGGCGAACGTGCCGCTGCTGCGCTCCGATGACGAGCTGTGGCGTCCGTGGTTCGACGCCGCCGGGCTCACCGACCGGCCGGAGCCAAAACGTGGCGTGCTGTATCAGGATTCGTCGAATCTGCTGCAGGCGGCCATCGACGGCCAGGGCGTCGCGCTCACGCGGCGTTCACTCGCGATGCACGAGATCGCAGCGGGGCGCCTCGTGCGCCTGTTCGACATTGACGGCCCGAGCCCGTGGCAGTACTACTTCATCTGCCCGCCACAAATGCTTCAGGCGCCGCGAGTCAAAGCCTTCAGGGACTGGGTATTCGCGGAGGTGGCGCGTTTCAGACAGCTTTTCGATCGCGCCTGCGCCGAAGGATCTTGCGCGAGAAAAACACCGGACGCATTGCACGTCCAGTCTTGAACACAACCGCGAAGCCCACGCGCGAGGCTCCGCGGACGAAAAACCATCAAAGCACGACTTTCACCATCGGATGCCCGGTGAGCGCGCGATAGATATCGTCGAGATGCTCGCGGCTGACGGCGCGCACCGTCACCGTCAGGCCTGTGTAGTTACCGCCGCTCGACGGACGGATTTCAACACGCGTGGCGTCGAATTCATTGTCGAACTGCCGGATCACCGTCACGATCGTGTCGTGGAAGTCCGGATGCGATTTACCCATCACCTTGATCGGAAAATCGCAGGGAAACTCAATCAGTGATTCTTTCGCCGGTTCCATCATTCACTCCTTCCAGCGCCACGTCCTTCAGCCCTCGCGCGCGCCGTCATATCTGCTTTCGATGCGGCGCGCGTGCTGCGGCAAACACCACCGCCACGCGCCGCATCGACCTTCGCAACCTTACTTCTTCTTGTTGAACATCAGCATCATCGAATCCCACACGCGACCGACGATGCCTGCCTGCGGCACTGTCTGCAGCGCAACGACCGGGAACTCCGCCAGTGTCTTGCCATCGGCGACGATCTTCGCCGTGCCGACCTGTTGGCCGTCCGCGATCGGGGCGATCAACGGATCCGTGCGCTCGACCTGCGGCTTCGCCTTGTCGCCCACGCCCTTCGGCACTGTGATGAACTGGTCGTTCTTCACGCCGATCTTCACGGAATCAGCCGCACCCTTGTAGATGTGCGGCGTCTCGATCACCTGACCCGCCTTGTACAGACGCACCGTGTCATACGCGGTGTAGCCGTAGCTCAGCATCTTCAGGCTGTCCTGCACGCGGTCATGTTCCTTCGGTTCGCCCATCATCACCGTGACAAGACGGCGCGTCGCGTCGGGCGTTCCCGCCAGCGGACGCTTCGCCGTCGCGATCAGGCAGTAGCCCGCGGCCTGCGTGTGACCGGTCTTCAGGCCGTCGACGGTCGAATCGAGCCACAGCAGACGGTTGCGGTTCGGCTGCTTGATCTTGTTGTACGTGAAGTCGCGGACCGAGAAAATGTTGTAGTAGTCCGGGAAATCGCGGATCAGGCGCGTCGAGAGAATCGCGAGGTCGCCAGCCGTAGTGTAGTGCTGCGGATCGGGCATGCCGTTCACGTCGGCATAGTGCGTGTTCTTCATGCCGAGGCGCTGCGCTTCGGCGTTCATCAGCGGCACGAACTGCGACTCGCTGCCGCCGACCAGTTCGGCCAGCGCAATCGCCGCGTCGTTACCGGACTGCACGATCATGCCGTACACGAGATCGTGCACCGTGACGGGCTTGTTCGCCTCGATGAACATGCGCGATTCGTCGGTGCGCACGCGGCGCACGGCTTCGCTCGGCATGATCGTCTGATCCATCGTGATCTTCTTCTTTTGCAGCGCGTCGAAGACGAGATACGCGGTCATCAGCTTCGTGAGCGACGCCGGTTCGACGCGCTCGTCAGGATTGCCCGATGCGAGCACCTGATTGCTGGTGGCGTCGACGAGCACCCACGAGCGCGCATTCACACCCGGGGGCGCGACCTGCGCGAACGCAGTGCTCGCGACGAGCGCTGCGGGCAGCAACACGCCGAGCGCAACAGTGCGACGGATCGAAGAAGGAGCGAGGGACGCGAGAGACGTCAGGGACGAAAAGCCGGAGGAGGAAAAGCGCATAGGATCGGTTCGGGCAGAAATATGCTTCGCGCGCGGGGGCACGCAGATGGGAAGAGCCGGTCGGCGGGCGCTCGCCGCCTGCATATGCAGTTCGGCGGTGCGGCGCCCGTTGGACTCCCGGCCACGCGATCGGTTCGCGCAGCGCTATCTGCCATCCAGCGATGCGAGCGGGCATCCAGCCGGACAGATGGACGGCGCTGCGCCCAAAAAAGAGCGCTCATTATACGCGCCGCAATCCGACAATCCGCCGACGGGACCGCCGATTCATTCACATTTTGTGCATACCTGTACCCCGGAATCGCGCGCGGCGTGGTTGCCGGGCGGCCCGCGGGTGACGTTAACGCCAGGCGTCGACGATGATCCGTTTCAGGATATGCAACTTGCGGTGCAGGAAATGCTCGGCGCCCGGAATCACCACAATGGGTAGTTCCTGCGGCGCTGCCCAGTCGTAGACCGACTGGATGGGCACCGTTTCGTCAATTTCGCCGTGAATCAGGAGCGTGTTTTCCGGCACCGGCGCCACATCCCAGTTGCTCGCCGCCGTGCCGACAAACACGATGCGCTCGATGGCGCGGCCTTCTTCCTTCAGCCGCGCGGCGACATGCGACAGCACGAACGTGCCGAATGAAAAGCCCGCCAGCACGAGCGGCAGATCGGCCTGCCCCTCCTGTGCGCGCATGAAATCGATCACGGCGCGCAGATCGTCGCGCTCACCGACGCCCTTGTCGTGCTCGCCCTGCGTTTCGCCGACACCGCGGAAATTCGAGCGATACGTCACGTAGTTCAGCTGCACGAGCGTGCGCGCGAGCGTCTGCGCGACCTTGTTGTCCATCGTGCCGCCGAAGAGCGGATGCGGATGCGCAACGAGCGCAATGCCGCGCGGAGAAGCGCCGCCGTCGCGCGCTTCGTCGGGCATATCGACGGCGACTTCGATCTTGCCGGCCGGGCCGTCGATCAGGAATTTTTTCGTATGAACGTTCATGGGCGGATCAGATTTTCAGGCGTTCGACGACCTTGCCATTCACGAGATGCGAATCGACGATTTCGTCGATATCGGTTTCGTCGATGTAGGTGTACCAGGTCCCTTCGGGATAGACGACAATCGTCGGGCCCTCCTCGCAGCGTTCGAGGCAGCCCGCCTTGTTGATGCGGACCTGCCCCGGCCCCGCGAGACCCAGCTGCTTCACGCGTTTCTTGGCGTATTCCTGCATCGCTTGCGCGTTGCAGTTCGCGCAGCTGGGCCGATCCGCGCCGGGCTCGCGCTGGTTAAGACAGAAAAACACGTGGTACTTGTAGAAGGAGTCCATGGCGTCCGGCGAGAAAGGGCTGAAAAGTGGTGGGTCGCGTGACACGGATCGCACGTACGGGATCCGCTATATGAAGTCTGCAGGTCCGGTCGATTATAGCGAGCGGGACCGTCAGCCGCTGACGCGGCCCCGCGAGACCCATGCCCGCTCGGCCGAGAACGCAAGCCAGACGAGCGCCGCGTACGGCCACATCCACGCGAGCCAGTGCGCGAGCCCGTTGAAATGCAGGTAGCGGCCCTGACGCCAGTCGGCGAGCACGACATCGAAATACGGATTCACCGGCAGCACATTACCGAACACGAGCATCAGGACGAGCGCGAGCGCCGCAAGCGCCCCGCGCCACGCCGACGGCAGCGCCAGTGCGAGCAGCGCCGCAACCATGCCGCAGAGCAGACCCACGAGCGCGCCGGGCGTCGCCCAGTTGAAGGCGAGGCCCGTCTGCGATTGAAGAAACGTCGCGCCGACTTTCACGAAAAGCGTCATCGCGACAAAGGTCAGCAGCAGCCGGATCCGCGGTGCCCGCTCACGCACCGGCAGCGACGCCAGCGCGCACGCGGCGAACAGGCTGAACGCCGTGATCACGGCTTCCCACGCATCGTCGGGCAGCCATGCGGCAACGTACGCGGGCCACGACGGCACGTGCCATTGTTCCGGCGTCCACGCGAGCAGCGCATCCTGCATCGTCGAATCGAAACGCAGCCACAGTTCACGCGGCCAGTCGCCGATGCCGAAGAGGCGCGGCGCCGGGTACATGGTCGCGAACGGCCAGAGAAGCGCGAGCCCCAGCAATGCCGCCGCGTCGCGATGGAACCACAGGAAACGCACCCGCCGCAGCGCGCCACGATCGAGCAGCGGCCCCGTCGCCGGCGACATCAGCGCCGCGCCGAGGAGCGCGCCCAGCGCATTGGCGGCGAGATCGAGATTCGACGCGACCCGCGTCGGCAGGTACGTCTGGATGGCTTCCATCGCGCCCGACAGCAGCGCGCCCAGCACGAACGCGACGCCAACAGCCAGCGCGCCGCGGCAGCGCGGATACGCCGCCAGCACAACCAGCGCGCCGAACGGCATATAGCCGAGCACATTGGTGACGACGTCGAAAGCGGTGAGGTACTGCGGAAGCGGCTCGAACAGGTAATCGAACGGCCCGAGGCCGAGCGAGCGCCAGCCGGTGAACGGATACAGCGAGCCGTAGACGATCAGTGCCGCGTACACCGCCAGCGCCTGTCTCGCGAACGCCGACGGGCGGCGCTGCCAGGATTTCACAGTCATGCAGCGCTCCGGAGCGTGCGCCGCGAATCCGTCATTGCGCGGCGACGAGCGGCTGTACGCCGAGCCATGCGCCGATCTGCGACACGATCTCGTCGCTGGCGGCGGCGAGCGCGCGCGCGCCGCCCGCCGCATCGGGCGAAGTCGACGGCGCACGCGAGACGAAGCTGCGCTGGCCGACCACCTTGCCATCCTGGAACAGCGTCGCACGCGCCGTGACGGCGCCATGGCTTTCGGTCTGGCCGTCGAATACCTGCTCGAACTCCTGCAACTCGACCTTCAGCACCGGCGCGCGCACGCCGTCGGCGCCGGTCAGCACCGCGCCGCGCGAACTGAGCGCCGTGCGCAGACGTTGCGTCAGGAGTTGCGCGGGCGGCATCGTCCAGTGGCTGTTCGCGTACGCGGCGAGTTGCTGCGCGTCGCTGTAGCTCAACCGGTACGTCAGTTTGTCGGAGCCGAGCGTTTCGGGCGCGTCGACTTCCAGCACCTTGATCGCCGGCATCGGACCCACCGAGGCGCTCGGCACAGGTGGTCCGAAGTCGTAGCGGATATCGGAAATCGCCGCCGGATTGCCGGCGCATCCCGACAGCACGCCGAGAGCGAGCAGGACGGCCAGCGCGGCACCGGGCGAAAAGAAGCGATGAAGGCGGTTAAGCGGGCGTGGCATTGCTATGTTCCTTTTCAGTCATTTCGTGGCACGGGCCACGGGCCAGGCGAAGCCTGGCTCGCCGGGACCCGGCGCGGCCGGCGCAGCGCCGAACAGCACGCTGCGCGGGTTGTTGCTGAACGTGTCGGCGGCACGGTCGACCGAGCGCGCGGCACTGCGCACGTCGTCGGCGAGGGTATTCACGTGCGGCAGCGTGTCGTAGCCGACGCGTGCCGACATTTCCTGCACTGTCTCATTGATCGACGTCAGCGCGACGCCGGCCTGCTGCGCCGCCGTACCGACCTTGTTCAGGTTGGCTTCGAACGGGCCATCCGGCCGGTTCAGGCTGGTGATCAGCTGGTTCGTCGAGAGCAGCGTCCGATCCAGCTGGCTCAACGTCGACGGCAGTTTACTGACTGCGGGCGCCATCTGCTGCGTGAGCGTCGAAACGCCGTCCGCTGCGTGCTGCAAACTCGCGGTGGTCGCCAGCAACTGCGCGCGCATCTCCGGCGACAGCAGTTCGTCGACGTCACCGGCGACTTTTTCCAGCTTGCGCAGCAGGATGTCGCCGCGCTGCTGCAACTGGTCGAGCAGACCCGGATGCATCGGAATCTGCGCAATCTGCTTCGGCGTCGACGCTAACGGCGACGGGTCCTTGCCCGTGTCGTCGAGCTGGATGAACGCGATGCCGGTCACGCCCTGGAAGCCGAGGCTGCCGTAAGTGGAATGCGTGATCGGCGCGTTCCTGTCGACCATGATGCGGATCACGATCTGCCCCGGATGAGTGCGATCGAACTTGATCGACTGCACCTTGCCGACATCGAGCCCGCGATAGCGCACGGCCGCATCGGTAAAGAGCCCCGTCACGTTCGTGCGCGCGATCAGGTCATACGGCTGGCGCACCGACCGGTCGACGTTGAACAGGAACGCCGCGATCCCGATCGCGACGACCATCACGACGGTGAAGAGCCCGGCCCAGAAGGCGTGTGATTTGTTTTCCATGGTCAGGTTCCCGGATTCACAACTGGACTTCGGCCGATGCCGGTTCGAGCGCCGCCGGCGGCAGCTTCGCGCGACGTTCCGGCGGCAGCGCCTGCAGCGCGCGGCGGCCGCGCAGGCCGAGGAAAAACTCGCGAATAAACGGATGATCGACGCCCGCGGCTTCCTCGACGGGCGCGGCGACCAGCACCTTGCGGTCAGCCAGCACGGCGACTCGTGTGGAGAGCGCGACCATCGTGTCGAGGTCGTGCGTCACCATCACCACCGTGAGCCCGAGCGCGCGGTGCAGCGTGCTGATCAGCTCGACGAACTCTTCCGACGCCTGCGGATCGAGACCGGCGGTCGGTTCATCCAGGAACAGCAGTTCCGGCTCGAGCGCGATGGCCCGCGCGATGCCGACGCGCTTGATCATGCCGCCCGACAGTGCCGCCGGCATTTTCGACGCATGCTTGCACGGCAACCCGACCATTTCGAGCTTCAGCATCACGATGTCGCGCAGCAGGTCTTCGGGGATTTCGCCGAGTTCACGCAGCGGCTGCGCGATGTTGTCGAACACCGATAGCGATGAAAACAGCGCGCCCTGCTGGAACAGCATGCCGTAGCGGCTGCGCATGAGCCGCGCTTCCTCCGGGTCGATCTTCGACGTGTCTTCGCCGAACACCTTGATCGTGCCCGACGAAGGCCGTTCGAGGCCGAGAATCTGCCGCACGAGCGTCGTCTTGCCCGAACCCGAGCCGCCGACAATCGACACGATCTCGCCGCGCCGCACCTCAAAGTCGAGATGCTGGTGGACGATATTGCGTCCGTAGCGTTTGCTCAGATTGCGGACCTCGATGACCGGTTCGGCAATCTCCGGCAACGGCTGGTCACGGACGGCAGTGGCGAGCGGTGCGGTCATCCGAGCCCCACGTTCTGGAAGAGAATCGCGAACACGGCGTCCGCGAGAATCACGATCGTGATCGACGTTACCACTGACGTGGTCGTGCCTTCACCGAGACTCTGCGAATTCGCCTTGATGCGAAACCCGAAGTGACAGCCGACGATCGCGATCAGCATGCCGAACGCCACGCCCTTGCCTAGTCCGATCCACAGGTTCGCGACCGGGACGACGCCTGGCAGCGCCCGCGCAAAGTAGCTCATGTCGATGCCGAGCACGATCTTCGCCGCGAGCGCGCCGCCTGTCAGCGCGATGATGTCGGTCCACATCACGAGTAGCGGCATCGCGATGCCGAGCGCCAGCACGCGCGGCAGGATCAGCCGCAGGCCGTGCGGAATGCCCATCACGCGCATCGCGTCGAGTTCTTCGGTCACGCGCATCACGCCGATCTGCGCGGTAATCGCCGACCCGGAGCGCCCCGCGACCAGAATCGCCGACAGCACCGGCCCGAGTTCGCGGATCACCGAAAGCCCGAGAATATTGACGATGAACTGGTTTGCGCCGAAGAGCCGCAACTGCTGCGCCGACAGGTAACTCAGCACGATGCCGATCAGGAACGCGACGAGCGCGGTAATCGCCAGCGCCTTCGTGCCGGCGTTGAAGACGTTGGCTGAAATCTCGGTCCACGGGATCAGCTTCGGATTGCGCACGATCGCAAGCAGATCGAGCACGACGCGCCCGAACATCGCGATGCCGCCGTACAGATGCTCGAAGAACGAGAAAATCCCAAGCCCAAGCCGCGTGAACGGATCGAAGCGCTGGACCGCCTCGGGATTTTCGCGGGCCGCGTCGAGCAGCGCGATACGGTGGAAGATCTCGCGCTGCGTGTCGCTCAGCTCGACCAGATCGGCCGGCATCCGGTGGCCCCACACGCGCCACAGCGCCTGGCCGCCAACGTGATCCATCCGGTCGACATGCGACAGGTCCCACTGGCCGATCTTCTCAGTCGCGAGCGCGCGCAGCTTCAGCACGGCGCCGCTGCGATGGCGGTCACGCGCGAGCGCGAGCGCCGTCCACTGGCCGGATAGCCGGACGATCTTTCCCTGGCTGCCGGCCGCGACTTCAAGGCCGGGCGGAGTATCGTAGTTCAAGGATCGCGGATTCGCTTGATGGATTCAGCGGCCATTGTAACGAAGGCGCTGCGTTTGGGCGGTCTCGAAGCGCTCACTCCTGTCCGCTTGTGGCGGCGGACAACTACAATACGCTTCATGAATCCTCCGACCACCTCCCCCGACGCCACGCCAGCCGGCGACTGGCGTATCGACCGGGCGCGCGCCGTCACGCTGTTCGGACCCGCGGCGCACGACTGGCCGATCGACATCGTCGAAGAAACCGGCTCGACCAACGCCGACCTGATGGCGCATCTGAAGTCGCTGCCGCGCGAACGCGGTGCGCTGACGCGACCGATGGTCCGCGTGGCCTATCTGCAGACCGCCGGTCGCGGTCGGCGCGGACGCCCCTGGTACGCCGAGCCCGGCAACGCGCTGCTGTTCTCGGTGGCCTGCGTGCTGCCGCGCCCGCTGGAAGGGCTGGCCGGGTTAAGCCTTGCGGTCGGTGTGGCACTGGTCGACGGATTGCGGTCGCTGCCGCTCGCGGCGCCGGGCCAGATCTCGCTGAAGTGGCCGAACGACGTGCTTTTTGAAGGCGACAAGCTCGCCGGCATCCTGATCGAGACGGCCTGGAGCACGGCGGATGCAAGCGCTGTCGTGATCGGTATCGGCACGAACGTGAAGGGCGCCGAGGAACTGGCGGCGAAGGTTGACGCGCTAAACAAGGGGGCGTCCGCGCAGACACGCGGCGCGGCGCCGACGGCGCTCTCGCGCGCGCTGCCCAACGCGAATCTCACCGATACGCTCGCCGCTGAGCTGAACGCGCTCGAGCCCGCGTTGCAGCGCTTCGCGGCCGAGGGCTTTGCGCCGTTCCGCCAGCGCTGGAACGCCTGCCATGGTTATGCAGGGCGCGAAGTCGTGCTCGTCGAACAGGGCGTCGAGGTGGCGCGCGGGGTAGCGGCTGGCGTCGATGATAGCGGCCAGTTGCTGCTGGACACCGCGTCCGGCCGCGAAGCCATCTCGACCGGCGACGTATCGCTGCGCCTCGCCGACGGGGTCGCATGAGCGGCAAGCCCTTTTTGCTGATCGACGCGGGCAACAGCCGGATCAAGTGGGCGCTGGTGCAACGCGACGGCGCGCCAGTGCGGACCGGCGCGTTTACGCACGGTTCGGCGTCCACAGAGGTGGCCGTTCCCGCAGAGACTTCTTGCGCTGACGATCCTGACTGGTCGACGTTGCCCGTGCCAGACAGCGTGTGGATTTCGAACGTCGCGGGCGAAACGGTCGCGCGGCGTATCGGACGGCTGCTCGATGCTTGCTGGCCCACAGTGCCGCGTACGACGATCCGTGCGGTCGCGCAGCAATGCGGCGTCACGAACGGCTACACGACGCCGTCATCGCTGGGCAGCGACCGGTGGGCCGGGCTGATCGGCGCGCATGCGGCGTTTCCCGGCGAGCCGTTGCTCATCGCCACGTTCGGCACCGCGACCACGCTCGAAGCATTACGGGCCGACGGCACGTTTGTCGGTGGCCTGATCGCGCCTGGCTGGTCGTTGATGATGCGCTCGCTTGGCGAACACACCGCACAACTGCCGACGCTCGACACCGCCTCGGCCCGCGGTCTGCTGGCTGACGGCACGCGCCGCGGGCCGTCGTTTGCGACCGATACGCCGCGCTCGCTGTCGGCCGGATGTGCACTCGCGCAGGCGGGATTGATTGAGCGCATGTGGAACGATCTGGGCGACGCGTGGCAGGTGCCGGTGCGCCTTGTGACCAGCGGCGGTGCAGCAGATGAGGTGACAGCGGCGCTGAAGGTGCCGCATACTCGCCACGATTCGCTGGTGCTGTCCGGCCTTGCATTGATTGCCGCCGAAGGTAGCGGCGTTGAACAGGGCTGACGTGCGGTCCGCGCGGCGCGGTGCCGCCGTGGCGCAGACCTGCGTGTGCGCCGGGCGACGCAGTATCGAACTGCTCGCCTGGCCCTAACCCAATGACACTGGCCACACTATCTATTTGACGGAGAACCCGACGATGCTGCGCTGGCTGATCGCCATCCTGTTTCTCGCCAACATGCTCGCGTTTGTCGCAGTACGCGGCGTCTTCGGTCCGCTGCCGGCCGCCGGGCTACGCGAGCCGAACCACGTGAGTCGCCAGATTCACGCCGATTCGCTGCAGGTGCGGCCAATGACAGCCGCCGAAGCCGCCGATCAGGCCGTTGTTGGCGAACCGGCGCCCGCTGCGCCCATTGCTGCGTCTTCGTTGACGCAGTAATGGCTGGCCGCTTCAGGCGCTGCGTCGGCATCACCCCTGCGTGCGCACCTTCTTGAGCAGCGCCGTCGTCGAGCGATCGTGCTCGAACGGGATCGCGAGTGCGCGGCCACCCCAGCTGCGCACCCGCGCGGACTCGGGCAGCACGTCCATGTCGTAGTCGCCGCCCTTCACCAGGATATCCGGACGCAGCGCTTCGATCAGCGCGACCGGCGTCTGTTCTTCGAAGCGCACCACCCAGTCGACGCTCTCCAGCGCGGCAAGCAACGCCATGCGGTCGGACTCATTGTTGATCGGACGATCGTCGCCCTTGCCGAGCAGGCGTACCGACGCGTCGCTGTTCACCCCGACAATCAGGGAGGCGCCGAGCGCCTTTGCGTCCGCAAGATACGTGACGTGTCCGCGGTGCAGGATATCGAACACGCCGTTCGTGAACACCACCGGGCCCGTCAGCGAAGGACGAAGCTGCGCGAGTGCCTCGCGGGTCATGATCTTGCGTTCGAAAATGGCGGACATGGCGAGAAAAGTAGAAAGATGAACCGGGCACGATTGCGATCGCGGTTTGCGTTTCGCTTGTGCAGCGGTTCGGTGAAAAGAGTGAATACCGCTCACGCTGAAAGCGAAGCCGCAACTCAAGCCGCGGTTAAAGCAACGGCCCGGGAAGCTTGCGCCTGCCGGGCCGTTTCGATTCCATGCCGCACCTGCTGCGTTCGTAACGAAAAGAACGCGTCGAGCCGGCGCGGCGCGCGTCAGGCCGGTTGCTGCTGCGGCGCGGCGCCCTGCTCTGCCTGCAGACGCGTGACCACTTCCTTGCGATAGCGGTTCAGTTCCTGCGCCGTGGTGAACGTGCGCTCGAACAGGATCGACAGGTTGTGCAGAATGCGCTCGACGACCTTCTTTTCCCAGCCGTCATCGAAGCGGATCTGTTCGTCGAGCCAGCGTTCGAGCCATTCCGGATCAGGCAGACGCGATTGAATCGTGTCGCGCGGGAAAAGCGCCTGGTTCACGTGCAGATTCGTCGGATGCAGCGGCTTTTCCGTGCGACGCGCCGACGCCATCAGCACGCCGATCTTGGCGAATGCCGCGCGTGCAATATCGCCCGTTTGCGCCATCGCCTTTTTCATGTAGCGCAGATACGCGCCGCCATGACGCGCTTCGTCGCGCGAAATGGTTTCGTAGATGTGCTTGATCACCGGCTCGGTATGCCATTCAGCCGCGCGGCGATACCAGTGGTTCAGGCGGATTTCGCCGCAGAAGTGCAGCATCAGCGTTTCGAGCGGCGGCGCCGGATCGAATTCGAAGCGCACGGCGTGCAGTTCTTCTTCGGTCGGGCACATTTCCGGCTTGAAGCGACGCAGGTATTCCATCAGCACGAGCGAGTGCTTCTGTTCCTCGAAGAACCAGACACTCATGAATGCCGAAAAATCGCTGTCGTGATGGTTGTCGCGCAGGAACATTTCCGTGGCGGGCAACGCGGACCACTCGGTGATCGCGTTCATCTTGATCGTTTCGGCCTGCTCATCGGTGAGCAGCGATGCGTCGAAGTTGGCCCAGGGAATGTCTTTTTCCATGTCCCATCGAACGGATTCGAGCGATTTGTAAAGTTCCGGGTAAAGCATGGTGTTCATAGTCCCACCCCTGTTCTGCGCATTGCGACGTCTGTTTGTATCTGTTTGCTGCGAGCGAGCCAGAGCCCGCCTTCGCGGCCTGAAAATCATTCAATTTTACGCGGTAATCGGGCGTCCAGATGCACCGCCTGGCAAAGAAGCCTGCGGCAAAATGTGCACTTGCGAAAACCGGAGTTCTTGAATCGGCCGACCGTGGGTGAAGAAAAACCGTGCCTGGGTCGAACCGGCCCGCGCCGGCTGCACCGTCGAACCTCCTGCTGGCCCAGCCAGCGGCGGTTCGAGCTGCTCGAGTCATTGTTTTCAGTGCGCGCAAACGGGCCCAAAAGCTTACGGGATGATAGCACGGCGATGTGACAGTTCCGGGTGTCCGGCTGGCAGGATAGGGCGGCGCCCCGCTTCGCACGAGCGCCGTTCCGGTCGTCAGCGCCCGATCAGGCCCCTGAAGGCGGTGGTTTCTTCGCGCCGCGGCTGCTTGCAGCGCTTTTCGTCGACGAGGGCCGCTTCGCAGCCGGACGCTTCACCGCCGCAGATTCCTTCGACGCGGCGTCGCGGGTTGCTTCAGCGGTACCCACCGTGTCCGGCGCGTTCGGCGCACCCGAAGCTTCGGCAGCTTCGGCCATGTCCTCCGCGGTCGCGGTCGCGCCAGGTGCGGCAGCGGGCTGCGCCATCGCGAATTGCGCCAGCTGGTTGAACTGCGATTGCAGCAGGCTCCACCACGCCGACGGGTCGAATGGCGGCGACTGCTCCGCGTCGCTGGCTTCGTCGGACTCGCTCGACTTCGGTTCGGCAGCTACCGGCTTTTCCGGCTCCGACGTCGCCGGATGCGACATCCACGACGGCATGGAAGTCGAAGACGAAGGCGACGACGTCGACGCAGAAGCCGCCGGCTTCATCGACGACTGCGCGAACGCGCCGAACGCACGCAAGGTGGCGAGCGTCGCGCGCTGCACTTCGAGCGCCTGGATCGCCGACTGCAGCATGTTCAGGTTCAGCTTCAGCCATTGCTCGACGGCGCGCATGTCGGTAATGCGTTTGTCGAGTTCCTCGACGTTGGTGAGCGGCGCCATCATGTCGGACATCATCGACAGCGACGGCCCCAGCCCCTGCGCCGCGCCGGCTTGCGGGCCAGGAAACGCGGAGCCGAACGGCGTCATCCGCATCATGTCCCACATCCGGTCGAGCATTTCAGCCGGCGGAAAACCTGGGAAGCCAGGAAAGGGCGGCGTGGCGCCGGTTGTATCGGTCATGGTTTTCTCCTCGCTCCTGGAAATGGCGGGACGTTGCGTCCAAAGCGCTGCGTCCGATTCATCCGATCATACCGCGCGCCTGATGGCATCAGGCGAGTCATGTGGCGTGCGCGTTCCTGCCGCAAATAAGACGCGCAACCGGCCGCGCCTCGTCACCGCGCTCAGAACGAACTGCCGCCCTTGAAATCGGGCGCGCGACGCTCGCGAAACGAGCTCACGCCTTCGCGCACGTCGGGACCGGCAAAGCCCATGAATTCGAGCGCAAGCGACGCATCGAAGGTCGGCCCCGCCGAGCGCAGCCAGTTGTTCAGCGCGTACTTGGTCCAGCGAATCGCCGTCTGTGAGCCGCTCGCGAGTTTCTGCGCGACTTCGAAGGCCTTCGGCAGCAGGTCGTTTTCGTCGACCGCCAGCGAAACGAGCCCGATGCGTTCCGCCTCTTCGCCGCTCACCGGCTCGCACAGCATCAGGTAGTACTTCGCCTTCGCCATGCCGCACAGGAGCGGCCACACGATCGCCGCGTGGTCGCCTGCGGCGACGCCGAGGCGCGTATGACCGTCGATGATGCGCGCGCTCTTCGCCGCGATCGAAATATCGGCGAGCAGGCCGGCGACGAGCCCCGCGCCGACCGCCGGCCCGTGCATCGCCGAGACGACCGGCTTGCTGCAGTTGATCACGTTGTAGACGAGATCGCGTGCTTCGCGCCATACACGCGTGCGCACGTCGAAATCGGTGGCCATCTGTTCGACGAGACCCAGATCGCCACCGGCCGAGAAGCCTTTTCCTTCGCCGCGGATCACTGCGACGCGCGTATGCGGATCGTGGTCGACATCGCGCCAGATATCCGCGAGTTCGCGATGCATGTGCGCGTCGGCGGTCGCAAGGCCGCTTTTGTTCGCTCCTTCGCCGCTCATCACGATTTCGAGGATGCCGTGCGGGTGACGCCGCAGTCGCAACGCATGATAGCCAGCGTAGACGTCAGGATTGGGAGTGCTTTGGCCAGGCGATTCGTGAGACATGACGATCAATCCAGTAGAACGGTTCGTTTCGAAAATCCGCGACGCGGTGCGATGCGGAACGGCTCGCGAGCGTCAGCGCGCCTGATACACCCATTTGCCGTCGAGAATCTCCACCATGACACGGGCGCGCTGATCGAGCCCGAGGTGGTCGGTCGTGCTCATGTTGACAATACCATTCGAGTCCGCGAAACCGCGGGTGGACTCGAGCGCATCGCGCAGCGCCTGACGAAACTCGGGGGTACCCGGCGCGGCCGTCTTCAGCGCAACCGGCACGGCGTCGCCCAGCAGCAGGCCCGCGTCCCACGCGTACGAGCCGAATGCCGACACGCTACCCGCGCCGTGCTGCGCCTCGAAGCGCGCGATGTAATCGAGCGCGAGCCGCCTGGCAGGATGATCGACCGGCAGTTGCGCAGCGACGAGCACCGGGCTCGCGGGCAGGAACGTGCCGTTGCAATCCGCACCGCACACGCGCAGGAAGTCGTTACTGCCCACGCCGTGGTTGTGATAGATCACGCCTTTGTAGCCGCGCGACCTCAGCGTCTTCGGTGGCAGCGCGGCCGGCGTGCCGGCCGCGCCGACAACAACCGCATCGGGATTCGCCGCCATGATCTTGAGAATCTGCCCGGTCACACCCGGATCGGTGCGATTGAAGCGCTCGTTAGCGACGATGTTGATCTTGCGCAGTTGCGCGAACTTCGCGACTTCGGCGTAAAAGGTTTCGCCGAGCGCGTCGGCCTGGCCGATGTACGCAATCGTCTTCACGCCGTGTTCGCTGGCGTGTTCCGCGATCGCCGATGCCATCATCGCGTCGGTCTGGGGCGTTTTGAACATCCAGTGACGCTTTACATCGACCGGCGCGATGATCTTCGCCGATGAAGCCAGCGAGATCGTTGGCGTCTGCCCTTCTGCGATTACATCGATCATCGCGAGCGTATTCGGCGTGGTCGACGAACCAATGATCGCGTCGACGTGTTCCTCGGAGATCAGCTTCTTCGTGTTCTGGACGGCCTGGGTGGTGTCGGACGCGTCATCGAACACCAGGTACTCGACCTTCTGGCCGGCGAGTTCTTTCGGAAACAGCGCGACCGTATCGCGCGCCGGAATGCCCAGCGACGCCGCCGGCCCCGTCAGTGACAGCACCAGTCCGATCTTCACCTGAGCCTGCGTAACGCCTGGCAGCGCCGCGCTGAACGCGATGGCCAGCCATAGTGCGAGCCGGCGCGGGATGTGTTTCAGGGCGGCCAGCGGCCAGAATGGCGACCGCGTCCGGGGACGCCCGAATCGGGGAATGAACGACCGGCTTCGCATGCAAGTCTCCTCACCGTGGCAACGTGTTTTTGTCCTGCCATCCCCTTTTTCGGCGGGGATTTTTGCGCCTCGTGCGCAACCTGCACAGGCGGTGCGGGTCGCGCGTGAGTCAGTGTAGCGATGCCTGCATGCGGCGTAATCGGGCGAAACCCTCCTGAAAGGTCGCCCCGAACGTGAATCACGTACAAACCGGGGATTTCCTCGCGGATCAATGCGCGCCGTCTACGGGCGCGACCGCCTGATCGATCGAGCCAAAAATCGACTTGCCGGCTTCGTCGAACATCTCGATCCTGACCGTGTCGCCGTACTTCATGAATTCCGTCTGCGGCGCGCCGTGCTCGATCGTTTCGAGGCAACGCTTTTCAGCGATGCAGCAGTAGCCGCGCTTCGCATCCTTGTTCGAGACCGTCCCTGAACCGACGATGGCGCCTGCGCCCAGGTTGCGCGTCTTCGCCGCGTGCGCAATCAGCTGACCGAAGTGAAACACCATATCGGTGCCGGCGTCCGGCTGACCGACCTTCCTGCCGTTCCAGTGAACGATCATCGGACGATGCACGCGGCCTTCACGCCAGTGCTCACCGAGTTCGTCCGGCGTGACGGCGACGGGTGCGAACGATGTCGCCGGCTTGCTCTGGAAAAAGCCAAAACCTTTCGCCAGTTCGGCGGGAATCAGGTTGCGCAGCGAGACGTCGTTCACGAGCGTCACGAGGCGCACGCCCTTGAGCGCCTGCTCGGGCGTTGCGCCCATGCGCACGTCGCCCGTGATGACCGCCACTTCGGCTTCGAAGTCGATGCCGGATTCTTCCGATGCGCAGACGATGTCCTCTCTCGGGCCGATGAAGTCGTCGCTGCCGCCCTGGTACATCAGCGGGTCGGTCCAGAATTCCGGCGGCATTTCAGCGCCGCGCGCGCGGCGCACCAGTTCGACGTGATTCACATACGACGACCCGTCCGCCCACTGGAACGCGCGCGGCAGCGGCGCCATGCACGCCTTGGCATCGAACGAAAACGTATTGCGGGCGCGGCCCTGGTTGAGCGAGTCGTACAGATCAATGAGTTGCGGCGCGTAGAAGGTCCAGTCGTCGAGGACGCGCTGGAGCGTCGGCGCGATCGCGTCCGCGATCGCCGCGGTGTGCAGGTCGCGGGACACGACGATCAGTTGACCGTCGCGCGTGCCGTCCTTCAGCGTGGCAAGTTTCATAGGCGATTTAAGCAGTGTGGATGACGATAGAGGGAATCTATTCTACGATGGTGAATCGTCGCAGCCCAAACGCGTGTTTTTCGGTCGGTGTTTTCGTATGCGCGATTGATGCACGCTTCGTGCACGCCTCATACCCGATTACGCATCGGGCTGCAGTCTCGCGCATCCGGCAGGTGGTTGCTCACGCCGGTTGCTATTGTTCACGCTTCACCATTCGCGCGCCACGCGCATTGTCCATGCCTTCACTTGCCCGTCCAGGCACTAACCGCCCCGACATCACCGCTGATGCGTCCGAACCCGCCGACCTCGATCCCGGCGACGACGACGCGGCCGAAGCGCACGAAGGCGGCGAAGAAAAGCTGCGTTCGGGCATCCAGTCGATCGAGGTCGGGTTTCGCCTGCTGGAAGTGCTGACCAGCGAGCCGCGCGCGATGATGCTGCGCGATCTCGCGCAACGCGCGAGCATGAGCCCGGCGAAGGCGCATCGCTATCTGGTGAGCTTTCTGCGTCTCGGCGTCGTCGCGCAGGATCCGCTCTCCGGACGCTATGAACTCGGCGGCTTTGCGCTGCAGCTTGGCCTCGCGCGGCTGGCGCGCGTCGACGGCGTGAAGCTCGCGCGCATCGCGCTTGCTGAACTGCGTGACCAGCTCGATCTCACCGTCGGCATCGCGGTGTGGGGCAATCAGGGGCCGACGGTCGTGCACTGGATGGAATCGAGCCACCCGGCGAAAGCATCGCTGAAGCTCGGCGATGTGATGCCGCTGCTCGGTTCAGCGACCGGATTGCTGTTCGCCGCGTATCTGCCGCGCAGCAAGACGGGCGCGATGATCGAACGTGAGCTTGCCGACTCGCGACGTTCATCGTATGCGCACACACTGCGCACGCTCGATGACGTTGAAGCCGCACTTGCAACTGTGCGCGAACATGAAGCGGCACGTGTCGAAGGTATGTTGCTGCCGACCATCCACGCGTTCTGCATGCCGGTGTTCGATTCGACGGGCGATCTCGCGCTGGGTCTGATCGCGCTGGGACACGAAGGCGCGTTCGATATCCGCTGGAACGGAACGGTCGATACGGCGATGCGCGAGTGCGCGCGCAAGCTCTCATACGAACTCGGGTACAGCGCGGCAGCGCGCTGATCAGCTGACCGAAGAACCACCGGACCAACGCGTATCGATGTTGTCTCACTCTGCCGCTTCCCGCCCCGATCGCTCGCCGCGTAATGCAGCGTCTGCACCGCCTGCACCGTCCGCACGCCGGCGCGTACGCGCGATGCGCTGGGGTTGCGTCCTCATTGTCGTCGTCGTACTGCACTGGATCGCGGCGCAGTGGCTCGAGCGTCATCGCGATGCATCCCAACCGGTCGACGCTGCGCACGCGCCGGTGCAGGTCGCCCTGCTCAAGCCTGAGCGCGTCGAACAGGCGCCTGCAAGCGTGGCGCCGACGCATTCCGCAACACCCGCTCCCCCCAGCCATGCGCAGAAGCAGAGCGAGCGTGTGCTGACCATCGCGCGTCCCGAAGCCACGCATACGACGCCAGCAGATGGCGCATCGGCAGCATCCGCTTCATCTGAAACGACATCGGCTGAATCAGGTTCCGGTGCCAGCGCAGCGGCTGGCAGCGCGACGTCGAATACCGGCGCCGCACAGTCATCGCCCGGCGTGAAGTTCGCGGTGCCGCCTTCGAGCGATCTTAAGTACGACACGTTCTACAACGGCGTGCGCAACCAGCCGGGCACGATCCACTGGACCACCGACGGACGCACATACGAAATGGTCGTCTCCGTGCCGCTACCGTTCGTCGGCACGTTCAGCTATTCGAGTCACGGTCATGTAGACGCATTCGGCATCGCGCCCGACCAGTACATCGAAAAGCGCGGCCGTCGTCCCGAAGACATGACGATCTTCAACCGCGAAGCGAAACAGATCGCGTTCACGCGCACACCCACGACGCTCGCGCTGCCCGACGGCGCGCAGGATCGTTTCAGCATGGTCATGCAACTGGCGAGCCTCGTGCGCGGCGATCCCGCGGCGTACACACCGGGGGTCACGCGCGAGTTCTACGTTGCCGACAGCGACAGCGGCGAAATCTGGCCCATCGAGACAATCGGTGACGAAGGCGTGCGCATACCGGGCGGCTTCGTCGAAGCACGCCACTTCATGCGCCTGCCACGACGCGAAGGCGATCGCCGGCGCATCGACGTATGGCTTGCGCCATCGCTCGGATGGTTACCGGCGCGACTCGTGCAGACCGAACCGAACGGCACGCAGATCGAACTCGTCTGGCGCGGCAAGCTCGCAGCGCCTGATTCAAACAGCGACACCTCGCCCGCCAGCAGCAACGACGGCACAAGCGATTCGCCCGAGCCTTCTGCCGACCCCGGCGGCGCCATCGAAAAGCCCTGACGCCGGCGAAGTGTTCGATGCGCCGCATACGCATCGCGTCGGCATGTCGAACAGATCAACGAAGTGTTGTTGCGCACACACACTGAGGAATATGCGCTCGCGTGCGCAGCCTTGCGCGATTTCGATGTGCGCGCCGCCGGTAAAACGCATCGACAAACCGGCGCTGACCGTTGCTGGGCGCTGCGCTACGGGCACACCACCGGCCGCGACGCAGGCCACGCGCAAATGCCATTCCCGGTTGCCGTTTTGAGCTGCTGGAGGCCGCCCATCTTGCGCCGGTCGAACAATCGCACCGATTTGCGGCGTTACTTGAAACGTTTCTGGCAACCCGGGTCTAAACTGTAGATCCGGACCTTTCACGCGCGTTACTCCGGGTCCACCCCTTGAATTCCACACCATATGCTCCATTTACAGCGCAGGAACGGCCTGGAGCCAACGGAAATATAAGGAGTGTCGCCATGCAGATGATCTACAACAGCCCCAACTATTGTGTTGTCGAGTTCCCGCCGGAAGACGGCCATCTCGCCATGCGTTCAGGTGGCTACGAGATTGTTGACAAGACGATGCAGCGCGAAATCTACATTGATGGTGCAATGGCGGCACGCTTTCGTGAACACGTACAGAAACTGATCGAAGAAGAACCGTCGCTCGACGAAGTGGACGAATTCCTCGGCCAGTTCGACAGCCTGATGCATCAGCCGGTGATCCTCCACTGAAACGTCGCTCGGGCGACACCCTCTTAAAACCCCGTCCGGCATGCCGGACGGGGTTTTTCTTTTCCCGGCGCGAAATCCCCCGTCAAGCCACGCGGCGCAAGTCCCTCAAGGGCGAAGCCGTGCCGCTCCGGCTACAATGATGCGTTTACCGCAAATTCAGGCGCAAGCCTTGCCCGTCATGAACCAGCCTGCTCAAACCGTCGCTCCAGAACGCACCGCCGTTGCCTATACGCGCGGCACCGCGCTGCCCGATCTCCTGAAGTCCCGCATCCTGATCCTGGACGGCGCGATGGGCACGATGATCCAGCGCTACAAACTCGATGAAGCGGGTTATCGCGGTGAGCGCTTCAAAGACTATGGTCGCGACATCAAGGGCAACAACGAGTTGCTGTCGATCACGCAGCCGCAGGTCATCAGCGAGATTCACGAGCAGTACCTCGCAGCGGGCGCGGACATTCTGGAAACCAACACATTCGGCGCGACCCGTGTTGCGCAGGCCGACTACGGCATGGAGAGCCTTGCCGTCGAGATGAATCTCGAATCGGCGAAGCTCGCGCGCGCAGCCTGCGATAAATATTCGACACCCGACAAGCCGCGCTTCGTCGCCGGCGCCATTGGACCGACGCCGAAGACCGCCAGTATTTCTCCAGACGTAAACGACCCAGGTGCGCGCAACGTCACGTTCGACGAGTTGCGCACCGCGTATTACGATCAGGCGAAAGCGCTGCTGGACGGTGGCGTCGACCTGTTCCTCGTCGAGACGATCTTCGATACGCTGAATGCAAAGGCGGCGCTCTTCGCACTCGACGAACTGTTCGAGAACACCGGCGAACGCCTGCCGATCATGATTTCCGGCACGGTGACCGATGCCTCGGGCCGCATTCTGTCGGGTCAGACGGTCGAGGCGTTCTGGAATTCGCTGCGTCACGCGAAGCCGCTCACGTTTGGCCTGAACTGCGCACTCGGCGCGGCGCTGATGCGTCCGTACATCGCGGAGCTGTCGAGGCTCTGCGATACGTATGTGTCGTGCTATCCGAACGCCGGCTTGCCGAATCCGATGAGCGACACCGGCTTCGACGAACTGCCCGCCGATACGTCGGGCCTGCTGAAGGAATTTGCGCAGGCGGGGCTCGTGAACATCGCGGGAGGCTGCTGCGGCACGACGCCGGATCACATCGCCGCGATCGCGAAGGCGCTGGCCGACATCAAGCCGCGCAAGTGGCCGACGCAATACCGCGACGCGGCCTGAACGGCCGCGCCCGCCGTTCCTCTTCAATACAGCATCAGCGGCACGCATCTGATGCAGGCAACCGCAGCACGCAACCGAATCAGGCACAAGACATGACCGATCACACCATGCGCCTCTCCGGCCTCGAGCCGTTCAACGTCACTTCTGGCTCGCTCTTCATCAACGTCGGCGAACGGGCCAACGTGACGGGCTCGAAGGCGTTTGCCCGCATGATTCTCAACGGCCAGTTCGACGAAGCGCTCGCCGTTGCGCGGCACCAGGTCGAGAACGGCGCGCAGGTCATCGACGTCAACATGGACGAAGCGATGCTCGATTCGAAAGCGGCGATGGTCCGCTTCATGAATCTGATCGCATCCGAGCCGGACATCGCGCGCGTGCCGATCATGATCGACTCGTCGAAGTGGGAAGTGATCGAAGCCGGCCTGAAGTGCGTGCAGGGCAAGGCGATCGTCAACTCGATCTCGCTGAAGGAAGGCGAAGAAGCGTTCCGCCATCACGCGAACCTGATTCGCCGTTATGGCGCGGCGGCTGTCGTGATGGCGTTCGACGAGCAGGGGCAGGCCGATACGTTCGAGCGCAAGACACAGATCTGCAAGCGCTCGTACGACTTCCTCGTGAACGAAGTCGGCTTCCCGCCGGAAGACATCATCTTCGATCCGAACATCTTCGCGATCGCGACCGGCATCGAAGAGCACAACAACTACGCGGTCGACTTCATCAACGCGACGCGCTGGATCAAGGAAAACCTGCCGTTTGCGAAGGTGAGCGGCGGCGTGTCGAACGTGTCGTTCTCGTTCCGCGGCAACGATCCGGTGCGCGAGGCGATTCACACCGTGTTCCTGTATTACGCGATTCAGGCGGGCATGGACATGGGCATCGTCAACGCCGGCCAGCTCGGCGTGTACGCCGACCTCGATCCGGAACTGCGTGAGCGCGTCGAGGACGTCGTGCTGAATCGTCGCGAAGATGGCACCGACCGTCTGCTCGAAATCGCCGACCGGTTCAAAACCGGCGCCGCGAAGAAGGAAGAGAACCTCGAATGGCGTAACCAGCCGGTCGAGAAACGTCTGGCTCACGCGCTCGTGCTTGGCATCACGAACTTCATCGTCGAAGACACCGAAGAAGCGCGCGCGAAGATCGCCGCCGAAGGTGGCCGTCCGATCAACGTGATCGAAGGCCCGTTGATGGACGGCATGAACATCGTCGGCGACCTGTTCGGTCAGGGCAAGATGTTCCTGCCGCAGGTCGTGAAATCGGCGCGCGTGATGAAGCAGGCCGTTGCGCATCTGATCCCGTTCATCGAAGAAGAAAAGAAGCTGCTCGCCGAAGCCGGCGCCGACGTGCGCGCGAAGGGCAAGATCGTCATCGCGACCGTGAAGGGCGACGTGCACGATATCGGCAAGAACATCGTGTCGGTGGTGCTTCAGTGCAATAACTTCGAAGTGGTCAACATGGGCGTGATGGTGTCGTGCAACGACATCCTCGCAAAAGCAAAGGTCGAGGGCGCGGACATCATCGGTTTGTCGGGCCTCATTACGCCGAGCCTCGAAGAGATGGCCTACGTCGCGTCTGAAATGCAGCGCGACGACTACTTCCGCGTGAAGAAGATTCCGCTCCTGATCGGCGGCGCGACGACTTCGCGCGTACACACGGCCGTGAAGATCGCACCGCATTACGAAGGGCCGGTCGTTTATGTGCCCGATGCTTCGCGTTCGGTATCGGTGGCGTCGAGCCTGCTGTCGGATCAGGGCGCGGCCAGATACCTCGAAGAGCTCAAGACCGACTACGACCGCATCCGCGACCAGCACGCCAACAGGAAGGCGCTGCCGATGGTCACGCTCGCCGAAGCGCGCGCGAACAAGACGAAGATCGACTGGAGCGGCTATCAACCCGTGAAGCCGAAGTTCATTGGCCGGCGCATCTTCAAGAACTTCGATCTGAACGATCTGGCGAACTACATCGACTGGGGCCCGTTCTTCCAGACATGGGATCTCGCCGGTCCGTATCCCGCGATCCTGAATGACGAGATCGTCGGTGAATCGGCGCGCAAGGTGTTCTCAGACGGCAAGTCGATGCTCGCGCGCCTGATCCAGGGCCGATGGTTGCAGGCCAACGGCGTCATCGCGTTGCTGCCGGCCAACACGGTAAACGACGACGACATCGAGATCTACACCGATGATTCGCGCTCGGAAGTCGCGTTGACCTGGCGCAATCTGCGCCAGCAGAGCGTGCGTCCGGTCGTCGACGGCGTGATGCGGCCGAACCGGTCGCTGGCCGACTTCATCGCGCCGAAGGATTCGGGCGTCGCCGACTACATCGGCATGTTCGCGGTCACGGCGGGCATTGGCGTCGACGTGAAGGAAAAGCAGTTCGAGAAGGATCTCGACGACTACAGCGCGATCATGCTGAAGGCGCTGGCCGACCGCTTCGCGGAAGCGTTCGCCGAAGCGATGCACGCCCGTGTGCGCCGCGACCTGTGGGGCTACGCGGCGAGTGAAACGCTGTCGAACGACGACCTCATCGGTGAAAAGTACAAGGGTATCCGTCCGGCGCCAGGCTATCCGGCCTGCCCGGATCACCTGGTGAAGCGCGACATGTTCAACTACCTGCAAGCCGGCGACGTAGGCATGAGCGTGACCGAATCGCTCGCGATGCTGCCGGCGGCGAGCGTGTCGGGCTTCTATCTGGCCCACCCGGACAGCACGTATTTCTCGGTCGGCAAGATTGGCGAAGACCAGCTGGAGGACTACGCGCGGCGCGCCAGCCTGTCGAAGGCGGACGCCCAGCGGGCGCTGGCGCCACAACTGTGAGGACGGTCACGTGACGGCGGACTATATCGATGCGCATATAAACTGAATATTTCAGGCACCTTATTTTTCGTCTTTGTAGACTGCGGTAGCTTGACCTCTACCAGACGCGGCCAAAAAACGCGTCGGTTCAATGACTTGCAACCGTCACGGAGAAAAATCGTATGAAGAAGTTGACGCTGATGTTGACTGGACTTTCACTTGCCTGCGGCGCCTCGGTGACGCTGGCGCAACAGCCGGCGGCCCCGGCGCAGTCGAGCGCGGTCAGCTCGTACTCGCCGCCGACGGAAAAGCACGTGAAGAAGCCGAAGAAGGCCAAGGTGAAGAAGGGTGCTTCGGCGCCCGCGGCCGCACCGGCAGACGCCGCCAGCCAGTAAGCGTACCGGCCATCCGGCAGCAGGAAAAGAAAGAGCCCGTAGCGGGCTCTTTTTTTATCTGCGGACGGGGGGTTGATCTGCGCGAGCCGACGAGCCGCCGCGCGCAGGCTGAAATGCGCCCGTCTGGCGCTTACGCTGACGCCGCCGCGCCCCGACAATCAGGTCAGAGGCCCCAGAGGACGTCCGTGTTTTCCTTCTGCGCTGCGCGCAGCATGTCGAGGAACGGGAACGCGCGTTGCGCGAGGCCGATCGGAATCTCGTGGTGCTCGTGGCCTTCCTCCCCTTCGTGGAAGTGGCCGTCGTGCTCGGCACGCTCCTTCTTGTCGACGTGAATGGCGGCTTCGAGTTTCGTGATCGCGGTGGCGAGTTCATCGTGCGTAATGACACCGCGCTCACCCAACCGCTTGCCGACGATACCGACGAGATACTGGGCGAGATTCTCCAGCATCACCACGTCCGGGCAGGCGTGGCATTTGAACGTAATCAACATGACAGTTCCCTTTTCGTTATGTTGGATCCGCGCGCGCGGCGCCGGTCAGGACGCTTCCGCGCTGGTCCCACCGGCGCTTTCGCGCGTGCCGGCGGCCCGGCTCAAGCCGGGTAACTCATTGGACATATTAGCACCTGCTAAAATCCGTCTGAACGGAAAAGCGCCGGCTGGTGCGCCGGACAGGCCATTGCCAGAACGACGCGTGTCGCCCGACGAAGCGCTGCGGCCGGCATGGCAACGCAACGCGATGTCCGGTGACGCCGATGCGGCCGTCCCTGCGCAGACGCGGCGCCCGCTTTCCACCTCATTCGACGGACCGGCCGCACGCGTCACGCAAGGCCGGCGCCGCGCCCGAACACACGGACTGTCTCACTGGACTCGCAACAAGCATGCTGCCTGCACATAAACAAACTCTCGAAACCCTGTTCGCCGATGCCGTGAAGCAGGTCACCCAGACGACCCAGGGCGCGTCCGAAGCCACCTTCGTCGAGCCGGTGATCACGCTCGAACGACCCAAGGTCGCAGCGCATGGCGACGTCGCGTGCAATGTCGCCATGCAGCTTGCCAAGCCGCTGCGCGCGAATCCACGCCAGCTCGCGCAGCAGATCGTCGATGTCGTGCTCGCGCATCCGCAAGCGCAAGGGCTCGTCGAAGGTGCGGAAGTGGCTGGCCCGGGATTCATCAACCTGCGTCTCGCCGCGACGTCGAAGCAGGCTGCGGTTGCTGCCGTGTTCGCTGAAAAAGACGCGTTCGGCCGCTCGACACGCGAAGCGGGCAAGCGCGTGCTGGTCGAATTCGTGTCGGCGAATCCGACGGGTCCGCTGCACGTCGGCCACGGCCGTCAGGCGGCGCTCGGCGATGCGTTGTCGAACGTGCTGGCCTCGCAGGGCTATGCGGTCCATCGCGAGTTCTACTACAACGACGCCGGCGTGCAGATCCAGACGCTCGCGCTGTCGACCCAGGCGCGCGCCCGCGGCATCAAGCCCGGCGACGCCGGCTGGCCGGAATCCGCATACAACGGCGAGTACATCGCCGATATCGCGCGCGATTATCTGGCGGGCGAAACCGTCGCCGCCAAAGATGGCGAGCCGGTCAAGGGCGAAGGCGACGTCGAGAATCTCGACGCGATCCGCCGCTTCGCAGTGGCGTATCTGCGCCACGAGCAGGACATGGACCTGCAGGCGTTCGGTGTGAAGTTCGACCAGTACTATCTGGAATCGTCGCTGTACAAGGAAGGCCGCGTCGAGAAGACCGTGGCGGCGCTCGTCGCTGCCGGCAAGACGTACGATCAGGAAGGCGCGCTGTGGCTGCGCACGACCGACGACGGCGACGACAAGGACCGCGTGATGCGCAAGACCGACGGCACGTACACGTACTTCGTGCCGGACGTTGCCTATCACGTCGCGAAGTGGGAACGCGGCTTCACGAAGGTCATCAACGTTCAGGGCTCGGACCACCACGGCACGATCGCGCGGGTGCGCGCCGGCCTGCAGGGGCTCGGCATCGGTATTCCGAAGGGCTATCCCGACTACATCCTGCACAAGATGGTCACCGTGATGCGTGACGGCGCCGAGGTGAAGATCTCGAAGCGCGCGGGCAGCTATGTGACGGTGCGCGACCTGATCGAATGGTCGGGCGGCGCGACGCCGGGCACGGAAGTGTCGCCGGAACTGCTCGATGAAGAGACGATCCGCCGCGGCCGCGACGCCGTTCGCTTCTTCCTGATCTCGCGCAAGGCCGACACGGAATTCGTGTTCGACGTCGACCTCGCGCTGAAGCAGAGCGACGAAAACCCCGTGTACTACGTGCAGTACGCGCATGCGCGGATCTGCTCGGTGCTGAACGAATGGAAGTCGCGCTACAACGCCGACGAAGCCGTCCTGCCAACGGCCGATCTCTCGCCGCTCGTCACGGAGCGCTCGCTCGCGCTGCTGCAAAAGATCGCCGAGTACCCGGACATGCTCGAACACGCCGCCAATGAACTCGCGCCGCACGCGGTCGCGTTCTATCTGCGCGACCTCGCCGGGGAATTTCACTCGTTCTACAATGACCGCGCTGAGCGTGTGCTGGTCGATGACGAAGCGGCCCGCAATGCGCGCGCGGCGCTCCTCGCGGCGACCCGTCAGGTGCTGGCGAACGGTCTCGCGACGATCGGCGTTTCGGCTCCCGAAAAGATGTAATTCCCGCGGTGCGCCTTGCGTGCGGCCGTCGTTATAATCGACGGTCGTTCCAGACTCTTATTAACTGGCAGGTGATTCAGACGATGGCAAAACCACGCCGCACAACGAAGCAGTCAAAACAGTCCGGGGGCACTTTTCTCGGTATCGTGCTGGGCCTCATCGTAGGTCTCGCGATCGCGGTGGTGGTGGCGCTCTATATCACGCGTGCGCCTACGCCATTTGTCTCGAAAGTCGCGCCGCCCGCCGCGTCGGATGCCGGCGCAAGCCAGCCGCAATACGATCCAAACCGTCCGCTGCAAGGCAAGACGCCGGGTCAGCCCGTGCCGCAGGCTGCGCAACCCGCGCCGCCGAACACCGCGCCCGGTCAGACGACCAGTCAGACGCAATCGTCGGGCATGCTCGAAGAGCCGCAGATCGTCGAAGTGCCGCCGTCGAACGCGAACGGTGTCGCCGTGCCGCCGAAGGCCGCTACCGATAACGGCAGCAGCGCCACGCCCGAGAAGAAGCCGCAGCCTTCCAGCGCAACTGCGAGCAATGCGACGTCGGCGCCGAAACCGGTACTTGAAGCGAACGCGAGGCCGGGCTCCGTGCCTGCGCCCGCCACGCCTCCCGCCGCGGATGCCAACACGGGCTATTTCCTGCAGGTCGGCGCCTACAAGACCGCTGCCGATGCCGAACAGCAACGCGCGCGTCTGGGCTTCCAGGGCTTCGAATCGAAGGTCACGCAGCGCGATGCGGGCGGCGTCACGTACTATCGCGTGCGCATCGGGCCTTTCTCGAAATTCGAGGATATGAACACAACGCGCCAGCGGCTGTCTGATGCAGGAGTGGACACCGCCGTGATCCGCTTCACCAAACAGTAACCACAGGCCAACGTTTTTCCGCCTAAACAGGTCAACAGAACATGAAAAAGCTGCTAAGCATTCTTTTCCTCTCGCTCGGTCTCGTCGCAGGCGCGGCGCAGGCAACGCCCACCGCACCGGTCTCGGGTAAGGACTACACCGTCCTCGCGTCGGCGCAGCCGGTTGAAGTGCCGGCCGGCAAGATCGAAGTCACCGAATTCTTCTGGTACGGCTGCCCGCACTGCAATGAATTCGACCCGTTCCTCGAAGCATGGGTCAAGAAGCAGGGCCCGGACGTCGTCTTCAAGCGCGTGCCGGTCGCCTTCCGCGACGACTTCATCCCGCATTCGAAGCTGTATCACGCCGTCGACGCACTCGGCCTCGCGCAGCAACTCACGCCGAAGATCTTCAACGAAATTCACGTCAACAAGAACTACCTGCTGACGCCGGAAGATCAGGCCAAATTCCTCGCGAAGAACGGCGTCGATCCGAAGAAGTTCATGGACGCGTACAACTCGTTCTCGACGCAAAGCGAACTGCAACGTGACAAGAAGCTGCTCGACGCGTACAAGATCGAAGGCGTGCCGACGCTCGCCGTGCAGGGCAAGTATGAAACCGGCCCCGCCGCGACCGACAGCCTGCCGGGCACGATCCAGGTGCTGGATTACCTCGTCGCACAGGTCCGCGCGAAGAAGATGTAACGCCTGGGCGCCGGTATGAATTCACCGTTGAAGGTTTTCATTACCGGCGCATCGAGCGGTATTGGTCAGGCACTCGCCGCCGAATACGCGCGGCGCGGTGCGATTCTCGGGCTCGTCGCCCGGCGTGGCGAAGCACTCGCCGCGTTCGCGCAAGCCCATCCGCAGCACCCCATCTCCATTTATCCCGTCGACGTTCGCGATGCCGACGCGCTTGCGTCCGCCGCCGAAGCGTTCATCGCGCAGTATGGCTGTCCCGATGTCGTGATCGCGAATGCGGGCATCAGCCGCGGCGCGGTGACCGGGCACGGCGATCTGCGCGCCTTTCGCGACGTAATGGACGTGAACTACTTCGGCATGGTCGCGACGTTCGAGCCGTTCGCGCGCGCGATGATCGCTGCACGCACAGGCACGCTGGTCGGCGTGGCGAGCGTCGCTGGCGTGCGCGGGCTGCCGGGTTCCGGCGCGTATAGCGCGTCGAAGTCGGCGGCGCAGAAGTATCTCGAAGCGCTGCGCGTCGAGATGCGGCCGCTGGGCGTCTCCGTCGTGACGATCGCGCCCGGCTATATCCGCACGCCAATGACCGAGCGCAATCCGTATCCGATGCCGTTCCTGATGGATGCGGACCGCTTCGCCGTGAAGGTCGCGAATGCGATTGCTCGGAAGACAGCATTCGCTACTTTTCCATGGCAGATGCGTGTCGCAGGCGCCATGCTGCACGTGCTGCCACGCTGGCTGTACGACTTCGCCTTCGAGAAGGCGCCGCGCAAACCCCGCTCGTCGGAGTAGCCGATGAACACGCGTGCGGTCGATGCAGCCGGTGTCGCGCACGAACGGGCCTCCCCCGATGCCCGGATTGTCTCGCTCGTGCCGAGCATCACCGAAACGCTGTTTGCCCTGGGGCTTGACCGGCAGATCGTCGGGCGTACCGGCTTTTGCGTGCATCCGCGCGAACGCGTGCGCAATGTGCCGAAAGTCGGCGGCACAAAGGCCGTCAATATCGATGCGATACGCGCGCTGCAACCCACCCATCTGATCGTCAATATCGACGAAAACGAAGCCGGTACGGTTGATCTGTTGCGCACGTTCGTGCCGCATGTCGTCGTGACGCATCCTTTGACGCCGCGCGATAACCTCACGCTTTACGCGCTGCTCGGCGCGGTGTTCGATCGCGAAGAGGAAGCGCAGCGACTGTCACAGGCGCTCGAAACGCAGCTACGGGATATCGAACAGCGCACGTGGCCGGCGCAGCGCGTGCTCTATGTGATCTGGCGTGGTCCATGGATGACGGTCGCGCGCGACACTTATATTTCGGCGATGCTCGACGCGGTCAACTGGCAGACACTGCCAGCCATGAAAGGCGGAAACGCTGGCGCAGACCGGTACCCGACGTTTGACCTGACAGCGCCGTGGATCGCCGATGTCGACCGCGTGCTGCTTTCCAGCGAACCTTATCGTTTCACCGAAGCGCATCGGCGCGCACTTGAAAGTGACCCGGCTCTGGCGGGTAAACGCATCGAGCTGATCGATGGTGAGCTCGTGTCGTGGTACGGCGCTCGTGCCATTCATGGCATCGTGTATCTGGCGACGCTCGCATCTGCGCCGCCGGGGCGTTAGACATCGAGCATCGGGCGTCAAGCGCGGGGCGGCCTCATATCGGTATGCCGATTAAGTTGTTGTCGGCACAACCACCCAACGTTTAAGCTTTCTCCCAGGCGGGCACGCCTCGTCGCACCCAGTCGCACCACGCGCCCGCAGCGAAAAAGATTCACAATAAAGCGGCCTGCATCAGCTGCCATCTATTTCATCGCAGCGCCATTGCAACGAATCAGACGCACTGCCTGACCACGTTTGTTATCGGAGATCCTATGCGCTTCAAACTGCTCGCTGCCGCCCTGCTCGCTACAGCGCCCGCGCTCGTCCTCGCGAAGCCGCTGACTGTCTGCACGGAATCGAGCCCGGACGGCTTCGACGTCGTCCAGTTCAACTCGCTCGTGACGACCAACGCGTCGGCCGATGTGATCTTCAACACGCTCGTGTCGTACGACGAAGCCGCGAAGAAAATCGTGCCCGCGCTCGCCGACAGGTGGGATGTGAGCGCCGACGGCCTCACCTATACGTTCCATCTGCGCCCGAACGTCCAGTTCCAGACCACCGACTACTTCAAGCCGTCGCACGCACTGAACGCCGACGACGTCGTCTTCACGTTCGGGCGCATGCTCGACGACAACAATCCGTGGCACAAGGTGGCGGGCGCAAGTGGCTTCCCGCATGCGCAGTCGATGGGTCTCGTGAAGCTGGTGAAAGCCGTCACGAAGGTCGATGACAACACAGTCAAGTTCGAGCTCAATGAGCCGAACGCGACTTTCGTGCCGATTCTCTCGATGGGTTTCGCGTCGATCTATTCCGCCGAATACGCCGACCAGTTGCTGAAGTCCGACAAGCAGGTCGACCTGAACGCGAAGCCGATCGGCACGGGCCCGTTCGTGCTGAAGAGCTACACGAAAGACGCCGTGATCCGCTATGACGTGAACCCGTCGTACTGGGGCGCGAAACCGAAAGTCGATCGCCTGATCTACGCGATCACGCCGGACGCCTCCGTGCGTGCACAGAAGATCAAGGCGGGTGAATGCCAGATCGCGCTGTCGCCGAAGCCGCAGGACGTCGCCGATGCGAAGACCGACAAGTCGTTGAAGGTCGTGCAGACGCCCGCCTTCATGACGGCGTTCGTCGCGCTGAACACGCAGAAGAAGCCGCTCGACAATCCGAAGGTGCGTCAGGCGCTGAACATGGCGTTCGATCGCACGACGTATCTGAAGACTGTGTTCGACAACACGGCATTGCCCGCCGTGAATCCGTATCCGCCGAACACGTGGAGCTACGACAAGGCGATCCAGCCCTATCCGTACGACGTCGCGAAAGCGAAGAAGCTGCTCGCCGATGCAGGTGTCGCGAACGGCTTCGAGACGACGATCTGGGTGCGCCCGAACGGCAGCGTGCTGAACCCGAATCCGAAGGCGGGGGCGGAACTGTTGCAGGCCGACTTCGCGAAGATCGGCGTGAAGGCGGACGTGAAGGTGATCGAATGGGGCGAGCTGATCAAGCAGGCGAAGCAGGGCCAGCACGATACGCTCTTCATGGGCTGGGCCGGCGACAACGGCGACCCGGACAATTACCTGTCGCCGCTCTTCAGCTGCGACGCGGTGAAATCGGGGATCAACTTCGCGCGCTATTGCGATCCGCAACTCGACAAGCTGATCGAGGAAGGCAAAGCGACGCCAGATCAGGTGAAGCGCGCGAAGGCGTATGAAGCCGCGCAGAAGATCATCCACGATCAGGCGCTGTGGATTCCGCTCGGGTATCCAACCGCAGCTGCGCTGACGCGCACGAACGTGAGCGGTTATAGCGTGAGTCCGTTTGGCCGGCAGAACTTTGCGACGGTCGTCGTGCAGTAATCCTGCAAGAACGCTTTAGCAAGGCGCAAAAAAACCAGGCCCGTCGTTGGGCCTGGTTTTTTTATGGGCTGCTATTTGTCACGGCGTCATGGCGTTAAGCCGAAAAACGGATCACACCATCCTGATCGTGCTGTCGCTTCAGTTCACCCGCAAGCCACAGCAAATGCAGATGCGCGAGCGCCTCGCCCATCGCGAACGTGAGCTGATGGATGTCGAGTTGACGCCTGAACATCAACGGCACGATATCCGCCGCGCTGTGCGGCTTTTCTGCGCAGGCGGCGCGCACTTCGGCAAGCCGCGCGTCGTGATGGTCACGCAGCTGTCCAATCCGCGTGTGCACGCCGCGAAACGGCTTGCCGTGCGACGGCAGTACGAGCGTATCGGGCGCCATCGTCTCGTAGCGGCCGAGCGATTCCAGATACAGCGCAAGCGGATTGCCTTCCGGCTCGATGTCGAACACCGACACGTTCGTCGAAATACGCGGCAACACCATGTCGCCGGAAATCAGCGCGCCGGTTTCCTCGCAATGCAGCGCGCAATGTTCCGGCGAATGCCCCAAACCGGTCACGACGCGCCACGTGCGGCCACCGATCGCCAGCGCATCGCCTTCGCGCATCCGTCGATATTGCGCCGGCATGGAAGGCACCAGATTCGAGTAATAGCTCGTGCGATTGCGCAACTGGTCGATCGACGCTTCGTCCGTCAGACCGTGGCGCGCGAAATGCGCAGCCGCGCGCTCGCCACCGGCGTTCGAGCCGTCGCCGGCCGCCATCACACGGCCGAGCATGTATTCGCCGAGCGAGATCCACAGCCGCACGTCCCAGCGTTTCTGGTCGCCGCCTGTGCAGATCCAGTTGGCAAGCCCAAGGTGATCCGGATGGCAATGCGTGACGATCACGCGGAGCACGGGCAGGCCTTCCAGCGCTGTGTCGAACACCTTTTCCCAGTTCGCCTTGATCGTCTCGCTGGCGACGCCGCAATCGACGACCGTCCAGCCCTCACGACCGTCGATTTCATCGCGCAGCAGCCACAGATTGATGTGGTCGAGCGCGAACGGCAGTGGCATGCGCAACCAGCGCACGCCAGGCGCGACGTCGAGGGCGTGGCCGGGTTCGGGAAGCGTGTCGCGGAAGGGATAGTCGAGCTGGTGTTCGAGAGCGTTCATCGTGGGTATCTGTCCTGGGGCTTTCCTGGGTGTCATACGTGATGGCGCGCTCGCCGTTCGCGGCGGTGTTGCGCTTTGTCGAGGTTGACGATAACGTAAACGTCCAGCTTACGTCCAATCCGCTTTTCGCTTTAGGCCGGTCACTCACGGAACAGCCACGATGAACACGCAATACACCATCACTGAACTGGCGCGCGAATTCGACGTCACACCGCGCGCGATCCGCTTCTACGAAGACCAGGGTTTACTCTCGCCGAGCCGTGAAGGTTCGGGCGGCCTGCGCCGCGTCTATTCCGGGCGCGACCGCACGCGTCTGAAGCTCACGTTGCGCGGCAAGCGGCTCGGCTTCACGCTGTCGGAAATCCGCGCCCTGCTCGATCTGTACGAATCGCCGACCGATACCGTGCCGCAACTGAACGCGTTTCTCGCGACGGTGACAAGCCATCGCGAAGTGCTCGAACGCCAGCTGGAAGACCTGAACGCGACGCTCGAAGATCTCGCGCAGTACGAAGCGCAGGCGCGCGCGCTGCTGGAAGGCGGCGCACGTCCGGTTGCCCGGGAAGCGGACACCGCCGGGTATCCGGCGGCCCGGCAATCCGGCCAGAAAGCGGCGCACTAGCTTCGGCGACGCTGCCCGAACGATACAATTACAGGTGTCTCCACGACATTAAAACGCACGCACAGTCGGTATGAATCAATTTCCCAAACTGCTTTCGTCGCAGATCGGCTTCGATGTCGCGCAGACCATGCTCGAGGGATTTGATCGTCATTACCGGATCTTTCGCGAGGCGGCCATCCACGCAAAAACGCTGTTCGAGGCCGGCGACTGGCTCGGGCTGCAGAAGCTCGCCCGCGAGCGCATCACGTCGTATGACGAACGCGTCGAGGAATGCGTCGTCCTGCTCGAAGACGAATACGACGCCGAAAACATCGACGATGAAGTCTGGCAGCAGATCAAGCTGCATTTCATCGGCCTGTTGACGCGGCATCGTCAGCCCGAGTGCGCGGAGACGTTCTTCAATTCCGTGTGCTGCAAGATCCTGCATCGCTCGTATTTCAACAACGATTTCATCTTTGTGCGGCCGGCCATCTCGACCGAATATCTCGAGAACGACGAACCCGCCGCAAAGCCGACGTATCGCGCGTATTACCCGGGCAAGGATGGCCTCCACGCGACGCTCGAACGCATCGTCACGAACTTCCAGCTGGAGCCGCCGTTCGAGGATCTGACACGCGACGTCAGCTGCGTGATGCAGGCCATTCGCGACGCGTTCGGCAACTTCGAAGAAGCGGCCAACTTCCAGATTCATGTGCTGTCGTCGCTGTTTTTCCGTAACAAGGCGGCGTATATCGTGGGGCGCATCATCAACGGCGAGGCGGTGCTGCCGTTCGCGTTGCCGATACGTCATACACAGCCAGGCGTGCTGGCGCTCGACACAGTCCTGCTCAAGCGCGACCAGCTGCTGATCATCTTCAGCTTTTCGCACTCGTACTTTCTCGTCGATATGGAAGTGCCGTCGGCGTACGTGGCCTTTCTCCGCACGATCATGCAAGGCAAGCCGAAAGCCGAAATCTATACGTCGGTCGGTTTGCAGAAGCAGGGCAAGAACCTGTTCTATCGCGACCTGCTGCATCACCTGAAGCATTCGAGCGACCGGTTCATCATCGCGCCCGGTATCAAGGGGCTCGTGATGCTGGTGTTCACGCTGCAGTCGTTTCCCTACGTGTTCAAGCTGATCAAGGACAATTTTCCGCCGCCCAAGGAAACCACGCGCGAGAAGATCCAGCAGAAGTATCAGCTCGTCAAACGACACGACCGGGTGGGTCGCATGGCCGACACGCTCGAATATTCGAGCGTCGCACTGCCGCTGTCGCGTCTCGACGACGCGCTGATCCGTGAGCTCGAAAAGGAAGTGCCGTCGATGCTCGAATACGAAGACGGCAATCTCGTCATCAAGCATCTGTATATCGAGCGCCGGATGGTGCCGCTAAACCTTTACTTGCAGAACGGCACGGATGCCGACGTCGATCACGGCATCAAGGAATACGGCAACGCGGTGAAGGAACTGATGCAGGCGAACATCTTCCCTGGCGATATGCTGTACAAGAACTTCGGCGTGACGCGCCACGGGCGCGTCGTGTTTTACGACTACGATGAAATCGAATATCTGACGGACTGCAACGTGCGCGCCGTGCCGGCGCCGCGCAACGAGGAAGACGAACTGTCGGCCGAGCCGTGGTACTCCGTCGGCCCGCACGACATTTTCCCGGAGACGTACGGCACGTTCCTGCTCGGCGATCTGCGCGTGCGCGAGAGCTTCATGAAGCACCACGCCGATTTCTTCGACCCTGCGCTATGGCAAACCCACAAGGAGCATCTGCTCGCGGGCGAACTGCCCGACTTCTTCCCTTATGACCCGAGCATGCGATTCTGCAACCGCTATCCGGACCGCTTCTGCGTCCCGGACACAAAGCTGCAGAACGCTGACGGCGAGCGAGTCGCGCGTGTCGCATGAACTTCACGCGCAATCCGCTTCGCCCGTCCATGCTGTTATGACACTGGGCGCCTGAGCTGCCCTGAACCTGACCCGACGCATATGAATACGACCGTACAACCTCCTGCCAACCCGCTCTCGCATCTGTTCGACAACAACGAGGTGTGGGTTGCACGCAAGCTCTCCGAGGATCCGGAATATTTCTCGCGACTCGCGCATCAGCAGACGCCTGAATACCTGTGGATCGGCTGCTCCGATTCGCGCGTGCCGGCGAACCAGATCATCGGCCTGCCGCCGGGCGAAGTGTTCGTGCATCGGAATATTGCGAACGTCGTCGTGCATACGGACCTGAACTGTCTGTCGGTGATCCAGTTTGCCGTCGATCTGCTGAAGGTCAAGCACATCATGGTCGTCGGTCACTACGGATGCTCGGGCGTCGGCGCGGCACTGCACGGACGACGCATCGGCCTCGCCGACAACTGGCTGCATCACGTGCAGGACGTGCGTGCCAAACACGCGGCGCTGCTCGAGGAATGGCCGATGGGTGAAGCGCGTCACCGGCGCCTCGTCGAATTGAACACCATCGAGCAGGTCGTCAACGTATGCCGCACGACGATCGTCAACGACGCGTGGGCGCGCGGTCAGGAACTCACCGTACACGGCTGGGCGTACGGCGTGCACGATGGTCGCGTGCGCAATCTCGGCATGACGACCAGCGCGCCGGAAACGCTCGCTGCAACGTACGAACATTGCGTGGCCGCTGTATCGGCGAGCCGCGCGCACGAAGCCGACAACGACGTCGTCGCCGCCGATGCTGCGAAGCTCGGCGATGTGCCGGCGATCGTCGAAGGCGTGATCAAGGAGCTGAAACATGAGTGAGACACAACGCGATCCGGTCGTGATCGTTTCGGTGGCGCGTACGCCGATGGCCGCATTTCAGGGCGATTTCGCCGCGTTGACGGCGCCGCAGCTCGGCGCGGTCGCGATCAGGGCCGCCGTCGAACGCGCCGGATTGAAGCCCGGGCAGGTCGAGGAAGTGGTGATGGGCTGCGTGCTGCCCGCGGGCCAGGGTCAGGCGCCGGCGCGGCAGGCCGCGCTCGGCGCGGGCCTGCCACTCGCCACCGGCAGCACGACCGTCAACAAGATGTGCGGCTCCGGCATGCGCGCGGCGATGTTCGCGCATGACATGCTGGCGGCAGGTTCGGTCGACGTCATCGTCGCGGGCGGCATGGAGAGCATGACGAACGCGCCGTATCTGCTACCGAAGGCGCGCGGCGGCATGCGCATGGGCCACGGTCAGGTGCTCGATCACATGTTCCTCGACGGCCTCGAAGACGCCTACGAAAAGGGCCGTCTGATGGGCACCTTCGCCGAGGAATGCGCGGGCTCGTTCGACTTTTCGCGCGAGAAGCAGGACGCGTTCGCGATCGAATCGCTGCAACGCGCGAAGCGTGCGAATGAAGACGGCTCGTTCGCATGGGAAATCGCGCCGGTCAAAGTGGAAAGCCGCAAAGGCGACGTGACAATCGGGCGCGACGAGCAGCCATTCAAGGCCAACCTCGACAAGATTCCGACGCTCAAGCCCGCGTTCAGCAAAACCGGCACGGTGACGGCGGCGAATTCATCGTCGATCTCGGACGGCGCGGCGGCGCTCGTGATGATGCGCGAATCGACCGCGAAACAGCTGGGCGTGACGCCGCTTGCGCGCGTCGTCGGTCATACGACGTTTGCGCAGGAGCCGGCGAAGTTCACGACGGCGCCCGTCGGCGCGATCCGCAAACTGTTCGAGAAGAACGGCTGGCGCGCGGACGACGTCGATCTGTACGAGATCAACGAAGCGTTCGCGGTCGTCACGATGGCCGCGATGAAGGAACACAACCTGCCGCACGACAAGGTCAACGTGAACGGCGGGGCGTGCGCGCTGGGTCATCCGATCGGCGCGTCGGGCGCACGCATTCTCGTCACGCTGATCGGCGCGCTGAAGCAGCGCGGGCTGAAGCGCGGCGTCGCGAGCCTGTGCATCGGCGGTGGCGAAGCGACAGCGATGGGCGTCGAACTGGTGTAAGGGTCGTTGCGCGTGCAACGTGATGGCGACGTCGGCACGGACCCGCGTGGGACTGAAACTGGAAACGCAAACGCGAAAGAGGTCAGCAGATGAAAACAGCGTTGATCGTGGGTGCGTCGCGCGGCATCGGTCGCGAGTTCGCCCGGCAGTACAAACGTGCGGGCTGGCGCGTGCTGGCCACCGCACGCGACGATGCCGCGCTCGACGCGCTGGCCGGCCTGGGCGCGCAGACCTTCCCGCTCGACATCACCGAGCCTGAAGAGATCGCCGCACTCGGCTGGAAGCTCGATGGCGAACCGCTCAACGCGGCGGTGATCGTCGCGGGGGTGTACGGTCCGCGTACGGAAGGCGTCGAAACGTTCACCGCCGAAGATTTCAATCACGTGATGACCACCAACGTGCGCGGACCGATGCAGCTGATCCCGATCCTGCTGCCGCTCGTGGAGGATGCGGGCGGCGTGCTCGCGGTGCTGTCGAGCAAGATGGGCAGCATCAGCGACGCGAGCGGCACGACGGGCTGGCTGTATCGCGCGAGCAAGGCGGCACTTAACGACGCGCTCAAGATCGCCTCGCTCGAAACCACCCGCGCCACGTGTCTGGCGCTGCATCCTGGCTGGGTGCGCACCGACATGGGCGGCGCGCAGGCGGCGATCGATCCGGAACGCAGCGTCGCCGGCATGCGCGACGTGCTGGCGCAGGCCGCCGGCGCACGCGCTGCGTTCAATGGCCGCTTCTACCAGTACGACGGCACGCCACTCGAGTGGTGAGGAGACGAAACAACCATGGTGCTTGATCAGGACCATCAGATGATCCGCGACGCGGTTCGTACCTTCGTGCGCGAAGCCGTGACACCGCACGCCGCGCAATGGGATCGCGACCGCACGTTTCCGAAGGACGTGCATCGCCAGCTCGCGGGGCTGGGCGCATACGGCGTGCTCGTGCCGGAGGAATACGGTGGCGCGGGGCTCGACGCACTCGCGCTCGCGGTGATCCTCGAAGAGATCGCGGCGGGCGACGGGGGCACATCGACGGCGATCTCGGTCAACAACTGCCCGGTCTGCAGCATCCTGCTCACGTACGGCAACGACACGCAGAAACGTGACTGGCTCACGCCGCTCGCGCGCGGCGAGATGCTCGGCGCGTTCTGCCTGACGGAGCCGCAGGCCGGCTCGGATGCTTCGGCACTGCGCACCACGGCCACGCGCGACGGCGACGCGTACGTGCTGAACGGCGTCAAACAGTTCATTACGAGCGGGAAGCATGGCGACGTCGCGATCGTGATGGCCGTCACCGATAAAAACGCGGGCAAGCGCGGCATCAGCGCGTTTATCGTGCCGACATCGACGCCGGGCTACGTAGTTGCGCGCATCGAGGAGAAGCTCGGGCAACACTCGTCGGACACTGCACAGATCATCTTCGAGAACTGCCGCGTGCCGGCTGCGAACCTCATCGGCGCCGAAGGTGAAGGCTACCGGATCGCGCTATCGGGCCTCGAAGGCGGACGCATCGGCATCGCTGCGCAAAGCGTCGGCATGGCACGCGCGGCGTTCGAAGCGGCGCTCGCGTATGCGAAGGAGCGCGAGAGCTTCGGCCAGCCGCTCTTTTCGCACCAGGCGGTGCAGTTTCGCCTCGCCGACATGGCGACGCAACTCGAAGCCGCGCGGCAACTGATCTGGCACGCGGCCGCGTTGAAGGACGCCGGCCAGCCGTGCCTCACCGAAGCGGCGATGGCGAAGCTGTTCGCTTCGGAAGCCGCGGAGCGCATCTGTTCCGCCGCGTTGCAGATTCATGGCGGCTACGGTTACCTGAGCGACTTCCCTGTCGAGCGGATCTATCGTGACGTACGCGTGTGCCAGATCTACGAAGGCACGAGCGATATCCAGAAGATCCTGATCGCGCGCGGGCTGACCTGATCCTTCGATGACGCTCCCTGCCTCGACGACTGAAAGACCGTCAGATTGCCCTTGCGGCGGCGCCGCACCCAATGCGCGCAGCGACGCGAAGCCGCCGCGTTTTACTCAGTGTTGCGGCCGTTTCATCGACGGCGGCGAAACCGCACCGACCGCGCTCGAACTGATGCGCTCGCGCTATAGCGCGTACGTGCTCGGCGAAACGGCGTATCTGCGCGCGACGTGGGCACCGCAAACCTGCCCCGCGGACCTCGACGCCAACCCCGACGCCGCCGATGCGCCCCGCTGGCTCGGACTGCAGATCAAACGTTTCGCGCCCATCGACGCCGATCACGCGGAGGTCGAATTTATCGCGCGTTACAAGGTTGGCGGAAGGGCGCACCGGTTGCACGAACTCAGCCGCTTTCTGCGTGGCGACGATGGCCGGTGGCGCTATGTCGACGGCGATGTAAGCGAACGCTGATTTCGGTCAGCTTACGGATATTTCTGACGAGGTTGGCGCATTCCTTCGTGGCCCTCAAATTCGCCGATATTTCCTGTGGGCCCCGCACCACATCATCTGGCGGGGCCAGAGCGGCTGCGGGCCGCGCCCCTCCTCGTTTTCCGCATTTGCGTGACCTGCCTGGGCGGATGTACCACCCTGGTCCGGGGGTTCTCCTGCATTGCACAAAGATAATTTGTCGTGCCAGGATGCCCCTGTGGATCTTGCAGCGTCGGCTTTTCGCTGGCGCTTGAATAACGGCGTGAGCGGTCTGCGCGCCGGCCGGCTTTCGGTTCATCCCGTACGAAATCAAACCGTGTGCGAGCGCCTTTGCGCCACATACGTGAGACTCTTTTGCGCTCAAAAGGGCGTTGAAATGGATTCGTCAGGTCGGGCCGCAAGCGTGGCAGTTCTCAGGTGGCGTCTAAGGCAGGTGGGCAGAGCGGATGGTGTTCAGGAACATTTTGACCGGATGGATCGTCATGGCGTGTGCGACGCTTGCCGCATCGCCGGTCTGCGCCGATCCGCTTCACGACACCCCGGCTGGACCGCTTGCAAGCGCTCACGTGCCGCGCATTGCCCTCGATGACGCATACCTTCCCACGGTTCCCGCCAGTCTGAATGAGCAGATCATCAGCATTCCAGCGGATGCATCGGGCTCGATCGCACTCGAAACGACGATCTACAAGCCGGACGGCGCGGGCCCGTTCCCGATGATCGTCTTCAACCACGGCAAGATCCACGGCGATCCGCGCACCCAGGAGCGCAGCGATCCGCTGCCGCTCGCCCGCGAATTCGTGCGACGCGGCTATGTCGTCGTGGCGCCGAACCGCCGCGGTTTTGCCGGATCGGGCGGCACCTACGAGCAGGACGGCTGCGACGTCGCGCGCAATGGGCTCGGTCAGGCAGCCGACGTCGCGGCGACCGTGAGCTTCATGTCGAAGATGCCGTACGTCGACGCGACGCATATTGCGGTGTCCGGCACATCGCACGGCGGGCTGGCGACGATTGCATACGGGCCGGAAGCGGCGTCCGGTGTGCGGGCGCTGATCAATTTTTCGGGTGGATTGCGGCAGGATTCGTGCACCGACTGGCAGGGCAACCTCACGCAGGCGTTCGGCGATTACGCGGAGAAGACGCGTGTGCCTTCGCTGTGGCTGTATGGTGACAACGATTCGATCTGGCCGTCGGCGCTGGTCGGGAAGATGTACACCGCGTACGTGGAGCATGGCGCGAGCGCGAAGATGATCGATTTCGGCGCGTACAAGAATGACGCGCACCGACTGGTGGGCGATCGCGACGGCGTGCGGGTGTGGTGGCCGGCGGTCGAGGCGTTCCTTGCACGGGTCGGGATGCCGACGGGCATCCAGTATCGGGTCGCGGATCCGGCGCCGCCGAAGCCGACGGGTTTTGCTGCTATCGATGCAGTGGACGCTGTGCCGTTTCTCGATGAAGCGGGACGGACTGGGTATCGGAACTTTTTGCACCAGTATCCAAGCCGGGCGTTTGCTGTTTCGGATTCCGGATCGTGGTCGTGGGCCGAGGGTGGCGATGATCCTATGTCGGTGGCAGTCGCAAACTGTCAGAAGCATAGTGCCGATGCTTGCCGGCTTTATGCTGTGAATGATGCCGTTGTCTGGAAGGACCCTGCCGGGTCGCAGACGGCTTCTGGGTCTTCTGATTCTGACGAGAAGGGGGCGCTCGCTAGTCGCGAGTGAGGGTTGGTTTTTTTTGCCTTTTCTTGTTGGGCTTTCTCTTTGGCCTTTCTCGTTGGCCTTTCTCTTTGGCCTTTCCTTGTATTCATGTCGGTCTATTGGCGTCGCCCCTGTGCGGGGCGGCACCTACTTTTCTTTGTCCTTGCCAAAGAAAAGTAGGCAAAAGAAAGGCGCCGAAAACTCGTCCGTTCCGGAGTGTGTCGCTGCCGGGGAATGGCACCCCATGAAGGGTCGCCCCCGCGCTTCACACGGCATGGGTCCGCGCACGATCCGATCTCTCGCGCAGCACCGCTCGTGACACAGGGCTCATTCATCCGACTCCGCACTTCGTGCGTCGCCGCCAGGTGCGCCCACATCTGCATGCTGCCTCGCATCGCCGAAGTCAACTAACCCGCGTAGTTTTCGTGTCTGGCCGCAACTCACGCGCCGCAGACAACGATCAGCTTTCCATCCAGATCACCCCAACGAGACTTGCACCGCGTGGCGCCGTGAATGTCGACTGGCGGTCAGCGGTCAGGAGTGTAGTCCCAGGCAAATCTGTCCGCGACGCACGCAGTGCGGAGTGGGGTGGATGAGCCCTATGTCACAAGCGGTACTGCGCGGGGGATGGTCTCGTGCGCGGACCCATGCCGCGTGAAGGGCGAGGGCGACACTTCATGGGGTGCCATTCCCCGTGTGCGACACAATCCGGAACGGACGACATTTCGGCGCCTTTCTTTTGCCTACTTTTCTTTGGCAAGGACAAAGAAAAGTAGGTGCCGCCCCGCACAGGGGCAACGCTAATAGACCGACGTGAATACAAGGAAAGGCCAACAAAAGGCTCAAGACGCACAGGAAGAAGCGCCCGAGTGCAAGGACGCCCCGAAGAAAGTCCCCTTGGGGAAGAAAGAAAAGCAGGTGCCGCCCCGCACAGGGGCCAACGCCAATAGACCGACATGAATACAAGGAAAGGCCAACAAAACCAGAACAGACCAAAACCAAAACCAAAACAAGCAAAGACCAAAAAGCAAAAGCACAGGCAAGGACCGAAAAAAACCAGCCCGCCCGCCGCCCAAGGCGCAAAACAACCGACATCGCACAAAGATTTCCCCCGACCTACCCCTTCACTTTGCCGTCGTCAACTCCGCCCATTTCCCTCCTTCTAAAACGAACAGACCCGACCTGCGAACAACATCGCAAAACCCCAACCCGCGCAGCGAAAAGCGGCAAATTTCCCCTAATGCAAACAACAAAATAAACCGCTAATCTCGGTCCCGCCGCGGCCGGAAAAGGCCGCCCCCACCCCGTCGCGACAAAAAAAACATCCGACGAATAGACAGAAACCGCATGAGCATGCGCACCAACGAAGACTGGATCACCCGCAGCCTGCGTGCCGTCTGGCACCCCTGCACCCAGATGAAGCACCATGAGAGCCTGCCGCTCATCGCCGTCGCGCGTGGTGCCGGCCCGTGGCTCTATGACCGCGAAGGCCGTCGCTATCTCGACGCCATCAGCTCCTGGTGGGTCAACCTCTTCGGCCACGCCAATCCGCGCATCAACGCCGCGCTCAAGACGCAACTCGACACGCTCGAGCACGCAATGCTCGCCGGTTGCACGCACGAGCCCGCCATCGAACTCGCCGAACGTCTGCACGCGCTCACTCAACACACACTCGGTCATGCATTCTTCGCGTCGGATGGCGCGTCCGCAGTCGAGATCGCGCTCAAGATGAGCTTCCATACATGGCGCAATCGCGGCCACGATGAGAAACGCGAATTCGTCTGCGTCGCGAACAGCTATCACGGTGAAACGATCGGCGCGCTCGGTGTCACCGACGTCGCCCTCTTCAAGGACGCCTACGATCCACTGATCCGCAACGCGCATGTCGTCGCGTCGCCGGATGCGAGGCTCGCCCGCGAAGGCGAAACAGCCGCAGACGTCGCACAACGCGCGCTCGATAATGTGCGCGCCCTCTTCGACTCGCGCGCCAGACACATCGCCGCGCTGATCGTCGAGCCGCTCGTGCAATGTGCAGCCGGCATGGCAACGCACGACACGTCGTACATCGCCGGCTTGCGCGCGCTGTGCGACCAGTACGGCATCCACCTGATTGCCGATGAAATCGCCGTCGGCTGCGGTCGCACCGGTACCTTCTTCGCGTGCGAGCAGGCAGGCGTATGGCCCGATTTCCTGTGCCTGTCGAAAGGGATCAGCGGCGGCTATCTGCCGCTGTCGATCGTGCTCTCGCGCGACGAAATCTTCGAAGCCTTCTACGACGACGATACCGCCCGCGGCTTTCTGCATTCGCATTCGTACACGGGCAATCCACTCGCGTGCCGCGCCGCGCTCGCCACACTTGACCTCTTCGAGAGCGATAACGTCCTCGCCGCCAACGCGAAAAAATCCGCAGCGTTACGCGCAGCACTCGAACCGCTCGCAACGCATCCGCATGTACGAAACCTTCGCCAGTGCGGGACGATCTTCGCATTCGATGCCTTCATCGAAGACGCGACCCAGGCAAAGACCTTCTCGCGCCGCTTCTTCGAAAACGCGTTGCAGCGCGAACTCCTGCTGCGTCCGATCGGCACAACCGTGTATCTGATGCCGCCCTACATCCTCGACGACGCAGAACTCGCGTTGCTCGCATCACGCACGCGCGCAACGTTCGACGCCACACTCACGGGAACCTGCTAATGCAATTGCTGGACACACTCACACAAGGCCTGAACGATATCGACGCACGCGGTCTGCGACGTCGTCGTCGCACGATCGACACGCCGTGCGCCGCGCACATGACCGTCGACGGTCGCGAGATCATCGGCTTCGCCAGCAATGACTATCTGGGTCTCGCCGCGCACCCGCAACTCGTCGCGGCCATCGCCGAGGGCGCGCAACGCTACGGCGCGGGCAGCGGCGGCTCGCATCTGCTCGGCGGCCATTCGCGCGCGCACGCACAGCTCGAAGACGATCTCGCCGCGTTTGCCGGTGGCTTCGTCGACGCACCGCGCGCGCTGTATTTCAGCACCGGCTATATGGCGAATCTCGCAACGCTGACCGCGCTCGCCGGCCGCGGCACGACGCTCTTCTCCGATTCGCTGAACCACGCGTCGCTGATCGACGGCGCGCGCCTCTCGCGCGCCGATGTGCAGATCTATCCGCACGGGGACGCTGACGCGCTCACAGCGATGCTCGAAGCATCGGATGCCGCTGTGAAGATGATCGTCACCGATACGGTCTTCAGCATGGACGGCGACATCGCGCCGCTCACCGCACTCGTCGCGCTGGCGGAAAAGCATGGCGCGTGGCTCGTCGTCGACGATGCGCACGGCTTTGGCGTACTCGGCCCGCAGGGACGTGGCGCGATCGCGCATGAAGCACTGCGTTCGCCACACCTCGTGATGGTCGGCACGCTCGGAAAAGCAGCGGGCGTATCGGGCGCATTCGTGGTTGCGCATGAGACGGTGATCGAATGGCTCGTGCAGCGCGCGCGTCCGTACATCTTCACGACGGCGTCGGCGCCTGCCGTTGCACATGCGGTATCCGCGAGCCTGCGCATCATCGGCGGCGACGAGGGCGATACGCGTCGCGCGCATCTGCAGACGCTGATCGAACGCACGCGCGCGATGCTGAAGACAACCTGCTGGCTGCCGGTTGATTCGCATACCGCCGTGCAGCCGCTCATCATCGGCGCGAACGAAGCGACCCTCGACGTCGCCGCCGGACTCGATCGCGCCGGCCTGTGGGTGCCGGCGATCCGGCCGCCGACGGTGCCTGCGGGCACTTCACGTCTGCGCATTTCGCTGTCCGCCGCGCATTCGCATGAAGATCTCGACCGGCTCGACGCGGCATTGAAAACGTTGAGCGGGTGCGTTGCATGAACGCGCCGTTGTCCGTATTCGTCACCGGTACCGATACCGAGATCGGCAAGACGCTGGTCGCGGCGGCGTTGCTGCGCGGCTTCGCACGCAAAGGCCTGCGCGCAGCCGCGATGAAACCGGTCGCCGCGGGCGCGTTCGAGCGCGATGGCGTGTGGCACAACGAGGACGCCGATCAGCTCGACGCGGCGGCGAACGTGTTGCTTCCGCCCGGGATGCGCACACCGTTTCTGCTTCGCGAGCCTGCTGCACCGCATATCGCGGCCGCGCTGGAAAACGTGTCGCTCGATATCGCGCATATCGCGAATTGCCACGCGCAGGCGATGAAGCTGGCGGACGTGGTCGTCGTAGAAGGCGTCGGCGGTTTTCGTGTGCCGCTCACCGATGCGCACGATACGGCCGACCTCGCGCTCGCCCTGAACCTGCCGGTGGTACTCGTCGTCGGCATGCGGCTCGGCTGCATCAGCCACGCATTGCTCACCGCAGAAGCGATCGCCGCACGCGGGTTGACACTGGCGGGCTGGGTCGCGAACCGCGTCGATCCATCAATGAATTTCGCCGACGAGAACATCGCCACGATCCGCGACTGGCTGGACCGGCATTACGACGCGCCGCTGCTTGGCACCGTGCCGCATATGAGCCCCGCTTCGCCCGACGCCGCCGCGAATCATCTCGACATCGCCACCTTATTGCACGCGCTGCGCGAAGCGACGGGCAGCGCTGAACCCACATCGAACTCCGTCTACAAGGATTGACGCATGACCGAACTCCATACCGAAGCCACGCCAGGCGAACCGTCGGCGCAGAATGCGGCGAACGTTGCGGATGCTGCGAACGCGACGTCATCGCCCGCTCGCTGGCGCGTCGCCGACATCGTCGCTTTGTACGAACTGCCGTTCAACGATCTGCTGTTCCGCGCGCAGCAGGTGCACCGCGAGCATTTCGATGCGAACAGCGTGCAGTTGTCCACGCTGCTGTCGATCAAGACGGGCGGCTGCGAGGAAGACTGCGCGTACTGTCCGCAGTCGGTGCATCACGACACGGGCCTGAAAGCCGACAAGCTGATGCCGGTCGATGACGTGCTCGCCGCTGCACGCGTCGCGAAGGAAAACGGCGCGACGCGCTTCTGCATGGGCGCGGCCTGGCGCAATCCAAAGGACCGCCACCTGGAGCCGATCAAGGAGATGATCCGCGGCGTGAAGGCAATGGGTCTTGAGACCTGCGTCACGCTCGGCATGCTCGAACCGCATCAGGCGCATGGCTTGCGCGAAGCGGGCCTCGATTACTACAACCACAACCTGGATACGTCGCCGGAGTTCTACGGTCAGATCATCTCGACGCGCACTTATCAGGACCGACTCGACACGCTCGAACGCGTGCGCGACGCAGGCATCAACGTGTGCTGCGGCGGGATCGTCGGACTTGGCGAATCGCGTCGCGAGCGTGCCGGCCTGATCACGCAGCTGGCCAACATGGAGCCGTATCCGGAATCGGTGCCGATCAACAACCTGGTGCAGGTCGAAGGCACGCCACTCACCGGAACTGAACCCCTCGATCCATTCGAATTCGTGCGCACCATCGCGGTTGCGCGCATCACGATGCCGAAGGCGATGGTCCGCCTGTCAGCCGGACGCGAACAGATGGACGAGGCCCTGCAGGCGATGTGCTTCCTTGCGGGCGCGAACTCGATCTTCTACGGCGACCAGTTGCTGACCACCAGCAACCCGCAGGCGGAAGCCGACCGCAAACTGCTGGAGCGACTCGGCATCCGTGCCGAAGCGTCGCAGCAAATGCCACTCGATCAAAGCGGCTGCGAGCATGGCTGCGACCGGCACTGAGTCTCCCGGTTCGGCGCTGCCATTGCGCAGCGCCGCTGCCTGAATGCGAAAAGGCCGCCTGAGCGATTGCTCAGGCGGCCTCCTTGTTTGTGCTGCTGCAGACGCCTGCGCGCGGTCAGCCCGTCATTTCCGGTCGACGATGATCTGATCGAACGTACCGCCATCCGAGAAATGCGTCTGCTGCGCCTTCTGCCAGCTGCCGAATTCCTGTTCGACGGTGAACGTCTTGAGCGGCTTGAATTCGCTTGCATGCTTCGCGAGCACACTCGCTTCGCGCGGACGCAGATGATGCTGCGCGATGATTTCCTGCGCGGCCGGCGAGTACAGAAACTCCAGATACGCCTGCGCTTCCTTGCGTGTGCCGCGCCTGTCGACCACCTTGTCGACGATCGTCACCGGCGGCTCAGCCAGCAAACTGATCGACGGATAGACCGCTTCGAAATTGCCCGCGCCCACACCCGTGTCGATCAGCGACACCTCGTTCTCAAACGTCACCAGCACATCGCCGATATCGCGCTGCGTGAACGTCGTCGTCGCGCCGCGACCGCCCGCGTCGAGCACCGGCACATTCCTGAAGATGGCCTTTTCGAAGTCGAGCGCCTGCGCGTCAGTGCCGCCGTGCTGCTTGCGATAGCCCCACGCCGCCAGATACGTGTAGCGGCCATTGCCCGACGTCTTCGGATTGGCGATCACGACCTGCACGCCGGGCTTCGCGAGGTCGTCCCAGTCCTTGATGCGCTTCGGATTGCCCTTGCGCACGAGGAACACCATCGTCGTCGTGTACGGCGCGCTGCCGTTCGGCAGACGCTCGCGCCAGTTCGCGGGCACAAGCTGGCCGCGCTCGGCGAGCAGGTCGATGTCATTCGGCTGGTTCATCGTGACGACGTCCGCCTGCAGACCCTGCGTTACCGAGAGCGCCTGCGCGCTCGACGCGCCGTGCGACTGGCGGATCGACACCGTTTCGCCCGTCTTCTGTCTGTATGCGACAACGAAGCTCGCGTTGATGTCCTTGTACAGCTCGCGCGTCACGTCATAGGACACGTTCAGCAACGACGTGTCCGCCCACGCGCTGCTCACGCCGCCTGTCGACAGCGTCAGCGCTGTCATGCCCGCTGCCAGCCAGCGCGCTTTCCCCGAATTGCCTGCCATTGCGTCTCCGCTCGTTGATGATGAATGCGTGCGCCGCCTGCGACTGATCTGCGGCTCAAAGCGCGATTTTATCGGATCACCTGAAGGGCTGCCGCTACGGCGTGAGGTTTGTCCTACGCCGTTTGATCGAGTGCCCGATATCGTCTGGATTCCGTACGATAGGCTCGTTACCCTTATCTCACAGCCTTACGGGGTCGTTCGCTTGAGACTTGCGAATGAATCTGTCAATTTTGTTCGCGGGATGGTTCGCCACACAATGAAAGCCCTATACGATGATTCTCCAAAGTTGATCGATGCGAGCGGGCAGGAGAGGCCGCATCCAGCATTTCGCCGAAGTCAGGGGAGTGATATGGCCATTTACATCAGCAGGCTCGACGCCGCCATCCGGCAGATCAAAGAGGATGTCAAAGGTTTGCGGCAGGACATTCGTGACCTTCGCGATGTGATGTTCAACAACCTCCGCGAACTCCGCGCTGAGTTTCGGGCCGATCACAGTGCGCTTAGGGATGAGGGGCGCGCTGACACGGGTGCCGTGCGGACTGAGGTCCATACTGATATCAGCGAACTTCGAACCGGGATGGGCCAGTTCCGAACCGGGGTTCACGCTGACATCGGCGCACTCCGGACTGAGGTTCGCGCCGATATCAGCGAGTTCCGGACTGAGGTTCGCGCCGACATCGGCGAACTTCGAACCGAGATGAGCCAGTTCCAAACCGGAGTTCACGCTGACATCGGCGCACTCCGGACTGAGGTTCACGCCGACATCGGCGAGCTCCGGGCTGAGGTTCACGCCGACATCGGCGAGCTCCGGACTGAGGTTCGCGCCGATATCGGCGAACTTCGCACAGAGACGGGCGACCTCCGAACCGAAGTCCGCGCCGATTTCCGCGAACTCCGCATGGAAATCCGTCTCATGTGGGCCGGGTTCTTCGCGCTGGGAGGCGTCATGGCGAAAGGATTTCACTGGTTCTGACCGGCACGGCATCGCCAACGCGTAGCAATTCCCCGTCTCATCAAACAAACGCCTGCGCCGCCGGTTCGACCGCCTCCTCGCGAAATCGCAGCGGCGCCGCGCAATGCACCAGCGTATCGACGAAGTACTTCGCTCGCGGCCAGGGGCCAAACCCTGCCGCAGTATTGATGTGTCCCGCATCACCCAGATTGACGAACGCGCTGCCGAGACGCTGCGCGAGTTCCCGGGCGCCGGCGAGCGGCATCCACGGGTCGGTTTCGCTGCCGATCAGGATTGACGGCACGCCAAGGCGTCGCGCTTCGAATGCGCCGGCGAACGCGAACTTCTCGGGACTCGCTGGCGCGACGAACAGCACGCCAGCGACATCGGCCGCGTGCGTAGCCTGCTGCAACGCATGGGCCGTCGCGAGGCAACCGAAGCTATGCGCGGCGAGTACGTGCGGACCGCGCGCGCGCGCGATCAGGTCGCGAACCGACTGTGCCCAGCCGTTGAGGTCAGGCGCGTCCCAGTCGGCCTGCTCGACGCGCAGCGAGCGGGCGAACTGTCGTTCGAGCCAGGTTTGCCAGTGCGCGCCCTCGCTGCCATGCAGGCCGGGCACGGTGACAAGGCGCGGCGGCCATGTCGATTTACTGCACGAAGACATGATTCTTCTCACGAGCGTGATCCGGGAGGTCATTGTGGCGTGCAAGGCCGTACCGTCGAACTAATTTTTCGTGCTTTGTTTATCGTACGATCAGCGAGGCGGCTCCGCGGTTCAGCATCCTGCGTACAACCTACCGCCATCCGGCTCGCGCGCGTTGCCTCCCGAAAAAGTAGAATGAAGCCTGTCCATAAAAGGAGAACGCCTCATGTCGTCGACACCGTCCGGACAGGCGCGCCCGCTGCAACCATTTCACCTCGCGTTTCCGGTGACCAGCCTGGAAAATGCCCGCGCATTCTACGGCGACCTGCTCGGTTGCCCTGAGGGCCGCAGTTCGCCGGAATGGGTCGACTTCGATTTCTTCGGCCACCAGCTGGTCGCGCATCTCGCGCCGAACGAAGTGAGCCGCGCGGGCGTCAATGCGGTCGACGGCGACGACGTGCCGGTCCGTCATTTCGGCGTCGTGCTGACGATGGATGACTGGCACGCCCTCGCGGAGCGTCTGAAGGCCGCCGGCACGCGCTTCATCATTGAGCCGCACATCCGCTTCAAGGGCGAGGTCGGCGAGCAGGCGACGATGTTCTTCCTCGATCCGTGCGGTAATGCGCTCGAATTCAAGGCATTCAGGGATATCGGGCGACTCTTCGCCAAATGACACGCACCGGACGCCAAAAATCGACGAGCGTATGAGAATACTTTTCTACATGCCGCATTCGGACGCGGGTGCGTGGCTTCACGACTTCGCCCGCGCGCTGCCCGACGCCGCCCTGCGCGAATGGCAACCAGGCGATCACGCACCGGCCGATTTTGCCGTGGTCTGGCGGCCGCCGCGCGAGATGTTTGCGGGCCGCGACGACCTGCGCGCCGTGTTCAATCTGGGCGCGGGTGTCGACGCGATTCTCGCGCTTGAACACGCGCATCCCGGCACATTGCCACGCAGCGCACAGATCGTGCGTCTCGAAGACTCGGGCATGGCGCCGCAAATGGCCGAATACGTTACCCACGCGGTGCTGCGCTACATGCGTCGTTTCGACGAATACGAACGCCAGCAAGCCGAACGCAGCTGGAAAGAGCTCGACCCGCATCCGCGCGCCACATTCACCGTCGGCGTGCTCGGGCTAGGCGTGCTCGGCGCGCATGTCGCGAAGACGCTGGCGTCGTTCGGTCTGCCGGTGCGCGGCTACAGCCGCAGCGCCAAACAGATCGACGGCGTGTCGACATACGCAGGCGATGCGCATTTCGATGCGTTTCTCGACGGCGTCAAGGTACTGGTCAATCTGCTGCCCCATACGCTGGACACTCGCAATGTGCTGAACACCCGCACTTTCGCGAAGCTCGCGCACGGCGCGTATCTCATCAACGTGGCGCGCGGTGGGCACCTCGTCGAACAGGATCTGCTCGACGCGCTCGCGCGCGGCCAGCTCGCTGGCGCTACGCTCGACGTTTTCCGCGAAGAGCCCTTGCCGCCCGATCACCCGTTCTGGCAGGAGCCCCGCATCACGATCACGCCGCATATTTCAGCAGTGACGTTGCGCGAAGACAGCGTCGTGCAGGTCGCGCGCAAAATCGAAGCGGTGATGCGCGGCGAAACGGTCACCGGTGTAGTCGATCTCGCGCGCGGATACTGAACACAATCAACAGGCCGCCTCGATGCGGCAGGAGACAGTCATGGCGTTGCCTCAGGCAGTGAAAATCGTCGAAGTCGGTCCGCGCGACGGGCTTCAGAACGAAAAGGAGTTCGTGCCCACGAACATCAAGATCGACCTCATCAACCGGCTGTCGGCCGCGGGATTTCGCAATGTCGAGTCTGCGTCGTTTGTGTCGCCGAAATGGGTGCCGCAGATGGCTGACGGCGCTGAAGTCATGGCCGGCATCGAGCGCCGCCCGGGCACACTCTATTCGGTGCTCACGCCGAACCTGCGCGGCTTCGAGGGCGCGCTCGCCGCGAAAGCCGACGAAATCGTGATCTTCGGCGCAGCGAGCGAAGCGTTCTCGCAGAAGAACATCAATTGCAGCATCGCGGAAAGCATCGCGCGCTTCGAGCCGGTCGCGCAAGCCGCGAAGGACGCCGGGCTGCGCATTCGCGGCAGCGTGTCGTGCTCGCTGGGCTGCCCGTATCAGGGCGAGGTGCCGGTGGCGTCGGTGGTCGATGTGGTCCATCGCTTTGCGGCGCTGGGCTGCGATGAGATCGATATCGCCGATACGATCGGCGTCGGTACACCGAAGCGCACGCGCGAAGTCTTCGAAGCGGTGACAAAAGTATTCCCACGCCAGCACCTGTCGGGCCACTTCCACGATACGTACGGCCAGGCGCTCGCCAACATTTACGCCGCGCTACAGGAAGGTATCGAGATCTACCACGCGTCGGTGGCGGGGCTCGGTGGCTGTCCGTATGCGAAAGGTGCGACGGGCAACGTCGCGACCGAAGACGTCCTGTACCTGATGAACGGCCTCGGCATCGCGACCGGCATCGATCTCGCGCAGGTTGTCGCGATCGGCGATTTCATCTCGACGTCGATCGGAAAGCCGAACGTTTCGCGCGCCGGCAAGGCGCTGCTCGCAAAGGCGCGCAGCGAGCAGGCGTCGTGCATTTGACGCGATGCGAACACCCGCAAGCCACAGGCAATACGGAAAGACAGACATGACGGAAAGTAACGCCACGATCTCCCAGGAAACCGAAAACCTCGAGGCACTCCCCGATTCCGCACGGCGCGTCGCGCTGCTGCTGCGCGAGCGCGGTCACGCAAAACCGGTTGTCATGCTGCCGGAAACTGGCAAGACGTCGGCGGAAGCGGCGGCTGGACTGGGCTGTTCGGTCGCGCAGATCGCGAAGTCGATCCTGTTCCGCCGTCGTGACGACGATGCGCCCGTGCTCGTGATCGCGAGCGGCGTGAACCGCGTCGACGAGAAGAAGGTCGCGGCACAGGTCGGCGCGATCGGACGCGCGGACGCGAAATTCGTCCGGGAGAAAACGGGCTATGCGATCGGCGGCGTATGCCCGATCGGGCACGCTACGGCGCCCGTCACGCTGATCGATGCCGACCTGCTCGCGCTCGACAGCCTGTGGGCAGCGGCCGGCCATCCGCACGCGGTGTTCAATCTGTCGCCGCAGGAACTGGTCGCGCTCACGGGCGCGCCGATCGCCGACGTCGCGCTTCGCGAACCGGCATGAGCATGAGCAACGACGGCGGCAGCGGCACGAGCGGCAGCAAAAGCAGCAGCATCGCCGGAACGGAGCACACCGCGCCGGTGCCGTCGCCGTGCATCGACGTGTGCCGCATGAATCGGGACACAGGCTGGTGCGACGGATGCCTGCGCACGATCGATGAAATCGCCGGCTGGTCGTCGTTCGACGACCGGCAAAAGCGCGCGGTCTGGGACACCATCGATCTGCGTCACAAGCAACTCGTCGCTGACAGGAAGCCGTCGACATGAACGCGCCGCCACGGGTCGTCACGATCGGCGAGACGTTTAGCAGCACGCTGGCGCTGTCGGCGGATTCGGTGAAATCGTTCGCATCGCTGGTGAGCGATCTGAACCCGCTGCATCACGACGACGCCTACGCGGCCGCGAGCCGCTTTGGCGGATTGATCGCGTCGGGCACGCAGCCGTCGGCGCATTTCATGGCCCTGCTCGCGACGCATTTCTCGACGTACGCGCAACCGCTCGGCCTTGAATTCGACATCAAGCTGAAGAAGGCGGTCTACGCCAGCGACACGCTCACCATTACGTGGCGGGTGCGCCACGCATGGTGGAAACCGAGCCTCAACGGCGACCTCACGCAACTCGACGGCGAGGTCGTGAACCAGCGCAGCGAAATAGTGCTGCTCGGCACGTCGACGATTCTTGTCATGCCGAAGCCGGAGGCCGCCGCTCGATGATCGCGCTGCCTGAGTCGATTCGCGTCTTCGAACGAGGCTGGCTGTCGTCCAACAACGTGTTGCTGGTCGACGATGTGTGTGCCGCGCTCGTCGATACAGGCTATGCCGCGCATGCGGAGCAGACAGTCGCGCTCGTCCGGCAGGCGCTCGGCGCGCGGCCGCTTGATCTGATCGTCAACACGCATCTGCATTCGGACCATTGCGGCGGCAACGCGCTGCTGCAGGCAGCCTGGCCGTGCCGCACGGCGATTCCAGCGTCGGAGGCGGACGCCGTGCACAACTGGGACGAGACGCGTCTGACCTTCCACGCTACCGGGCAAACGTGCGAGCGCTTCACCTTCACCGAAACGATCGAACCCGGCGCGACGCTCACGCTCGGTGCGCTGCAGTGGGACGTGCTCGGCGCACCCGGCCACGATCCGCATTCGCTCATGCTGTACTGCGCGGCGGAACGCCTGCTGATCAGTGCCGACGCGCTGTGGGAAAACGGTTTTGGCGTGATCTTCCCGGAACTGGAAGGTGAAAGCGGTTTCGTGGAAGAACAGGCGGTGCTGGAGATGATCGCGCAGCTTGACGTGCGGGTAGTGATCCCTGGGCACGGTGCGCCGTTCACCGACGTTCAGCCGGCGCTCGAAAAGGCGTTCTCACGCCTCGCGTGGCTGCGCGCCGACCCCGCGCGCAATGCGAAGAATGCGCTGAAAGTGCTGATCGTGTTCAAGCTGCTGGAGGTACGCGCGATGACGTTCGACACGCTGCTGACGATGCTTGACGAAGCGTCCGCGATGCGTGCCGCCGCGCGGATGCTGGCATCGCGGGAGAACTGGCCGGCGCTGCTGAAAGACCTGATCGAAGGTCTCGCGAAGAACGGCGCGCTGACCGTCGATGGCGCGCGCATTCTTGCGCCTGCTGCGTGACCCTGCAAGGCGTCCCGCCAGACAATCTGGCCACACAGACAACCGGCCGCACAAAAAAGAAAGCCGCTCACCAGCGATGGCGAACGGCGCAATTTTTGACGACGTGATCAACGTCGAAAAGGATGATACCGGGCGGACCTTTCGAACGCATCGGTGATTTCCCTACAGAACCATGACGATCGTTGTAAACCCGCATACAGGCGGGCGTTGTACGGCGCTCACGTAAGCGTCTGCAACATTCACCGACGTCACAATGCCGAATCGATCGCTATAACGATTACGGCAACACCGGCGCTCACGACTCCGAATACCGCCGCTGCCGCTGCGGCACAATGCGCCAGCCGAGATTCACGCCCGCGGCAGCCAGCAGAATCAGCACCGCGCCCGCTACCTGCACCCACGCCAGTTTCTGCCCGAACGCTACGCGATCCACGATGATGGCGACGACCGGATAGATGAACGAGAGCGCACCGGTCATCGCCGTCGGCAGCTTCTGGATCGCGCCGTACAGCAACACGTACATCACCCCCGTGTTGACGATGCCAAGCGTCACCAGCTTGAGCCATTGCGTGCCGCTCGCGGGCAGCGCGTCGAAATGGACGAACGGCGCGAGCATCACAACCCCGAGCCCTACCTGAATCAGCGCGATCAGATGCGGCGGCGTACCCTTCAGATGCTTCGTGATAATCGACGACACCGCGTACAGAAATGCCGCGCCGACCGCAAATGCGACACCTTCGAGATATTCGCCGGGTACCGCGAGTACCGCCGGTTCGACCTTGACGACCAGCACAAGCCCGACAAACGCGACGAACAACCACGCCACCACCGACGCCGTAATGCGCTCGCGAAACACGATCGCACCGAGCGCGACCAGCATGAACGGCTGCGTGTTATAGACCGCGGTCGCCATCGAGATCGACGCCCGTGAGTACGCCGCGAACAGCAGGATCCAGTTGGCGACGATCGCCACGCTGCCGAGCGCGGTGAGCCCGAGCATGCGCCACGAGAAGAGATCCCGCCGGAACAGTCCAAGCGCGGCGCAGACAATCGCGAGCGTCGCCGAGCCGAACACGCAGCGGAAAAACACCACATTCTCCGACGACTGCTGCGACGACACGACGAGCCAGCCAATCGAGCCCGACATCAGCATTGCGACAGTCATTTCGGCGGCGCCGCGCCGGATTTCGTTTGAAGCCATGATTCGATCCTTCTGCCGGTTTCTTACCTGAAAGCAGTGTAATTAATCCGGCTGCCCGAATACATGGATAAACTTAAGCAGCTGACAAAAATCACCTTTTGAACGAAGGCTGACATGACAAAACGCCTTTTCTCCGACGTCGTACCCGTCGCGCTCGACGACATCGATCGCGCCCTTATCGCCGCGCTCGCCGAAGATGCGCGCATTGCCACCAGCGAACTCGCGCGCCGGGTCGGTCTGTCGGCGCCCAGTACCGCCGACCGTTTGCGGCGGCTCGACGCGCAGGGTGTGATCGAGCGCTTCACCGTGCAGCTCGACCCGCGCGCCCTCGGCTACACGTTGCAGGCGATCGTGCGCGTGAAGCCGTTGCCCGGCCAGTTGCATCTCGTGGAAGATGTGATCCGGCGGATTCCGGAGTTCGTGGAATGCGACAAGGTGACCGGCGACGACTGCTTCATCTGCCGGCTGTATCTGCGCTCGATCGACCAGCTCGACGCGATCCTGTCGAAGGTGACCGAGCGCGCCGAGACGAGCACGGCGATCGTCAAGTCGACGCCGATTGCGCGCCGTCTGCCGCCACTGACGTTCGCGGAATAACGAACAACAACGAAGGACGCGCCGTTACTGCTCGACGGCTTCGAAAAACGCGAGCATCTCTGTCACCAGCGCGTCCGGTGCCTCTTCCGGAATGTAATGCCCGCACGGCAGCGCACGCCCGCTGACATCGCGCGCGACGTGCCGCCATTCATCGAGCGGCTTGAAGCATTTCTCGATCACGCCCTCTTCGCCCCATAGCACGCGCAACGGGCAACCGATCTTGTGACCACGCTCGATATCCGCGCGGTCGTGCTCCAGATCGATCGTCGCGGACGCGCGGTAGTCTTCGCACATCGCGTGCACCGCGCCCGGCTGACGCAATGCATCGCGATACGCCGCAAGCGCTTCGGGCGCAAACGGTGCAAGCCCTGCGTGACGGCTGCCCATCACGCGATCGACGTAGACGCCCGGGTGCGCGCCGATCAGCGTCTCCGGCAGCGGCTCGGGCTGGATCAGGAAGAACCAGTGGAAATAAAGCGTGGCGAACGTGCGGTCGGTCGCTTCGTACATCGCTAGCGTCGGCGCGATATCGAGCAGCATCAGACGTTCCACGGCATCGGGATAATCCAGCGCCATCCGGTGCGCGACACGCGCGCCGCGATCGTGCGCGCACACCAGAAAGCGGTCGAAGCTGAAGTGTTTCATCACCGCGACCTGGTCGGCGGCCATCGCACGCTTCGAATAAGGGGTGTGTGCCGCGTCGCTCGGCGGTTTCGCCGACGCACCGTAGCCGCGCAGGTCTGTCGCGATCACGGTGAAATGTTCGGCTAGCTGCGCGGCGCAGCGATGCCAGATCAGGTGCGTCTGCGGGTGGCCATGCAGCAGCAGGAGCGGCGGCCCGGAGCCGCCCTTGACGCCGAAAATATCGACATCGCCAGCAGCGACGTGAAACGGCGTGAATTCCTCGAAGGACATGGCGGGCCTCTTGTCATTTTGTACGTCCTGGCATTGTAGAAGCCGGATGTGTCTCAGCGAGGTGTCCCAGACCACCAATCCATGGAAACCGAACACTCCTTCAAACTCGCTCCGCCAGCACGTTCGTGCAATTCCCCCTATAATCGAACGATCGTTCTTAAATTTGGCAATGAAGCGGCGATGACGGAAAGCGTTCACAGCGCTCACTTCGTCGGTCGCCTTCAGCCGCTACACTCACAGGACCGGGCGCGCATATGCACCACCGCGCACACCGTTCCACCTACAAGGAGACTTGCGCCATGGCATTGCCCGCCGTCCTGCAGAATCTTGCGTTGCCCGTCGTCGCTTCGCCGATGTTCATCGTCAGCTACCCCGAACTCGTGCTTGCGCAATGCAAGGCCGGCATCGTCGGTTCCTTTCCCGCCTTGAACGCGCGCCCCGCCGAACTGCTCGACGAATGGCTCACGCAGATCCAGGCTTCGCTGGCGGAGCACAAGGCGGCGAACCCGCATGCGGTTATCGGACCGATCGCGGTCAACCAGATCGTCCACCAGTCGAATACGCGACTCGAGCACGACGTTCGCGTCTGTGTCGATCACAAGATTCCGATCTTCATCACCAGTCTGCGGGCGCCGTCGAAAGAGATGGTCGACGCCGTGCACAGCTACGGCGGCATCGTGCTGCACGACGTGATCAACCTGCGGCATGCAGCGAAAGCGCTGGAAGCAGGCGTCGACGGCCTGATTCTCGTTGCGGCTGGCGCCGGCGGACACGCGGGCACGACTTCGCCGTTCGCGCTGGTCGGCGAAGTGCGGAAGATCTTCGACGGTCCGATCGTGCTGTCCGGCGCCATCGCCAACGGCGGCTCGATCCTGGCCGCCCAGGCGATGGGCGCGGATCTCGCCTACATGGGCACGCGCTTCATCGCGACGCAGGAAGCGCACGCGGTTGAAAGCTACAAGCATGCAATCGTCAATTCCAGCGCGTCAGACATCATCTACACGAACCTCTTCACGGGTGTGCACGGTAACTACATCCGCGAGAGCATCGTGAACGCCGGCCTGGACCCGGACGCGCTGCCGGAATCCGACAAGACGAAGATGAACTTCGGCAGCGACAAGGCCAAGGCGTGGAAAGACATCTGGGGCGCAGGTCAGGGCGTCGGTCTGATGGACGACGTGCCGTCGGTGGGCGAACTGGTCATGCGTCTGAAGGAGGAATACGAAGAGGCGAAGTCGCGGCTGCGAATCTGATTCTGCGTAACAACGCCCGGCGACCGGCGGCCGGCTGGATGACAAGCCGGTCACCGGGCATCACATATTCCTTCGATACTGCCCGCCAACTTCGAACAGCGCGTGCGATATCTGCCCCAGTGAGCAGACGCGCACGACATCCATCAGTACCTCGAACACGTTCGCGTCGTCGATCACGGCGCGTTTCAGGCGAAGAAGGGCGGCCGGCGCTTCGTCGCGATGCCGCGCCTGAAAGTCGCGCAGACGCGTGAGTTGTCCCTGCTTTTCTTCCTCCGTCGAGCGCGCGAGCGCTATCGCCTGCGGTGCATCGTGTGGATGCGCGCTCAGGAACGTGTTCACCCCGACAATCGGATACGACCCGTCATGCTTCCGATGCTCGTACAGCATCGATTCGTCCTGGATGCGGCCGCGCTGATAGCCCGTTTCCATCGCGCCGAGCACGCCGCCGCGCTCCGTCAGCCGGTCGAATTCCGCGAGCACGGCAGCTTCGACCAGATCGGTCAGTTCCTCGACGATAAAGCTGCCCTGATTCGGATTCTGGTTCTTCGCGAGGCCCCACTCGCGGTTGATGATCAACTGGATCGCAATCGCGCGCCGCACGGAGTCTTCGGTGGGCGTCGTGATCGCTTCGTCGAACGCGTTGGTGTGCAGCGAATTGCAGTTGTCATAGATCGCGATCAGCGCCTGCAAGGTCGTGCGGATATCGTTGAAGTCGATTTCCTGTGCGTGCAGGCTGCGTCCGGATGTCTGGACGTGATACTTCAGCTTCTGGCTGCGCTCGTTCGCGCCGTAACGGTCGCGCATCGCAATCGCCCAGATGCGGCGCGCGACGCGTCCGAGCACCGTGTATTCCGGGTCCATCCCGTTCGAGAAGAAGAACGACAGGTTCGGCGCGAAATCGTCGACCGACATGCCACGGGCCAGATACGCCTCGACATACGTGAAGCCGTTCGCGAGCGTGTACGCGAGCTGCGAGATCGGGTTCGCGCCCGCTTCGGCGATGTGATAGCCGGAAATCGACACCGAGTAGAAGTTGCGCACATCGTGTTCGACAAAGTACGCCTGAATGTCGCCCATCACTTTCAGGCTGAATTCCGTCGAGAAAATGCAGGTGTTTTGTCCCTGATCTTCTTTAAGAATGTCGGCCTGTACCGTGCCGCGGACGTTCTGCAGCGCGTACATGCGCGCTTCGGCGAGTTCGGCTTCGGTGGGCGCGCGGTTTTCCTGTTTCGCGCGAGCTAGTACCTGGTCCAGTTGCTGATCGATCGCGGCGTTGAAGAACATCGCGAGGATCGTCGGCGCGGGACCGTTGATCGTCATCGAAACCGAGGTCTCCGGTGCGCAGAGGTCGAAGCCGTCGTAGAGGGCTTTCAGGTCGTCGAGCGTCGCCACCGAGACGCCGGAGTTGCCGACCTTGCCGTAGATGTCCGGCCGCTCGTCCGGCTCTTCGCCGTAGAGCGTGACCGAATCGAACGCGGTCGAAAGGCGCTTCGCCGGCATGCCTTCGGATAGCAGTTTGAAACGACGGTTGGTGCGAAACGGATCGCCTTCGCCCGCGAACATGCGCGTCGGGTCTTCGTTTTCGCGCTTGAACGGGAACACACCCGCCGTGAACGGAAAATAGCCGGGCAGGTTTTCGAGCATCAGCCAGCGCAGGATTTCGCCCGGATCGACGAAGGCTGGTAACGCAACCTTGCGGATCGTCGTGCCGGAAAGCGTCGACACGGTGAGCGCGGTGCGGATTTCGCGGTCGCGGATGCGCACGACGTGCTCGTCGCCGGAATAGTCGGCGACGGTTTTCGGCCAGCCGGCGAGCAATGCGTTTTCGCGGTCGCCGAGTTCGGCGGTTCTGCTTTCGATCAGCGCGTTTAAGGCTGTGTGTGTAGCGCCTTCATTCGGCACGTGTGCCTGCTCATCAAGCATCCGGCGCGCTTCGCTCAATTGCCAGCGTTCGCGTGCAATGCGCGATTGATGCGCCGTCCGCTCCCGATACGCTACGACGGTCTGCGCGACGTCGGCGAGATAGCGCACGCGCGCGGGCGGCACGATCGCGTTGCGGTCCGATGAATGGCGCACGCCTTCGAGCTTCGGCAGATGGGTGTCGCCCTCGCGCAAACCATGCGCGCGCAGTGCCTTCGACAGTTGCTGATAAAGCGCGGTTACACCATCGTCGTTGAAGCGGGATGCGATGGTGCCGAACACCGGCATGGCGTCCGGCGACGCTGAAAATTTGCCGCTATTGCGCTGCACCTGTTTCGCCACGTCGCGCAACGCATCGGCGGCGCCCTTGCGGTCGAACTTGTTGATCGCGACGAAATCCGCGAAATCGAGCATGTCGATTTTTTCGAGCTGGCTCGCGGCCCCGAACTCCGGCGTCATCACATACAGCGACTGGTCCACCAGCGGCACAATCGCCGCGTCGCCCTGACCGATGCCCGACGTTTCCACCACGATCAGGTCGAAGCCCGCCGCCCTGCATGCGGCGATCGCGTCAGGCAGCGCGTCGGAGAGTTCGCTCGACGCTTCGCGCGTCGCCATCGAACGCATGAAGACGCGCGGACCGTTGCCCCAGTCGCCGATCGCGTTCATGCGGATGCGGTCGCCCAGCAACGCGCCGCCCGACTTGCGGCGCGACGGATCGATGGCGAGCACCGCGATGTTGAGCGCGTCGCCATAGTCGAGGCGAAAGCGGCGGATCAGTTCGTCAGTCAGCGACGACTTGCCCGCGCCGCCCGTGCCCGTAACGCCCAGCACCGGAGTCTGTGTGGTTTGCTTGCGGCCGATGGGCGTTTCTGTTGACGACGATGTACCACCTGTACCACCTGTACCACCACCTGCCCGCTGACCGGCTTCAAGCGCCGTGATGCGCTGGGCGAGCTGGCGGAACGCGTGCTCCGGTTGGCAAGCGATATCAGCATCGAGCGCCGTTTCGCTGACTGCCGTTTCCGTCGAAGTCGTCGCGCACCGCGCCATCATGTCGTCGATCATGCCTTGCAGGCCGAGCCGCTGGCCGTCCTGCGGCGAGTAGATCCGCTCGACGCCATAGCGTTCGAGTTCAGCGATTTCATCGGGGACGATCACGCCGCCTCCGCCGCCGAATACCTTGATCCGCGCGCCGCCGCGTTCACGCAGCAGGTCGACGAGGTAGCGGAAGTATTCGACGTGGCCGCCCTGGTAGCTCGATACGGCAACGCCGTCGGCGTCCTCGTGCAGTGCGGCGGTCGCGACTTCGTCGACGGAGCGGTTGTGGCCGAGATGGATCACCTCGACGCCACTCGCCTGCAGGATGCGCCGCATGATGTTGATCGACGCGTCGTGGCCGTCGAAGAGCGCGGCGGCCGTCACGAAGCGCAGGCGCCGCGCGGGCCGCTGCGGCTTGCGAGGCTCAGGGGCGCTCGGGGCGCCCGGTTCACTCACGGACTGCGGCATGGAAAGATCAGTCATGTCTCCCCCGGATCGTCGAACGTATCGGGCTTTCTCTTTCAGCTTCAGTATAGCCAGATGACGTCGGCGCCTGACGCACACGTCCGGCGGCTGCGATGCTCAGCGCACGGCGGCGGCCCGGATCTGCTCGAGCGTCGGCCAGAGCGCCTCGCTCGCGAACCGCTCTGCCAGAAAGTCGACGAAAGAACGCACCTTCGCCGACAGATGCCGGCGGCTCGCATAGACGACGTGAATCGGCAACTCACGCGGTGGCAGCGCATCGACAAGCAGCGGCACGAGACGCCCGGTCGCCAGATCGTCGCCGATCACTTCGGTGCCGAGCATCGCAATGCCCGCGCCCTGCAGCACGACGACGCGCTGCGCCTCCAGATGGTTGACGATCATGTTGCCGGCAAGTCGCAGACGCGCGCCGCCCGCATCGACGCCCTGCGTCAGTTCCTGCGCCGACACGCCCGTGTACTGGATGAAGTTGTGCTTTTCGAGGTCCGCTAGCGTCTTCGGCGTGCCGTGGCGGCGCAGATAGTCCGGCGACGCGCACAGCACGATGTGCGCCATCGCGATCTGCCGCGCAATCAGCGACGACGACTTCAGCCCCGTCGGCGACGCCCGGATCGCGACATCGAACCCTTCGTCGATCAGCTCGACGACACGATCCGACAACGTGATTTCGACGGTGACCTGCGGGAACTGCGCGGCGTAATCGGCGAGCGCACTCATCACGTGACTCAGCCCGAACGCCGTCAGCGACGACACCCGCAGCTTCCCTTGCGGCACCACGCTCGCCGCACCAACGGCCTGCTCGGCTTCGTCCAGCTCGGTCAGCACCTGCGAGAGGCGCTCGTAATATTCGCGGCCCGCTTCGGTGGGCGCGACGCGTCGCGTCGTGCGGTTGAGCAAACGCGCGCCCAGTTGCTGCTCGAGATGCATCACGTGTTTGCTGGCCATCGCAGCGGAAATGTCCATCCGCTCCGCCGCACCAACGAAGCTACCCGCTTCGACGACGTGGCGAAACACTTTCATGCTGACGAGGGTATCCATGACTAATCGCTCACAACAGGAATGAATCGGGGCTGTTGCGCAGACTTTATCAAGGAACAGTGAGCAAAGCGTGGGGAGCTGGCGTGATGCGTAGACAAAAAAGCCTCACGTTCGGGAGAACGTGAGGCTTTTTCTGAATCTCTGCGACGTCACAACGGTAACTCGCGGCGCCTCTCGCAAAGACGAGGCTGGCCGGCCGCCACCGGGACCTAGAACTTCGCGCGGATACCGACGCCGAACGTGTCACCCGACGTCTGGGAGCTGATCTTGTCGTACAGATAGGCTGCGTAGACGTCCGTGCGCTTCGACAGCGGGTAGTCGTAGCCGAGTGCCGCGGTCTGACGCGTCTGGTCGAGGCCGCCACCGTCACGCGAGTACGCGTACGAAGCCATGACCGTGCCGGGACCCGCCGGCACGCTCACGCCGCCCTGGGCGGTATTGACGTGCCAGCTGCCAAGCGCGCCCTGATCGTTCTTCGTGTACATGTACTGGCCGAAGAACTTCACGTACTTCAGGTCGTAAGAGGCGCCGACCTGACCCACGCCCTGGCTCTTCAGACCGAGGACGCCGGACGCACCCGGATTGGTCAGGTCGCCCGGGCTGTTGTTGAAGTTCACGTACTGATACACGGCGGTCGCGGCGAACGGGCCGTGGAAATACAGTACCTGGCCGCTCCACTTCTTCGCGCCGTTCTGCGTCGTATTGCCGAGCGCGTACATCGCGGTCGCGGAAAGGCCGTTGAAGTTCGGCGACTGGTACTGCACCGCGTTGTTCCAGCCCGAATCACCGGTCACGCCCTGATCCGTGTTGTACGTCGGGAACGTGCCGAGGCCGAGGTACACGTGGTACACCATCGGCGAGAACACGTACGAATCGATGAACGGGTTGAACAGGATCGTCGACACGAACAGCGGTGTCGTCAGACGGCCGGCGGTCATCGTGCCCCACGGCGCTTCGATGCCGACGTACGCGTTACGCGAGAACATCGAGTCGCCGGTGAAGCGGCCGTACTGGCCGTTCTGCGCGCGGAAGAAGCCTTCCAGGGTGAAGATCGCCTTGTAGCCGTTGCCGAGGTCTTCAGCGCCCTTCATGCCCCAGTACGAAGTCGACATCCCGCCGCCCGACACAACCCACGAGCGCTCGTTACCCGGGAATTTCTGCGAGCCAACCCATTCATCGACCTGTCCATAGAGCTGGACGCTCGACTGCGCGAATGCGGTCGATGCGCCTGCCAGCAGGCCGGCGATCACAGTTGCCTTGAGAGTGGTCTTCAGCGTGCGGCTGACGTTTGTTTTCATGGATTCTCCTGTCTTTGTCAAAGGTAAGCGTGGCTGGCGCGGCGGGTTACTCGCGCAAACGGTTGTTGTTGTCCGTCAGGTCGTCGAGCGGATCTGGATCAGTGGGCGGAGACCATCTTTGCGGACCATTTTTATGAAAAAAAATATGTCTGGTTATTGCCGGTATATGAGCCCGCTTAGTTTCTTCGAATAACGGCCTGTTAAAGCACGGTCGTGCCCAGGTCTGACCGCAGTGCGACATGCACGCCAATGTTCACCGGGCGTGGCCGGCATTGCCTTGCCGGCATGCGTAGCGCCGGAATTGGGTCTACGTGATGCGCTGCCGCAACCGGACAACCAACGGAGGCCGAATCGTGCCCTGAAGATGACGTTTTTCAAAAAAGTGTGGTGCGCACGCGTCATATCTCCCGGCGTGCGGGACGCGGCCAGACGCGCTGGACGGGCAGCGGACAGCTGAAGGCGGCTTACATCTGTTAGAAGCGGGGAATGGGTGCGGGAAAAACAGGCCGTTGTCAGCGAGGACGAGGCTGGAAACCCAGCGAGAAATCACCGGCGACAGGGCGCAGCGCGCCCGCAATGTAACCCGTCGCCCGGTCAGTTGCGGTACGGCGCAAGGTCAGTTGCGATAAGGCGAAGGCGGAGGCGGACGGGGAACGTCGTCCGGCGGATGGGGAATGGAACGCACGGCACCGCGCTCTTCGTTATAGCGGGCAACATCGGCGCGGATCGAGCCGGCGCGTACGGGCGCGTTGACGGGCGGACGCGGCGCCGAACGACCCTCGGTGCTGACCGGCGTGATCGCGCCTGCGTAGCGGACCGGCTCGCCGTCGACGCGGAACGGGCGACCCTGCGCAGCCATCTGCGGCAACCCGCCGTAGGCCGGCGCCGGCGCGCGTGCCATGCTGAGATTGCGGTCAGCCTGGCCGACACGCGTACCCGGCTGCAAACCGTACCAGCGACCGCCGCCCGGTGCATTCTGCTGGACCGGCCGGAAGAATCCCCCACCATGTATTGCGCCACGCGACATGTCGACATGTGCAGGCGGTAACGGTTTCGCACAGGCGAACGACGCCAGGAGCGCGATCAGCGCGCCCAGCAACCCGTGCAACCTTTTCGAATACCCTGCGTTCACGATCCTTCACCTGCTCGACGACCCGCCGCAGATTCGCCTTTCGAGCAATGGCAAAACCTGTTTTGAGAGACGGACGCGCTGCCGTCGCCACGCCGCGCGTGCCGACTTCCCAATGGCTTGTGAGCAGTAATTTATGGGCGCCCATCCAGCGTGTCGAGGCAAAAAATGTTATGCCACCGGAAGGGTTGTAACACCATGTTACGGCAGGCTTTTTCCGCGAAAAGCGCATGTGGCAAGGCTCTCCGGGCAGACCACAGCACGCGGCCCACGTGCCGGTTGAGGCACTCCGAAAACGGCCAGTAAATCCGACCGAATGGATGGCGCCTGTCGAAATCGCGCCTATAAACATAGAGGTGTCGCGAGCCTGCAACATGCGCGAAGTGCATTAATCGATTCTTCAAATGAATTTGCATATTCAATCGAAAACGCCGGACAATAGGCGTTTCCATTGATTGCATTCAGTGACCGGCGCCCTCATTCGCGCGCCCGCGTTTTTCGCGTCACACTGCGCCTATTGCTTCGAGATTCCCGAGATGGCTCGCCCCAAACTGCTCCCCGACAACTTCACGCTGTGCCTCGTTGGCACCGTTATTCTGGCGAGCCTGCTGCCCGTCCACGGCCAGGCGGCCGCGGCGTTCAACTCGCTGACGAATATTGCCGTCGGGCTGCTGTTTTTCCTGCACGGCGCGAAGCTGTCGCGCGAGGCGATCATCGCGGGTGCAACGCACTGGCGGCTGCATCTGGTCGTCCTGCTAAGCACGTTCGCGCTCTTTCCGCTGCTCGGCCTCGCGCTTAAACCGCTCCTTTCGCCGCTCGTCACGCCGTCGCTCTACGCGGGAATTCTCTTCCTCTGCACGCTGCCATCGACGGTCCAGTCCTCCATCGCGTTCACCTCGATTGCGAAAGGCAACGTGCCCGCCGCGGTATGTAGTGCGTCGGCGTCGAGTCTTCTTGGGATCTTCATCACGCCCGCGCTCGTAAGCGTCGTCATCACGAACCAGGCTGCCGGCGGCACTTCCGCCTGGCATACCGTGTGGAGCATCGTGCTCCAGCTGCTCGTGCCGTTCGTGGCCGGACAACTGCTGCGCCCGGTGATTGGCCGGTGGATCGAGCGTAACCGCGGCGTACTGAAGTTCGTCGACCAGGGCTCGATTCTGCTCGTGGTGTACGCCGCTTTCAGCGAGGCGGTGAACGAAGGCCTGTGGCACCATATTCCGCTGACCGCGCTGGCCGGCCTGTTCGTGGTGTGCGCCGTGCTGCTCGCCATTGCGCTCGCGCTCACGATGTTCATCAGCAGGCGGCTGGGCTTTAATCGCGCGGACCAGATCACGATCATCTTCTGCGGCTCGAAGAAAAGTCTGGCGGCCGGCGTGCCGATGGCCAAGGTGATTTTCGCGTCGCATGCGGTGGGCGCGGTGGTGCTGCCGCTGATGCTGTTCCATCAGATCCAGCTGATGGTGTGCGCCGCGCTTGCGCAGCGCTGGGGCGCCCGTGATATCAGCGCCGAAAAACGCGCCGCCAGCAAGGAGGCCGCGCCAGCGGCCGTCGCGCGCCGTTGAGGGATGGGATGCGTCGAACAGATAATCCATGAGATGTCCTGAGCGAGAGTAAGTCATATCAAGCAGTAGCGAAAAGTGAAAAGCCGCCTCGTGCGGCTTTTTCGTTATTTCACGCGACGCAGCGCCAACCGTCACCTCGACCAGATGGCGTAGGCGCAGGCACGAAAGCACCAACGCGGTGCGATGGTTCATCAAAGATTCACTTAACTGCTACGCATATCGGCCGTTAAGTCGATAACCCCATCGTTTCGGCAGCTCGCTCATGTCTGTTCGCTCGCCCCTCGGCCGGCCTTCGCCGGGCATTGAAGATCTGATCGCCCGTCGCGAGCTGTCCGCGGTGTTTCAGCCGATTGTCGATTTCGAGGACGGCGCCATCCTCGGCTACGAAGGTCTTATTCGCGGTCCATCCGGCACGCCGCTGGAAGCGCCGTATGCACTCTTCGCGCAGGCAGCCGCGGAAGGCTGTGCAATCGCACTTGAACGCGCCGCGGCGCGCACCTGTATCGAGGCTTTCGCGCGTCTCGAATGCGAAGGCAAGCTTTTCCTCAACTTCAGCGCGGACGCCATCCACGATCTCGCCGCCACGCCCGACAGCACGCTTGCCCTGTTACGCCAGTCGGGCCTCGACCCCGCCCGCATCGTGATCGAACTGACCGAGCAGAGCGCAATTCCGGACATCGGCAACTTCCTGTCGATCATCGATGCGCTGCGCACGTTCGGCGCGCAGTTCGCGCTCGACGACTACGGCACAGCGAACGCGAGCATGAACCTGTGGGTACGCCTGCAACCGGACGTCGTGAAGATCGACCGCTTCTTTATCCACGACATCGCGAGCGACCCGCTCAAGTTCGAGGCCGTCAAGGCGATGCAGCATTTCGCGAACGCGAGCGGCGCGAGGCTGGTGGCGGAGGGCATCGAAAATGAAGCGGACCTGATCGTCGTGCGCGATATGGGCATCGGTTGCGGGCAGGGCTTTTTCTTCGGAAAGCCGCACGCGCAGCCTCCACGATTCGTCACCGACGACGCCCGCGAAGCGATCCGCGCGCATCACATCGCGGTGTTCCCGGAAACGACGCGCACCGTGGGCGCGTCGCCGTCGGGCGGCATGGCATCGGACAAGATGCTCGTGCATGCGCCCGCGCTGCCACGCGAAGCGACGAATAACGACGTGCTCGACCTCTTCAACCGTTTGCCGGATCTGCACGCGGTTGCTGTTGTGGAAAACGACGAGCCGGTCGCACTGATCAACCGCCGCGCGTTCATGGATCGCTACGCGCTGCCGTATCACCGAGAGCTGTTCGGCAAGCGTCCGTGCCTGCTGTTCGCCAACGCGTCGCCGGTCGTCATCGAAAAATCGATGACGGTCGAGCAGATGGCGAAACTCCTCGCGAGCGACGACCAGCGCTATCTCGCCGACGGCTTCGTCATCACCGACAACGGCAAATACGTCGGCCTCGGCACCGGCGAAAAGCTGGTGCGCGCGGTCACTGAAGTGCGCATCGAAGCGGCGCGCTACGCGAATCCGCTGACGTTCCTGCCGGGCAACATCCCGATCAGCTCGCACATCGCGCGACTTGTCAGCAACGACGCCGCGTTCTACGCGTGCTACGTCGACCTGAACCATTTCAAGCCGTTCAACGACGAGTACGGCTACTGGCAAGGCGACGAAGTGCTGAAGTTCGCAGCAGCGGTGCTCGCCGACGTGTGCGACCCGACGCGGGATTTTCTTGGCCACGTCGGCGGCGACGACTTCCTGATCCTCTTCCAGAGCGACGACTGGCGCGAACGCGCACTGCGCGCGATCCACGCGTTCAACGAAGGCGCACAGCGCTTTTATGCGCCGGCCGACCGGCTGGCGGGTGGGATCCACGGCGAGGACCGGCGCGGCAATCCGACGTTCTTCGGCTTCGTGACGATGGCGATCGGCGGCGTGCGCGTGAAGCCCGACAGTGACGTGGCGCTTTACACAAGCGAGGAAATCGCCTCGGTTGCAGCGCTGGCGAAGCGCCGCGCGAAACAGGAACCGTCGGGCTTCGTGCTGATCGACAGCGACGAAAGCGAGGCGCTGCTGCGCGGGCGCATCGATTCGCCGGGCCAGGCCGACGGTTGATTCCCGGCTGCGCACTTCGCAACCACGCCCGTCAGCGGCAACGGCAGGCGCAACGGCGGCACTGACGCCAATCCCCACGAATTACATCAGACTGACACGACAAACCTGCATCGTGGGAATCCGGCCGTCTGCTCACGACCGATAACATCGCGCCACCACACCTCGTTTAGTTGATTTTACTAAACACATAAAAACACGCGTGCAGCCACTGGATACAGCCACTTACACGGGTTAACCCCCTGCGTCACGGGTTTCCGCAAGTCCGTTTTACTATACAATCTCCGGACTCGAAACCAGCGGCCCTCACGGCCGGCCATCAGTACATGGCGACAACCATCCGTGACGTCGCGCGTGCTGCCAGCGTGTCGATCGGCACTGTCTCACGCGCGCTGAAAAACCAGCCCGGTCTCTCCGATGCCACGCGTCTGCGTGTCGTCGAGGCCGCGCGCCAGCTCGGCTACGACGCGGCACAGTTGCGTCCGCGTATCCGCCGGCTCACGTTTCTTCTGCATCGCCAGCACAACAACTTCACCGTCAGCCCGTTCTTCTCGCACGTGCTGCACGGCGTCGAAGACGCGTGCCGCGAACGCGGCATCGTGCCGTCGCTGCTGACGGCCGGTCCGACCGAGGACGTCATCCGGCAGATGCGCGTCCATTCGCCGGACGCCGTCGCGATCGCCGGCTTCGTCGAGCCGGAGACGCTCGCCACGCTCGTCGCGATGCAGCGTCCGCTCGTGCTGATCGATCTGTGGGCGCCCGGCCTGCGCTCGGTGAATCTCGACAACGCCGAAGGCGCCACGCTCGCAATGCGGCATCTGTTCGCGCAAAAGCGCACGCGCATTGCGTTTATCGGCGGCTCGCTCGCGCATTTCAGCATTGCGCAGCGCGCGCTCGGTTACCGTCGCGCGTTCTTCGAAGCCGGGCTGCTGTTCGATCCGTCGCTGGAAGTGGCGATGGACGCCGGCCTCGATCCCGACGCCGGCGCCGCGCTCGCGATGGAGCGTCTGCTCGACGCGCCGGGTGAGCGCGTCGACGCGGTTTTCGCCTACAACGACGCCGCCGCGCTCGCCGCGATGCGCGTCTGCCTTGCGCGCGGCCTGCGCGTGCCGGAAGACATTGCCATCATCGGTTTCGACGATATTCCCGCAGCAGCGCATGCCTCGCCGCCGCTGTCGACGATCGGCGTCGACAAGGAAGCGCTCGGCCGGCGCGGCGTCGAGCTGCTGCTCGAAGATGCGCCAGCCGAAACGGAAGTCCGCCTGCCTGTCCAACTCATAGCCCGTGCCAGCACTTCGGTGAAAAAGCCATGACGCAACCCGACCTGAATCACGCCAACCTGCAAGCTAGCCCGCACGCTGATGCCGCGCTGCCTGTACCGCCCGTCGCCAGCTTCCGCGAACCGGAATTCCTGCTCTCGCATATCCAGGACACGCTCGGCTTTTACGCGCCGAACGTGCTGGACCCGAGCGGCGGGTTCTTCCATTTCTTCCGCGACGACGGCTCGATCTACGACCGCACGACGCGCCATCTGGTAAGCAGTTGCCGCTACGTGTTCAACTACGCGATGGCGTACCGTCAGTTCGGCGACCCGAAGCATCTTGAGTACGCGCGCCACGGCGTGCGCTTCCTGCGCGACGCGCACTGGGACGCGCAGCACGAAGGCTACGACTGGGAACTCGAATGGCGCGACGGCCACAAACGCGCGCTCGATTCGACGCGTCACTGCTACGGCCTGGCTTTCGTGCTGCTTGCTTACTCGCACGCGGCGATGGCGGGCATCGAGGAAGCGAAGCCGATGATCGGCGCGACCTTCGATCTGATGGAACACCGCTTCTGGGACGCCGCCGCCGGCCTCTACGCCGACGAAGCGACCGCCGACTGGCGCGTGTCCAGCTATCGCGGCCAGAACGCGAACATGCACACCACCGAGGCGCTCCTCACCGCCTACGAAGCAACCGGCCACCTCGTGTATCTGGACCGCGCGGAACGCGTCGCGTCGAACATCACACTGCGCCAGGCGAAGCTGTCGCAGGGTCTCGTCTGGGAACACTTCCACGCGGACTGGTCAGTCGACTGGCATTACAACGAGGAAGACAGCTCGAACATCTTCCGTCCGTGGGGTTTCCAGCCTGGCCACCAGACCGAATGGGCGAAGCTGCTGCTGATTCTCGAACGCCATCGTCCGCTGCCGTGGCTGCTGCCGCGCGCAATCGAACTCTTCGACGCCGCCATGGCGCACGCATGGGACGAAGATCACGGCGGCCTGTACTACGGCTTCGGCCCGGACCGCACCGTCTGTGACCACGACAAATACTTCTGGGTGCAGGCCGAAACCTTCGCGACCGCCGCGCTGCTCGGCAAACGCACGGGCAATGAACGCTTCTGGGACTGGTACGACGAGATCTGGCGTTATAGCTGGGTGCATTTCGTCGATCATCGCTATGGCGCGTGGTATCGCATCCTCACGTGCGACAACCGCAAGTACAGCGACGAGAAAAGCCCGGCCGGCAAGACCGACTATCACACGATGGGCGCGTGCTACGAAGTGCTGACGCACGCACTCGCAGGCGCTGCCGAAACATCAACTGAATCCACACGGTGACCATCATGACAACGAGCACCGAATTTCCCCTCTTCGTTTCTCCCGGCGACATCCTCACCGACATGGTCCGCACCGACGATTCGCACTGGCTGTCCGTGCCAGGCGGCGCCGGCTGGAACGTCGCACGCGCCGTCGCGCGGCTTGGGCTGCGCACGGCCTCTGTCGGCTCGCTCGGCAACGATTACTTTTCGGACGCGATCTGGAATGCCAGCGTCGCCGCCGACCTCGACATGCGCTTCATGCAGCGCGTCGACCGCGCGCCGCTGCTGGCGATCGTCCACGAGACGCATCCGCCGACCTACTTCTTCATGGGCGACAACAGCGCCGATCTCGCCCTCGATCCGTCGCTGTTGCCGCAAGGCTGGATGGAGCAGGTGAAGTGGGCGCACTTCGGCGGCATCAGCCTCGTGCGCCAGCCGCTCGGCGACACGCTCGCAAAGCTCGCCGCCGACCTGCGCGCGCGTGGCGTAAAGATCAGCTACGACCCGAACTACCGCAACCTGATGGAGCACGGCTACGCGCCGATCCTGCGCAAGATGGCCGCGCTCGCCGACCTCATCAAGGTTTCAGACGAAGACCTGCGCCTGCTCTTCAAGACCGACGATGAAGCTGGCGCGCTCGCGCAACTGCGCGCGCTGAATCCGTCGGCGACGGTGCTTGTCACACGCGGGCCGGAGACGTCGACGCTCTTCGTCGGCGACGCGGTGTACGAAGGCCGGCCGCCTCGCGTCGAAGTGGCCGATACGGTCGGCGCCGGCGATGCGTCGATCGGCGGCCTGATGTTCAGCCTGATGACCGCGCCGCAACGCACGTGGCCCGAGCATCTCGCGTTTTCGCTGGCGGCGGGCGCAGCGGCGTGCCGGCATTCGGGTGCGCATTCGCCGACGCTCGACGAAGTCGTCGCGCTGCTGGAAGACTAGACGGGGAATGAATCGAGACGCGCCACGCGGCCTGCATACCGCGCGGCGCGTTAGCGTGAGTGCATGCGCCGTGCGTGCCGTGTGTGCCGCGCCCGCGCCCGGATGGTCACGCACCGGTAAGGCCTCAATCTGCGTGCTACGATGGAATCTTCACCTTGTCGGAGTTGCATCATGGTCGACGTCACCTACACCAAAGGTATCTACACGGCGATCGCAACCGTGCGCGACGTAGAAGGCGACGAGTACAAGGGCGTCGTCTCGCTGTCGCGCGACGACGGCGACGAGCAGGAGAACACTGTCTACGAAGTCGAAGCCACGTCGGCCACGCCTGAGGAAGCGCTTGAAGAAGCAAAGGCGCTCGCGCATCGCATCCTCGGCGAAATCGAACTCTAGGCGCGGCTCCTGGTCCCAGAGTCTATGTAGAACCGGCGCCGCGGCCATACCGCCGTTCGGCGCCATTCCGGGATAAACCGGCTGGAGGCGAAGATGGCTGAACAGCTCTTCCTCTACGGTGTGTACGCGATCCATGTGCGTCCGCTGGAACTGCAGGGTGCGCGCTGGGATGCGGAGTACGAAATCCGTCATCGCGACAAGCCGGTGCAGGTGTGGACCACGGTGGGCGGCGACGCCGGCTTCGACGAACTCGCCGAAGCGGTCGAATCCGCGCATCGTCAGGCCGTTGCCGATATTGAGCACGGCGCGGGTATTCCGAAACCGCGTTCGTTTCCCTAAGCGTTTTTTTAGAGGCCGCGCGTATGCGTCGGCGTGCGCCGGCGCATACGCGCGTCGCCGGCGAGCGCGGGACTTCAGCCGCACGGGCGCCTCCTTATGCCCTGACGCGCGCACACCCACCGCGCGGCACAACGCCCTTGCGTGCTACGCTTTGCGCGTTTCCACACCCGCCGCAACGCGATGCCCCACGACCCGTCAGACCGCGCTTCATCCGCCGATTCGAAGGCGGGAACGACGCCGCCCGAGCGCGATTTCCCCGGCCGCCGCGGCCGCAAGATACGCGTCACCTCGCGCACGGTCATTGCGCATGGGTTGCCGCTGCCGGTCTGGCAGGATCTTTATCACCGTGCGTTGATGGTCAGCTGGCCGATATTCTTCGCGTCGCTCGCGGTGCTGTTCCTGTTGCTCAATACCACGTTCGCCGCGCTTTATATGCTCGGCCACGCGTCGATCGCCAATCAGGCGCCGCCGGGATTCGCCGGCGCGTTCTTCTTCAGCGTCGAAACACTCGCGACCGTAGGATACGGCGACATGCATCCGCAGACGGTCTACGCGCACGGCATCGCCACGCTGGAGATCTTTGTCGGGATGTCGGGCATCGCGCTCGCCACCGGCCTGATCTTCGCGCGCTTCTCGCGGCCTCGCGCGAAGATCATGTTCGCCCGTTACGCGGTCGTTTTCCCGGTCGACGGTCATCCAACGTTGATGGTGCGCGCCGCGAACGCACGTCAGAACGTGATCTCGGAAGCCCGTGCGAGGCTGCGGCTGATGCGCCGCGAAACGACGTCTGAAGGCTTCACGTTGCGCAAGATTCACGATATGAAGCTCGTGCGCGAGCAGCACCCGATGTTTCTGCTCGGCTGGAACATGATGCATGTCATCGACGAAAACAGTCCGCTCTTCGGTGAAACGCCGGCGACGCTGGCCGCGCGCGAAGTGTCGCTGCTGATCACCATCGAAGGCTCGGACGAAACGACGTCACAGACAATGATGGCGCGCCATTCATGGGCGCACGAGGACATTCGCTGGCGGCATCGCTATGTGGACGTACTCGTGGAGAAGGACGGCGTGACGCATATCGACTACTCGCACTTCCACGAGGTCATTTCGCTCGACGAATACGAGGCGCAGAAGGCGCAGCAAGCGCAGGCCGCGCGCGACACGCCGGCACCACAGGCGCAGGCCCACGAACAGGAGAAGTGAGCACCCGGTGAGCGCTCCGGTAGAACTCACTCAAAAGGGCGAAATTTCGCCCAATGGCTCGCTCGAATAGCGGCCCACCCGCCCCACTTAGTAATAAATCACTCCAATCGGCGAGAAAAAATAGAGTCTCTTTCGTTGCGACGACGTTGCACTGCCCGTCCGTTCCCGCGAAGCCATAACAAGGAGACTTCCCCGATGACCGCACGACTGCCTGTCGACGGTGCGCCTGACCTCGCCGAATACCGTCTTTCCGACAATCTCACTGCCACGCGCGGCCGCATTTTCCTGACCGGCACGCAGGCGCTCGTGCGCCTTCCGCTGATGCAGCGCGCAATGGACAGGGCCCATGGCCTGAACACAGCCGGTTTCGTCAGCGGCTATCGCGGCTCGCCGCTCGGGATGGTCGACCAGCAGTTGTGGAAGGCGAAAAAACTGCTCACTGAGAACGATATCCGCTTCCTGCCCGCGATCAACGAAGAACTCGGCGGCACCGCCGTGCTCGGCACGCAGCGCGTGGAATCGGACCCGGAGCGCACGGTCGAAGGCGTGTTCGCGTTCTGGTACGGCAAGGGCCCGGGCGTCGATCGCGCCGGCGATGCGCTGAAGCACGGCAACGCGTATGGCTCATCGCCACATGGCGGCGTGCTGGTCGTCGCGGGTGACGACCACGGTTGCGTGTCGTCGTCGATGCCGCATCAGAGCGACTTCACGATGATGTCGTGGCACATGCCGGTGGTGAATCCGTCGAACATCGCGGACATGCTGGAGTTCGGCCTGTACGGCTGGGCGCTGTCGCGCTTCTCCGGGGCATGGGTCGGCTACAAGGCGATTTCGGAAACGGTCGAATCCGGCTCGACGGTCGACCTCGACGCGCTACAAACGGAATGGACCGTGCCGACTGATTTCGTCGCGCCCGCGGATGGCCTGCACAACCGCTGGCCCGATCTGCCGAGCCTGTCGATCGAGGCGCGGCTCGAGGCCAAGCTGAACGCGGTGCGCCACTTTGCGCGCACCAACAGCATCGACAAATGGATCGCGCCGAGCCCGCACGCGAACGTCGGCATCATCACGTGCGGCAAGGCGCATCTGGACCTGATGGAAGCGCTGCGCCGGCTCGATCTCACCGTCGCCGATCTTGAAGCGGCCGGCGTGCGGATCTACAAGGTCGGGCTGTCGTTTCCGCTGGAAATGGGCCGCATCGATACCTTCGTCGAAGGGCTGTCGGACGTGCTGGTGATCGAGGAAAAAGGCCCGGTCATCGAGCAGCAGATCAAGGACTATCTGTACAACCGCCGCGAAGGCGCGCGCCCGGTGATCCTCGGCAAATACGCCGAAGACGGTTCGATGCTGCTGTCCGCGCTCGGCGAGCTGCGTCCGTCGCGGATTCTGCCCGTGTTCGCGAACTGGCTCGCGCGCCACAAGCCCGCGCTCGACCGGCGCGAACGCGTGGTCGATCTCGTCGCGCCGCAGATTCTTTCGAACGCCGCCGATGCGGTGAAGCGCACGCCGTACTTCTGCTCGGGCTGCCCGCACAACACATCGACGAAGGTGCCCGACGGCTCGATCGCGCAGGCCGGTATCGGCTGCCACTTCATGGCGTCGTGGATGGAGCGCGATACGACCGGCCTGATCCAGATGGGCGGCGAAGGCGTCGACTGGGCATCGCATTCGATGTTCACGAAAACGCGCCACGTGTTCCAGAACCTTGGCGACGGCACGTACTTTCACTCGGGCATTCTGGCGATCCGTCAGGCAGTCGCGGCGAATACCAACATCACGTACAAGATTCTCTACAACGATGCGGTCGCGATGACGGGCGGCCAGCCGGTCGACGGCAGCATCTCGGTGCCGCAGATCGCGCGTCAGGTGGAAGCGGAAGGCGTGTCGCGCTTTGTCGTGGTCAGCGACGAGCCGGAAAAATACCACGGCCATCACAACCTCTTTCCGACCGGCACCACGTTCCATCACCGCGACGAACTCGATGCGGTGCAGCGCGAGTTGCGCGACATCGACGGCGTCACCGTGCTGATCTATGACCAGACGTGCGCGGCGGAGAAGCGTCGTCGCAGGAAGAAAGGTGAGTTTCCCGATCCGGACAAGCGTCTCTTCATCAACGAAGCCGTGTGCGAAGGCTGCGGCGATTGCGGCGTGCAGTCGAACTGTCTTTCCGTTGAGCCGCTGGAAACGACGCTGGGCCGCAAGCGCCGTATCGACCAGTCGTCGTGCAACAAGGATTACTCGTGCGTGAACGGCTTCTGTCCGAGCTTCGTCACGGTCGAAGGCGGCAAGCTGAAAAAGGCCGCCGGCAAGGCATTCGATCCGGCGGCGCTCGCGAAACGTGTCGACGCACTGCCGACACCCGCTACGCATCTCGACGCGGCGCCGTACGACATTCTGGTCACGGGCGTCGGCGGCACGGGCGTCGTGACGGTCGGCGCACTGATCAGCATGGCCGCGCATCTGGAAGGCAAGAGCGCGTCGGTGCTCGACTTCATGGGCTTCGCACAGAAGGGCGGCTCGGTGCTGTCGTTCGTGCGCTTCGCCGCGCGTGACGAGTGGCTGAACCAGGTCCGTATCGACACGCAGCAGGCCGACCTGCTGCTCGCGTGCGACATGGTGGTCGGTGCGAGTAGCGACGCGTTGCAGACGGTGCGTCACGGCCGCACGCGCATCGTCGTGAACACGCATGCGATTCCGAACGCGACGTTCGTGCAGAACCCGGATGCGAATCTGCACACCGATGCGCTGATCGACAAGATGCGTCACGCCGCGGACGCGGAGCGTCTCTCTACGTGCGATGCGCAGGCACTTGCCAGCCGTTTCCTTGGCGACACGATTGGCGCGAACATCCTGATGCTCGGCTTCGCATGGCAACTCGGTCTGGTGCCGGTGTCGTTCGCGGCGCTAATGCGCGCGATCGAACTGAACAACGTCGCAATTGAAGCGAACAAGCTGGCGTTCGCGATCGGCCGCGTGGCTGCGGAAGATCCGGCGTCGCTCGACGCTCTGCTGCAAACGCGTGCCGATGCGGTCGCATTGCCTTTCGCAGTGGCCAACGACGAAGCATTCGACGTCGACGCCGTCATCGCCGATCGCGAAACGCGTCTGTCGGCGTATGGTGATGCGTCGTATGTGAAGCGTTTCCGCTCGCTCGTCGACAGGGCGCGTATGGCTGAGCGGCAACTTGCACGCGCCGGCAGCGGGAGCGAGCCGCTCACACGCGCTGTCGCCACGACGTTCTACAAGCTGCTCGCGGTGAAGGACGAATACGAAGTCGCGCGCCTCTACGCCGACGACTCATTCCGCAAGGCCATCGAAGCGCAGTTCGAAGGCACTGCGGGCCGCGATTTCCGGATCGGTTTCAACATGGCACCGCCGACGGTCACGCGCGCCGCACACGGCGCACGGCCGAAGAAGGTGAAGTTTGGCCAGTGGATGTGGCCCGTGCTCGGCGGTCTCGCGAAGATTCGCGCGCTGCGCGGCACGGCGCTCGATCCGTTCGGCCGCTCACTGGAGCGCCGGATGGAACGCGCACTGGCAACCGACTACGAAGCGACGATCGACACACTGCTTCGCTCGCTCACGCCCGCGACGCGGCAAAACGCAATCGAATTCGCGCAGGTCATGCAGCGCGTGCGCGGCTATGGTCCGGTGAAGCTGAACAGCCTCGTCGCGGCGAAGGCGCAGGAGCGTTCACTCGCACGCGCGTTGAACATCGAGCCCGTGACGTCCGCCGTCGTGCAGGAAGCCCTTGCGCAGATGCGCGGCAGCGGCGCGTTGAGCGGCATTCCAGTGGTGGTGGCGAAATGAGCGTGCCGGGGCGCGCCGCCACGATCTAGATCATCGCGTGCGGGGAGCTGACCTCCTCGCCCTCGTGATGCCAGTCTATATCGCCGCACAGCACGGCCATCCGTTCACCAACGCGCGTGGCGATCGAAAGCGTCACGCACAGCGTTGCCTCGTTGATCGACAGATACGGCCGCGTCACCTGCACGCGTTGCGGCTCGCGGATCGCCGCGCGGAAATACGGCCGGCGTAGCCAGCTCGCACCTTTCGCATCCGAGAGCGGCAGGAAGCGCGACATCTGCACCGCGCGATCGGCGCGCAGCACCACGTTGCGCTCCGATTGACGGCCATTGTCGTCAAGCAGGAAGCAGCGCGCCGCATGATCGAGTGACAGGAAATTCCAGCAGACCTCATCGAGTGGCTCACCGGCGGCGAGCCGCTCGGCCGCGCGCTCGAATGCACGCACATACGGCGCGAGCCGCGACGCGTCGCGCTTCTCGCGCATCTCAGTCAGCGTGCGGTTGCGCTCCGTCAAACCACTGATCACCGCGGACGTCGCGCACGCATCGGCGAGCAGCGCGCTCGGCCGGCCGAAGTAAAAGCCTTGTACGAAGTCGGCATCGCAGGCGAGCGCCATCAGCGCTTCGCTTTCCGTCTCGATGCCCTCGACCAGCACCAGCTTGCCCGCCTCATGCAGCAGCGAGACAAGACCCGGCAGTATCGACGAACCTTGCGGCCGGATCGCGCCGGGCGCGAGCAGCGAACGGTCGAGCTTGACGATGTCTGGATTCAGTTGCCAGACCCGCTCGACGTTCGAATGCCCCGCGCCGAAATCATCGAGCGCGATCAGGAAGCCACGCTCGCGGAACTGGCGCACGGCGTCCGCGAGACGTTCCAGATCGTCGGCGCGCTGCTCGAGCACTTCGAGCACGATGCGGCGCGGCGGCAGATCAAGTCGCTTCAGGTTCGCGAGCAGGGCGGCCGCGTGATACGGATCCGTCAGCGCGCCCGGATGCACGTTCAGAAACAGCCATTCGCGCTCGGCGCCGAGCGCCTTGAAGTTCTCGAGATGCAGCGACTGCGCAAGCCGGTCGACCTGCAGCACGTCGCCGATACGGGCCGCCTGGCCAAAGACGTCGAGCGGCGAAACCGGCCGGTCGAGCGAATCGTGCGCGCGCAGAAGCCCCTCGTAGCCGACCGCACGCATGTGCGAAAGACTGAAAATTGGCTGGAACACGCTCGTGAGCTCCAGATCCCCATGGCGCGTCGAAAACCGCTCCAGCCCCGAAGTGAAACTGACCTCGAAGCCGTGCGGTGCGACCGCTGTCGTGTCCTGCTGCGCAATGCTCATGCAATCCTCTCACGCGCGAGTGGAACGATCCTGTCGAGGAACGACCGGGCTGGCTCCATTCTCAAAATGTGCGTCATGATCACCTGATAAGCAAGCTCCGTGCGCACGCTGGCACACGTATCGCGTTAGTTCGCGCGCCACCTTGCAGCGACTGTAAGGTCCGTGCGTCGAGCAGGGGCGTGGACCGCACCGTAACGGTGCATCGGGCCAGGCGGCGCAGCAGGCAAAGTGTGCGCCAGACGACAGTTTAGTAAGCGCCGGGCTACACTCCGGGCTTGTGTGCCTGTAGCAGGCAGAGCCTGTCGCCTTGCGCGGAAAACGCCCTCCTTTACGCTGCTTTAGCCCCCGCTTTAACCCATTTATCCGCCTCGCTCGAATCCGATGGAAATCGTTTTTACCGTTCTGATTTTGCTCCTTTCGGTGGCAGTCTCGGGTCTTCTGCTCCGGCTGCTGCCGTTCAAGTTGCCGCTTCCGCTGATCCAGATCGCGATCGGCGCGCTGCTCGCCTGGCCGAAGTTCGGCCTGCATGTCACGTTCGATCCCGACATCTTCATGGTGCTGTTCATTCCGCCGCTGTTATTCGCGGATGGCTGGCGGATTCCGAAGCGCGAGTTCTTCATGCTGCGGCGCGCGATCCTGATGCTAGCGCTTGGGCTCGTGTTCATGACAGTGCTCGTGGTCGGCTACTTCGTGCACACACTCGTGCCCGTGATCCCGTTGCCGGTCGCGTTTGCGCTGGCCGCCGTGCTGTCGCCGACCGACGCCGTCGCGCTGACCGGCATCGTCGGCAGAGGGCGGATTGCGCCGCAGCTGATGCATATCCTCGAAGGCGAAGCGCTGATGAATGACGCGTCCGGCCTCGTCGCGCTGAAGTTCGCCATCGCGGCGGCGCTGACCGGTGTGTTTTCGCTGCGCGATGCGTCGATCAGCTTCGTGATCATCGCTGCCGGCGGACTCGCCACGGGCGCGGCAGTCGGCTGGCTGTTCAGCTTCGTCTCGTCGCGTTATCTGAACGTCACCGAAGAAGGCGATCCCGCGCCGGGCGTCGTGATGACGCTGCTGATTCCGTTCGCGTCCTATCTGTTCGCCGAGCACTTCGGGTGGTCGGGCATTCTTGCGGCCGTCGCCGCCGGGATGATGATGAATTACACCAGCATCATGCACGTCGGGCCGGTCTCCTCGCGTATACGCGCCGCGAGCACGTGGACGATGATCGAGTTCGTCTTCAACGGTATGGTGTTCATTCTGCTCGGGCTGCAGTTCCCGCATATCCTCGGCGAGGCGTTGCTCGACGCACATCACACCAGCGACGCACAGATGTTGCTGCTGATCGGCTACGTGGCCGCGGTGCTGCTCATGCTGTACGTGCTGCGCTACGCGTGGGTCTGGCTGTTGCGCCTGTATGCGAGCCGAAGCGCCGCGCGCAAAGGCGTGACGAACGCGGTGCCGGGCGTGCGGATGGTCGCGATAACGACGGTCGCCGGCGTGCGCGGCGCCGTCACACTGGCCGGCGTGCTATCGCTGCCGGTCACGTTGCCGGGACGCGACGTCGCGATCTTCATCGCATCGGGCGTGATTCTGGCGTCGCTGCTGGTCGCTGTGGTCTTGCTGCCGCTCATCACGCACGGCGGCCGGCGCGATCCTCACGCCGCCGAAGAAAAGCTCGCGCGCACACATGCGGCGCAGGCCGCGATCCGCGCCGTCGACGACCTGCACGAAACGGTCAATGCCGGTCTCGATGAATCGGAGTCGGCGTATGCCGCGGACGTGACCGCACGTGTGATGGATATTTACCGTCGTCGGCTCGCCACGCTGGGCGAGGAAGGCGAGCGTTCGGCGCTCGCCCGCGAGGCAGAAGCGCTGGAGTTGCGGATGCGCGTCGCCGCGATTCGCGCCGAGCGCGCGGCCCTGGTCGCGCTGCGCGGGGAGCAGAAGATCAACGACGAAACGCTGACGCGGCTGATGCGCGAAGTGGATCTGTCCGAGACGGCGTTGACCACCCGCGGCCGGGCGCGCGGGTGATTCCAGGCTGACGCAATGCGCATGCCGCCGGATCTGGCGACGCGCGCCTCGATCACACTTTCGCCTAAACCACCGGCTGCTGCGCCGGCTTGCGACGCAACAACGCGTACAGGATGATTGCGCCGAACGTGGCCGTACCGATTCCGCCCAGCCCGAACCCGCCGAGTTTCAGCGTGAAATCGCCCGCGCCCAGCACGAGCGTGACGGCCGCGACGATCAGGTTACGGTTATCGGAAAAGTCGACCTTGTTGACGACCCAGATGCGCGCGCCCGTTACCGCGATCAATCCGAACACGACGATCGACACACCACCCAGCACCGGCCCCGGAATCGTATGGATGACCGCACCGAACTTCGGCGAGAAGCCGAGCACGAGCGCGATCAACGCCGCGATCACAAAGACGAGCGTCGAATAGATTTTGGTGACCGCCATGACGCCGATGTTTTCGGCGTACGTCGTGACACCCGTGCCGCCAGCGAAACCCGACACGATAGTCGCGAGGCCGTCGCCGATAAACGCGCGGCCGACGTAGCCGTCGAGGTTCCGCCCGGTCATCGCGCTGACGGCCTTGATGTGGCCGAGGTTTTCCGCGACGAGGATCACCGCGACTGGCGCGATCAGCGTCATCGCCGGCAGGTCGAACACGGGCGCCGTGAAGTGCGGCATGCCGAACCACGCGGCATTCGCGACCATGGCGAAGTCGATTGGCTTGCCCATGCCGAGCCCGTTCGTAACGATCGCGTAGATCACGTACGCGATCAGCAGACCGACGAGAATCAGCAGGCGCTGCAGCATGCCGCGCGCAAACACCGCGACGGCGCCGACACACAGCACGGTCACGAGCGCCATCCACGCATCGAACGCGTTCGCGCTCACGCCCTTCACGGCGATCGGCGCGAGATTCAAGCCGATCACCGCGACAATCGCGCCGGTGACGACGGGCGGCATCAGCGTCTCGATCCACTTCGTGCCGATCGCCGACACGATGAAGCCGATGATCGCGTACACGATGCCGCACGCGATGATCCCGCCGAGCGCCACCGGAATGTTCAGGTTCGGACCTTGTCCGCCGTAACCGGTCACCGCGATGACGAGGCCAATAAACGCGAAGCTCGAACCGAGGTAGCTCGGCACGCGTCCGCCGACGAGCACGAAAAACAACAGCGTGCCGATGCCCGACATGAAGATGCAGAGATTTGGATCGAAGCCCATCAGGAGCGGCGCGAGCACCGTCGCGCCGAACATCGCGACCACGTGCTGGATGCCCATCGCGAACATCTGCGGCCACGCAAGCCGCTCGTCGGTTCCGACGACGAGGCCCTCGATGGCTTGCGGCTGGACGCGCCAGCGGGGAAAGTACGAGTCGGCCATGGCGGGAGGTCTCCTTGAGTCGCTGTAAAAGTGAATATGCGCCGCGCGGGCGGCGCTGTTCTGGAATTACGCGCGAGTGTACGGAGCGGGCTTGCCGATGACAAGCCGTGAGGTTGCTTCTCAAGCCGATCGGTTAGTCGCGACGCCAGTCATGGCGTCGGTCACTTTCCCTTGCGACGGGGTTTCGCCGGTTCGATATCCGGTCCAGCCGCGGTCCCGCAGATCAGCGCCACGCCAGCGGCGGCCGTCGCGCGCAGCGACGCTCGCGTGTCGCCCGCACGCGAGCGCAACGCGAGGCTGTGCATGATCGCGGAAGCCACTCTCGCTAGCACGGCAGCGTCGGCATTCGGGTTGAGTTCTCCCTGCGCCTGCGCGCGTACCAGCCGCGTTTCGAGCGCGCCATCGAAGGTCCGCAAGCCCTCGGCGAGCTTCGCGCGCACCTCGGCATCGACCTTCGATTCCACTACCGCCGTGCCGATCAGAAAGCATCCGCGCGGCTCGCCGCCGGCCGGCAGATAGGTCGCGAGCGCCGTGTCGTAGACGCGCTGTAAAGCCTGCGCCAACGGCAGATCGCCGCCGAGCGCAGCTTCCATTGCTTTAAGTCCCGCGTCGATGTAGCCGTCGAGCGTGGTCAGATAGAGCGCGTGTTTGTCGCCAAATGCGCCGTACAGGCTCGGGCGGTTCATGCCCGTCGCGACGCTCAGATCATCGAGCGACGTGCCCGAATAGCCACCTTGCCAGAATGCATGGGTTGCGCTGGCGATCGCTTCGTCCGGGTCATAGGCGCGTGGCCTTCCCCGTGAACGTCTATCTGTTTTTGTACCGTTATGCATAAAATATATGGCGCCGATTAATTTTGTTCACTATAGTACAAAACTCAAACCGATGACTGGAGACGCCAGATGGATCTGTATTTTTCCCCACTCGCCTGTTCGCTCGCTACCCGGATTGCGCTGTACGAGGCGGGTGCGGACGCCAGCTATATTCAGGTCGACACGAAGAAGAAGCGCGTCAGCGACGGGTCCGATTTCTATGCGGTCAGCCCGCTTGGGCAGGTGCCTGTGTTGCGCACCGACGAGGGCTGGTTGCTGACCGAAAACACGGCAATCCTGCCGTATGTCGCGGACCAGTTTCCCGACGCGCAACTCGCGCCAGCGCCCGGCACGGGTGAGCGCGCAAAGTTGCAGCAGTGGCTTGGCTTCGTCAGCACGGAGTTGCATAAGGCGGTGTTCGTGCCGCTGCTCGATCCGACGGCGCCGGAAGATGTCGTGAACTACGCACGCAAGCGGGTGCCGTTGCGGCTTGGCGTGCTGGACGCGCATCTCGGTTCGCGTGAGTTTGTGCTGGACCGGTTCACGGTGGCGGATGCGTATCTCGTCCCTGTGCTGAACTGGGCGCAGTACTCGGGCGTGAGTCTGGCGCAATGGCCGTCGGTGGATGCGTATTACCAGCGGATCGCGCAGCGTCCTGCGGCCGCGAAAGCCCTGGCTGAAGAGATGGCGTTGTATCTCGAAGAGCTTGCCCGCGAGAAGGCCGAAGCTTAGGAAGCCTGTGCCTGCGTCGGTGCTTTGGGTGGCGAAGCATGTACGCTTCGCCACCTGCGTGAGTCATGGGTTCAGACGGTTTTGACAGTCCGGTCAGACTGCACGCGCCTTCACGGTGAACACCGAAACGGCCGATTTCAACTGCTGCGCCTGATCGGCCATCGAACCCGCCGCAGCTGCGGCCTGTTCGACCAGTGCCGCATTTTGCTGCGTCACTTCATCCATCTGCGCGACCGCGCGGTTCACCTGTTCGATGCCGGGGCTCTGCTCGCTCGACGCCGCCGAAATCTCACCCATGATATCGGTCACGCGTTTTACGGCGTGCGTGACTTCGGCCATCGTCTGGCCGGCGCGCTCGGCGAGTTCGGCGCCGCTGCCCACACGCGTCGTCGAGTTCTCGATCAGTTCCTTGATCTCCTTCGCCGACAGCGCGCTGCGCTGCGCAAGCGAGCGCACTTCGCCCGCGACGACGGCGAAGCCGCGTCCCTGCTCGCCGGCGCGCGCCGCTTCGACGGCCGCGTTCAGCGCCAGGATGTTGGTCTGGAATGCGATGCCTTCAATGACCGCGATGATGTCCGTCATCCGCTTCGAGCCTGCAGCCAGTTCGCGCATCGTCTCGACCACATCGCCGACGAGACTGCTGCCCCGCGCGGCCACTTCCGATGCGCCGTGCGCGACGCCGCTCGCCTGCTGCGCGTTGTCCGCGTTCTGGCGCACGGTGGCGGTGAGCTGTTCCATGCTGGAGGCCGTTTCTTCCAGCGATGCCGCCTGCTCTTCAGTGCGCTGCGACAGGTCGGCGTTGCCCTGCGCGATTTCGCCCGACGCAATCAGGATCGACTCGCTCGATACGCTGATGCCGCCGACGACGCCCGCCAGCCGCTCACGCATATATCCGAGCGCGAAGAGCAGACTGTTGTTATCGCCGGCGCGGGTATCGACGCGCACCGCAAGATCGCCGCTGGCGATGCGGTTCGCAATTTCCATCGCGTAGTCCGGCTCGCCACCGAGCTGCCGCGACAGACGGCGCGCGATCAGCCACGCGAGCCACATGCCGGTGATCATCGAAGCGAGCACCAGCGTCGTCATGACGAGGCGCATGCGCTCGTAGCGCGTGGTGGCTTCAGCCTGCGCGTCGATTGCGCGCTGGCGGCGATATTCGATGACGACCGTGATGCGCTCGCGCATCGCGACACTCGCCGCAATCGCGCGGCGCACGAGTTCCGCGTTGTCGACACCTGCGGGTATCGGATCGAGCCCGATCTGCTGACGCACGATGCCTTCCCAGACGGTATTCGCTTTCAGCACGTCATCGAGCAGAACCTGGCCCTTGCCGGTCGTGATGGTCGCTGTATAGCGATCGAAGGCCGAATGCATCTCCTTCAACGAAACGACGATCTCATCTTTCAGACGCTGACGGCCGGCATCGTCGGCGGCGTAGCCGAGATTCGCGGCGGCGAGGTCCGTGTCGACCTTATGGCGGTTCGCCTCTTCCATCCAGTAGAGGCCGTCCATGTAACGGCCGCCGATCGCGTCGGTGAGTTCGTGCAGCGCCGAGAGCGCCGTGATGCCAGCGACACCCGTCACGACACCGAAACCCGTGACGAGCGCAAACGCCAGCAACAGCTTTCTCAACACAGTCATACGATCAAACCACTTCATTTCACCCGCCTTTTTGCACATCTGGAATTGGGAGATGTCTCGCCCTGCATGACATGGACATCCGGTTCGCACCACTCGTTTACGGCCTCAAATCTGGCCGCTTGATGCTCAAATATCCGGAATTAACGGCTACAGATGAACAATGAAAGGGGAACGAAAGCGGCGCTCGTGTCGGGCGACAGCGCAGGCCAATGATTGGGATTCCTCTGATGTTTATGATGCGGGCGCGTGACTACACTGCAAACGCTGCGTGACCCCATGAGTAGCGCAAGCATCGTTGTACCTCTCCGACTTGCCGTTCACGTCTCCCCGGCGTGAACGGTTTTTTTTCGTCCGTCGCTTCCGGGTTTGATTTGATGAAGCACTATCCGTCCGGCTGCTCCGCAACCGCACGCTCCTCCACCCGCGCGCCGACCGGCCACGCGCTGACACGATTCCGGCCCGTATCTTTTGCCTCGTACAGCGCCGTATCGGCGGCGTTGATCATTGCGCGGCAGGTGCCGAAGCGCTGCTTCTCCGTGCTGGCGATGCCGATACTGATCGTCAGTACGTGATGCGCGCCCGCGACATGGCGCATCTGCAACGCCTGCACCGCCGCACGAATGCTCTCGGCGATGCGCGCCGCGCCCGCTTCACCTGTATTCGGCAACAGCACGATGAACTCCTCGCCGCCATAGCGCACCGCGCTGTCGCCCGGACGCCGCGCCGTGCCGGCGATGCAGCGCGCCACGGCGACGAGCGCGTCGTCGCCGGCGGAATGGCCGTACAGGTCGTTGAAACCCTTGAAGTTGTCGACGTCGAGCATCAGCATCGACAGCGGCCGCCCGGTGCGCTGCGCGCGCCGCCATTCCGTCTCGACGATCTCTTCGAACGCGCGACGGTTGTGCAGGCCGGTGAGGCCGTCGGTGCGCGCCAGCATGCGCAACTCTTCTTCCGCCTCCATACGCCGTCGCAACTGCTGCGAGAACAGCACCGCAAGCGTAACCAGCGCGACATCGACCGCAGCTATCAGCGAGCCAAGGATCCATGCGCGACGGCGCCACTCGGCGTAGATGTCGTGCGTCGCAATCGCGACGTCGAGAATCATCGGAAATCCCGCGATGTGGCGGAATGCGTACCAGCGCGGCACGCCGTCGATCGCGGCGGTGCCGAAGAAATCGCCGCTTGGCGATTGCGTAAAGCGCGTGTAGTTCGCCGTGCCCTGCAGGTTGCGACCGATGATCTTTTCGTCGAAAGGACGCCGCATCAGCATCGTGCCGTCAGCGAGCATCAGCGCCATCGAACCACCTTCGCCCAGATTCATCCCTTCGAACAGGTGCCGGAAATAGCTGAGGCGCATCGTGCCCGCCACGACGCCCGCGAAACTGCCGTCGGGATTCGAGAGCCGGCGGCTCAGCGCGATGCTGGCGGACTCGCCGGAAAAGGGCGGGACGAACGGCTTGCTGATGTACAGGCCGACATTCGCCGAGTCGCGATGCACACGGAAATAGTCGCGCCCGGAGATGTTCAGGCCGCGCGGCGGCACCGCCTGCGAATCGATGATTACGTTGCCGGCAGCATTGATCACAAGCAGCGAACCCAGATCCTTCGCGGTCGCCGAGCGGTCGAAGAGCACCATCTGGCGGATAGCCGGCGGCAGTTCCATCACACCCGGCTGCTGAAGCCCTTCGATGACAGCCTGCAGTGACAGGTCGTAGACCTCCAGATTGCGCGCCGTATCGCGCTCGACCAGCAGCGACACGTTGAACGCCGACTCCTGCGCGCGACGCAGCGCGTCCTTGCGCATCTCGAGCAGCACCCAGAGCGAGATCGCGAAGATGACGCCTGCCAGCGCGAGGCTGATGGCAATCACGGTGTTCGGTCGTCGCGTCACCATGTTCATAGGGGCTCGATCAGGCGCGAAACGCCGGACGCGTTGAAGGGGCGTCGATCACGGCCGCGACCCGTGGCCGGCGGCATCCGGTGAGAAAAGTCCGGAGACGACGCGTTTAATGCTGCGATTCGAGAGCATATCGGCGACCGGAAGGCGCCGATCCGTCGGAAAGGGGGGGTTTTTTACGGCAACTCAGCGCTTAGCGATTGGCCTGAGGAATCGCTTTTCGTGCGTTCTCGCACGGGCCAGCCGTTTTCCGGTATCGCGCCGACGCCCGTCAGACGCTCCGCCATGAACGATCGCAGCACGCGCACTGTTGCGGATAGACAGAATTGAAGGGATAGACGGATAAGGAAGGCGGCCCTTTCATGGACCGCCTTTTCGCTTCTAGCCGAAGCGCGTTTCGCCTGTTGCGCACAGGGTCCGGGCGCCAACCAGCAATCCGGCGTCGTAGGCGGCTTCGAGTGCGAGCGAGAGATTCTCGATGCTGACCACGCGAAAATCCGCAGTTGGCTTGCCCGTCGGTTGCAGCGAACTGATCCCCAACGTTTCGTGGGCGATCGATTGCAGGAGTTCGAGACGTTCGTCGTTCACGGTGTTCATCGCGCCTCCCTCCAGTTTTGGGTTAGCCAGCCGGCCGTGTGCCGGAATGTTGCGATCTTGCTGGGCCTGCGCTGCATCGCATCGCGCAGTTGCACGGAGGTGCGGTCGAACGTCGCAGGCGTGGCGCGCTCGAATGCATGGACGTGGCCTGGGTTCGCGATCAGATGCGACGAATGCACTGCGCCATGCGGCACAGCGAGGGCGACGGGTGCCTGTTTCCGAGAGGCCAGACGGGATTGCAGACGGGTTCTCATGATGTTTCTCTCGCTAGGAGAGATGCGATTTCCTCTCTTTATCTGATTGATGTCATTGCGTTTTTAAGAATAGAAGCCAGGAGAAGACGCAGTACGTGGTGCGCTGACGCAGTTTGAGGCTCTACTCCAAATTCAACTGTGCGCGAATGTCGCAGGGGAAAGGATTGTCGGCGCCGGAAATGAAAAAACCCCGACAGCCTGTGGCTATCGGGGTTCTTCGTGACGACTTGAATGTTCCTGGTGGAGCGGAGGAGGATCGAACTCCCGACCTTCGCATTGCGAACGCGACGCTCTCCCAGCTGAGCTACCGCCCCAACGACGCGTCGATTCTAGCACAAGGTTTTTTCGTTTTGCGATGCCCGGAAACGCTACCAAGGCGCGTCCAGAGCGCCTTCGCGCCGACTCCGTATCGCGGCACCTCACTTCACTTCGACGTCGGCGCCCCGGCCAGCACCCAGTCGACCACCGCGCGGATGTCCGCGTCGCTCATCGACGGATGCGCCGGCATTGGAATCGCGCCCCAGACACCAGAGCCGCCGTCCTTCACCTTCTTCACGAGTTTCGCGTTCGCCTGCGGATCGCCCTTGTATTTGCCGGCGATCTGCTGGAACGACGGCCCGACGAGCTTGCGGTCGACGGCATGACATCCCATGCACGCGTTACCCTGGGCGACAGTCAGCCCGCGCGGCGCGTCGGCGGCCAATGCAGGCGTCGATACAAGCGTCGATGCCAACGCGAGCATGCTGATGCCGACGCCCGCGGCGGCGCCGCGCATCATGCGACCTGCCACCATCACGGCGTCGTCGCCTTCGGATTACCCGGATGTACGGAGTTCGAGTTCGTCACGGGTGCCGGCGCCTGCGTATCGAGCGGACGCGAACTGACCGAAGAATCCGGCACCGCGCCGACGGTCGGATCGTTCGCCGGCGCCTGCGCCGCGCCCGAACCGCTCGCGGCGGTGGCCGCTGCCGCTTCCTGCGGCTGGATGTACTGGAACACCTTCACCACCTGCGTGACGCCCGACACGCGACTGGCGACATCCGCGCCGTGATTGCCTTCGTCGACGGTCACGAGGCCCATCAGATAGATATTGCCCCGCTCGCAGACCACCTTGTAGTTGTTCGCCGAAATGTCCTTCTCGGCGATCAGCGCGGTCTTTACGCGGCCTTCCAGATACGTGTCGTTCGTGCGCGACGTGTACGAGCTTGCCGGCGCGACCGCCAGTTCGTTGATGATCGCGTTCACGTTGTTGATCGTGCGCACGACGGCTTCGGCCTTCTGCTTCGATGCATCATCCGGCACTTCGCCCGTGATCAGAACGCGGCGGTTGAAAACGGTCACGTTGATGTGCGACGAGTCCGGCACGTTGTTATTGATCTGCGACAGCGCCTTCACCTGAATCTCGCGATCCTCGGTCTGCGCGCCAAGCGTGCGCCGATCGGTGGCAACCAGCGCGCCGCCGCCCGCCGCGCCCGCCACGGCCAGGAAACAGCCCTGCAAGGTCGCGGACAGCCCCGCTGCAAAACCGATTACCAGGACGGTTCTCACCAGTGTTTTCTTGACGCGGAATGCGCTCATCAACCCGTTCCCCTTAAATTAGTCTTCGCCCAGCAACATGGCATCGATGCCGTCGCACAGACAATGGATGGTCAGCAAATGCACTTCCTGAATGCGCGCCGTTCGATCGGACGGCACGCAGATGTGAATGTCGGTATCCGAAAGCATTTCGTCCATGCGCCCGCCGCCTTTGCCGGTCAGCGCCACGACGATCATTTCACGCTCGTGCGCGTCATCGATTGCGGCGAGCACGTTCGCCGAATTGCCCGACGTCGTGATCGCGAGCAGGATGTCGCCGGGCTGACCCAGCGCGCGGACCTGCTTCGAGAAGATCTGGTCGAACGAATAGTCGTTGGCGATAGCGGTGAGAACGGACGAATCGGTACTCAGCGCAATCGCGGGCAAGCCGGGCCGCTCGCGCTCGAAGCGGCCGATGAGTTCCGCGGCGAAATGCTGCGCGTCAGCCGCCGAGCCGCCGTTGCCACACGCGAGAATGCGATTGCCGTTGGCGAGAGCGGTGAACATCGTATCGACCGCCGCAGCGATCGGCATCGACAGGGTTTCGAGTGCTTCGAGTGTGACCGCCGCGCTATCACGGAAGTGTTGTTGAATGCGTTCGACTGACATCGAGTCTCTATCTTGTACTGCAAATTTAGCCTGCATCGAGGCACGCATGAATGCGCGCGGCGCGAGTTTCCGGCGACCTGTGAAGCGCGTGCAACGCGGACAACCGCCATGAGAACAGCATCGCGAAAGCCGGCGCCGGTCCGCACGCGTCCGCAAGTTTAGCGTACTCAAGCGAGCGCATATTACGTCGACTCACACTTCGTCCGCACGAAACGCATCGCGCAGCCACACAAGCCGGCCTGCTTCAAACGCAATCACATCGAAGCGGCACGCCGCTGTGCCCGATGTGCGCGTCATCAGATAGTGCTGCGCGGCATGCACGATACGTCGCTTCTTCTGCCAGCCGACGCTCGCCGCCGCGCCGCCATACTGCCTCTGGCTGCGCGCACGAACCTCGACAAACACCAGCGTGCCATCGCAATCGCGCATCACGAGGTCGATCTCGCCACCACGACACAACACGTTGCGCGCGACGAAGCGCAAACGCTGGCGTTGCAGGAAACCAAGCGCATGCGCCTCGAATGCTGCTCCGACGACATTGGACCGCCTGTATCCCGAAAAGTTGTCCGCGACACCAGGCGCACTCGCAACGTGGCGAACGCGCCCCGGAGCACGTGGCTGTGCGTGGCACAATGTCGGCCTTGCTTCGTCTGTCTGTGTCTTCTGCCTCATGACTCCTCTCACTGAACTTGCGCAAGGGCAGCAGTATCCTGCCGCCGCGCTGTATGTGGTCGCGACACCGATCGGCAATGTGGCCGACATCACGGTGCGCGCGCTGCATGTGCTTGGACTCGTGGACCGCATTGCCGCCGAAGACACGCGCAACACCGGCCAGCTGCTCGCGCGCTACGGCATCTCGAAGCCGCTCATCGCCGTGCATCAGCACAACGAAAGCACGGCTGCGCACCGCGTAATCGAGCATCTGCAGGCCGGCGAGCGGGTGGCCTACGTATCCGACGCCGGCACGCCCGGCATTTCGGACCCCGGCGCAAAGCTCGTCGACGCCGTGCGCGACGCTGGCTATTCCGTCGTCCCCCTGCCCGGTGCAAGCGCGCTTGCAACCGCACTCAGCGCGGCCGGCGACTGGGTTGCTACGTTTTCGTTTATCGGCTTTCTGCCGCCCAAGGCAAAACAACGCGCGACCGCGCTCGCCGAACTCGCCGCACACCCGCGCGCGTTGGTGTTCTACGAAGCGCCGCATCGCATCCTGGAAACCGTCCAGGCGCTCGCCGACGCACTCGGCGGCGAGCGGCGACTGCTCATTGCACGCGAGTTGACGAAGTTACATGAGTCGCTACATCGCTGCACCCTGGCCGAAGGGCCAACGTGGCTCGCGGCCGATCCGAACCGCCAGCGCGGCGAGTTCGTCGTGGTGGTGGAAGGCGCGCCGCCTGAAACATCGGGCGAGGCCGATCACGATGCGCTACTCGGCATCCTGATGGAAGAGATGTCGGTGAGCAGCGCGGCAAAAGTCGCTGCTGCCATCACCGGCACATCACGCAACGCGCTGTACGCGCGCGCGCTCACGCTCAAAAAAGACTAAGGGCCGCACAGAGGCGGCCCTTCGTTGAAGCACTCATCGGCTGACGTCCGTTCAGCCAGAAAACACGGCGTTCAGATTACTTTTCCGAGCTCGAAGCGTTCATAGCCAGCGTTTCGTCGCTGAGCGCCGCGCGCGCTTGCTGCGGCGACAACCCTTCGATCCTCACGCGCGCAGTGCCGACGTGCTGCATGTCGAGCGCCGAAGCGGCCGCGTACGAAAGGTCGATTACCCGGCTACGCACGAACGGACCGCGGTCGTTGATGCGGACGACAACCGAGCGAGACGTCGCCGGGTTCGTCACGCGCACGTATGATCCGAGCGGCAGCGTCTTGTGGGCTGCCGTCAGCGCATGCATGTCGTAGCGCTCACCGTTGGCGGTCTTGCGACCGTGGAAAAAGCGACCGTACCAGGAAGCGCGCCCGGTCTGACGGAAGTCTGAAACGTCGGGGCCCTTGTCGCCGAGCGCCTGGGCGTCAGCAAGCGACTTGCCGGCGTCCGCGGACCGATCGCCGAAGGTGGTCGTCGTGCCGGACGACTGCGGCGTGCCGGCGCTGGCCGTACGCGCATCCTTCGTGCCCAGCGGTGCGCCGCTGGTCTGATTGGCCGGGCCGGGCGGCATCGCGCACCCGGTCATGACCAGAAAAGCAAAAAGACTCCCGATACGTCGAGGTAATCGAGCATTCATAAGACGTGTTTTCACAATGTCGAGCCGCATCTCGCAAAAGTCTTGCGGGTTGCATGCGACTCCGGCGGCAAGGACAAAGCAAAACGCTGCGCTATTTTGCGCAGAGCTTCGGAAGCCCGGATGCGACAAACTCTGCCGCTACCGCACGGTTAGTTTTCACGTCTGGCGCAACCTGTCCCCGGCAGCCTGACCAGACCCCACAAGCCGCCATCGAACGTGGCAATCACGTTCTTGCGTGCAAAAAACAGCACGCAGGAACGGCGGCGTAGGCCCCATCCAGCGGCACGGCAGCGAGGCCGTTGCAGACGCGTTGCGTCTGGCTGGACAAGACGTGCGCATCGACCTCAGTCGATGCTTGATTTGCCGTCAAAACAGCACGGCACAAACTTGACGGCGACTAAAACACCCGCTCAATAAAGGGTGACACATCGCCAATTGGCAGCACGGTTTCGTGCACTATCGACCCATTATACCCAAAACATATCTTCCGCGCCCCGGACCACCTCAATCCGTCATTCATTTTCACTATGGATGCAAAAATGGACATTGTCGATATGCCATCTGGCCGGGCGGCGGCGCTTCCCGGTGGCCGGTACAATCGTGCTTTTGCAGCGGCCCGGCGTCCTTATGAAAGTCACCCTCATTCCAGTTACCCCGTTCCAGCAGAACAGCTCGCTGCTCGTTTGCGAGGCGACCGGGCGCGCGGTCGTCGTCGACCCGGGCGGCGACCTCGACGTCATCCAGCAGGAAGTCGAGCGCCAGAACGTCACAATCGAAAAGGTGCTGCTCACGCACGGCCACATCGACCACTGCGCTGGCGCGAAAGCCCTGGCTGACCATTACGGCGTGCAGATCGAAGGCCCGCACGAAGAGGAACGTTTCTGGATCGACCAGTTGCCCGCGCAAAGTGCGCGCTTCGGCTTTCCCGCAGCTCAGGCGTTCGTGCCCGACCGCTGGCTGCAGGACGGCGAGACGGTGGGCTTTGGAAATGAAACGCTCGAGGTCTATCACTGTCCGGGCCACACGCCAGGTCACGTGATTTTCTTCAGCCGCACGCATCGGCTCGCGATCGTCGGCGATGTGCTGTTCGCCGGCTCGATTGGTCGCACCGATTTTCCGCGCGGCAATCACGGCGACCTGATCCGTGCGATCCGCGAAAAACTCTGGCCGCTCGGCGACGACGTGACGTTTGTCCCCGGCCACGGACCGACGTCGACGTTCGGCGCCGAGCGTCGCACGAATCCGTACGTCGCTGACGGAGTCAACGCATGACCACTGAAATCTACGTAAGCACCGATGTGGAAGCGGACGGCCCGATTCCCGGGCCACATTCAATGCTGAGTTTCGCCTCGGCGGCATACACCGCGGACAAAAAGCTCGTCGCCACCTTCTCCGCGAATCTGGAGTTGCTGGATGGCGCGGCGCCGCACCCGGTCCAGGCGGCGTGGTGGCAGACGCAGCCTGACGCGTGGGCGGCATGTCGCAAGGATCTGCAGAAGCCCGACGCAGCGCTGAATGCCTACGTCGAGTGGGTCGAAGCGCTGCCAGGCAAGCCGGTTTTCGTCGCGATGCCGGCGGGCTTCGACTTCACCTTCATGTTCTGGTACATGATGCGTTTCACGGGGCGCTGCCCGTTCTCGTGGTCCGCGCTCGACATCAAGACGCTCGCGTTCGCGATGACCGGCCTGCCGTACCGCAAGTGCATCAAACCGCGCCTCCCGAAGCACTGGTTCGACGATCATCCGCACACGCACGTCGCGCTCGACGACGCCATCGAACAGGGCGCACTTTTCTGCAACATGCTGGCGGAATTGCGCGCCACGCAACAATTGGCGGCACAAGCGGCTGATAAGGACGCATCAGGACAAAACGTCGCCGACGCACCAGCAAATTAGGGAATCTCCCTCGTCAACCGCGTTTTACATTGCGTTTCGTTTTCGCGACCTCTACCATTCAGATTCAGGGACATGGCGTCGTAAAAACGGAGGCGCAGTTGACACTCGATACGTTCTCTCAAAAAATCCTGCGCCTTTTGCAGCTCGATGCACGCCGTTCCGTGCAGGAAATCTCAGATCAAGTCGGGCTCTCCAGCACACCGTGCTGGCGCCGCATCAAGGATATGGAGCAATCGGGCGTGATTCAGCGCTACACGGCGCTGCTCGATCGCGAGAAACTCGGTCTCCATGTTTGCGCGCTCGCCCATATTCATCTCACGCGGCATACCGAAGGCGGCGTCGAACAGTTCGAGCGGGAAATCGCGACCTGCCCTGAAGTGACCGAGTGTTACAGCACGACCGGCGAATCCGATTACATCCTGAAAATCGTCGCGCCGGATATCAAGGCCTACGATACGTTCCTGCACGACCGGATCTTCAAGATTCCGGCGGTCGCGCAGGTGCGCACGAGTGTCGTCCTGCGCGAAATCAAATTCGATACGCAATTGCCGCTTTAAACAGCCCGAATCGATGCAAATCCTTGCATGGCGCGCGCGGTGTGCGCGCGGTGTGGTGAAAGCGCGCGCAGTCGCAACGCAGGCGCGTTCAATCCGCGTCGTGACGCTCATGCTCGAAGGGTTGCGCCACCGGCGTGGGCCGGTCAGCCGGCGCGGCCGCCACACCTGATCCCGCCGAACCTTCCACCGCAGCCAGCGCACGCGCGACACTCACCCTGCGCGCGCCCAGCTTGCGCTTCAACGCCGTCAGATCGAATCCCGCAAGAAGGTGCGCATCGCCGGTTGCGCAATCGTCGCTTGCGGCCGCCGGCAGCGTCACTTCGACGTCCAGTCCCGTGCTGAGATAGTGAAGGTTGATCGCCTGCGGTTTCAAGTGATGCGCCGCGAATGCCGCTTCAACCTCCACGACGACGCGAGCGCGCGGCGGCAGATTGACGGCCGGCCGCGCCACCGCATCATTTTCAGGGTCGACGTGAATCAGCGCGTCGAGCACGCGATGATCGGTCAGCACCTTGATGCGCGCCGATTCCGCGATGTAATGGCCTTCTGAAACGGAAATACCCGGATCGACCAGGATATGCGCGTCGACGATCGCGAAGTCGCCCATCTTGCGCGTGCGCAATTCGTGCACGTCGCGCACGCCGGGGGTCGCCATCAGCAGGGCGCGGACGTCATCGGCGGAGGCTTCGTCGAGCGCGCGGTCGGACAGATCCTGAAGCGCGTCCCAACCGAACATCCAGCCCATGCGCGCGACCATGAAACCGACGATCGCGGCCGCGATCGGGTCGAGCAGGCGCACGCCTGCAAGGCTGCCGAGAATGCCAAGCGCCACCACCAGTGACGATGCCGCATCCGAACGTGCATGCCACGCGTTGGCGATCAGCATGGCCGAGCGCACGCGCTGCGCTTCGCGCAGCATGTAGCGAAAGAGGCCTTCCTTCGAAACGAGCACCAGCACAGCCACGAAGAGCGCGCTCATATGGACGGCGGGAATATCGTCGAGACTGGCGAGACGGGTTCCCGCGCGCCACAACATGCCGACGCCGACTGCAATCAGCAGTGCGCCAAGAAATAGTGACGCGACGGTTTCATACCGGCTGTGGCCGTAATTGTGATCGGCGTCGGGTTTCGCGCCGCTATGCCGGTTCGCCAGCAGGACGACAAAATCGGAAACCAGATCGGCAAGCGAATGGACACCATCAGCAACGAGCGCCTGTGAGTGTGCGATCACACCAATCACAATCTGGAGCGACATCAGCACGGCATTCAGCACGATACTGACGAACGTGCTCCGGCGCGCAACCTGATGTTTTTCCGCGGAAGGGTCGACGGCGGCGAGCGACATACGAAAGAAAAAGAATATTGGACGGTTTCATTTTACCGGCATTGCGTGGAACGCGAGGTTAATTCCGAAAATTTCCCTTTCAAATCAGCCGGTTATAAAAACGCGAAGCATTCGTATTCCGCTCACGATGGAAATAAGGCGAACGGGATCTGCCGGCGCGCCAAACGCGCGTCAAAGCGCACGTCAAACTTCAGGCGATAAAAAACCGCGCTCCTTGCGGTGGCGCGGTTCCCTTGCAGCAGCGGTAATCGTTCAGTGTCTCGTTCAGCGTTTTGTTCAGTGCTTCGGACCCTGCACGGCTGCTGCTTGAATCCGGATGTTCTTATCGTGCGATAAGAAACTTTTCGCGATCCTTGCCGGCGATCCAGCGCGGCGGCTTGCCACGGCCGGACCAGGTGCTGCCGCTGTCCGGATCACGGTATTTCGGCGCCACGCCCGCGCGCGGACGGCCAACCTTGGCAGCCTTTCCACGACCGCCGCCGAGTTCGGCCAGCGTAATACCGTAGTCGGCCATTTTCTGCTTGATTTCGTTCAGCACTTCCGCATATTCACGCGACTTCGCTTCTTCGATCTGCTTTTCCAGCTTCTCTCGCTGGGCCAGTAGTTCCTTGTAGGACGACATAGATTCCCTTGTGGTTTGGTTAATTCGCGGCCGGTCTTATGCCTGCTCGCGCAATGAAGGTGTTCATGCCTCGGAATTTTGCTGGCGAGATTAACACAAAATAGAAACCGGAGAAAAGCCACTCAAGAAAATTATTATTGTCCGTTTCAAAATGCTTCACGCGCTGCCTTCACGTTCACAAATCTGGCATTGGGCGACAATTCATATTCCGCTGAAGAAGATCTCGAGTCATCTCAAGAATATCCGTTAAATTCCCAAATCATGAAAATAAATCGGGATACTTAACCTGAACATTTCATTTCATGAGAGCTTTGCCGGATCCGGTGGAAAAATAACGGTCTGCAGGTCACACGCGATTAGGCGTTTTCCCGGAATGGGCGTTAATCGGCGTGCCGTTCGATGCAATCCGCCAGCGCAGCATGCAAGGTCGTCGAATCCATTTTCGGTGCATCGAACATGAAACGGGTTCGATGTCCGCCGATTTTCAGATCGGCGCCATAACGGTCGATGCCCGCGAGATCCAGTTCGCCCCCACGGCGCGGATGATGATCGAAAAATTCCGTCAACGCGGCTTCTTCTTCGAACGAAAGCGGCTCAAGCGGATCGAGATCTCCCGCATCCAGCCAGCCCATCGCACCAAAGCCGCCGATATAGCGTATCCGTTCCAGCGACATCAACCAGAACGTGAAATCGCCAAGCGTCAGATATCGCTCGGCATCCGGGTGATAGCGCAGATAGCGCCGCACGATTTCCGGCTCCGGTTCGACCGCCTCAAACGCGCCAAGCAGCGTGACGCGCGGACTGTTCAGGACATCGCCTTCGGGTGCGTGGACCACGAGGAAGCCCGCGCGGGAATCGGCATGCAGGTTCCGCGTATGCTCCGCGAGCTGGCTGACGAGGATCAGCGGCCGGTGGCGCGCGTCCGGCGCAAAGGGCAGCACGGTCGGATACGGGTAGCCTTGCGGCTGACGCGCGTGCGTGGCCAGCGTCCCGACGGCGACCTGGTGCAGCAGATGCAGCGGAGCGTGAGCGGGAATATTCAAGCGATCGACCTCAGAACGGGTGCGTGAAAACCCGGGAGCGCAGTACATTTTGCGCAGCGCGAGCAGGTTACGTAGACGTAGATATTAGTTCAGGGTCTTCACACGTGGGCCCGATCGCTTCGATAGAATCGTCATTTCGCTTTCAGCGCGCTTTCTTTTCAAACGGGAATTCCGTGTCCGACCGCCCTTCCGCTTTCGCCACACCGCCGGCCGCCCACAGCAACCTGCCGGATACCGCGCGCCAGCGCGCCCGCTACGCGACGATGGCGCTCTTTTTCGTCGCCGGGATGATGTACGGCTCGTGGGGCGTTCACGTGCCCACCGTGCGCGACCGCTTTCACCTGAATCCGGCGATGCTGTCGATCGCGTTGCTGGCCGTCGCGGTCGGGTCGATCGTGGCCATGGCCACCAACGCGAAGTGGATCGCGCGCGTCGGTACGCGGCGCGCGTGTCTGACGGGCGGCCTCGTGATGTCGTTTGCCGGCATGCTCATTCTCGTGGTGCCGGCGTACTGGATGCTGCTCGTCGTGCTGGCCGTATTCGGCGCATCGATGGCGACGCTCGATGTGGCGATGAACGCCGAGGCCAGCGCGGTCGAAGAAGCGCTGGCGCGGCCGATCATGTCTTCGCTGCACGGGGTGTTTAGCGTCGGCGGCATGGCGGGCGCGATCGTGGGCGGTGCGGTGCTGTCGTGGGGCATGGCGCCGGCTGTGCATCTGCTGCTCACGGGCGCACTGTGCGCGCTGGTGCTGGTGATCGCGTGCCCGTCCGTGTTGCCGCATGTGCCGCATCACGAACGCGCCGACGCGGGCGCGCCGCGCGTGAACCGCTGGCGCTCGCCTGCGCTGTGGGCACTCGGCGGCATTGCGCTGATTGCGCTGGTCGCCGAAGGTGCGATGTACGACTGGGCGACCGTTTATATGCGCGACGTCGTGCTATCGACGCCGGCCGTCTCGAGCGCGGCCTACGCGGCGTTTTCGGGCGGCATGGCGGCCGCGCGTTTTGCCGGTGACGCCGTGCGTGCCCGCTTCGGCGCGCCGCAACTGATCATGGCGAGCGCAACGCTCGCATGCGCGGGGATGATCGGCGCGCTGCTGCTGCCTTATCCGGTTGCCGCGTTGACCGGATTCACGCTGATGGGCCTGGGGCTCGCGAACATGATGCCTGTGCTGTTCGCGGCGGCCGCGCGCGTCAGAGGCGTCCACGCGGCCGAGGGGCTCGCGCACGTGGCCGGCCTGGCGTACTTCGGGCTATTGCTCGGACCGGTGGTTATCGGTGGTGTCACGCAGGTGACGAATCTGTCGCTCGGGCTGTCGGTTGTCGCGTTGTGCGCGGCGCTCGTGGCGATCACCGGGCCCAGGGTATTGCGCTGGCTGAAAATCTGACCGCTGGCGGCGGTTGTTCTCGAAGCGTGTTGCGCTCCGATGCGATCCGCTGCCGTCTGAGGTCGCGTTACGTTACGCGCTTCTTCAGCCGCGACACGATGCGGATCATCTTTCCTGCGTCTCAACAAAAAAAGCACGCGAAGCTTGCGCCTCGCGTGCCTTTCATGACTTCGCGTAAGACCAGGCGAGCCTGGTCCGCATCGAAAGCCGGTATTACATCTTCACCACGTCGAGCAGCGTCTTCTTGCCCGACTTGTAGTTGTACAGCGAGATCACGCCGTGCTTCAGGTCGCCCTTGGAGTCGAACGTGGTTTCACCGATCACACCCTTGTAGTCGGTGTTCGGCATTGCTGCCAGGATCTTCGCCGGATCCGTCGAGCTGGCACGCTTCATCGCGTCAACGATGATGTACACAGCGTCATACGTGAACGGAGCGTAGATCTGGATCGGCTGGCCGAAACGCTTTTGATACTTCGCGAGGAACGCCGGGCCTTCAGCCATCTTCTCGAGCGCCATACCGGCTTCCGAGCAGACGATGTTGTCCGTAGCGTCGCCAGCGAGGTCCGACAGCTTGTCGGTACACACGCCGTCACCCGCCAGCACCTTCGCACGCAGGCCAAGCTGCTTGGCTTGCTTCGCGAACGGGCCGCCGGTGGCGTCCATGCCGCCGTACATGATCGCGTCCGGGTTTTCGCCCTTGATCTTCGTCAGAATTGCGCGGAAGTCGACAGCCTTGTCGTTCGTTGCGTCATGCGACATCACGTTCAGGCCGAGCGACTTGGCGGTCTTCTCGAATTCGTTTGCGAGACCCTGGCCGTAAGCGGTCGAGTCGTCGACGATCGCGACGCTCTTCACTTTCAGGCCCTTCGCAGCGTAGTTCGCGAGTGCCGGACCTTGCTGTGCATCGGTTGCCACAACGCGGTACGTCGTCTTGAAGCCCTGTTGCGTGTAAGCCGGGTTCGTTGCCGACGGCGAGATCTGCACGATGCCTGCATCGCTATAGATCTTCGATGCCGGGATCGACGTGCCCGAGTTCAGGTGGCCCACCACTGCCACGACCTTGTCATCGACCAGCTTCTGGGCGACTTGAGTGGCCGTACGCGGGTCAGCTGCGTCGTCTTGCGGATCCAGTTGCAGCGTGATCTTCTCGCCACCGATCGTCAGGCCCTTTGCGTTGATTTCCTCAACTGCCAGGCGCGCGCCGTTTTCGTTGTCCTTACCCAGGTGGGCGATACCGCCCGTCAGCGGTGCAACGTGACCGATCTTGACGACCGTGTCGGCTGCAGCCGAAGTTGCCAACGTTGCGAACAGCATCGCCGCAGCGCTGATCGGCAACAACTTTTGAATCTTGATGTTCATGTAAGTCTCCAGTTTCGGTCCCAAAAACAACGTAATCGCCCTGTGTTCCCCGCTTCCTGCACGTGTCTTCATCCCGTGGACGATCACGCCGGTTGCATCGTTCATGCACTTGGCCAGCACGTCAGCCGGTCTGTTTTTGACAGGCGGCTACCCGTACTTGCGCGCAAGTGTAGGCCATCAAATTAATTTGGGGGAATTTTTTGAGAAAGTGGGATCACTACTAATAGCGTTTATCCCACAAGCCCTGAACAGGAACTTCACGGCTCCGCGCAAAAGCACAGCCCATGCGGGTTTGCGCGATATAAGGGTTTTGCTCTATAAGCGCCGCGCTAAAGGTTTGCGCGACGATTACCGTTAATGTTTCGAATAAAGTCGCATCGCTTCGATCACTCCGCAAAAGCGGCGAATTTCGTCGTCAGGGCGCGCGCTTTGCCGCGCCAGCGTCTTTGCCGCGCGCGGTTGCCGGGCGGGTTGCCGGGGCTCGTCCGGGCGCGCCTGCAACGACCCGCGTTTGGTGGCACACTGACCGCCCGCTTTTGACGCAATGCCTTTCATTCGTTCAAGGAGATCGACGTGAGCGTGACTTCCCAATGGATCGACATCGACGCTGGCAATGACAGCTTTCAGGGCTATCTGGCGCTGCCGAAGCGCGGATCCGGTCCAGCCGTCATCATCATTCAGGAAATCTTCGGCGTGAACAGCCACATTCGCGCCGTGGCCGATCAATATGCGCAGGATGGCTACGTGGCGCTCGCCCCGGACATCTTCTGGCGCACACAGCCGCGCGTGGAACTGACCTACGCAGGCGCCGACCGCGACAAGGGCATCGAGATCCTGCAGAAGACAGACGTGAACCTCGCCGTCGCCGACATCGGCGCGAGCGCCGCCGCACTGCGGGCGCGGCCGGAGGTGAAGGGCAAGGTCGCCGCCATTGGTTATTGTTTCGGCGGCCGGCTTGCGTACCTCACTGCGGCGCAGGGCACGGTCGATGCGGCCGTCGCCTATTACGGCGGCGGCATCCAGAACCGGCTCGAAGAAGCATCAAAGATCAAGGTACCGATGCAGTTTCACTACGCCGAACTCGACCACGGCATTCCGATCGATGCAGTGGGCCAGGTGAAGGAGCGCTTTGTCGGCCATGACAACGCCGAATTTCATCTGTATCCAAACGCCGATCACGGCTTCAACTGCACGGACCGCGACTCGTACAATCAGCGCGCCGCCGCGCTGGCGCACGGTCACACACTGATTTTCCTCAGCAAACATCTGTAAGCTGCTGTCACCGCGTGGCGCGCGCAACGCGCGCCGCGCGGGAACCGTCAGCGGCGCGTTTCGTCACACCGGTGACGGTTCTGGTTTAAACGCTCCGGCTGGTGTTCATCCGGCTGTCATATCGACGTTACATTGACGTCATACACATCACCACTCACCTGCGGGGGGCGCCCGGTCGTGCAATCCGATTATCTGTCTCATGACGCCATCGGTCTCGCCGAACTCGTGCGCAAGCGCGAAGTCACAGCGCGTGAGCTGCTGGACACCGCGATCGCCCGCGCCGAAGCAGTCAACCCCGCGATCAATGCGCTCGTGCTGAAAGACTATGACGCTGCGCGTCAGCGCGCTTCCGCCTCTGTTCATGGCGTGAACGGCGCGAATGGTTCGGCCGATGCCACCGCCGCGCTTGCCGGCGTGCCCTATCTGATCAAGGATCTGGGCGCGCCTGTCGCCGGCCTGCGGATGTCGATGGGAAGCCGCCATTACCGCTATTTCGTTCCCACCGAAGACGCGCCCATCGTCACGCTGACCCGCGCCGCCGGCCTCAATATCTTCGGCAAGACGAGCACGTCCGAGATCGGCCAGATGCCGTACACGGAGCCCGAGCTGTTCGGCCCGTGCCGCAATCCGTGGAGCCTCGATCACACGCCCGGCGGTTCGAGCGGCGGCGCCGCTGCCGCTGTCGCCGCGGGCATCGTGCCGATGGCGCATGCGTCCGATGGCGGCGGCTCGATTCGCATTCCCGCGTCGTGCTGCGGCCTGTTCGGCTTCAAGCCGTCACGCGGCAGGCAACCACCCGCCGCAGTGCAGATGCCGGGCGAACTGGGCGTCGATCACGCCGTGTCGCGCAGCGTGCGCGACAGCGCGTTGCTGCTCGATCTCACCAGCGGCAACGCGGCGCTGCCGCACGGCGCGCCCGGTACATTTCTTGGCGCAACGGGCGAGCCTTGCAAGCCGCTGCACATCGCGTACGTCGCCGAACCGATGCTCGCGCCGACACTTTCCGCCGATGCGCGCGCCGCGCTCGAAGACGCCGCGCGACTCGCCACGTCGCTCGGCCATCATGTCGAGCCGGTTTCGCTCGGCATCGATTTCGAAGCGGTCCGCCATGCGTTTTTGACGATCTGGTCGGTGATCGCGGAGGAAGTCGTACTGAATGCCGATCGTACGACAGGACGCAAACCCCAACGCAGCGAATTCGAAATCGCGACCTGGGCGATGGCGCACATCGGCCGCAAGCTCGGCGAGCGCGCATTGCCTGCAGCACTCGAAGAGCAGCGCCGCATCACCGTGAAAATGGCCGACCTGTTGACGCGTTACGACGTGATCGTGTGCGCGACGCTCGCGGCCGCGCCGATCAAGATCGGCGAAATGCTGCCGACGCAGGTCGAACGGATGCAGATGCACGCGGTCACCACGATGCCCATCGAAGCGCTGATGAAGAAGATGCTGACGGAAGCGTCGAACAAGGCGTTCGCATGGGCGGGCTGCACCGAGCTTTTCAATCTGACTGGCCAGCCGGCGATGTCGGTGCCGCTTTACTGGAATGCGCGCGGCCTGCCGGTCGGCGTGCAGTTCGCAACGCGTGATGGCGGCGAAGCAACGCTCTTTCGTCTCGCTGCACAACTCGAGGCGGCGCGTCCGTGGTTCGACCGTCGTCCGCCGTTGATGCAGGCGCGCGACTAGCCGCACCCACCTGATAGGTCAGGCCGGCTTGCGTCGCGCGTCGAGATCCGCGTGACGCATTGCCGGAATGCGCTGGCCGCATTGCGCGACCAGCGCCTGCTGATCCTGCAGAACCGGTTTGCGGGTGGCGTTCCGCTATCTTTTCTGCCAGATGCAGCAGCAGTGCGACCTGCGAGACAATCAGGCCTTCTTGTTATACGCGCTGCACCAGCCGGTCGCGGCGACCTGCTTGCCCGCGAACATCGGACAGCCGGCATAGGGGTCGCTCGCCTTGCCCTGATAGAGACTGCAGTTGCCGCAGTCCTGGCCGGCTGCGTATTTGGGGAACTTCGCCTTGTCGACCTTGCTGGCGTTCGTCTTGTAGCCGAGCGCCTGTGCGGTCGGATCGGATTCGGAGACTTTCGGCGCGTCGGCGAAAGCCTGGCGGGAGAGCGCGAGCGAAGACGCAACGCCAAGGCTCGTGATCAGAAACGTACGACGGGATGACTTCATGGGGGACTCACTCCATGTTATGGAACTGAACGCCGTTCTAACGACAGCGGTTTCCAAGAATAACAATGAAGCGGCCGCGCGGGTCGACCCAAATGCCAGGGATAAGCAAATTCGTAGCGCATGCGCGGCGCCGGAGGCGCGATGTCGCGCATCAAGGTGCGTTGCGCCGCGTCGTGACATGACCCGTCGTGACGTGAAGTGACGATGACACAGCCAGAACACGCGGCGAAACGCCTTTGCCTCAGGCGCGTCCGGCCAGTTCGCAGACGCGCTGCGCAATCGCCAGCGATGCCGTCAATCCCGGCGACTCGATGCCGAACAGATTGACGAGTCCGCGCACGCCATGCGCCGCCGGCCCCTGGATCAGGAAATCGGCAGCAGGCTCGCCTGGCCCGGAAAGCTTCGGACGAATACCCGCATAGGCCGGCTGCAGCGCGCCATCGGGCAGCTTCGGCCAGTACGCGCGGATCGCAGCGTAAAACGCTTCCGCGCGATGCGGATCGACGTCGTAGTTGATGGTATCGACCCATTCGACATCCGGCCCGAAACGCGCCTGTCCGCCGAGATCAATCGTCAGATGGACGCCCAGTCCTGCTTCGTTTGGCATCGGATAGATCAACCGGCTAAATGGCGCGCGCCCGGAGATGCCGAAGTAGTTGCCGCGCGCGAGATAGAGCGGCGGCACGTGACGCGCATCGAGCCCGCGGATGCTGCACGCCAGCCGGTTCGCCTGCAGGCCGGCGCTGTTGATCACGCAGGCCGCGCTGATCGTCGTCGGCGCAGCGCCGCCGACCTTGATGACGAAGCGTCCGTTGTTCGCCTCGATTGCGTCGACATGTGCGTGGAACGCGAACATCGCGCCGCTACGCCCGGCGTCGCCTTGTAGTGCGAGCATGAACTGGTGGCTGTCGACGATGCCCGTCTGCGGCGAAAACACCGCCTCGACGCATTCGAGCGCCGGTTCGAGCGCGCGCGCTTCGTCGCCGCTGATGCGCATCAGGTCGAGCACGCCGTTTTCCTTGCCGCGCGCGAGAATGCTTTCCAGCTGCGGCACCTGATTGCGCGCTGTCGCGACAAGCAGCTTGCCGCACCGCTGGTGCGGTATGCCGTGCGTCGTGCAGTAGTCATAGAGCATTTCGCGGCCACGCACGCACAGTGAAGCTTTGAGCGAGCCGCGCGGGTAATAAAGGCCCGCGTGAATCACTTCGCTGTTGCGCGAACTGGTGCCGACGCCGATCGCTTCCGCGGCTTCGAGCACGATCACTTCACAGCCGCGCGCGGCCAGCGCACGCGCCACGGCGAGGCCAATCACGCCCGCGCCGATCACCACACATTCGATTTGATCCATGTCCCTCGACGCGACTTTTGCCCGCGCTGCCTGATCGACCGATGAATTCTGAAAACAGGATGCGGCCGTTCCGCGCTTCATACCGCGCGTTGTCGAACGTATCTCCTGTACTGATCAAAATTGTACGACGGCCGTCAGAACGCAGAATGCCCGCACGCTCGTGGAATGCGGGCATTCGTTTCAATCGGGCGCGCCTTGTGAGCGCGGCCGGCGCTACGCGCAGCTGCGCTCAGCTACGGGCGGTGGTCTGGCTGGTCGCGCTGTCGCGCTGCGCATCGGCGGTGCCGGATGGACTGGCCGGTGTGCCCAGCACCGTGTAGCTGGCGGCGGAGGCAGGCGCAACAACGGGTGCGGCGACCGTGGCAGAAAACAGCAGGGCGAAAGAACTGGTTCTCATGATGGATTCCTGAAGTCGTTGAAGTGGGATCGTCGATGCGAAAATGCACAGGCACTTCGGTCAGAGGAGTGTAGCCGCGGACTATCAAAAATCCATGCCGATTAAATGAATTGACTGTTTCCGGTTCGAGAACAATCTTCGATGCGATCGGCGGAAAAGGGCGTCGGAGCGAAATTTCACGCGACAAAAAAACCGCCCGAAGGCGGTCTTTTGCACAAGGCAGCTAATCGAGACCGAAAATCCGTCAAAACCCGATCGGTTTCCGCCGCGCGCCGTTATCGAGCCGGATATGAGTCGCGCCGATCTCATCGCGACTGTCGATACGTGCCGCGCCGAATCCGTTGAGAATCGCGCGACGCATTTCGCGCGGCGAAGCCTGCGCGAGCGCGTCGAGCGCGGCCTCGCCCAACTCGGCCGGAAACCTCAGACCCCAGCTATGTGCCGAACGGATCTCGTGATAGATCGCCTGCGCGATGCGGCGTGCGCCGTCGCGATCGGGTGGCGGAATTTCGTATACGTTCATCCGGTTCAGGATCGGTTCCGGGATGCCGCGCGCACTATTGGCCGTCGCGATCCAGATCACGTGGCCGGCGTTGATCGGCACTTCGGCGAATTCGTCGATGAAGGTCTGCGCGGTGTCATGTTCGAGCAGCGCGTAGAGCGCGCCAAGCGGGTCGTATTGCGAGTCGCCGGTGGCCTTGTCAATCTCGTCGACGGCGATCACGGGGTTCGCGTAGCTGCCATGTACCAGCGCGTCGAACACCTTGCCCGGCTTGGCGTTCTTCCATTGTGACGATGCGCCCGACAAGATCCATCCGGCCGTCAGCGAACTCATCGCGACGTAGTGATACGACGTGCCGAGCAGCCGCGACAGCTGCTTCGCGAAATGCGTCTTGCCGATACCCGGATCGCCGAGCAACAGGATCGGCATCAGTTCCAGCCGGTCTTCGGTTTCAAGGCACAGCGCGACCTGGCGGCGCACGTCGTCGAGCGGTTCGGCGAAGTTGGGCAGCGCGCCGATCAGGTCGTCGATCGACGGCATCCGGTTCGGCTTCACGCAAAAGCGCAGGTTGCCGACCTTCAGCATTTTTTCGTAGGTGGCGCGCAACGCGTCGTTCGCGCCTTCGCTGAGTTCGTTCAACGCTGTCTCGACCCGATCGAGATCGTAGACCTGGCTGAACGACGCCACCGCGATTTCCTGTCTGACCATGGCTGTCGTCATCGCTCACCCCGCTTTTGTGCGTATGTGCCTGGCTTTACCGCCGCGGCGACACTGGCAAGACGTCGCCTGTTTTTCAGTGTATCGATGCAAAATTCGCTGGCAAGCGAGCAGCCGTGAAGGTGTGCTGCTAACAGTGGGATGGCGCACGGATGGCCGCAGAACGCTGCTGCCACGACACCGGTGCGTGCGCGTGATCGCCAGACAATCAGGTGCCTGAACGGTTGAACTCACGCGCCTGCGTCACCATCTGAAACAGACTGTTGCTGAACCCGGCCCTGAATGCCGGGTCAGAAATTGATTCCCCGATCAAGCGTAAGATGGGCGCCTGCCCATCCCGCCGGGAGCCGTCGCCCGGAGACCTTTCATGTGGAAAACCAGCGTCGTTGCCGTGATGTTCGGCACCTCGTCCTTATTGGCTCAGACCCCGGCTCAGGCCCAGCAGCGCCCCGCGCAGCAGGCCGTGCAGTGGCAGCTGCAGGTCGTCAGCGACGGCCAGCAGGTCGATGCGTTCGATGGCACGACGACCGTCGGCCAGGCGCGAACGGATACGCATCATCGCGTGGTGTCACACAACGTTGGATGCAAGGACGTACCGGCCGGCAGCATCGATCTCTCCCGCACGTTGACGGTCTCGCCGTTGCAGGCGTCGGCGACGGAAACCACACTCGCCATCGAAGCGCAGGAAACCATCGAGGACCCCGGCGCGCGCCAGACCGATACGGGCTGCAAGCTGCCGCCGCAGCCGCGTCAGGTTGCGGCGAGCCATCCGGGGTTGACGGTGCCGGCTGGCCAGTGGGTCACATGGACCATCGTCGACAGGAACCCGACACTCGTCTACCGTGTGCGTGCGAGCATCGCGACCACCCCCTGACACTGACGACAGAAGAAGCGGACAACGCGGCATGCGAAACCCCGAAGAACTGATACGCGATAGCGCGCATCCCAAGGATTTCATCGCGGTGAGCTGGAACCTTCACAAAGGTCGCTCGCCGCTCGGCCTTCAGGCCTGGCAGGCCATGCAACGCTGGGTCCAGTCGACCCACGCGGACGCCTATTTCCTGCAGGAAGCGATGGCACGACGGATGCCGTCGCCGGTGTTGTCGTCGAATTTCGGCGCGCCGCTGGCCGACCCGGTCGACGATATCTGGCATTGCCAGGCTACCGAAATCGCGAGTTCGCTGCAACTGCAGATCGCGCTCGGCACCAATGTGTTCAAGCCTTCGTGGCGGCATGGCAATGCGATCCTGTCGCCACATCCGCTCGATCTCGGCGGACGCTGGGACATTTCCGCTCACCGCTTCGAGCGGCGCGGTCTGCTGGTTGCCCGCGCAACGTTTGCCGGTCACTCGGTCACGTTGCTGTGCGCGCACCTTGCGCTCACGCGCTCGGCCCGCTTGCGTCAGATGAACTGGATCGCGCACTGGATCGCGAAGGAAGCGCCCACGGGTCCGCTCGTGCTCGCCGGCGATTTCAACGACTGGCGCAACGATTCCGTGCCGCTGTTTGCCGAGCATGGATTGCACGAAGTGGCGACGCTGCTCGGCGAAACCGCGCGTACGTTCCCGGCGTTTTCACCGGCGCTCGCGCTCGACAAGATGTTCGTGCGCGACATGAAGCCGATCGAGTGGATCCAGCCGACGCAGGAAACTGCGTGGCTGTCGGATCATCTGCCGTATATAGCGCGATTGCAGGTGGGTTGAGCGCTGTTTTTTCAGCGCGTGACCGGGAATGTGACCGTGACAGACGCGAGCGCTTCAGCGGATGGTCAAAACCTGGCGGGCGTCCAGGTCAACACGCCCGTGATCTCTTCGCCCGGCATCAGCACGCAGCCACCGACGCTGTCCCGCGCAGCGGCCGGCGCGTTAAAGCAGTCGGTCGTATTCGAGACCGGCTCGACGCACAGCAGCGCCTCGCTCGCGGGCGCAAACACCACCAACTGACCGAACACAGCGTCGGCGTTCAGCGTCAGTTGCCGACGCTCGTCCGGCCACGCGACCACCGCCTCGCGCTGCCAGCCCGTGAAGTTGTTGTCGAGATCGAACGCGTCCGCGGACATCCCGTTTCGTAGCGCATCGACGGCCGGATGCGCGCCGAGATGAGTCGGCAATACGTCGGCGTCGGCGTGCCACATCGCTTCGACGGAAGCCGTCACCACCGTGTTCGCGGTTCGCGGGTAATACGGATGATGACCCATGCCAAACGGCATCGGACGATCGCCCAGATTGCGCGCCGTCAGCGTGACGTGCAGCGCGTCGCCGATCAGTTCGATCGTCTGCTGCGCGCGATAAGGAAACGGCCAGTCGCCGTGAATCGAAGGATTGGGCGTGTGCTCCAGATGCAGCTCAACCGACGTTTCCGTGCGTGCGCCGACGCACCACGCGCGCCGCCATGCGGTGCCGTGCAGCGCATGCGCGAACGTGTTGCCGTCGCCGGAAAGGTCGATCGAACGGCCATCGAAGTCGAAGCGCGCGTCGCGGATGCGGTTGCAGTACGGGAAAAGTGGAAAGCTCGCCATCTGCAGCGGATTGCGCGCAGCAAGCGCGGCGCCGGTCGCAGGGCGCATCCAGTGAACCGGACCCGCATGGGTCGCCTCGAAGTACGCCGCGATCGATCCGCCAACCAGCGGCGCCACGCGCAGTTCCGTGCTGCCGCTGCAGAGCGCGATGAGCGACGGATCGTCGAGCGCCGCCTGGCCTGATGCGCCGAAGGGAAAGGGATTCAGGGAAACATTGCGCATTGTTGATCTCGAGAGACGGCAGACACCTTTCGTTGTCTCTGGTCCCATGCAAGAGGGATGCTGTTACGTGCCGGGCGACAGGCACGGCCGGCGCGCCTCGGAGGCCCGCGCGACCGAGAATCGCACGCGACAGCGCCTTTCGTCAATGTTATTAGTAATAATATTGACGTGTCATGAGCGCCACCAGAGACGTTCGCCGTCTCGCGCAGGCGGGTTAGCGCGCGTTGCCCGACGGATATTATTAGTGGTACCGTCAGACCGCCGACGCCTCCGGCGTCACCTGTTTTTGTCGCTTTAGCCAGGCGGCCCGCTCAATGAAAAAATCGACCCAACGACGTCCAACGATGACCGACATCGCCAAGCTCACTGGCGTGTCGCAGTCGACTGTTTCGCTTGTTCTCAATAACGCCACCGGCGCCAAATTCTCCGAAAACACGCGCGACAAGGTGCTGAAAGCCGCGACCGAACTCGGCTACCGTCTCTCGACGCGCGACGTGGTGCAGCCCTCGAAGGACGAACGCAGCCTGATCGTGTACATCGCCGACGAAATCTCGACGAGCCCGCACCCGGTTGTGAACATCGACGGCGCGCGCGATGCCGCGTACGCACACGGCAAGATGCTCGCTGTCTACTCGACGCACGGCAACGCCGATATCGAGCAGCAGGTGCTCGACGCGGCGCTCGCGAGCCCGAACGTTTTTGGCGTGATCTACGCCACGGTTTACACGCGCAAAGTGAGCCCGCCGGCCGCGCTGTTGCAGGTTCCTACCGTTCTGCTCAACTGCTACACGAGTGAAGGCGGCTTCTCGTCGGTCGTGCCGGCGGAAGTGGCAGGCGGGCATGTCGCGACCGAATATCTGCTGCGCGCGGGCCATCGGCGCATCGGCTATATCAACGGCGAGCACTGGCAGGACGCAGCCAAAGATCGCCTCAAAGGCTATCGCACCGCACTCGCCACCGCCGATCTGCCGTTCGCGCAGGAACTGGTTCGCGACGGCGACTGGAGCTCCGGCACCGGCTTCGAACACACGCTCTCACTGATGCGCGAGCCCAATCCGCCAACCGCGATTTTCTGCGCAAACGACCTGATGGCGCTCGGCGCAATCGAGGCGCTAAAGCAGCTCGGTCACCGCGTGCCGGAAGACGTTTCCGTGCTCGGTTACGACGATCAGGAAATCGCCCGCCATACGCATCCGCCGCTCTCGACGGTCGTGCTGCCGAACTATGAACTGGGACGCTGGGCCGTCGAAACGCTGCTTCAGGATGAGCACAATCGCGCCGCCGGCGCGCCGGTTCGACACCGCATGGTGAAGCTCGATGGACCCCTCATCGAACGCGGGTCGGTCAGGGTAATTACTGAAGCAAAATCGCCAGTAGCTAATATTATTAGTGATTGACTAATAATAATTTGCGATGAAATAATCGACTACACCCGGACGAGGTGCAAACCCGTGGCAAACCGTCATCACGAACGGTGCAGGGCAAAGTAAAAAGCAACTAAACCAAAGCACTGGAGGAAGACATGGCGTCGCTCAAGCAAAAGCGTCCGCAGCGGGTTCGTCCGCTCGTCGGATCGGTTCTGGCGCTGGCAATCGGCTGCGGCATCTCGACGGCACACGCCGACGACGCCCTGCCCAAACTGGCTACCAAAACTCCGTTGAAGGTCGGCTTCGCGCAGACCGAAAGCAACAACCCGTGGCGTCTCGCGGAAACGAGGAGTTTCAAGGAAGTGGCTTCGAAATGCGGCTGGCAGATCGTCATGACGGATGCCAACGGCTCGCCCGCGAAACAGGTTTCGGACATTCAAAGCATGATCGCGCAGCACGTCGATCTGCTCGTGTTCCCGCCGCGTGAAGAAAAGCCGCTCGCACCCGTCGTGCTGCAGGCGAAGAAGGCCGGCATTCCTGTGATTCTGGTCGACCGTAACGTCGATCAATCGGTTGCCAAGGCGGGCCGCGACTACATCACGTTTATCGGCTCGGACTTCATCGATCAGGGCCACCGCGCCGCGGACTGGCTCGTCAAGGCGACGGGCGGCAAGGCGAAGATCATCGAACTCGAAGGCTCGACCGGTGCGTCCGCCGCGAACGATCGCAAAAAGGGCTTCGACGAAATCATCGCGAAGAACCCGGGCATGACGATCATCGCTTCGCAAAGCGGCGACTTCGCGCGCGACAAGGGCCGTCAGGTGATGGAAACGCTGCTGCAGGCGCATCCTGAAGTGACCGCTGTCTACGCGCATAACGACGAAATGGCACTGGGCGCGATCGCCGCGATCAAGGCCGCCGGCAAGCAGCCGGGCAAGGACATCCTGCTCGTGACGATCGACGGCACGAAGGGCGGCATGGACGCCATCGCATCCGGCGAACTCGGCGCCAGCGTGCAGTCGAGCCCGTTCTTCGGCCCGCTCGCCTGCGACGTCGCGCAACGCTACGCGAAGGGCGAAACGATCCCGACGTGGGTGAAAGTGTCCGACCGCTTCTACGACAGGAACAACGTCAAGGAAAGCATGCAGTACGGTTACTGAGCGGGTACCAGAGCGGATCAGGAAACGAAGGGCAGGTGAACCGGAGACTGTCCGTTCCGGGCTTGACCTGTAACCGGACGCTGCCGGGTCCCGCTGACGGGAGGGTTCGAGGCGACGTGCCCGTGCAATCGCGGACCGTCGCTTCGCTTTGTCCTGGCGTCTGCTCACGGCCACTGACAGACGCCGGTTGGCGTAGAAGACCGGCTTTTGCGGTTCGCGCCGTAACGGTGTTTTGCGCCCGCCCGCGACTCGCGCAATACTGGCGACACGCCAGTCCGGTCGCCGCCCGCCGCATCCCGACCCATGCAAGAGGATCGCCGCGCGCCGCGCTGCCGGCACGCACGCATTGACGATCCCCGACGCTTTCATGCATCTGTGCACACCTGTTGCGGGCAACTCGCCCGCGATGCAGGGACACGCATCAGGAGACACACGTGACGCACACCGGTACCGGTATCCCGACCGCCGCGCCCCGGCCAGGCCAGCCGCCCTTGCTGGAGATGCAGGACATCCAGATCAGCTTCGGCGGCGTGCCCGCGTTGTGCAGCGCGCAGTTGAGCGTCGCCGCCGGCGAAGTGCATGCGTTGATCGGCCAGAACGGCGCCGGCAAGTCGACCATGATCAAGATCCTCACGGGCGCGTATCGCCGCTCGGGTGGCGTCGTCCGCTTCGAAGGTCGCGAGATCGATTTCCGCACGCCGAAAGAAGCGCGTGAAGCGGGTATCAGCACGATCTATCAGGAAATCAACCTGGTGCCGTTCCGCTCGGTTGCCGAAAACATCTTTCTCGGACGGGAGCCGCGCCGCTTTGCCCTGATCGACTGGCGTGCAGTGCAGCAACGCGCAGCCGCGCTGCTCGAATCGTTCGGCTTGCAGATCGATGTGAAGAAACCCGTCGGCAGCTATTCGACGGCGATCCAGCAGATGGTCGCGCTGGCTCGCGCAGTGTCGTCCGACGCAAAGATGGTGATCATGGACGAATCCACTTCGTCGCTCGACGAGCGCGAAGTGGAACTGCTCTTTAACGTCGTGCGCAAACTGCGCGATGACGGCCGCGCGGTGATTTTTGTATCGCACCGGCTCGACGAACTGTACGCGCTGTGCGATCGCGTCACGGTGATGCGCGACGGCCAGACGGTCGCGCAAAGTGCGATGGCCGACATGGGCAAGCTGCAACTCGTCACGACGATGCTCGGCCGCACACTCGCCGCCGTCGTGCAGGACGACACGGCCGCGCGCGAAGCGAATCTCGCACGACGCGGCGCGCAAACCATTTCTGCGAAACATCTCGCCGCACATCCGAAGGTGAACGACGTTTCGCTCGATGTACACGCGGGCGAAGCGGTCGGGCTGGCTGGCTTGCTTGGCTCGGGCCGCACGGAAACGATGCGTCTGCTGTTCGGCGCCGATCCGGCTGCGCAGGGCACGCTCGAAATCGATGGCAAGACGGTTGCGCTGAAGTCGCCGCAGGACGCCATCGCGCGCGGCCTCGCGTATCTCACCGAAGACCGCAAGCTCGAAGGCATCGTCCCCGAACTCCCGGTGCGCGACAACCTCACGCTCGTGTGCCTGCGCACGCTGTCGAAGCACGGCATCGTCGATGTGAAACAGCAGCAGGAGATCGTGGATCGATTCATTGCGTCGCTCGGCATCAAGCTGCGCTCACCGGATCAACCGATCCGCGAACTGTCGGGCGGCAACCAGCAGAAAGTGCTGCTCGCCCGCTGGCTCGCGACGCAGCCCAAAGTGCTGCTACTCGACGAACCGATGCGCGGCATCGACGTGGGCGCGAAAGCCGACGTCGCCAGAATCGTGCGTGAATTGCGCGACTCCGGGCTGGCGGTATTGATGTCGGCCTCGGAACTGGAAGAACTGACCGCCGTGGCGGACCGCGCCGTCGTGATTCGCGACGGCCGTACGGTCGCCGAACTGAACGGCGGCGAAATGAGTGAAGCATCGATCATGGACGCCATCGCGTACGGCAGCGAAGGCCCGTCGCAACTGGCAGAAGCCGTCAGCGCGGCGCACGTAGCGGACGCACTGGAGGTCAATCGCCATGGCTCATGAGTCGTTGCGTAACGAGACCGCGCCGCCCTTGTCTGCGACGCCGGTCACGGCCGCTACGGTGCCGGCTTCCGACGTCAGGACAAAAGCGCGTCGCCGTATTCCGATCCAGCGCGAAATCATCGTGCTGCTCGCGATGCTCGTCTTCAACCTGATCTTCACGCCGCACTTCTGGTCGCTGCAGACCTTCAACGTCAACCTGACACAGGTCGTGACGATCGTGATCGTCGGCATCGGCATGACGCTGGTGGTAGCGACGGGCGGAATCGATCTCTCGGTGGGTGCATCGATGGCGATCTCGGGCGCGCTGGCGCCGATGCTCTTCATGAACGTCGACGGCCCTCTCGGCATCGTGCTCGCGTTCACGCTTCCGGTGATTGCCGCTGCGCTGTGCGGCGTGTTCAACGGCCTGCTCGTCACGCGACTGGCGGTGCAGCCGATCGTGGCGACGCTCGTGCTGTTCATCGCCGGACGCGGTATCGCGCAGGTTGTCACCGACGGCGGCCTGCAGGCGTTCAACAATCCCGCATTCCAGTGGATTGCGCTCGGCAAGGTGGGCGGCGTGCCGTTTCAGGTGCTGCTGATGCTCGCGCTGGTCTGTCTCTTTGCGTGGATCGTGCGCAAGACGCTGTTCGGCCAGTACCTGCTCGTCACCGGCGGCAACGAGAAAGCCGCGTATCTGTGCGGCGTGCCGACCGCCCGCGTGAAGCTGATCGCGTACACGGTGTGCGCAGCGCTCGCGGGTCTCGCCGGGCTGATTTCGATTTCGGTGAATTCGTCGTCGGATGCGAACGTGGTCGGGCTCGGCAGCGAACTCGATGCGATCGCGGCGGTGGCAGTCGGCGGCACGGCGTTGACGGGCGGCAAGGCGTACATCGGCGGGACGCTGATCGGTGCGCTGATCATCCAGTTGCTGCGCTATACGCTGCTCGCGCACGGCATTCCTGACGCAGCCGCGCTTGTGGTGAAGGCCGGCATCATCATTGCCGCCGTGTACGTGCAGCGGCGTTCACGGTAACGCTGGCGCTTGACGGGATTCGAAAGCGATGAAAAAGAACCTTCCGATTTTGCTGGCGCTCGTGTTGCTGCTCGTGCTCGGGCTCGTGCGCTATGAACACTTCGCGTCGGCGTACAACATCACGTCGTTCTGGCGGTACAACTCGATGTTCGCGCTGATTTCCGTCGGCATGGCGTTCGTGATCATCACGGGCGGCATCGATCTGTCGGTCGGCACGGTCGCGGCGCTTTCGAGCGTCGTCGCTGCGCTGGCGAGTCCTTACGGCGGATGGATCGCGGTGCTCGCGGGCGCCTTCGCGGGGCTCGCGGTCGGCGTGCTGAACGGCATCGTCATCACGCGCCTCAAGATCCTGCCGTTCATCACGACGCTCGCGACGAGCCTCGGCGCGCACGGCGTCGCGCTGCTGCTCGGACGCAACGATGCGGTGTCGATTTCGGCGGAGTCGAACTTCGCCAGCTTCGGCCAGGGCGATCTGTTCGGCCTGCCGGTTCCGGGACTCGTCGCGCTGGCGGCGGCCGTCATCGGCTGGCTTGCGCTGCGCAGCACGCGGTTCGGACGGCATTCGCTCGCGATCGGCGGCAGCGAGGAAGCGGCGCGCCTCATGGGGCTGAACGTCGACCGCACGCTGATCGCCGCGTACGCCGCGAGCGGGTTGCTCGCTGGGCTGGCGGGCGTGATCCTCGCCGCGCAGTTCGGCGCGGGTCAGCCGAACGAAGGCGTCGGCTGGGAGCTGTTCGCGATTTCGGCGGTCGTTCTCGGCGGCACGCTGCTGACCGGTGGCGAAGGCTCGATCGCGATGACGATTGCCGGCGTTCTGCTGCTCGGTCTCGTGTTCAATCTGTTGAACTTCGAGAACGGGCTTGGATTGATCAGCCTGTCGGCGTACTGGCAGTCGGTGATTCGCGGCGTGTTCCTGCTGCTCGTGATCGTGCTGCAGGCGCGCGTGCTGAAGCAACGGGGCGGAAAACGGAGCGCCGCGGCCGGTTGAGCGCGAGCGGTTTGCGCGGATTCGGGAGCAGATCGCAGTAGAATCGCGCTTCCTCTTCCCGCGCGCCGGACAGCCTGTCATCCGGCGCCCGTTTTGCGAACCGACATGCACGTCCACTATCTTCCGATCCTGCTTCAGATCGCCGTCGTGTACCTGATCGCGGCGATCAGCCCTGGTCCGAACTTCTTCATGATCACGCAGCTGTCGCTGGCTGGCCGACGCCGGCTGGGCGCGGCATCGGCGCTGGGCGTCGGCACGGCGTCGACGATCTGGGCGGCGCTCGCGATGCTCGGTCTCGCCACGGTTCTACAAAAAATCGACTGGCTGTACAACGGCATTCGCATCGCCGGTGCGCTGTATCTGATTTACTTCGGCTTCAAGCTGCTGCGCGCGGCCATGAAGCGCGGCGAAGCGGCCGTTGTTGTCGATACCACACCGCCCGCCGCCGATGCCGCTGCGCACTTTCGCGCATGGCGCTCGGGCCTCGTCACCTGCCTCACGAACCCGAAATCGTGCGCGTTCTGGACCAGCGTCTTCGCGACGATGTTCCCGCAGCATGCGCCGTTGTGGTTCTACGGCGTGGTGCTGGCGATGATCGCGACATTGTCGGCGGGCTGGTATGGCAGCGTCGCACTGATGTTCGCGACGGAGCGCACGCAGCGTGGTTATCGCCGGCTGCGTCGGCCGATCGACGGATTCTGTGGTGCAGCGCTCGTCGGCCTGGGCGCGAAGCTGGCCGCCGAGAGCTGATTCTGTTGCGACGCCGGATCTGATGCGGAAAGCGCCGGTTTCAGGTTTGTCGCGGGCCGGAAAACCTCGCTGAAACCGCGAAAAAGCGTCGTTTCCCGGCCGCGTTGGCCTTCCGGCAGCAGGGTTTATGCTGCGACGCATCGCCGGATTCGGTATCATCACCCGCGTCGTTGTCCGAACGAGTGCTCACCCGCGCTTGCTCCGGACGCCGGATGGCGACCGCCAGTGCGCGGTTTGCACATCGCCCGCACCACCCTGGCTACACCTTCGTTGTATTTTCGTTCTACCCTGCCGTTTCCGGTGCCGGCGACGCGTTCGATACCCGCCTGATCCCGCGTACAGGCTGCGCCGCCACCCTCCGGGAGCAGGCGCGGTAAAATAGCGGATTGCGCATCGTTCCCCAAAGCGGGTTCGCGTTGCATCGTCCTGCCGTGCCGGCCGGCGTGTTCGTCTGGCAGCCCCTGTTTTCGCACTATTCCAGAAGCCATGAGCAACCTGAATCCACAAACCGTCCTGAGCGTCCACCACTGGACCGATACGCTTTTCAGCTTCACCTGCACGCGCGATGCGTCGTTCCGTTTCGAAAATGGCCAGTTCACGATGGTGGGCCTCGAAGTCGACGGCAAGCCGCTGATCCGCGCGTACAGCATGGCGAGCGCGAACTACGAAGATAACCTCGAATTCCTCAGCATCAAGGTGCAGGACGGCCCGCTGACGTCGCGTCTGCAGCATCTGAAGGTGGGCGACCAGGTTCTGATCGGCAAGAAGCCGACGGGCACGCTGATGGCCGACAACCTCCTGCCGGGCAAGACGCTGTGGCTGCTTTCCACCGGCACGGGCCTCGCACCGTTCATGTCGATCATCAAGGATCCGGATGTGTATGACCGTTACGAGAAGGTCGTCCTGACGCACACCTGCCGTTTTGTCGACGAACTCGCGTACAAGGAATACATCACGGACCACCTGCCGGCGCACGAGCATCTGGGTGAGCTGATCCAGGAGAAGCTGGTGTATTACCCGACGGTCACACGCGAAGCGTTCCACAACCGCGGCCGCATCACCGAACTGATCGAAACGAAGAAGCTGTTCGACGACGTCGATCTTCCGCATTTCTCGCTCGAAAACGACCGCGTGATGCTTTGCGGCAGCCCGCATATGCTGCGCGACACGCGCGAACTGCTGGACAGCATGGGCTTCCAGGAAGGTAGCAACAACAAGCCTGGGCACTATGTGATCGAAAAGGCGTTCGTGGGCTAAGCCTGCTTAGCCTGCCGTGTGTGGCCTTTCGGCCACACACCTTCGCCTGCAGCAAACAAAAAACGGAGCCCTGTGCTCCGGTTTTTGTTTGCGCGCGCGGTTTTGTGGCGCGCTCGCTTCAGACGAGGGCGTTCTGAGCTCATTTAAAGGGCGTCAGGGCCGCCGCATCTGCCCTTTCCAGACATCGGTTTTCACCATTCGCCATATGCGCGTTTTCCCTCGTTTCCCGTTACAAATTCACACGTAATACTTACCTCGCTTGTCAGCATTATTCCTACAAATGGGGTGTACGCGGCTTGTCGATCCTTGCATCGCAGGCAATGCTGAAGCCTTATTCGGCCTGCATCCATCCCTATTTTGAGATATTATTGCGGCGCAGCACTGGTCGCCGATGACCGCAGTAGAAATGACCGGGGTCGATGTTACCGAATGTAAATTTCGTTACATAAAGACGTGGTAGTTTTCTGTCGTTGGCATTGCATCGTTGCGCGCGTTTAACGGTAACGGGCGATCCAGCGTTTATTAGCAGCCGCCCGGCGCGGTACGCGTCTGTCGCCGAAGCTGCTTCCTGAATGGGAGAGTCATGGATACGTCGATTGTGATTCCGATGAGCGCGAATACGCCGGCTCCCGTGGCCCGGGAAGCCTGCAGCGCGACCATTTTCGACCTGTCTTCCGACGCTTTCGCCGCTGCAGCTCACACCCCTTCCGCCAGTTTCCCGTCAAATGCCGCATCCCCCGCGATCGAGCGCGAACTCACGCAGTTGCGTGCGCGCGTCCGGGAACTGGCGGCTGAACTGGTCTTTGCGCAGGAGCGCGCGCGCGGCCAGCTTGCCCGCGAACTACACGATGGCGTCGGCGCCGAACTGACCGCCACGCGCTTTGCGCTTGCGAACGTCGATACCTGGCTGCCCGCCGACGCGCCGCCGCAATGCGCGGCCGCGCTCGCCGTTGTGAAGCGCTCGCTCGACGCTGTGTGCGAAGCCACATTCCGCACGGTCGCCGACCTGCACGGGCCACAGCAGGACACGGGTATCGTCGGTGCGCTGTCGCAGTGGGTGAGCGAGTTCGCTGCCCGCACCGGCCTGCGCACCAGTTTCGTCTGCGCGGCCGACGTGCGCCTGACGCAACTCCCTCCTGCCGCCACGCTCGCCGTCTTCCGGGTCGCGCAGGAAGCGCTCAACAACGTGGCGAAGCACGCGCGGGCTTCAGGCGCGGACGTCCGGCTGGAAACCTCGCGCCGGCATCTCACGCTCACCGTTAGCGATGACGGCATCGGTGTGTCACGCCGCGCCATGACGCCGCGCCACGATGAGCAGGGTGGCGGCTTCGGCCTCGCCGGCATGCGCGCGCGCTGCCACGCGTTTGACGGCAAACTTCGTGTCACCGTCGGCAGGGGCGAGCGCCCGGGCCCGCGCGAAGACGAAACGCACGCTCACCCGAAGCAGGCTCGCGGCACGACCGTACGCGCCCGTTTCGCGCTGGAAGCGATGCTCGCAGCGCCCGGATCGGCCAGCGCGCGCCAGGCGCTTTCCTGCTGAGCGACCGATGAAAAGCCTGCGCATCCTTCTCGTCGACGACCACGCCGTGGTTCGTCAGGGCGTGCGCCAGTTGCTGCTCGACCGCGGCATTGCGAGCGAAGTGGCCGAAGCTGAAACCGGCGGCGAAGCGCTCGCGGTCGTGTCGAAGCACGCGTTCGATATCATCCTGCTCGACATTTCGCTGTCGGACATGAACGGCGTCGAGGTGTTGAAGCGCATCAAGCGCAAGGTGCCACGCGTGCCGGTGATGATGTTTTCGATGTATCGCGAGGACCAGTACGCCGTGCGGGCGCTGAAAGCGGGCGCCTCGGGCTATCTGTCGAAGGCGGTCGATGCCGCGCAGATGATCGCCGCGATCCAGCAGGTCGCCGCCGGCCGCAAATACGTGAGCCCGGCGATGGCCGAGGCGCTCGCCGACTACGTCTCGTTCGACGGCGAGCAGATGCCGCACGAAAAGCTCTCCGACCGCGAATACCAGACGCTGTGCATGCTCGCCTCAGGCAAGCGGCTGACGGACATTGCCAACGCGCTGTCGCTGTCGGTGAAAACGGTCAGCGTGTACCGCACGCGGCTGCTCGAAAAAATGAAGCTGAACAACAACGCCGAGCTCACGTTCTACGTGATGAGCAACCGCCTCGTCGACCTCAATCCGGCGATGACTGGCTGACCGGTTGACCGGTTGACCGGTTGACCGGTTGACCGGTTGACCGGTTGACCGGTTGACTGGCTGACCGCTGACCGGCTGACTGGCCAAGCGACCGCGGCCGTGCGACTGGCCGCAGGGTTGAGCAGCCGGCGCCGCGCAATGTCCACGTCCCGCGTAGCCGGTCACACGCATTCAGATTACTTCCTGCCGATCACCTGCGAATAGCGAGCGGAAACTCGTCCGGCGGCTGCCTGTCGCGAAAATGCATGCCCCAGATCCGGGCAATCTCACCGGTTTCCCTTCTCGCAACTGGCTTCCCGGATTGCACCGCCGCGAGGCATCTGACAGCGCGTCCGCTAGAATTCCGGGTTTTCCCGACATCGGCGCGCAAGACGCGTGCTTTCCTGGAGACCCTCGCCAATGTCCCTCTTCCGCAAGAAGAACGTCGAACATATGCTGGCCGGTGCGCAAAACGCCGGGCTGAAGAAGGCGCTCGGTGCGCTGGATCTGACCTTCCTTGGCGTCGGCGCCATCATCGGCACGGGGATTTTCGTGCTGACCGGCACGGGCGCGGTCCAGGCCGGGCCTGCGCTGATGATTTCCTTCCTGGTCGCCGCAGTCGCCTGCGGCTTCGCGGCGCTCGCGTATGCCGAGTTCGCGTCGACGATTCCGGTCGCCGGCTCCATCTATACGTATTCGTACGCGACGCTCGGCGAACTGGCTGCATGGATCATCGGCTGGGATCTGATGCTTGAATACGGGCTCGCGACGTCGGCCGTCTCGGTTGGCTGGTCGGGTTATCTGCAGTCGTTGCTGGCCGGATTTGGCATCTCGCTGCCGGTCGCGCTGACGGCAGCGCCGGGCGCCGTGCCTGGCGTGGCGACGCTTTTCAACCTGCCTGCATTCCTCGTGATGATGGCGATCACCACGCTGCTGTCGATCGGCGTGCGCGAGTCGACGCGCATCAACAACGTCATGGTCGCGATCAAGGTGATCGTGGTGCTGCTGGTGATCGCGGTGGGTGTGTTCCACGTGACGCCGGCGAACTGGCATCCGTTTATGCCGAACGGCTGGAACGGGGTGTTTGGCGCTGCGGCGGTGATGTTCTTTGCGTTTATCGGCTTCGATTCGGTGTCGTCGGCGGCGGAAGAGGTGAAGGATCCGAAGCGCGATCTGCCGATCGGGATCATCGCCTCGCTTGGCGTGTGCGCGGTGCTGTACGTGGCTGTCGCGGCGGTCGTGACGGGCATTGTGCCGTCGGCGCAGTTCGCCAACATTTCGCATCCGGTTTCGTATGCGTTGCAGGTGGCCGGGCAAAAGTGGGTGGCGGGCTTCATCGATCTGGGCGCGGTGCTGGGCATGCTGACCGTGATTCTGGTGATGGGCTACGGGCAGACGCGGGTGATCTTCGCGATGTCGCGGGACGGGTTGTTGCCGGCGGCGCTGTCGCGGGTGCATCCGAAGTTCGCGACGCCGTTTCTGACGACGTGGATCGTCGGGATTTTCTTTGGTTTGATCGGCGCGCTGGTGCCGTTGAATGTGCTCGCTGAGCTGATCAATATCGGCACGCTGGCGGCGTTTTCGATGGTTTCGGTGGCTGTGCTGGTTTTGCGCAAGACGCATCCTGAGTTGCCGCGGGCTTTTCGATGCCCTGGCGTACCGGTTGTGCCTGTGCTTGCTGTTGCTTCCTGTCTTTTTCTTATGATTAACCTTCAGGCGATTACCTGGATTGCTTTTGTTGTCTGGCTCGTTATCGGGATGGTTGTTTATTTTGGGTATTCAAGGAAGCGGTCGAAGTTGAGGTGAAGGGTTTTTTTGTCTCCCGACGGGTGGGGGTGCTTGTCGTTTGTTTTTGGTTTTTCGACTTTCCTTGCATTCGTTTGTTGGCTTTTCCTTCCTGTTCGTTTTTTGGCCTTTCCTTGCGTTCGTTTGTTGGCCTTTCCTTGTATTCATGTCGGTCTATTTGCGTCGCCCCTGTGCGGGGCGGCACCTACTTTTCTTTGTCCTTGCCAAAGAAAAGTAGGCAAAAGAAAGGCGCCGAAAACTCAGTTCTTCCGGGCTGTGTGACACACGGGGAACGGCACCCCATGAGATGTCGCCCCCGCGGTTCACAGCGCATCGGCCCGCGCACGATCGGATCCCCCGCGCAGCACACTTCGTGACAAAGGGCTCATCCACCCGGCTCCGCGTTGCGTCGCCGAGCGGCATAACCTTCACGTCACGTTACGTCACGTCGCCGACGGCATAACCTCCGTGTAGCCGCTTGCGTACGTGCGGTCCTGACCGACTCCGCCGCCGACGACTTGCGCCGTCATCGCTGCGCCGCGCTGCACGCGTGCGGCGCGGAGAGCCAACGCAACCATGCCGTCTTCCGGGAACCCATCCGCGACGCACGCAGTGCGGAGTGGGGTGGATGAGTGCCTTGTCACGGGCGGTACTGTGCGGGAGACGTTCTCGTGCGCGGACCCATGCCGTGTGAAGCGCGGGGGCGACACTTCATGGGGTGCCATTCCCCGGCGGCGACACACCCCGGAACGGACGAGTTTTCGGCGCCTTTCTTTTGCCTACTTTTCTTTGGCAAGGACAAAGAAAAGTAGGTGCCGCCCCGCACAGGGGCGACGCCAATAGACCGACATGGCCACAAGGAAAGGCCAACAAAACCTGAACAGACCAAAACCAAAACAAGCAAAGACCAAAAAGCAAAAGCACAGGCAAGGAAACGGCCAAAAAACCCTGATACCCCCCACCCCCAATTTGTGCTCTACTTTTCGCTGCAAGCATAAAAAACCAGCCCAAACCGCACGAACCTCACAGCAGGCAGTCGGAACAGGTAGTGGAAATGTGAGCTTCGTACCGGTCTCTATCCCCCAAGGAGACAGTCGATGGCAATCAGCATCAGCCTGACGGTAAACGGCCTGCCCGTGACCGCCGAAGTCGAACCCCACATCCTGCTTGTCCAGTTCCTGCGCGACCAGCTTCGCCTCACCGGCACGCACATCGGCTGCGATACCGCCCAGTGCGGCGCGTGCACAGTCCACCTCAACGGACGCGCAATCAAATCGTGCAACATGCTCGCCGTTCAGGCCGAGGGGGCAACGATCACCACCATCGAAGGCCTCGCCGCCCACGGCGATCTTCATCCGATGCAGGAAGCCTTCCGCAATTGCCACGGCCTCCAGTGCGGCTTCTGTACGCCCGGCATGGTCATGAGCGCCACCGCCCTCGTCCAGAGCTACCCCGACGCCAGTGAAGCCGATGTACGTCAGCAGCTCGACGGCAACCTGTGCCGCTGTACGGGCTATCACAACATCGTCAAGGCCGTCCTCGAAGGCGCCGCCGGCATGAAATCCGCCGGCAGCAACGCAGCAGCAGGCGCCGGTGCAACCGCATCCGCCAAAGCCACCGCCTGAGGAGCCGACGATGAACGCACCCGACAACCATCGCCTCATCGGCGCATCGGTCAAGCGCAAGGAAGACTATCGCTTCCTGACCGGCAACGGTCAGTACACCGATGACATCGTCCTGCCGCAGCAGACGTACGCGATCTTCCTGCGCTCGCCGTACGCGCACGCACGCATCAAAAGCATCGACACCGCAACCGCCAAAGCGTCGCCGGGCGTCGTCGCGATCTTTACCGGCGCCGACATGGCGGCCGATAGCGTCGGCGGCCTGCCGTGCGGCTGGCTGATCCACAGCATCGACGGCAAACCGATGAACGAGCCGCCGCATCCCGTCATCGCGCATACGAAGGCGCGTCACGTCGGCGACCAGGTCGCGCTCGTGATCGCCGATTCGATCAAGGCCGCGAAAGACGCCGCCGAACTGATCGACATCGACTACGACGTGCTGCCCGCCATCGTCGATACCGGGCATGCCGCCGATCCAGGCCAGCCCGCCGTCCACGACGAAGTACCCGACAACACCTGCTACACCTGGGGCCACGGCGACAAGGCCGCCACCGATGCCGCCTTCGCCAGGGCCGCGCACGTGACCACGCTCGACATCGTCAACCAGCGCCTGATCCCGAACGCGATCGAACCGCGCGCGGTCAACGCGAGCTGGTCGCCGCAGGACGACAGCTACACGGTCTACGTGTCGAACCAGAATCCGCACGTCGAGCGCCTGCTGATGGCCGCGTTCGTACTCGCGCTACCCGAGTCGAAACTGCGCATCATCGCGCCGGATGTCGGCGGCGGCTTCGGTTCGAAGATTTACCTGTACGCGGAAGATGTCGCGCTGACGTGGGCATCGAAGAAGATCCGTCGCCCGGTCAAGTGGACAGCGGAACGCTCGGAAGCCTTCATCTCCGACGCCCACGGCCGCGACCATGTGACGAAAGCTGAACTTGCGATGGACGCGGACGGCAAATTCCTCGCGATGCGCATCCACACGATCGCCAACATGGGCGCGTACCTGTCGACATTTTCCACCGCCATACCGACGATCCTTTATGCGACGCTCCTCGCCGGCCAGTACGCGACGCCCGCCATCTATGCCGAAGTGAAGGCGGTCTTCACGAACACGGTGCCAGTCGATGCCTATCGCGGCGCCGGCCGTCCGGAAGCGACGTACGTGGTCGAACGTCTGGTCGAGACGGCCGCGCGCGAGATGAAGCTCGATCCGGCCGAAATCCGCCGACGCAACTTCATCCATGAGTTTCCTTATGCGACGCCGGTCGGCCTCACCTACGACACCGGCGATTACGAAACCATCCTCGCCCGCGCGATCGAACTCGCGGACGTCAAAGGCTTCGCGGCGCGCAAACAGGAATCGGAAAAGAACGGCAAGCGGCGCGGCCTCGGCTACTCGTGCTACATCGAGGCGTGCGGTCTCGCGCCGTCGAACATCGCAGGCGCATTGGGCGCGCGGGCCGGGCTGTTCGAAGTCGGCCAGATCCGCGTGCATCCGACCGGCTCGGTCACCGTGTTCACCGGCTCGCATAGCCACGGGCAGGGGCATGAAACGACCTTCGCGCAGGTTGTCGCTGACCGCCTCGGGATCGCGCTCGAAAGCGTCGAAGTCGTGCACGGCGACACCGGACGCATTCCGTTCGGCATGGGCACATATGGCTCGCGGTCGATCTCGGTGGGCGGCGCGGCGATCATGAAGGCGCTGGACAAGATCGAGTCGAAAGCCAAAAAGATCGCCGCACATCTGCTCGAAGCGGCCGCCGAAGACATCGAGTTCAAGGACGGCGTCTTCCGCGTCGCGGGCACCGACCGCACGAAGGCATTCGCCGATATCTCGCTCGCCGCGTACGTGCCGCACAACTATCCGCTCGACAAGCTCGAACCGGGCCTCGACGAAAGCGCGTTCTACGATCCGACCAACTTCACCTATCCATCCGGCGCGTACATCTGCGAAGTCGAAGTCGATCCGGATACAGGCGAATCCCGCATCCAGAAGTTCACCGCAGTGGACGATTTCGGCAACGTGATCAATCCGATGATCGTCGAAGGTCAGGTGCACGGCGGCATCGGCCAGGGCGTCGGTCAGGCGATGCTGGAACGCTGCGTGTACGACAACGAGAGCGGGCAGCTGCTTTCCGGCTCATACATGGATTACGCAATGCCGCGTGCATCCGACCTGCCGAGCTTCACTGTCGAAACCGCGAAGGGCACGCCGTGCACGCACAATCCGCTCGGCGTAAAGGGCTGCGGTGAGGCGGGCGCGATCGGCTCGCCGCCGGCGGTGATCAACGCGATCATCGACGCGCTCGCACCGCTCGGCGTGACCGACCTGCAAATGCCTGCGACACCGCATCGCGTGTGGTCCGCGATCCACGCTGCACAAAACCCGACGACGTAAGCGGAGAAGCCGACATGTATGCATTCGACTATCAACGCGCATCCGACGCGAAAGCCGCCGTCGCGGCCCTGAACGCGGACAGCGAAGCGAAATACCTCGCAGGCGGACAAAGCCTGCTGCCGACGATGCGTCTGCGACTCGCGCAGCCATCGAAGCTGATCGACGTCACGCGCATCGCCGCGCTGAAGGAGATCAAGGTGGACGCGAAAACCGTGACGATCGGCGCCGCCGTCTGTCACGCGGACGTGGCTGGCAACGCCGATATTCAACGCGTGTTGCCCGGCCTCGCCGGGCTCGCCGCGAACATCGGCGACCGGCAGGTGCGCGCGCTCGGCACGATCGGCGGATCGCTCGCCAATAACGATCCGGCCGCATGCTATCCGGCCGCGGTGCTCGGCCTCGACGCAACCGTCGTCACGGACCGGCGGCGCATCACCGCCGACGATTTCTTCGTCGGCATGTACGAGACCGCGCTCGAACCCGATGAGCTGATCACCGCCGTCGAATTCCCGGTGCCCGAGCGCAGCGCGTACGAGAAGTTCAACAACCCGGCGTCGCACTTTGCGCTGGTCGGCGTGTTCGTCGCCAGAACCGCGGACGGCGTGCGTGTGGCGGTGACGGGCGCGGCATCTTCCGTGTTCCGCGCGACGGCGCTCGAACAGGCGCTCGCCGCGAATTTCACGCCGGCGGCCGCACGCGCCGTGACGATCGACGCCAGCAACCTCAACACCGACATGCACGCGAGCGCCGACTATCGCGCGCATCTGATTCCGGTGCTGACGGCGCGGGCAGTTGGCGCTACCAGCGCCGGCGGGGGTTGAAGTCGCACGAGCGCGAGGCGTGACCGGCGGCGCCGGCTCAGGATGTCGGGCCGGCGCCGGGCAACAGGACGCATCGGCGACCTGCGTCGTGCCGTCCGACGCCCGCGCCGTACCGCCTCACCGCCGTGCCTTGAGATTGCCCATGACCCCATAACCCCATGACAATCACGCAGCCCGATTCAATCGACGCCACCCTGGAACAGCTCACCGCTCAGGGCTACTTCGCGAGCCGCGAACTCGCGACCGCGCTCTATCTCGCGCTGCGCATGGAGCGGCCCTTGTTTGTCGAAGGCGAGCCGGGCGTCGGCAAGACCGAACTCGCCAAGGCCGCCGCCGGCCTGCTTGGCACAACGATGCTGCGTCTGCAATGCTACGAAGGCCTCGACACGGCGAGCGCGCTGTACGAATGGGACTACCCGCGCCAGATCATGGCGCTGCGGCTCGCCGAAGCATCCGGCGAACGGCCAGGCAACGACACGCTCTATCGCAGCGAATTCCTGCTGAAGCGCCCGCTTTTGCAGGCGCTGATGCCCGACGAACATCACCCGGGCGCGCGGCGCGTGCTGCTGATCGACGAAATCGACCGCGCCGATGAGCCGTTCGAAGCATTCCTGCTTGAACTGCTGTCCGATTTCCAGGTATCGATTCCCGAATACGGCACCGTGCGCGCGGAGCAACCGCCGCTCGTCGTGATGACGTCGAACCGCACGCGCGAAGTGCACGATGCGTTGAAGCGTCGTTGCCTGTACCAGTGGATCGGTTATCCCGATCGCGACCGCGAACTGGCGATTGTTGCGGCGCGTGCGCCGGAAACCTCGGCGGAACTGCAGCGGCGCGCCGTCGATTTCGTGCACCGGCTGCGCGGCATGGACCTGTTCAAGGCGCCGGGCATCGCCGAAACGATCGACTGGTGCCGCGCGCTTTCTGCGCTCTGTGTGACCGAACTCGATCCGCAGTCGGTGCAGAACACGCTCGGCGTGCTGCTCAAGTATCAGGACGATCTCGCGCGAATCGACGCGGAGCAGATCGCGCAATGTCTCGCCGTGCCGGAGTGACGACGGTGCCGCGAACACCTTCCCCCGTCACCCCCACTCGTGGCGGGCCTGCGCGCGGCCTGGCCGCTGCTTCGCTCAACGCATCGCCGGAAGGCACCCACACACTGGCGCACAACGTCGTGCATTTCGTGCGGGTACTGCGCGGCGCGGGGCTGCCGATGTCGCCCGCGCAGGCCGTCGACGCTCTGGCGGCGCTGCACTGGATCGACCCTGGTCGCCGCGATGATGTACGCGCCGCGCTCGCCGCGCTGCTCGTCTCCGCGCCCGATGAGCGCGATCTGTTCAATGCCGCCTTCGACCTTTTCTGGCGCGACCCCGACTGGGAAGGCAAGCTGCGCACGCTCCTGCTTCCGAAAGTGAAGGGCGGCCTGCCACCGCCGCGCCGCAACAACCGCCTCGCGGACGCGCTCGCCATCCGGCCGCCGCCATCGAAACCCGGCCATAGCCCGCAGGAAACCGCGCAGCACGAACTGCACGCGCATGTGACCTTCAGCGCCGAAGAGCGCCTGCGCCACCGCGACTTCGACACGCTCACCGCCGACGAATGGCGCACGCTGCGTCACCTGATTCGCGGCCAGCGCCTGCCGCTCGCGATGGAGCCCACGCGACGGCTCAAGGCTTCGTCACGCGGCACGCACGCGGACCTGCGTGCGAGCGCGCGCCACGCGGTACGCGCGGGCGGCGACTGGACCGTGTGGAAATACCGCGCGGTCGTGGAGCGCAAGCCGCCGCTCGTGCTGCTGCTCGACATCTCCGGTTCGATGAGCAGCTATTCGCGCGCCGTGCTGTACTTCTGCCATGCGCTCCTGCAATCGCGCGAACGCCTGCAGGTGTTCCTCTTCGGCACGCGCCTCACCAATGCCACCCGCGCGCTGCGCGAGCGCGACCCGGACGTGGCGATTGCGGCAATCGCGGAACAGGTTGTCGACTGGTCCGGCGGCACGCGTATCGGCGCTGCACTCGCCGAATTCAACCGCCGCTGGGCCCGACGCGTGCTGACCGGCAGAGCCACCGTACTGCTCGTGACCGACGGCCTCGATCACGATGCGATCGATGTGCTCGACACCGAAATGGCGCGCCTGCATCGCTTCGCCCATCGCCTTGTCTGGCTCAATCCGCTGCTGCGTTACAGCGACTTCGCGCCGAAAGCGCGCGGCGTGCAGGCGATGCTGCCGCATGTCGACGCACACCGCCCGGTTCATAATCTGGACAGCCTGGCCGCTTTTGGCCGCGATCTCGCGCAGCTCACGCGCGCGCCCCGCGCCACGCGTGCAGCCACGATAACAGGAGGAGCATCCGCATGGAACTGACCGAAAGTTATACGCTGCCGGTCCGGCAGCAACGCGCATGGGAAGCGCTGAACGACACCGCGATCCTGCGCGCATCGATTCCCGGCTGCGACAGCATCGAGCCGGATGGCGAGAATGCCTATGCCGTAGCGATGAGCGCATCGGTCGGGCCCGTGAAGGCGCGCTTCAAGGGCCGCATGCTGCTCACCGATATCGACGCGCCCCACACGTACACAATTGTCTTCGAAGGCCAGGGCGGCGCGGCCGGCTTCGGCAAAGGCAACGCGCACGTCACGCTCGAACCCGACGGCGACGAATCGACAAAGCTGTCGTACACGGCGAGCGCGCAGGTCGGCGGCAAGCTTGCGCAGATCGGCTCGCGGCTCGTCGATGGCGCGGCGCGCAAGATCGCCGGTGAGTTTTTCAAGCGCTTCAGCGCGCAGGTGACGGGCGAAGGCGCTGACGGCGAGGACAACGTGGCCGCGGCGGAACCGATAGAATCGGGTGAAGAGCCGGAATCGCCACAGGCGACAGAGGCGGCGCCCGGTAAAGACGCACCGAAGAGGAAGAAATCATGGACAGCGTGGATCTCGAAGTCCTGAAATCCAGCGCCCGGTGGCTAGAGCAGGGACATCGCGTTCTGCTGGTGACGGTGGTGAAAACGTGGGGATCTTCGCCGCGCCCGGAAGGCGCGATGCTCGCCGTGCGCGACGATGGCCTCGTCGTCGGCTCGGTGTCGGGCGGCTGTATCGAAGACGACCTGATCGATCGTGTGCGTCAGCACGGCATCGAGCAGGCCAGGCCCGAAGCCGTCAAATACGGCATCACCGCTGAGGAAGCGCACCGCTTCGGCCTGCCGTGCGGCGGCACCATCCAGCTGGTGCTCGAACCGTTGACGATGCAAAGCGGCATCGCCGAACTGTGCGACTCGGTGGAGCGCGGCGAACTGGTCGCCCGCACGGTCGACATGTCGACAGGCGCTGTGAGCCTCACCCCGGCGCAGGCAACCGATGGCGTCGATTTCGACGAAAAGCGTCTCCTGACGATCCACGGTCCGCGCTACCGGATGCTCGTGATCGGCGCGGGGCAGCTATCGCGCTATCTCTGCAACATCGCGGTCGGACTCGACTATCAGGTCACCGTCTGCGATCCGCGCGAAGAGTACACCGACGAGTGGGATATTCCGGGCACAAAGATCGTCCGCACGATGCCGGACGATACGGTACTCGACATGAAGCTCGACGAGCGCTGTGCTGTTATCGCGCTCACGCACGATCCGAAGCTCGACGACCTCGCGCTGATGGAAGCGCTGAAAACGCCTGCGTTCTACGTCGGTGCGCTGGGCTCGCGGCGCAACAACGCGGCGCGGCGCGAACGGCTGAAGGAGTTCGATCTCAACGAAACGGAACTCGCGCGTCTGCACGGGCCGGTCGGCATCTACATCGGCAGCCGCACGCCGCCGGAGATTGCCGTGTCGATTCTCGCGGAGGTGACGGCGGCGAAGAACGGTGTCTCGCTGCCGACCTTGCTCCAGGTGGAAGGCGCGAAGGCCGCGCGCGAAGTAGCGGCCAGTGGAGACGCAACCTGCAGCGTGTGACGCAAGCAACGTCCGTCGCGTGACCTCACACGTTCAATTTCAGACGCAGGCCGCGGCGCGGAAGCGGGCAACGCGCGGCGGCGCTCTGATCGTCAGGTCCGCGCGCTAGATCAGCCCGGTCATGACCGCAGCAGCAATCGACCCCAGCACGAGCACAACACCCACCGTGCGACGCCTGTTCAACTCAGTCCACAGCAGCACGCCGGTTAGCGACAGCAGCAGAATCCCGCCTGCGAACGTGTCGATGAAGAGCACCCAGCCGATGCTCAACCCGACACCGCGGTGCAGGTTGTTCAGCTCACCGAGAAACGAGTTCTGCGTGCGCTTGACTGAGACGTAGTCGTTGCCAACCCAGTACTCCGCCTGCAGGTTCTCTTTCGTGCCGGCGAAGCCGACCTGCCAGAACTCCGGCTGCACGACGCTATGGTCGCCCCACGCCACCGGGTGCGACGGCTCGCGACGCGCCCTGCCGGGATTGCCTTCGATCTTCAGTTCGCCCTTGAGCCAGTGCGCCATGTCCATCGGCGACCTGAACCTGCTGCCCTCCGGCAACGCGATCTGCAACTGCTCGACCTGCGGCTCGCCTGACGACACCTTCAACGGCCCCGCGCGGTGATTCAGCAGAAAACCGGTCACGCCAAACAGCAGACCGATCGCCGCGCCCCACAGGCCAACCCAGCCGTGTACCTTGCGCAGCCACTTGATGAACGTCGCGCGCCGCGAACGCTGTTTGCGCGCGGCCCGCTCGGCATCGTCCATCAGATGATGGTCCGGTTCGGTAGCGTGCTGCCGGTAGCGCGTCGTACTGGCGGGCGCAACGGGTTGTACTTCGATCGATTCAGGCGCGTTCACTTCGGGCTCCAGGCGCAGGGGCAAAGGCACACGGCCAGCGCGCCGCGATGCCTTTGCAGGGCGCGCCGCTGGCGTGAAATCAGGTGGATTGCATCGGATGGGTGAGACTGGAAACAGCAACCGCATCCGGCAAAAGGCGTGGCTGGCTGGCCATCACAGAGGAGACATGTGACGGTGGCTGGCGATACCTTTCAAATGAGAATGGCTATCATTACACAGACAGGAAAAATTCTCAATTGGGCGTGCCGCAGCGGACCGTTACGGCGTATGACAGATCGCGCGACGTGCGCCTCACGCGCTGGCTGGAACGACCGTCCGCACTGTGTGGGGTGGCCGCTTGACTTTGGCTTCGGCAGACCTTTAAGTACGTGAACCCGCAATATAACGATCATTGCAGTTCGTCTGGATGCCTGAACACCATGCGCTTCCTTCCGCCTGCCTGCATCCTGATACTCGTCTGGTCGACGCTCGCCTGCGCCGCGAACATCAGCGCTTCGGCCCAGCCGGTCGAGCCGTACACCAATGAAGGCGAAACGCAGACCTTCACGGTCAACGAGGACGGCTCGTTCACCAAGCTCGATTCGATGACGCTGCTCGTGAACAACGAGGCGGGCGTCGCGCGGGTCGCGCAGCAGTACATCTGGTTCAACCGCAACATGGCGGACGTCGAGATCATCGAGGCGTATACGGCCGGCGTGGATGGCGTACGTCACGATGTCAGGCCGGAGCAGATCCGCGACGTGCAGGAAGCCCGCTCGTTCGACGCGCCGATGTTTCAGGACATCCAGGAAAAGGTGATCGTCTTTCCCGCGGTCGAAACCGGCGCGCGCGTGCATCTGACGTACCGGAAAACGCAGAAAGTGCCGATCGTGCCGGGCCATTTCAGCGACTTCACACCGCCCGACCTCGCGCCGACGCACAACTTCAGGCTCATCTACGATCTGCCCGCCGGCAAACCGCTGTATGCCGACGCGCGCGGCTTCACGACGATCGCGCCGGTCACGAAAGACGGCCGCACGCGCTACGAATTCCGCTACGACAAGGCGCATTTCGGGCGGCTCGAATACGGCTCGGTGGCCTACGTGTCGTATGGCGACCGGCTGATGGTGTCGACGTTCCCGGACTACGCGTCGTTTGCGGCGACGTATCGCGCGTCGTCGGTCGATGCGAGCGCGGCGGATCCTGCCGTCGTCGCGCTCGCCCGCTCGCTCACCGCAAACGACTCCACGCCGCGCGCAAAAGCGAAAACGCTCTACGACTGGGTGCGCAAGAACGTGCGCTACGTCGCGATCAACGTGGGACGCGGCGCCGTCATCCCGCATCGGGCGAGCGAGATCCTCGCGTACCGCTACGGCGACTGCAAGGACCACGTGGCGCTGTACGGTGCGCTGCTCGACGCGGTCGGCATCCGCAGCGAGCCGGCGCTGATCAGCAGCGGCACGATCTATTCGCTGCCCACGGTGCCGGGCTACGGCGTCATCAACCATGTGATTTCGTGGCTGCCCGATCTACGGCTCTATGCCGATTCGACCGCGACGAACGTCGAGTTCGGCTTCCTGCCGTCGACCGACATGAACCGCCCGGCGCTGCCCGTCGACGAAGGCGTGCTCGCGGGCACGCCGGCGACGGCGGCCATGTCACGGCGTTCGGATCTGTCGATCGTGGTGACGCCCGACGGCTCGGCCACCTTCGTCTACACACTCGAAGCGACCGGCTGGGCCGCCGAGCAGGGTCGCACGATGCTGCGGATGCAGACACCCGCACAGCGCGAGGAATCGCTGCAGGGCGAATTGCGTAACGCGAACCTGCGCGGCGCGGCGACGCTCACGACCAGCAACCTCGCCGCCACCGAAGGCCCGCTCGTGCTCACCATGCGCGGCACGCTGGAGAGTCTTGTCGTGCCCGGCGCGGCGGCGTCGATTCCAACGCTCACCAGCCTCGCGGGCGGCTTCGAATCGGATACGCACTACTGGCTCGGCGAACGTCAACGCACACAGCCGTTTGTGTGCCGCAATGTCGAGCTGCATGAGCGCACGCAGATCACGCTGCCGGCGAATTTCCGCGTGCTCGACATGCCCGAGCCGGCGCAGGCGCAGGACCGTTTCCTCGATTTCCGCTCGCAGTACACGTTCGATCCGACGACCAACGTCATCGAAGTCACGCGCGACGGCAGCACGCATTTCGCGAGCGACGTCTGCTCGCCGGATGAATTCGCGCAGATGCGTCCGGCGATGGAAGCCGTCGGACGGGATGTGCGGGCGCAGGTGATCGTGAAGTCGACACTGGATGGCACGCGCGTCGCGACGACCTTGCCGTGAGTGCCGGCGTTCGAGGAACACCGCGAACGCGGGCAAGCACAAAGATCAAACAGGCCAGAGCGGCCCTTCCTGCATCGCGCCGATCTGCTCGCGCAGTTCGAGAATGCGGTCTTCCCAATAGCGTTGCGTGTTGAACCACGGAAACGCGGCGGGAAACGCCGGATCGTCCCAGCGTCGCGCGAGCCACGCCGAGTAGTGGATCAGCCGCAGCGTGCGCAACGCCTCGACCAGATACAGCTCCCGTGGCTCGAAATCGCAGAAGTCTTCATAGCCGGCGAGCAGATCCGTTAGCGCGCGCGACGCTTCCGCGCGCTCACCCGGCAGCAGCAGCCACAAATCCTGGATAGCGGGAGCCATGCGGCTGTCGTCGAAGTCGACGAAATGCGGGCCGGCGTCGGTCCATAGCACGTTACTCGGGTGACAGTCGCCGTGAACGCGCAGCGGGCGGATCTCGCCGGCACGCTCGAACGCGCGCTCCACGCCCTCCAGCGAAAGATTCACCACCGTTTCCCAGGCGGTCCGAACGTCATCGGGGACAAAACGCTGTGATAGCAGAAAGTCGCGCGGCTCGTAGCCGAAGGTCTGGATATCGAGCGTCGGGCGCGCCGCGTATGGCTGTAGTTGACCCACGGCGTGAATGCGGCCGATAAAACGCCCGAGCCATTCGCGCGTGTCGCTGTGATCGAGATCGGGCGCGCGCCCGCCCCGACGCTCGAAAATCGCGAGACGAAAACCATCGAACGTGTGAAGCGAGCGGCCTTCGAACACACGCGCCGGCACCGCCGGGATTTCGCGCGCGTAGAGGTCGGCGACGAAAGCGTGCTCTTCCAGAATGGCTTCGTCGGTCCAGCGCTCGGGACGATAGAACTTCGCGACGACCGGTGGCCCGTCTTCGACGCCCACCTGGAAGACGCGGTTTTCGTAGCTGTTGAGTGCGAGCATGCGGCCATCGGTGCGCTGGCCAGCGGTGCTCAAGACGCTGTCGATGGCGTCGAGCACGCATTCCGGCGTCAGCCGGGCGAAAGGAACGGAGCTGGAAGCACCGTCCTGCAGATCAGGAGTGTCGTCGTTCATGCCCGCATTGTGCGCCGCGCCGCACTCGATGACGAGCGTCAAACGCGATGTGAGCGACGTACGTGGCGCACGTGGCGACCGCGACGGGCACGCGAGGCGCCGGCTCCCGCCTGCGCCTCATGCAGCCCTCAGCCATCCTGCACACGCGCGCGATGCGCCGCGCGCGAACCGCGTTCAGTGCATCTGCGCGCTGGCGGGGCGTACCTGCTCGCCTGTATCGATCAGATCTTCGAGGAAGAAAGGTTCTGTATTCAGCTGGATAGACGTGCCGGGTTCACCGGCGTACCACGCCACCATGGCCATGTCGCCAAGGATGCGCATGACGATACCGCGTGCGCCCTGAGGCACGGCGATATGCACGGAGCGGACGATAGAACCGACTTGCATGATGTTTCCCCGTTCTCTTTGCCGGCTCGAATGAAGCGCCGGTCGTGTGGCGATAAAAGCGCCGCGTCGCCAGAAACGTTGCGTGCGCACCTAACCTGCATCGCGTGGAACGCGGAGAAGGCCTTCAAACCCATTGTTCACGTTTTGTACGGCTTGGGAAAGCAAAAAATAAGGGCTTATCACCCCTTGTTTCGGCGAATTCCACTTACGAAAAGCCGACGTGTAATGCCTCGTAACAGGTCCATCATAAACCTTGGGGCACCCGTATCCCAAAATCACGCATGAGGACTACGATACGCGTTATATTCCGGTCGCGCAGGCTGGGCGCAGCTTTCGTTCGCGCAACGCAGGCGGTCCACGCCGCGCAGCCAGCCCGGCTTTCAACCGACCAGCCCAGACTCGCGCCGTTCCATGTGGATCGTTCGACTCGCGCTCCGGCGCCCGTACACGTTTATCGTGCTTGCCCTGCTGCTGCTGATCGTCGGTCCGTTGACGATCATGCGCACGCCGACGGATATTTTTCCGAACATCGACATTCCCGTGCTGTCGGTCATCTGGTCGTACAACGGCCTGCCCGCCGACGAGATAGAAAAGCGCATCGTGCTCAACTACGAGCGCGGGCTCTCGGTGGCGGTGAACGATATCGAGCATGTCGAATCGACGTCGCTGAACGGCATCGCCGTCGTCAAGATCTTCTTCCAGCCACACGCGAATATCGACGAGGCGCTCGCGGAAGTCACCGCACTGTCGCAGTCTCAACTGCGTTCGCTGCCGCCGGGCATCACGCCGCCGTTTATCCTTCGCTACAACGCATCGACAGTGCCGATCCTGCGGCTGTCGCTGTCGTCGCTTTCGTTGACCGAGCAGGAACTGTACGACTTCGGCAATAACTTCCTGAAGACGCAGCTCGCCACCGTGCCGGGTGCGTCGGCGCCGCTGCCGTATGGCGGCAAGCAGCGTCAGATCATGATCGATATCGATTCGCGCAGGTTGCAGGAACGCAATCTGTCGCCGATGGATGTGGTGAATGCGGTCACCGCGCAGAACCTGATCCTGCCGTCGGGCACCGCGAAAATCGGTTCGACTGAATATTCGGTGCAGATGAACGCGAGCCCCGATTCGCTCGCGGGCCTGAACAACATCCCGATCAAATCCACCGCGAACGGCACCGTCTATATCCGCGACGTCGCGCATGTACGCGACGGTTACCAGCCGCAGACCAACATCGTGCGCGTGAACGGCCAGCGCGCGTCGCTGCTGACGATCAACAAGAGCGGCAACACGTCGACCCTGGAAATCGTCGACCGCATCAAGAACATGATGCCGACGCTGCGCAATCTCGTGCCCGAATCGCTGAACATCGATCCGGTCGCGGACCAGTCGCTGTTCGTGCGCGCTTCGGTGCAGGGCGTGCTGCGTGAAGCGCTGATCGCCGCCGGCCTCACCGGGCTGATGATCCTGCTCTTCCTCGGCAACTGGCGTGCGACGCTGATCATCGCGGTGTCGATTCCGCTGTCGATGATCACGTCGGTCATCGCGCTTTCCGCGCTTGGCGAAACGATCAACATCATGACGCTGGGTGGGCTCGCGCTCGCGGTCGGCATACTGGTGGACGACGCGACGGTCGCGATCGAAAACATCAGCCATCAGCTGGAGCAGGGCAAAAACCTCGAACAGGCGATTCTCGACGGCGCACATCAGATCGCGATTCCGACGCTCGTGTCGACGCTATCGATCTGTATCGTGTTCGTGCCGATGTTCCTGCTGACGGGCGTCGCGCACTATCTGTTCATTCCGCTCGCTGAAGCGGTCGTGTTTGCAATGCTCGCGTCGTACTTCTTTTCGCGGACGCTCGTGCCGACGCTCGCGAAATACCTGCTGCGCTATCACCATCGCAAGGAAGACCTGCACGCGAGCGAGACGACCCGCAATCCGTTCATGCGCGTGCATCTGGCATTCGAACGCGGGTTCGCGCGCGTGCGCGACCGCTATCGCGCGTTTCTGGTGGCGCGCGTCGAGAAGCCCGGCGTGTTCGTGATGGTGTTTCTGGCGTGCTGCGGCGCCTCGATGCTGCTGATGCCATTTCTTGGCCGCGACTTCTTTCCGCAGGTCGATGCCGGCACGATCGCGCTGCATCTGCGCGCGAAAACCGGCATGCGCGTCGAGGAAACCGCGGTGGTGACGGACCGCGTCGATACGCGGATTCGTCAGCTGATTCCGCCTTCGGAACTGCATTCCCTGATCGACAACATCGGCCTGCCGGTGTCGGGTATCAACCTGTCGTACAGCAACACGGGCACGATCGGCACGTCAGACGCGGATGTACTGATCACGCTGAACGCCGATCATCATCCGACGGCTGAATACGTCCGCACGTTGCGCCGCACGCTCGCCGACGAATTCCCAGGCGTGCAGTTCGCATTCCTGCCCGCCGACATCGTCAGCCAGACGCTCAACTTCGGCATGCCGTCACCGATCGATATTCAGGTCGTCGGGCGCGATGTCGAAGGCAATCGCGCGTTCGCCGCGCGTCTGCTCAACCGTTTGCGCAGCGTGCCCGGTCTCGCCGATGCGCGCATCCAGCAACCGTCCGACCTGCCGCGTATCTTCATCGATGTCGACCGCACGCGCGCGCAGCAGGCCGGCTTCACGCAGAAAGACGTGGCGAGCAATCTGCTGATCACGCTATCGGGTAGCCAGCAGACGACCCCCACGTTCTGGCTGAATCCGAAGAACGGCGTCAGCTACAACGTGATCACGGAAGCGCCGCAATACACGATCGATTCGCTGCAGGCGCTCGCGAATATTCCGCTGAACGCGAACGGCAAGAGCAACATCCTCGGTTCGCTCGCGACGATGCGTCGCGAAGCGGGCAACGCGGTCATCAATCACTACAACGCGCAAACGACGATCGACATCTACGGCACCCCCGACGGCCGCGACCTGGGCGCCATCTCCGACGACATTTCGAAGATCATCGCAGATGCGAAATCCGAACTGCCGAGGGGTTCGACCATCGAACTGCGCGGCCAGGTGCAGACCATGAACGATTCGTTCTCCGGTCTCTTCGCCGGTCTCGTGTTCGCGATCGTGCTGGTGTATCTGCTGATCGTCGTGAACTTCCAGTCGTGGCTCGATCCGTTCATCATCATTACCGCGCTGCCGGGCGCGCTCGCGGGTATCGTCTGGATGCTGTTCCTGACGCACACCACCTTGTCGATTCCGGCGCTCACCGGCGCGATCATGTGTATCGGCATCGCGACGGCAAACTCGATTCTCGTGATCAGCTTCGCGCGCGAGCAGCTGCTCGAACACGGCGACGCGACGCGCGCGGCCATCGATGCTGGCTTCACGCGATTCCGTCCGGTGCTGATGACCGCACTCGCGATGGTGATCGGCATGGTGCCGATGGCAATCGGCCTTGGCGAAGGCGGCGAACAGAACGCGCCGCTCGGTCGTGCGGTGATCGGCGGCCTGACGATCGGCACGCTCGCAACGCTGATTTTCGTGCCAGTGGTCTTCTCGCTGATCTATAAGCGGCTCGCGGCACGGCGGTTGCGCGCGTCGGAAAGCGTGGTTCAAAAACATCCTGATGTGGGGCATTGATGGAAGGCAAAGGTCTTGAGCGTCACGACGACAACGCGCACGCAACGGCAATGCCGAAGCGCGCGCGCTGGGGCGTCGTGGTGGCGGTCATCGTCGTGCTGGCGCTCGCGGCGCAAGGCATCTGGTCGCGGCACAGCGCGCACGCCGCACTCGAGCGCGACGCCGCGCATGCGGGCCAGACGAGCGTCGAAGTCGTGCATCCGCAGAAGTCGGATGCATCGCTCGATCTCGTGCTGCCGGGCAACGTGCAGGCGTTTCTCGACACGCCGATCTACGCGCGCACGAACGGCTATCTGCGCAAGTGGTACGCCGATATCGGCGCGCACGTGAAGGCCGGCCAGCTGCTCGCCGAAATCGATACGCCGGAAGTCGACGATCAGTTGCGCGCCGCGCGTGCCGACCTTGCGAACGCGCAGGCCAATTACGCGCTCTCCAGAACCACAGCCGACCGCTGGACCGACATGCTGAAAAGCAACTCGGTCTCGAAGCAGGAAACCGATGAGAAGGTCGGCGACATGCTCGCGAAGAAAGCGACGCTCGATTCGTCGCGTTTCAATGTCGCGCGGCTTGAAAAGACGCAGTCGTTCCAGAAGGTCTTCGCGCCGTTCGACGGCATCGTGACCGCGCGTAACGTCGATGTCGGCGCGTTGATCGATGCCGGCAGTTCCGGTGGCCCGGCGAAGGAGCTGTTCCATGTTGCTCAGGCCGACCGGTTGCGCGTGTACGTCAGCGTGCCGCAGGCGTATGCGCAGCAGGTTCAGGCACAGCAGACCGCGTATCTCACGCTGACTGAAGCGCCGGCGAAACACTATCCGGGCAAGGTGGCGCGCACGGCAGGTTCCGTCGATCCGACGCAACGCACGATGCTCGTCGAAGTGGACGTCGATAACCGCAACGGCGATCTGCTGCCGGGCGCTTACGCACAGGTGCACTTCGCGCTCGGCGCGGGCTCGGCGCCGTTCACTTTGCCCGGCAACGCGTTCCTGTTCCGGCCGGACGGCGTGAAGGTCGCCACCGTCACGCCGGACAATCACGTGAAGCTCGTAGCCGTTTCGCTTGGGACGGACTTCGGCACGCGCGTCGCGGTCGCGTCCGGTTTGCAGGGCGACGAGAGGGTGATCCTCAATCCGCAGGATTCGATCGTCAACGGCGCACCCGTTCGCGTCGTTCCGCCGAAGAAGGACAACGCAGGCGGTGGCGCTGCGAGCGGCACGGCTGCAACGGCGAATGCGAACGCCGACGGCGCGTCGTCAGGGAAGGCTGGACAGTGAGCATGCGACTTCACCGTTCACATCGTCGGCGCGGGCTGCGTCTTTCGCTTTCAGCGATCGCCGCCGCGTGCATGCTCGCGGGCTGCGCGGTGGGTCCGGACTATGTCAAACCCACCGCGACGAATGCCGCCGCGTATAAGGAACTCGAAGGCACCGGCTGGAAACCCGCGCAACCGGCCGATCTCGGCCCGCGCGGCGCGTGGTGGGAAGTCTATGGCGACAGCGAACTGAACGCGCTCGAAGCGCGCGTCGCGACCGAAAACCAGGACGTGCAGGCCGCGCAGGCGCGCTTCCGCGCGGCCCGCGCGACCGTCGCGCAGTTCCGCTCCAGTTTCTTCCCGACGGTGAGCGCCTCGGGCGATTATTCGCGGGCGCGTTCGTCAGCGAATGTGCTGCACAAGTCGACCGCCGGTCTCACGCTCAACGACTACGTCGTGCAGGCTGACGCGTCGTGGGAACCCGATCTGTGGGGTCGCATTTCGCGCAGCGTCGAAGGCGCAAAAGCGGGTGCGCAGGCAAGCGCCGCCGACGCGCAGTCTGCGTTGCTGTCGATAGAGGCGGAACTCGCCACCGATTACTTCGAGCTGCGCGGCATCGATCAGGAACATCAGCTGCTCGACAACACGATCAAGGCGTATCGCGACGCGCTCGATCTGACGCAACATCGGCGGGCGGGCGGTATTGCCACCGACGCCGATGTCGCGCAGGCGCAAACCCAGTTGCGCACGACCGAAGCGCAGGCAATCGATCTCGACGTGCAACGCGCGCAGCTTGAACACGCGATTGCGATTCTCGCGGGCCAGAGTCCGTCGACGTTCTCGCTGCCGGTCGAGCCGCTTGTCGCCGTGCCGGTCGTGGCGCCGACCGGCGTGCCTTCGACGCTGCTCGAACGTCGGCCCGATATCGCATCGGCGGAACGCCAGATGGCGCAGACGAACGCGCAGATCGGCGTCGCGACTGCGGCGTTCTTCCCGAATCTGGTTTTGTCGGTGACGGGCGGTCTTGAAGCGACAAACTACAGTTCATGGCTGATGGCACCGGCGCGCTTCTGGTCGCTTGGGCCGACGATCGCGGGCACGCTGCTCGATTTCGGCGGGCGCGCTGCGGTGAAGGAACAGGCACAGGCGCACTACGACGAAAGCGTCGCGAAGTACCGTCAGACGGTGCTGGGCGCATTCGGCGACGTCGAAGACAATCTCGCCGCTCTGCGTGTGCTCGAACAGGAAGCGCACGCGCAGGACGATGCGGTGACGGCCGCGGAACGCGCGCTTGCCGTGATCTCGAACCGCTACAAGAACGGCGCGATCACCTATCTCGACGTCGTCGTCGCACAGACGACGGCCCTCTCGAACGAACGTCAGGCGGTCGCCATCGCGCGCCGCCGGATGGCCGCGAGCGTCGCGCTGATCAAGGCACTCGGCGGCGGCTGGGACGCATCGCTGTTGCCCACCGACGAGCAGATCGTGCATCCCGACGCGCCGTCCGGTGCACCTTCGGGCGCGACTTCCGGCCAGGCTGCAACGCGCGGTTAGCGCCGCCACGACACGCGTCAGGCATTGCCCGGCTCGACCACGCCCCCAGCGCGATCGGGGTATCGTTGAGGCCTTTGCTTTTCGGGAGACCGCTTCGTGAACGCCTCACCGGAATCCGACCGGATGCCTGATCCGGCTGTTCCTTCACCGGCCCTGTCTCCGTCTTCATCGCCTTCGCCGGACAGTTCGCCCGAAAACGCTTCCGGCATCCCTTATCTGGAGCGCGGCACTCGCACCTACTGGCGCGCAAGTCTCGCGCTGCTGTTTGCCGGCTACGCCACGTTTTCGTTGCTCTACTGCGTGCAGCCGTTGCTCCCGGCGTTCTCGACGACCTTCGGCGTCAGCCCCGCGCAAAGCAGCTTTTCGCTCTCGCTGACGACGATCGCGCTCGCGTTCGCGATCTTCGTCGCGGGATTCGTGTCGGAAGGCTGGAGCCGGCACCGGTTGATGACCGCTTCGCTCACTGCATCGTCCGTGCTCACGCTGGCGGTTGCGTTCGCGCCGCAGTGGCATCAGCTGCTGGTGTTGCGGGCGCTCGAAGGGCTCGCGCTCGGCGGCGTGCCCGCCGTCGCGATGGCATACCTCGCTGAAGAAGTGCATCCGGACGGGCTCGGTCTCGCGATGGGTTTGTATGTCGGCGGCACGGCGATTGGCGGCATGGCCGGGCGCGTGATTACCGGCATCGTCGCGAATCTGTTCGGCTGGCGCGTGTCGATCGCGACGATCGGCCTGCTCGGCCTTCTGTCGATGCTCGCGTTTCGAACGCTGTTGCCGCCGTCGCGCCATTTCGTGCCGCGTCGCGGGCTGGGCTTTTCGCATCATCGCGCGGCGCTGGCGAGGCATTTCGCCACCTCCGGCCTGCCCGTGCTGTTCCTCATGGCTTTCGTGCTGATGGGCAGCTTCGTCACGCTGTACAACTACATCGGCTACCGGCTGCTCGCGCCGCCTTATCAACTGAGCCAGGCGGAGATCGGTGCGATCTTCGTCGTGTATCTGACGGGCGTGGTCGCATCGCCGTGGTCCGGACGCATGGCCGACACGTTTGGTCGCGGGCGAGTGCTGATCGCGAGCCTCGTGCTCATGCTGGTCGGTGTCGGGCTGACATTGCTGCATCCGGTTGCAGCGATCGCCGGCGGCATCGCGTGTCTGACCTTCGGGTTTTTCGCGGGACACGCGGTGGCGAGCGGCTGGGTCGGCCGGCTCGCGAAAGCGGCCAAAGGCCAGGCCGCCGCGCTGTATCTGCTCGCGTATTACCTGGGGTCGAGCGTCGTCGGTTCGTACGGCGGACATGTCTGGGCGACACACGGCTGGAACGGCGTTGTCACACTCGTCGCGCTGCTGTTGCTGTGCGGCATCGCAGCGGCTTACTGGCTTCGCACGCGTGAACGGAGCAGCCTCGCGTGAGCCGGGTTCGCGCTGGAAACCGGCAAACCTTCAGGCGCGGTGAACGCGGCTGAATGCTGCGTCGCGGCCTCTGGTAAACCACAACCGCGCTGGCGCTCCGAAAGATCCCTGTAAGTCGCCACTACGCTTTTCCGGCCCCGCTTTCAAACACTGGCTAATCACGCCGGGGCCCGCCGGTCGGGGCTCCGGCCATGCGCACCGCAACGCTGCAGCGCCGCATTCCGCCGCTACGCCGGTCAAACCGTCGCCTATACTCAAATCACGCGGCCGCGCCGCTTTCATCACAACTACAGCGGCCTCTCGTGCGAGCAGCATATAAGGAGACAAGCATGACGACCTACTTCACGATCGGTGATTTCATTCTGGTTATTCCGATGGCGCTAGCCGGCGCGCTCTTCCTTGGCGCGTGCCCGTGTGCAACCGAGTTCAGGCATAACGTCCTGCGCGTGCTGGGCGCGCTACTCGGGGTCGTCGTCGCCGTTCTGCTGGTCGAAGGTCTGCCTGCGCTGGTGTAGCGATCGGGGCGCCCGGATAGCGCCTGAATCGCGCGGGATAGCCGGATCGATCGAAGCAGGAACGCTTGCAACGCTTGTGAAAAAGCCGCCTCACGGCGGCTTTTCGTACCAGCTTGCCTGCCCGATCGTGACGTCGATCAGATGTGCTGATCGGTCGACGGCTTTTCCCACAGGTTGACGCCGCCTTCGGTCGCAAAGCGATCGATCTCGGCCAGTTCTTCCTTCGAAAACTCGAGGTTTTTCAGTGCGCCGGCATTCTCGCGCACCTGCTCCGGCTTGCTCGCGCCGATCAGCGCCGACGTCACGCGACCACCGCGCAGCGTCCACGCAAGCGCCATCTGCGCGAGGCTCTGTCCGCGACGTTGCGCGATGTCGTTCAGCTTGCGCACGTGATCGATGTTCTGCGCGCTCAGATGCTCCTGCTTCAGCGAATCGCCACCCGCCTTGTTGACCCGCGCGTCCTGCGGCACGCCGTTCAGATACTTGCTGGTCAAGAGGCCCTGGGCGAGCGGCGTAAACGCGATGCTGCCTGCGCCGATGCCGTCGAGCGTATCGAGCAGTTCATGCTCGACCCAGCGGTTCAGCATGTTGTACGCCGGCTGGTGAATCAGCAGCGGCACCTTGTATTCGCTCAGCAGCTTCGCCATTTCACGTGTCTTCGCCGGTGAATACGACGAAATGCCAATGTATAGCGCCTTGCCCTGCTGCACTGCCGTCGCGAGCGCGCTGGCGGTTTCTTCGAGCGGCGTGTCGGCGTCGAAACGATGCGAATAGAAAATATCGACGTAATCGAGGCCCATGCGCTGCAGGCTCTGATCGAGACTCGCGAGCACATACTTGCGCGAGCCGCCGCCCTGACCATACGGACCCGGCCACATGTCCCAGCCCGCCTTCGACGAGATCAGCAGTTCATCGCGATACGGCTTGAAGTCGTCCTTGAAATGGCGGCCGAAATTCGTTTCCGCGCTGCCGTACGGCGGCCCGTAGTTATTCGCCAGATCGAAGTGGGTAATGCCCAGATCGAACGCCGTGCGCAGGATGTCGCGCTGCGTCGAGAACGGCGTGGTATCGCCGAAGTTGTGCCACAGGCCGAGCGACAACGCCGGCAGCTTGAGCCCCGACTTGCCGCAAACACGGTATTGCATGTCCGAATAGCGTTCTGATGCTGCTTCATAGGCCATTGCTTGAATTCCCTGATAGAGACTGAAAAGGCGCGCGCTTTGACACGCGAGGCGCGGAACTATGTATGGTAGCCAATCGGTGCGTCGCTTGCATCGCCCCAGACTGCGGGACGAAGGATGGACGCCGCCGCGCCGCTCCCCTACACTGCGGCGACCATGTTTAACGATGAGGGATTTTCATGACCAGAGCGATCTCGTTCGCGTTGATCGTCGGCGGCGTGGTGCTGCTGTATTTCGGCGGCCAGTCGTTCAACTCGTTCAGCAACGACGTCTCACGCGTCTTCACCGGCGCACCGACCAACAAGACTATCTTCCTGATCGCCGGCGGCGTGGCCGCGACACTTGCCGGGCTCACCGGTCTCATCGTGTCGGGCAAACGCTAGGCGTGCAAACGATGGGCGGCTCGCAAACCGCCGCTCATCGTCATTGTGCTCAGAACGCGACTTCCGGCATCGACGCCGACCGCGATCCCGGCAAAGGCACATTGCTCGCGCCGTGGTACGTGAATACGAGTGAAAACTTCACGTCGTCGCTGATGTTCTTGCCCGCTGAATGCAGCGTGTTGCAGTGGAAGAACACAACGTCGCCGGTCTGCAATTCCGGTGAAATGGCCGTCTGGATCAGCGCCTGATTCTCGGGCAGATCGGAGCGGAAAAATTTCGCCTGATCGAAGCGGTCTGACGTGAACGGCACAGTATGCGACAGCGGTACGAACCACAGCGCGCCGTTATCCACCGTCTCCGGTCCGAGCGCGGCCCACACCGACACCAGATCGTCCCGCTCGAACGACCAGTACCGCGAATCGCGATGCCAGCCCGTCAGGCTGCCGTACGCCGGGTGCTTCGTCATCATGCAGTTGTGATGCGCGCGCGACAGGTGCGGCTCCTCGCCGAAATACAGCTCCATCCAGCCCCGGATCTCGGGCGCAGTCGCCCATTCGCGAAAGAGCGGATCGCGCTGGTACGCATCGAGCAGACGCCGCACGGTGTGGCCGCCCGGCGCGTATTTCGACTCGGGGGCGCCCGGATAGCGCAGATCGGCCTCGAACTCCAGCGGCGAGGTGGCCTCCTGCAACTGCCGCTCTGCAACCTGCTTCATCTGCCCGCAGCGCTCTGGGGTGAGCAGTCCGGGCACGACGACGAAGCCGCGGTCGCGCAGCTCCTGGACCTGCTCCTTTTTCGAATGAGGCAACTGATGCGACTGATGCGACTGATGCGACTGAACTGACATGGAGACATTCCGGGTCGGCTGGCTAATACCGGATTGTAAAACGTACCCGATCCGCCTGGGCGGCTCACCACGCGCTCCCCCTTGCAGACGATGCAGTGACGCGGTGCATCGCACGCCATCGGGGCAGCGTCTGCACGAAAATCGACCGCCACCGCGCGATCGCGGTTCATATCTGGCGTTTGAAACGACCCTTTTTCCAGGGGTAATCAAGGGTAAAAACCCGACTTCCTGGCGTCATGAATCGCGTGTAGCCTGCACGCATGTTGACCGCCAACCCCGCCTCCGCGGTGCGCGCGCGGCCTGCGATGGCTGCTGTCGCATCGATCCGCGCGCTTTCCGGTTTCTCCATCGACCCTGCTGGCATATTTGGTGCTGCTCTTAGCGCGCCTGCCACCGCCTGTTCGATGCTCCATTCATCTCGCTGAAACCATGCACACTTTATTGAGCACCGGTCTTACCCGCGCCGCGTTGAAAGCAGCGCGTCCCGCGCGCCGTCATGTCATGCGAGCGCTGCGCCATCATTCCGCGCGCACCCGCGCGCTCGCCGAACAATGGCGTGAAGCGAAGCCCGTCGACGGCATCCGTATGTGGTTTCATTCTTTCTTTGCCGCACTGCGCGTGAGTAGTGGCTCACATCGTTTCTCGCTGCGTACGCTGCTGCGCAAGCCGACGACGCTGCGCACGCTAAATGCGCGTCCAGCGGCTGTGGTTCGAAGCACGAGCCGTCGTCCGCGTCGCGTGTCGGTCACGAGCACGGGCTGGTTTGCGTTTGCGACGCGGTGAATCAGGCCGTGTGAGGCGTGAACCACACGAGGGCACGCCAGACGGCCACGCGCCGTAAAGCGTCTGCCTCACTTTTCGTGCCCTTTGCGTCGCCCGGCGTCTCTAACCACAGGCCGACGCCGCGCATTCGCGACGCACAATAAAAAAACCCCGCACGGCGCGAGCCGGCGGGGTTTTTTGCATGAAGCGCGAACTTCGTGCGCGACCGGAATCAGGCCAGCGCGGCAACCGGTTCGGTGCCAGCCGCTTCCGCGAGCGCGAGCGCCTTGTCGGTGGATTCCCACGAGAACTCCGGCTCTTCGCGGCCGAAGTGGCCGTAAGCAGCGGTCTTTTCGTAGATCGGACGCAGCAGGTCGAGCATCTGGACGATGCCTTTCGGACGCAGATCGAAGTGTTCCTGAACCAGACGCGTGATCATTGCGTCCGACACGCGGCCCGTGCCGAATGTGTTGACCATCACCGAAGTGGGCTTCGCAACGCCGATTGCGTACGACACCTGGATCAGGCAGCGCGACGCGAGGCCGGCAGCAACAATGTTCTTCGCGACGTAACGGCCGGCATAAGCTGCCGAACGGTCGACCTTCGACGGATCCTTGCCCGAGAACGCGCCGCCGCCGTGCGGTGCTGCGCCGCCGTACGTATCGACGATGATCTTGCGGCCCGTCAGACCGCAGTCGCCTTGCGGGCCGCCGATCACGAACCGGCCGGTCGGATTCACGAGGAACTTGATGTCGCCCTTGATCAGTTCAGCCGGCAGCGTCGGCTTGATGACTTCTTCGATCACGGCTTCGCGCAGCGTCGCGAGTTCGATGTCCGGTGCGTGCTGCGTGGACAGGACGACCGTATCGATCGAATGCGGCTTGCCGTCGACGTAACGCACGGTGACCTGCGACTTTGCGTCCGGACGCAGCCACGGCAGACGGCCGTCGCGGCGCAGATTGGCCTGGCGCTCGACGAGGCGGTGCGACAGGTGGATCGGCAACGGCATCAGTTCCGGCGTTTCGTCGCATGCGTAACCGAACATCAGGCCCTGGTCACCGGCGCCCTGATCGAGGTTGTTGTCGTGTGCGCGATCCACGCCCTGCGCGATGTCCGGCGACTGCTTGTCATACGCGACGAGCACCGCGCAGCCGCGGTAGTCGATGCCGTAATCCGTGTTGTCGTAGCCGATGCGCTTGATCGTTTCGCGCGCGACCTGGATGTAGTCGACGTTGGCCGTCGTGGTGATTTCGCCAGCCAGCACGACGAGACCGGTGTTGCACAGCGTTTCCGCTGCAACACGCGAGTATTTGTCCTGCTTCAGGATGGCGTCGAGAATCGCGTCCGAGATCTGGTCGGCGACCTTGTCCGGATGGCCTTCGGAAACCGATTCGGAGGTAAAAAAGTAATCGTTTGCCACGTTGCAGACTCCTGTTATGTGGTTACGGTTTGAGTTTCACGTAGCCAGCTTCGGGAGCCTGAAGCGGCGACGCTTTAGCGGATTTACAGACCGTCAGGCGCGCAAACATTGAGTTGGCGCCTGCCAGCTTCGCCCCGCAAGTTGTCTATTAACTCGGCGAAGCCCTTATTATAGCGACTTCTTTCAAATGTCACAGAGTACCCTCGCGTGATGTATTACGTCCTTTTTACTGATTTTCTGAAGGCCCTTCCGTGCTACGCCCCACATGGGGAAGCCGCATGCTGAGTCGCTATGGCACAAAGCTCGCCATCGGCCTGCTGAAATTATTCGCGCTGCTGCCGTACGGGTTCATCGCACGTCTTGGAGACGGCCTCGGCTGGCTGCTTTACCAGATCCCGAGCCGGCGCAAGCGTATCGTCCACATCAACCTCAAGCTGTGCTTCCCCGAATGGAGCGAGGCGCGCCGTGAAGATGTCGCACAGAAGCACTTCCGCCACGCAATCCGCAGCTATCTCGAACGCAGCGTTCAGTGGTTCGCCTCGGCGAAGAAGCTCGAGAAACTGGTGCAGGTCGACAGCGAAGTTGATCTCACCGACCCCGACATGCCGCCGACGCTGCTTCTGGGCTTTCACTTCGTGGGCATCGAGGCCGGCTCGATTTTCATCAACTACGCGCTGCAAAGGACCTGCGGTTCGCTCTATCAGCCGATGTCGAATCCGGAACTCGAAGCCGTCGCGAAAGCGGCGCGAGGCCGTTTCGGCGCCGAACTGGCGAGCCGCGCGGACAGCGCGCGCATCGTGCTGCGCTGGCTGCGCGACCTCAAACCGGTGATGCTCGGCGCCGACATGGACTATGGCATGCGCAATTCGACGTTCGTGCCCTTCTTTGGCGTGCCGGCGTGTACGCTCACCGCGGTAGGCCGGCTGGCCAAGGTCGGCCACGCGCAGGTGCTGCCGTTCATCGGCGAGGTGCTGCCGAACTACAAGGGCTATCGTCTGAAGGTATTCAAGCCGTGGGAAAATTACCCCACCGGCGACGACGATCTCGACGCGCGCCGCATGAACGCCTTCCTCGAAGAGCTGATTCCGAAGATGCCCGAACAGTATTACTGGTTGCACAAGCGCTTCAAGACGCGTCCGCCGGGCGAGCCGGGCGTTTATTGAATCCTGCCAGCGGCATGACGCGTCGCACACCTGGCCGGATGGCTAACGCAGCAATTGCCATCGACGCGCGCGCACGCGCGTCCCTTACAATAGTGGGATGAAACTCAAATTCACCAAAATGCACGGCGCGGGCAATGACTTCGTCGTGCTCGACGGCTACACGCAACCTGTCACGCTGACAGAGGCGCAGGTGCGCGCGCTCGCCGACCGTCATTTCGGCATCGGCGCGGATCAACTGCTGCTCGTTGAACGGCCCACGGTGGAAGGCGTCGATTTCCGTTATCGGATCTTCAATTGCGATGGCGGCGAAGTCGAGCATTGCGGCAATGGCGCGCGCTGCTTCGTGAAATTCGTGCGCGACGCGCACCTCACGGAAAAGCGCACGGTGCGCGTAGAGGTGCAGAACGGCTTCGCCACGTTGACGATGCAGGACAACGGCGAGGTATCCGCCGATATGGGCAGCCCGGTGTTCGAGCCGTCGCGCGTGCCATTCGATGCCACTGGCCTCGAAGGCCGTCGCGAAGGCAACGACACGCTCTGGCCGCTCGACGTGAACGGCACGACGCGTGAGATTTCGGTGGTGTCGATGGGCAACCCGCACGCGGTGCAGATCGTCGATGACGTCGAAGCCTTTGCCGTCGGCGTCGATGGCCCGGTGATCGAAAAACATCCGCGTTTTCCGCAGAAGGTGAACGCCGGCTTCATGCAGATCGTCGCGCGCAACGAGATCAAACTGCGCGTCTACGAGCGCGGCGCGGGCGAAACGCTCGCGTGCGGCACGGGCGCGTGCGCGGCCGTTGCGGCCGGCATTCGTCGTGGGCTGCTCGATTCGCCCGTCACGGTGCACACGCATGGCGGCGTGCTGACCATCACATGGAACGGCGCCCGGGATGAGCGCGCGCCGCTCCTGATGGCCGGACCGGCCACGACCGTGTTCGAAGGCGAGATCGAACTGGCCGACTAGCTGCAAACAGAATCCATAATCAACAACACCACGCCCCGCGCATCTCTTAAGCCGAAACCATGAACGATCGCGAAGTCGCCGAATACCTGCTTGCCAACCCTGATTTTTTCGCCGAACACGCGGAAATGCTCGCGACCATCCGCCTGGCGAATCCGCACGGGAAAGCGGCTGTGTCGCTGCAGGAACGGCAGATGGAAATGCTGCGCGACAAGAATAAACACCTCGAACGGCGTCTCGCTGAACTGCTGCGTTACGGTCACGAAAACGACAGCATCGCCGCGAAATTCAGCCGCTGGACAACGCGCGTGATGTCCGAACGCGATCCGCACGCGCTGCCGCGCACGATCTCGAACGGCCTGCGCGACATTTTCGACGTACCGCAGGCGGCACTGCGCGTGTGGGACGTCGCCGAGCCGTACGCGCACGCGGAATTCGCGCGGCATGTCGGCGAGGAAGTGCGCATTTTCGCCAACAGTCTCGCCACGCCGTATTGCGGCGCAAATACCGGTTTCGAGGCGGCGCAGTGGCTCGCACCTGCGGTCGCGGCAGTGCCGGATGAGGGCGTTTCAGGTGAGGAACCCGCCGCCGCAACCACCGGCTCGATTGCGCTGCTCGCGCTGCGCGACCCGGAAGCAGCCGCGGACGCCAGCGTGTTCGGTCTGCTCGTGATGGGCTCACCGGACACGCGACGCTTTCACGACGGCATGGCCACCGACTTCCTCACGCAGATCGGCGCACTCGCCAGTGCGGCGCTGAGCCGTCTGCTGCCGCGCTGACACCAGCCAGCCACGTGAACCTCGCCGATCCCGTCGCCGCGTATCTCTCAAGCCTCGAGCATGAGCGACGGCTGTCGGCGCACACGCTGCGCGGCTACACGCACGAACTCGACGAACTGAAGAAGCTCGCGAACGGCCGTCCGTTCGAGCAGCTCACCGCAACCGATATCCGCGGCGCAGTCGCAAGGGCGCACGCAGGCGGGTTGTCGGCGCGATCGATCGGGCATCGGCTTTCGTCGTGGCGGGCGTTTTATCGCTGGCTCGCCGGGCGCATCGATCTGCCGGTGAATCCGGTCGCGACCGTGCGTGCGCCGAAGCAGGCGAAAACGCTGCCAAAAGCGCTTTCCGTTGACGACGCCCACACGCTGATGGAAGCGCCCACCGCCGGCACCGCCGAAGGCTTGCGCAATCACGCGATGCTGGAACTGTTCTACTCGTCGGGGTTGCGGCTGTCGGAACTGGTCGGGCTGGACGTCGCGTTCGCCGACGTCGACGGCTATCGATCGGCAGGCTGGTTCAAACTCGACGCGACCGAAGTCGAGGTGCTCGGCAAGGGCAACCGGCGTCGCGTCGTGCCGGTCGGCGCGAAGGCGCTAGACGCACTGCGCGCCTGGATCGCGGTGCGCGGCGAGTTCGTCAAGCACGATCCGCATCCGCTGTTTCTTTCCGCGCGCGGCAACCGGATGTCGCCGAACGTCGTGCGCGACCGCGTGAAGCGCGCCGCGATGCTGGCTGGCATTCCGGCGAATGTGCATCCGCACGTGTTGCGTCACTCGTTCGCCACGCACGTGCTGCAATCGAGCGGCGACCTGCGTGCCGTGCAGGAACTGCTGGGTCACGCGAGCATCACCGCGACCCAGGTGTACACGGCGCTCGATTTCCAGCATCTGGCGCGGGTCTACGATCAGGCGCATCCGCGCGCGAAAAAGCGCGACTAGGACCCACTCTCTCCGGCGCCTGCACTGCGGCGCGCAGCCCGCGCCACACATCTTCCTGCGCCGCCCCGGGCAGCCCGATGCGCGCGCAATTGTCCGCACATGGCATCCTTCGCAAAGTCAAACCATGATTACCGTTACGCTGAAATCGTCTAAAGAGAAGTCACTGCTGCGCCGGCATCCGTGGGTCTACGCGAACGCGATCGATCGCGTTGACGGTGAGCCTGCTTCGGGCGCGACCGTGACCGTCCGCGCGCACGACGGCCGGTTTCTCGCGCGCGCGGCGTACAGCGCGCACTCGCAGATCCGCGCGCGCGTGTGGAGCTTCGACGAGGCCGAACCCATCGATCACGCATTCTTCAAGCGCCGCGTGCAGCGCGCACTCGCGCATCGTCAGAAGATGGTGCAGAACACCGGCGCCGTGCGGCTGATTTTCGGCGAAGCGGACGGCCTGCCCGGCCTGATCGTCGACTACTACATCGCGGACGACAACACGATGCGCGGCCAGATCGTCTGCCAGTTCATGGCCGCGGGCGTCGAGGCGTGGAAAGAAGCGATCGTCGCGGCGCTGACGGGCGCGACGGGCTGCCCGAACGTCTACGAGCGCTCCGACGTGTCGATTCGCGAGAAGGAAGGCCTCGAACAGACGACCGGCGTGCTCGCCGGCGACGCGCCGCCGGCCACGCTGATCTCAGCCGAAAACGGCGTGCGGTATCACGTCGACGTGCGCAACGGCCACAAGACGGGCTTCTACGTCGACCAGCGCGACAATCGCGCGCTCGTGCAGCAGTTTGCGCAGGACCGCGACGTGCTGAACTGCTTCTGCTACACCGGCGGCTTTTCGCTGGCGGCGCTCAAGGGCGGCGCGAAACGGGTGGTGTCGATCGATTCGTCCGGCGAGGCGCTCGCGCTTGCGCAGCAAAACGTCGAGGCCAACGGTTTCGATGCGGCGCGCGCCGTCTGGCTCGACGCCGACGCGTTCAAGACGTTGCGCCGCCTCTACGACGAAGGGGAACGTTTCGACCTGATCGTGCTCGATCCGCCGAAATTCGCGCCGTCGCGCGAACATGTGGACCGCGCGGCCCGTGCGTACAAGGACATCAATCTGACCGGCCTGAAGCTGCTGCGTCCGGGCGGCCTCCTGTTCACGTATTCGTGTTCGGGCGCGATCGACGCCGAGCTGTTCCAGAAGATCGTCTCCAGCGCGGCGTCGGACGCGCGGGTCGACGCGCGCATCCTGAAGCGCCTCGGCGCGGGCGTCGATCACCCCCTGCTGACTGCGTTCCCGGAAGGCGAATATCTGAAAGGCCTATTGTTGCAAATTGCCTGATCGCCCATAGTTTCGGGATATTTCCCGCCCGGCGAACGTTCGGCGAAAACCCGGTTTTAAGGCTGCCGCCAGCGGCGCCTTGACAGATATGTTTCAATTACTGACCGATCGAGTGGCCGCCCGCGCGCGGCCCCGCACCTGATTCACGCATTTAACAGGCAGACAACATGATCCCCGTTACCATCCTCACCGGCTTTCTCGGCAGCGGCAAAACCACGCTGCTCAAGCGCATCCTGAACGAAAAGCACGGCATGAAGATCGCCGTGATCGAGAACGAGTTCGGCGAAGAAAACATCGACAACGAAATCCTCGTGCAGGACGCCAATGAACAGATCATCCAGATGAGCAATGGCTGCATCTGCTGCACGATCCGCGGCGACCTCGCGCGCGTGCTCGGCGATCTGGCCGCGAAAAAGCAGGCCGGCGAACTGGATTTCGACCGCGTCGTGATCGAAACCACGGGCCTCGCCAATCCGGGCCCGGTGGCGCAAACGTTCTTCATGGATAACCAGATTGCCGACGAATTCCTGCTCGACGCGATCATCACGCTCGTCGACGCGAAGCACGCCGATCTCCAGCTCGACGAGCATGAAGTCGTGCAGCGTCAGGTGGGTTTTGCGGATCGTCTGTTCATCACGAAGGCGGATCTGGTTGACGAAGAGGCGATTGGCGATCTGCGCCATCGTCTGCTGCACATGAATCCGAAAGCGGCGATCAGGGTCGTCAATTTCGGCGCAGCCGACATCAAGGAAATTTTCGATCTGCGCGGTTTCAACCTGAACGCGAAGCTCGAAATCGATCCGGATTTCCTCGCTGAAGATGAGCACGACCATGCGCATCACGACCATGACCATGATCATGCGGATTGCGACCACGATCACGGCCAGTGCGACCACGAAGGTCACGATCACGGCCACGCCAGGCACCACCACGCTCACCACGACGACAAGATCAAATCGTTCGTCTACCGCAGTGAGCGCCCGTTCGATCCGAACCGGCTGGAAGACTTCCTCGGCGGCATCCTGCAGATTTACGGCGAACGCCTGCTGCGCTACAAGGGCGTGCTGTACATGAAGGGTGTCGATCGCAAGGTTGTGTTCCAGGGCGTGCACCAGATGATGGGCAGCGATCTGGCGTCGAAATGGCAACCGATCGAAAAGAAAAACAGCAAGATGGTTTTCATCGGCATTGAATTGCCGCGAGACCTGATTACCGACGGCCTCGACGCCTGTCTGGCCTGAGACTGAGGCTGCAACGCCGCGCCAAAGAAAAAAGCGGCCCGAAACTGGCTGAATCTGGTCACGCCAGTCCCATCGGGCCGCTCAAAATGCGGTATATGTGAAAGGCGCGTGAAAACCCTGTTGCGTAAAACCGTGCACGACCATCGCTTTTTGGTCATTAGCGCGTTATATTTTCACGATATCGACAGTGGCAGCAGGGATTTCCCCCGCTTGTCGTACCGGATTGTGATTCAGTTACAATACGTGCCCACTGGAGAATGACAACGAAATGCCCGGGACATCGCAGCCCGTACCGGGTACACACGGCGCCGGAAAATCTCATCCGGAAATCACGCCGACATGCCGGCCGGCACGCCGGTTTCGGGGAGCGCGCTGCCGGTAGAAGTAATGCCTCAGGAGCATCTGTAGACCGGTTTCCAGAGGAGTTCGGCCCCGCATCGGCGCCTTTGGCGTCACGACAGCCCACCGTCCGTGTTCGCCAGCGCTCGACTGAGTGCGATTAAAGGCGTCTTTGCGGGCAACACGAAAGAGCGGGCAATACGTATGAGTTTTGCCTCACATTGAAGAAGCAAGCCAGATGACGACGAAACGACTCTTGACCGAAGCCGAAATCCTGAAGATGAGCGACAAGGATTACATGAATGAGGATCAGCTCGCTTTCTTCAAGAACAAGCTCGAACAGCTGCAGGCGGAAATTCTCCGCAATGCCGGCCAGACGACCGAAAACCTGCGTGAAACAGTGATCGTGCCGGACCCGGCCGATCGCGCGACGATCGAGGAAGAGCATGCGCTGGAACTGCGCACGCGCGACCGCGAACGCAAGCTGCTGAAGAAAGTTCAGCAATCGCTCGCACGCATCGATTCGGGCGACTATGGCTGGTGCGAAGAAACCGGTGAACCGATTGGTGTTCCGCGTCTGCTCGCGCGGCCCACGGCAACCCTGTCGCTCGAAGCGCAGGAACGCCGCGAACTGCGCCAGAAGCTGTTCGGCGACTGACCGCCGCGGCGCGGCTTCGGCCCGCGCCCCAACACGCTGCTTCGTCGAGAGGCGCACGGTGTTCCGTGCGCCTTTTTTCTTTTGCAATGCGTGCTCTCGCGCCTGCGCGCATGGTTGTTTCGGCCCCATCTTCTCCCGCGCTTTTCCGTCTTTTTCCACCGTTAGCCATTCGGCCGACTCTTGATATGCTGCCGCACGCCCTAAAATAAATCGGACATGCGTTGCACGAGCGCGCGCGCTTTCGGCTGGTTGTCTGCGTTGCGCGCCGTCCGCTTACCTGGATTCAAGTAGTGGCGCAGAGCGCTGCTGCGTCCTTCCCGTTTTGCAAAAGGAACGCATATGGAGCAATTTCACGGCACGACGATCGTTTCCGTGCGGCGCGGCGACCAGGTCGCGCTCGGCGGCGACGGCCAGGTGACGCTGGGCAATATCGTCATGAAAGGCGGCGCGAAAAAGGTTCGGCGCATCTACGGCGGCAAGGTGCTGGTCGGTTTCGCCGGCGGCACAGCCGACGCCTTTTCGCTGCTCGACCGCTTCGAAGCCAAGCTCGAAAAACACCAGGGCAACCTCACGCGTGCCGCCGTCGAACTCGCCAAAGACTGGCGCACCGACCGCATGCTGCGCCGTCTCGAAGCAATGCTGATTACCGCCGACGCACACACCACGCTCGTCATTACCGGTAACGGCGATGTGCTCGATCCCGAAGGCGGCATCTGCGCAATCGGCTCCGGCGGTGCGTACGCGCAGGCGGCGGCCACGGCACTTGCCGGCAACACGGAGCTGTCACCGCGCGAGATCGTCGAGAAGTCGCTGGAGATTGCTGGCGACATGTGTATCTACACGAACCATAACCGCGTCATCGAGACGATCGAGTAAGGACCCACGATGAGCACCATGACTCCTGCCGAGATCGTCTCGGAACTTGATAAACACATCATTGGTCAGGACCGCGCGAAGAAAGCGGTCGCCGTCGCGCTGCGCAACCGCTGGCGTCGTCAGCAGGTCGAAGAACCGCTGCGCCAGGAAATCACGCCGAAGAACATCCTGATGATCGGACCAACGGGCGTCGGCAAAACCGAAATCGCGCGTCGTCTCGCCAAGCTGGCGGATGCGCCGTTCATCAAGATCGAAGCAACGAAGTTCACCGAGGTCGGTTACGTCGGCCGCGACGTGGACAGCATCATGCGCGACCTGATGGAAATCTCCATCAAGCAGACGCGTGAAACCGAAATGCGCAAGGTCCGCACGAAGGCTGAAGATCAGGCCGAAGACCGCATTCTCGACATCCTGTTGCCCACGGCACGTCCGGTCGGTTTTGGCGCGAGCTCGAGCGCCGCGGACACGATGGACGAAAGCAGCACCACGCGTCAGACCTTCCGCAAACGTCTGCGTGAAGGTCTTCTCGACGACAAGGAAATCGAACTCGACGTCGAGCAGCCGCAAGTCGGCATGGACATCATGGGGCCGCCGGGCATGGAAGACATGACCGAGCAGATCCGTTCGATGTTTGCGAACATCGGCGGCGGCAAGAAAACGCGTCGCAAGCTGAAGGTCAAGGAAGCGCTGAAACTTCTCACTGACGAAGAAGCCGGCAAGATGCTCAACGACGAAGAAGTGAAGGCGATGGCCGTGCGCAACGTCGAGCAGAACGGCATCGTGTTCCTCGACGAAATCGACAAGATCGCGTCACGTAACGAAGCGGGCGGAGGGGAAGTGTCGCGTCAGGGCGTGCAACGCGATCTGTTGCCGCTCGTCGAAGGCACTACCATCAGCACGAAGTACGGGATGGTGAAGTCCGATCACGTGCTGTTCATCGCGAGCGGCGCGTTCCATCTGGCGAAGCCGAGTGATCTGATTCCTGAGTTGCAGGGTCGTTTCCCGATTCGCGTCGAACTGGATTCGCTGTCGGTGGAAGACTTCGAGTCGATACTTGTCGCGACTGACGCCAGTCTCGTCAAACAGTATCAGGCGCTCCTCGCGACTGAAGACGTGCATCTCGATTTCGCGGACGACGGCATCCGTCGACTGGCGGAAATCGCGTTCTCGGTGAATGAGAAGACGGAGAACATCGGCGCACGGCGTCTGTACACGGTGATCGAAAAGCTGCTTGAAGAAGTGTCGTTTTCCGCCGGCAATCATGCGGGCACGAACGTCATGATTGATGCGGCGTATGTCGATCGCGCGCTGAACGAAGTCGCCGACGACGAGGACCTGTCGCGCTACGTTCTGTGATGTGGCGAGGCGAGGCCCGGTGATGTGTTGATCGATCCGCATCACGCCGGAACAAAACGGGCGGCCATGCCAGGCCGCCCGTTTTGCCATCAGCGCCACGCTTCAAGAGTCAGACATCACTGCCGCACAGGCCGCTTCGCCAGCTTGCGCTGCAGCGTGCGGCGGTGCATGTTCAGCGCGCGCGCCGTCGCCGAGATATTGTTGCCGTTTTCCGCCAGCACGCGCTGGATGTGTTCCCATTCGAGCCGTGCGACGGATAGCGGCGCCGGGTGCTCCAGCGCCTCTTCGGCCTGCAACGCACTCGCTTCGCTTTGAAGCGCCGAAAGAATCGACTCGACGTTGGCCGGCTTCGCCAGATAGTTGTCGGCGCCGTCCTTGACGGCCTGCACGGCCGTGGCGATGCTCGCGTAACCCGTCAGCACGAGCATGCGTGCGTCTGGCTGCAGTTCGCGAAGTGGCGCGACCAGGCTCAGGCCGGAATCGTCGCCCAGATGCAGGTCCACCGTGATCTGCCCGAACTTCTGCTGGTTCGCGAGTTTGATCGCTTCGTCGGCGTTGTGCGCCTCGGCGACCGTGAAGCCGCGCCGCGTCAGACCGCGCGCGAGGATGCCGGAGAACACTTCGTCATCGTCGATGACCAGAAAATTCATGTCGCTCATGCCTGTTTCTCCGTATTGGTAGGTGCGGAACCGTTGCGGTTCGCGCCGGCCTGGCCAGCCGCCGTCTGCGCCGCGCCGGGAAGCCCCGCGGTGCCGCCCACCGGCAGCCGCAGCACAGCGCGCGTCCCGCGCGGCCTTGTGTCGTTGATATCGCTTAATTCGATCGACCCGCGCAACCGCGTCGCGGCCGAAAACGCCAGATAAAGTCCGACGCCATGGCCGCCCTGCGTGCTGTCGACGGGCATCGAGCCCAGCGAATGGCGCAGCGTCGGCGGAATGCCGGGGCCCGCATCGCACACTTCGAATTCGATCATGTCGCCGCGCGCCGTCAGTCTGGCAGTCAGCGTCACGTGATCGCGGCTCGCGCGCGCTGCATTATCGAGCAGGATCGTGAGAATCTGGCCGACCGCGACCGTATCGTCAAGACTGACGTGGTCGGGCGGCGAACCCGGACGCTCGAATTTGACATGCGGATGCCGCAGCCGCCACTGCTCGGCGAACGACGTCAGCCACTCACCGACCGTCAGACGGCTACCCGTCGACGATGCACGGCTGCGCAGCCGCGCAAGCGCCGACGTGCACAGCGCCATCTGCTGTTCGAGCAGCGCGATATCCGCCGAATACGGCGCGAGACCCTTGTCGGTGCGCGCCGCGTCGCGCAGTTCTTCGGCGAGCATCGCGATCGTCGACAGCGGCGTGCCGATCTCGTGCGCGACGGTGGCGGCCTGCACACCCAGCGCCACGGCGCGTTCATCCCGCAGCAGCCGCTGCTGGGCGTCGCCCAGCGCGGTATCGCGCAGCCGCAAGGCGCGCGACATCCGCGCGACGAACCACGCGATCAGCCCGACGCTCACCATGAAGTTGACCCACATGCCCGCGCGGTAGTACTCGAACAGGTTCGCCGGATTGTCGAGATTGAGCGGCACGGAATCAAAGCCGAGCACGGCATAGCACGCCGCCGCGAATGCCGCGAGCCACGCCATCAGATACCACGGCAGCACGGCGGCCGCGATCGCGAGCGAAGGCAGATAAAGCGACACGAACGGATTGGTCGTGCCGCCCGACAGAAACAGCAGCGCCGACAAAGCGCCGAGATCCACCCAGATCTGGCCGAAGAGTTCGAGATTGGATTCAGGCTTCTCGCGCGCCACGCGGATCCACGTCAGCCCGTTGAACAGCACTTCGAGCGCGATCACAAGCAGCATCGCGGGTAACGGCAGATGGACGCCGAAAAGAAACTGGACGACCGCGATCGTGCCAAGCTGGCCGATGATGGCGAAGCTTCGCAGCCAGAAAAGGTGTCCGAGGTTGACCCGGCCGGTGTTGGTTATGCGGTGCATGCCGCCAGTTTACCCGTCAGTCAGCCGCTGGCGGCACCTGGCGTGCCGCCACGCTGAACGCTCGCGATTTCGTCGGCGAGACATTCCGGGCACAGACACCCGCTGCCAGGTTCGAGCCGCTCTCTGGGCAAGGCTGGCATCGCACGGCACCAGCACGCGACGGTTTTCGCCTGCGCGCCGCAGTCGAACGACACGCCGCAGCGTGGACAGCGGACGCTGACCACGTCTTTCGAAGAAGTACCGGACGCAGAACCAGACGGGTTCATGGCAAAAGGATGAAGCTGTCAGGGAGTCACAGGAATAATGCCACGTCTCGCGGGCGGCCAGTGATCGGCCGTTCGGCCAGTTTCCAGGCATCGGCCGGCCCTCCAGGAACGTCGCGGAAAAATGCATGCCACGCCGCGTCGGGCAGGCACGCCAGTGCGCAGGGCCGACCGCCCGTTGCGCACTGCACGACACTCGTCCGGCGCGCCGCCACGGCGCTCGTCGAAAACCCTGTTGCAGCGCGCCAGTCCTGTACAATTCGGCCTTGTTTCAACTGCCCTGCCTGATTCTGCCGCCATGTCCGAGCTCCCAGACCTTTCGCAGATTGCGCCCACCCTGAAGGCCGAAATTCTGGCCGAGGCGCTCCCTTACATCCGCCAGTATCACGGCAAGACCGTGGTCATCAAATACGGCGGTAACGCCATGACCGAAGAGCGCCTGAAGCAGGGCTTCGCGCGCGATGTCATTCTGCTGAAGCTGGTCGGCATCAACCCGGTGATCGTCCACGGCGGCGGCCCGCAGATCGACCAGGCGCTCAAGAAGATCGGCAAGCAGGGCACGTTCATCCAGGGCATGCGCGTGACCGACGAAGAGACGATGGAAGTCGTCGAATGGGTACTCGGCGGCGAAGTGCAGCAGGACATAGTCACGCTGATCAATCATTTCGGCGGCCATGCGGTCGGTCTGACGGGCAAGGACGGCGGCCTCATCCACGCACGCAAGATGCTGATGCCGGATCGCGACAATCCCGGCCAGTATGTCGACATCGGTCAGGTCGGCGAAGTCGAGGCGATCAATCCGGCGGTGGTCAAGGCGCTTCAGGACGACGCGTTCATTCCGGTCATCTCGCCGATCGGCTTCGGCGAAGACGGCCTCTCGTACAACATCAACGCGGATCTGGTCGCGGGCAAGCTGGCTGTCGTGCTGAACGCAGAAAAGCTCGTGATGATGACCAACATCCCCGGTGTGATGGACAAGGCAGGCAACCTGCTGACCGATCTGTCGGCGCGCGAAATCGATTCGCTGTTCGCGGATGGCACGATCTCGGGCGGCATGCTGCCGAAGATCTCGTCGGCGCTCGACGCGGCGAAGAGCGGCGTGCGCTCGGTGCATATCATCGACGGCCGCATCGAGCACTCGGTGCTGCTCGAAATCCTGACCGAACAGCCGTTCGGCACGATGATCCGCTCGCATTGAGCGCATCATGAAACACGGTGCGCGCAGCCGTGCGCGTACCGTGCCGCGCAGCGTGTCGCCAGCGGGCGACGGCGGCGCGCTTATCCACCGGCCCGCGATCTGGTCTTCACAGCCGCCTTTAAAACGGCCCCCCAAGCACGGCCTTCCGCGAGCCCTCCACGGCTTCATCTGCCAGCATGATGCGTCCTTCCCGTCCCAAACGCCGTCGGCCGCCTATCGCCGGCGGCACGCCGGTGTGGCTCTTCGACCTCGACAACACGCTGCATCACGCATCGCACGCGATCTTCCCGGCGATCAATCTGGCGATGACGCAGTACATCATCGATGCCCTGCAGGTCGAGCGTGACGAAGCAAACCGTCTGCGCACCGGCTACACGCAGCGCTACGGCGCCGCGCTGCTGGGCCTGACACGCCATCATCCGGTGGATCCGCACGATTTCCTCAAGGTGGTGCACACCTTCCCCGATCTGCCGGCGATGCTGCGCGCCGAGCGCGGTCTCGCGCGTCTCATCAAGGCGCTGCCGGGACGCAAGATCGTGCTGACCAACGCGCCGGAAACCTATGCGCGCGCGGTGCTCGAAGAACTGCGCATCGGGCGGCTGTTCGAGCGCGTGATCGCGATCGAGCATATGCGCGACCGTCGCGGCTGGCGCGCGAAGCCCGATTCGGCGATGCTGCGCCGGGCCATGCGCGACGCGCACGTCAAGCTCGCCGACGCAATACTCGTGGAAGACACGCGCAGCCATCTGAAAAATTACCGGCAACTCGGCATCCGCACGGTGTGGATCACCGGCCACCTGCCGACGCAAAGCCGTCCGGAAGGCGTCCCGACGCGCCGGCCGGGCACGGGCCGACCGCATTATGTCGACTGGTCGATTCGTTCGTTAAAATCACTGCGATCGGGCACCCGCTCGGGGCGACTGAAAAGGCGACAGACATGCAGCCGACTGACAGAGATGACCCGCCAGTAGACGACGCGCATCACAGCACCGGCAGCACCCGCGCGCCGCGACTGAAGCCGGGCGAGCGGCGCGTCCATATCCTCCAGACGCTCGCGGCGATGCTGGAGACGCCCAAGGGCGAAAAGATCACCACCGCCGCGCTGGCTGCGCGCCTCGGTGTGTCGGAAGCCGCGCTTTACCGGCATTTCGCCAGCAAGGCGCAGATGTTCGAAGGCCTGATCGAATTCATCGAACAATCGATCTTCGGGCTCATCAACCAGATCGTGTCGAAGGAGCCGAACGGCGTGCTCCAGGCGCGCTCGATCGCGCTCATGCTGCTCAACTTCGCCGCAAAGAATCCCGGCATGACACGTGTGCTGACGGGCGAAGCGCTCGTCGGCGAACATGAGCGGCTCGCGGAACGCGTGAGCCAGATGCTGGAGCGCGTCGAAGCCTCGCTGAAACAATGCCTGCGACTCGGGCTGATGGATGCGAACACGCAGGCCGACAGCGCCTCTGTTCCGCTGCCCGCGGACTACGACCCCGCTGTTCGCGCCAGTCTGCTGGTCAGCTACATCATCGGGCGCTGGCACCGCTTCGCCCGCAGCGGCTTCTCGCGCGCGCCCGGCGAACACGCCGAAGCACAGCTGCTGTTGATCCTTCAGTAACGCGCCAAACCCTCCCGGTTTTTGAGATCGACGCTTCGTGCCCTGTGCAACGATGCGTGGCGGCCTCTCGCGCCGCGTTCAAAAAACCTGGGAGAACACATAATGATGAATCGTCCTGTCCTGTCTGCGTTGCCGCCCGGCCTTTCCGCGCTTTCGGCTCACTGGGGATGGCTCCTGCTTCGTGGCATCGTCGCGGTCATTTTCGGCGTGCTCGCTTTCCTCTGGCCCGACCTGACGTTAGCTTCGCTCGTGATCGTGTGGGGCGCCTACGCCGTCGTCGATGGCGCATTTGCGCTGGTGTACGGCGCAGGTGGCACCGGTAGCCGTCGATGGATGTACGTGCTGGTCGGACTGACTGGCATTCTGGCAGGCCTCGCCGCGCTCTTCTGGCCTGGCGCCGCGGTCATCGTTCTGGTGATGATCATCGGCTACTGGGCGTTTATCGTCGGCGCCTTCGAGATCATTTACGCCATCCAGTATCGTCGCGCGCAGGCGCACCCCTGGCTGATCGGCCTGTCGGGATGCCTGTCGGTCGTTGTCGGCCTGCTCATCGTGATGTGCGTCTATCCGGTGGGCGTGCTGTCGGTGGTGTGGCTGATCGGCAGCTATGCGATCGTGTACGGCATCCTGATGGCGTTCGCGGCCATCCAGTTGCGACGTTTCCAGCGGCGGCTGACGGCCTGAGCGCCGAAACTCATCGAACCAGGTGCGATCCGGGCGCCCGGATCGCAACGCCACGGGACAGCGCGCACCGCTGTCCCGAAAACTTTCCGCTATAATTTGTGCCTGATTGCGGTATTCGACGTTGTAGCCGCAGTCACTCGCTGGATGAATGACGCGCCGATTTGCTGACTCGATTGCGGGCGCGCGAACCTGCCGGGAATGTTCCCGCGGTTCACTACAAATGCGGCTAAAGAGGTCGTCAGCCGCGCATATCTTCGTCTTTTCGCGCATCGCCGACACCATCTAGCCGCCCAGAGTCGTTAAAAGGCGGAATGAATGGAATCGATCGGCATCGTCGCTCCCCAAAAAATGCATTTCTCCGAGCCGCTGCTCATGCAGAACGGCAGCTCGCTCGCCGGTTACGACCTGATGGTCGAAACCTACGGCACGCTCAATGCCGCGCGCAGCAACGCGGTGCTTGTCTGTCACGCGCTCAACGCGTCGCATCACGTCGCGGGCGTCTATGTGGACGATCCGAAGGACATCGGCTGGTGGGACAACATGGTCGGCCCCGGCAAGCCGCTCGATACGAACCGCTTCTTCGTGATCGGCGTGAACAATCTCGGCTCGTGCTTCGGCTCGACGGGCCCGATGAGCATCAATCCGTCGACGCAGCAGCCGTACGGCGCGAGCTTTCCGGTCGTGACGGTCGAAGATTGGGTGAATGCGCAGGCACGTGTCGCCGATGAATTCGGCATCGAGCGTTTCGCAGCGGTGATGGGCGGCAGCCTCGGCGGCATGCAGGCGCTGGCGTGGAGCATGATGTATCCGGAGCGCGTCGCGCACTGCATCGTCGTCGCGTCGACGCCGAAGCTCTCCGCGCAGAACATCGCCTTCAACGAAGTGGCGCGCTCGGCGATCCTGTCGGACCCCGACTTCCACGGCGGCAATTACTACGCGCACGGCGTGAAGCCGAAACGCGGTTTGCGCGTCGCGCGGATGATCGGCCACATCACCTATCTGTCCGACGACGACATGGCCGCCAAATTCGGCCGCGCGTTACGCCGCGCGGAAGGCGCGCTCGACGCGTACAACTTCAACTTCGACGTCGAATTCGAAGTGGAATCGTATCTGCGCTATCAGGGCGACAAGTTCGCCGACTACTTCGACGCCAACACGTACCTGCTGATCACCCGCGCGCTCGACTACTTCGATCCGGCGAAAGCGTTCGACGGCGACCTGACCGCCTCGCTCGCGCACACGACGGCGAAATACCTGATCGCGAGTTTTTCCACTGACTGGCGTTTCGCGCCCGCGAGATCGCGCGAACTGGTGAAGGCGTTGCTCGACCACAAACGTACGGTGACGTACGCCGAAATCGATGCGCCGCACGGCCACGACGCCTTCCTGCTCGACGACGCCCGCTATCACAACCTGATGCGCGCCTATTACGAACGCATTGCCAACGAGGTGAACGCATGAACCAGCGCGCTCTCGATTATCTTGCGACGCGGCCTGACTTCCGCGCGATCGCCCGCTGGGTTGAGCCGCGCTCGACGGTGCTCGATCTCGGCTGCGGCGACGGCTCGCTGCTGTCGCTGCTGACAGAAGAACTCGAAGTCTCCGGTTACGGCATCGAGATCAACGACGCCGGCGTGCTGGCGTCGACGAAAAACGGCGTCAACGTGATCCAGCAGAATCTGGAAGACGGCCTGCGCCTGTTCGAAGACGGCAGTTTCGACTTCGCGATCCTGTCGCAGACCTTGCAGACGATCCACCAGACCGCCGCGATCCTGCGCGAGACGGTGCGCGTCGGCCGCGAGTGCATCGTGTCGTTTCCGAATTTTGGTTACTGGTCGCACCGTCTTTCGGTGTTGCAGGGTCGGATGCCGGTATCGAAATCGCTGCCGTTCCAGTGGCACAACACACCGAACGTGCGGGTGCTGACGATCAAGGATTTCGAGGCGCTGGCGCCGGAAGTCGGCATCGAAATCCTCGATCGCGTGGTGCTGCACGGCGGCCAGGCCGTCCGTTGGGGCGAGAACTGGCGTGGTAGTCTTGCGGTCTATCGGGTCAAGAAAAGCTAACGCAAACTATCCACATGTCGAACCCGCCACACGAGGCGCCCGCACTTTCCGCTCACGAAGATCACCCTGGCTGGCGTGCGTTTTTTAACAAACACATGCTGATTTGCGTCTTCCTCGGCTTCACGTCGGGGTTGCCGCTTTTCACGCTCGTCTATCTGGTCCAGGCCTGGTTGCGCTCCGAAGGCGTCAATCTGAAGGAAATCGGCCTTTTTGCGCTGATCCAGTTCCCGTACACATGGAAATTCATCTGGGCGCCGCTGATGGACCGCTATCTGCCGCGTCTGCCGGCCTGGCGTCCGGGGCGGCGACGTGGCTGGATGCTCGTCACGCAGATTCTCGTCGCAGGCGCGATCGCGGCGCTCGGTTTTGTCTCGCCGCGTGATGCGATCTGGACGGTCGCCGCGCTGACGGCGCTAGTCGCGTTCTTCGGCGCGAGTCAGGACATCGTGATCGACGCTTACCGGCGCGAACTGCTCACCGATACGCAGCAGGGTCTCGGCAACGCCGTGCACGTGAATGCGTACAAGATCGCCGCGCTCGTGCCGGGCTCGCTCGCGCTGATCCTGTCTGATCACCTGCCGTGGACCACCGTCTTTGTCGTCACGGCCGTGTTCATGCTGCCGGGGATGATCATGACCTTGCTGGTCAGCGAACCCGAAGTGCACGGCGCGCCGCCGAAGAACCTTCGCGACGCCATCGTGCTGCCGTTCCGCGAATTCCTCCTGCGCGACGGCTGGAAGGGCGCGCTCTTCGTGCTCGGCTTCATCTTCCTTTACAAGCTCGGCGACGTGATGGCGACTACGCTGTCCACGTCGTTCTTCCTCGATATCGGCTTCTCGCGCACGCAGATCGGCGTGATCGCGAAGACCACCGCGTTCGGCGCGAGTCTCGCAGGTGGGATCATCGGCGGAGTCTGGCTGATGAAGATTGGCATCGGTCGCGGGTTGTGGATTTTCGGCCTCCTGCAGATGGTGTCGACGCTCGGCTTCGCGTGGCTCGCGCATCTCGGGCCGGATTCGCCTGCTCTCGCGGCGATCTACGATTTCGCCGTGGTGGCGAGCCAGGGGACGACGAAACTGCTGTCCTGGGTCGGCATCGACTGGACGGTGCAGCTCGATCCGCGGTCGGTCGCGCTGGCGCTCGTGTACGGGTTCGAGACTTTTGCGACCGGTCTTACGATGGCGGCCTTCACCGCCTATATCGCCAGCACCACCGATCCGCGCTACACGGCCACCCAGTTCGCGCTCTTCACGAGCCTCGCTTCGGTGCCGCGCACGCTGGCTTCGGCGGCGAGCGGCTATGTCGTCGCGGAGATCGGCTGGTTCACGTACTTTCTGGTGTGTACGGCGCTCGCGGTGCCCGGCATGTTACTTTTGTTCCGGATCGCACCCTGGAGAACGCAGTCGTGACCGCGTCCGCCCCGCTGCGCGCGGTGGGTTCGAGCGAACCGCGCGCGAATCCATCCCTGCTGCACGCGGTGCTTCGAGGCACTGCTGACGCGGCGCGCACGTTCGCGTTTGTCGGCGCGTGCCTGGGTGGTTCGCAGATGCTGTCGCACGCTGTGTTTGCAGCCGATGCGCCTGCCAATGCCACCGTCAGCGCACCCGAAACGGCGAGCGCGCCGGCCGCGCGCACGGCAAGCGCCGCACCGCCGGTTTCCGCGGCCTCAGGCGCTTCCGGCGCTTCGGCTACCTCAACCTCAACGCCAGGCGCCACGACGCCACCGGCTACACAGACCGCGTACGGCCCGAGCCAGTCGATCCGCTACGGCAATCCGGCTGTATTCCGCAACCTGATTCCGTCGCCGATGCTCGAATCGCAGGCGACTGGCGAATTCGACGAAATCGCACGCGGCGCGGGTCATGCGGGCCGCCTCTATCCCGCCACCGACGCGCACGCCAAACGCATCCGGACAATCATCGACCAGCTGGTTCCCTTCTCGCTGAAGTGGAACGAGCGCGCGAAGACCTGGAAGTGGGACGTTGCCGTCGTGAAGTCGCCGGATATCCGGATGTACTGCCTGCCGGGCGGGAAGGTCGTCGTGTATGGGGGCCTGCTCGACCGCGTGCGCCTGAACGACAACGAACTCGGCATGCTGCTCGGCCATGAAATCGCGCACGCGTTGCGCGAGCATGCGCGCGAGCGCCTCGGCGAACAGCAGGCCGCGCAACTCGGTTCGGGGCCGATTCCGCAGCTTTTCGGCCTCGCCGATCTCGGCGCGGCGCCACTTGGTATCGGCACGCAGCTGCTCGAAATGAAATACGAGAGCACCGACGAAACCGAAGCCGACGTGATCGGCAGCGATATCGCGTCACGCGCGGGTTTCGACCCGCGCGCAGCGATCACGCTGTGGGACAAGCTGGCGGTGTCGACGCGCGCCAACCGTGGGCAGGGTTTCATCTACGTGCACCCGTACACGCCGGCGCGCCGCGCGGACATCATGAAACGCCTGCCCGACATGCTGCCGCTCTATGCGAAGGCGATCGGCAAAACCGTCGATGCGTTGCCGGACTACGCTGGCATCGGCCGCCCGAAGCGCAAATTCGCGGCCGACTGAAAAACCGCGCTTCGCGGCAAACCGGCGTGGGCTTCAGGCCGGATGATCGTAGTCGACCGTTAGCGGCGCATGGTCGCTGAACTTGATCTCGCGAAATACGTCAGTGCGCTTTGCCTTGCCGGCGATGCCCGGCGTCGCGATCTGGTAATCGATCCGCCACCCGACGTTCTTCGCATACGCCTGACCGCGGTTGCTCCACCACGTGTACTGCTCGGGACGTTGATCCAGCGTGCGGAACACGTCGACGTAGCCAACATCATCGAACAGCTTTGTCAGCCACGCGCGCTCTTCCGGCAGGCAGCCTGAGTTCTTCTGGTTGCCCTTCCAGTTCTTGATGTCGATTTCCTTGTGGACGATGTTCACGTCGCCACACACGATCACTTCGCGTTCCTTGCGAAGCGCGTCGAGGTGCGGCATGAACACGTCCATGAAGCGGTATTTCGCCTGCTGCCGCTCCTCGCCGCTCGACCCCGACGGCACATACACCGACACCACCGACAGATTGCCAAAGCGCACTTCCACGTAACGCCCTTCAGCATCGAATTCGTCGCTACCGAAGCCGATCACTACTTCGTCCGGTTCGACGCGCGTGTAGACGCCCGCGCCGCTGTAGCCCTTCTTCACGGCGTGCTGGAAGTAGCCTGTGTAACCGTGCGGTGCGAGGAATTCGGGCGTCATGTCGTCCTGCGAGCACTTGATTTCCTGCACGCACAGTACGTCCGCGCTTTGATCGCGGAACCAGTCGAAGAAGCCTTTTTTGGCGGCCGAACGGATGCCGTTGAGGTTGGCGGTAATCACACGCAGCATGTCGTTTCCTTGTTGTTTGATGGTTTGCAGCAGGCCGTCGGAAGCGGCGTCATTCGATTTTCAGGCCCTTCAGCGAATCTTTTGCGGGCGGATATTCCAGCTTCAACCCTTCAAACGCGCGCAGCAGCAGTTCGCCGACCATCACGTTGCGATGCGTCTTCGAATCGGCCGGAATCACGTACCACGGCGCGTAATCGGTCGATGTCGCCGCGAGCGCGTCCTGATAGGCGCCCTGATATCTATCCCACAACTTGCGCGCGTCGAGATCGGCGACGTCGAACTTCCAGTGCTTCGTTGGATCGTCGATGCGTGCCTGCAGGCGCCGGCGCTGCTCGTCCTTCGAAATGTGCAGCATGCATTTGATGATTGTCGTGCCGCTGTCCACGAGCAGCGCTTCGAACTCGCGGATCTGACGATAGCGTCGCGCGCATTCGTCGGCGTCGATTTCGCGGAGCACGCGCGGCACGAGCACGTCTTCGTAATGGCTGCGGTTGAAAATCGTCAGTTCGCCGGCAGCCGGCGCCTGCGCGTGGACGCGCCACAGAAAATCGTGCGCAGCCTCGATCATCGAAGGCGCCTTGAACGGCACGATGTGCAAACCGAGCGGATCGACGTCACGGAACACCGCGCGGATCGTGCCGTCCTTGCCGCTCGTGTCCATGCCCTGCAGCACCAGCAGCACGCGTCGCACACGTTGCGCGTGCAACCGTTCCTGCAGGTTGTTCAGCTGCGCGCCGATTGCAGCAAGACGGTCGCGGTCGCCGTCTTTCGAGCCAGTTGAAAAAGGCTTCACGCCGGGGTCGAAATCGCTGAGTGCGAATTTCGCGGCCTTCTTGCCTTCATCGATATAAGGGACACGGAAATCGTCGAGTTCGGGATTCTTTGCCATGCAGATTCTCTTTGTAGACGACGTCAATCGGTGGTCGACAAAAGGAAACGGGCCGCTGCCTTAACCTTCGTCCGGCAACAGCCCGTCATGACCGGAGACGCTGCTACACACGCTCAAAACGCTCCGGCTACCCCTTCACTTCAACTCAGCCCAGCTTGCCCGGCCCTCGTCAGCCAAGCTTCTTCTTCAGCAGTTCGTTGACCTGCTGCGGATTCGCCTTGCCCTTCGTCGCCTTCATGGCCTGGCCGATCAGCGCGTTGAACGCCTTCTCCTTGCCCGCGCGGAATTCTTCGACCGACTTCGCGTTCGCGGCGAGCACTTCGTCGATGATCGCTTCGAGCGCGCCGGTATCCGAAATCTGCTTCAGGCCCTTCGCTTCGATGATGCGATCGGCAGCGGCTTCATCGGTGGCTTTTTCTTCCCAGATTGTGAGGAAAATTTCCTTTGCGATCTTGTTGGAAATCGTGCCGTCGACAATACGTTGCAGCAGCAGCGCAAGCTGTGCGGACGAAACCGGGCTTTCCGCGATATCGAGGCCTTCGCGATTCAGTTGCGACGACACCTCGCCGTTCAGCCAGTTTGCCGCGACCTTGGCCTGTGCGGCGCCAAGTTTCTGGACCAGCGCTTCGTAGTAAGCGGCCGTCGCCTTGCTCGACGTCAGTACGCCCGCGTCGTACGGCGTGAGACCGTACTGTTCGACGAAGCGCGTCTGGATCGCTTCCGGCAGTTCCGGCATCTCGCCCTTCACGCGCTCGATCCACGCTGCATCGATCATCAGCGGCATCAGGTCGGGATCGGGGAAATACCGGTAATCGTGCGCGTCTTCCTTGCTGCGCATCGAACGCGTTTCGCGTTTATCCGGATCGTAGAGACGTGTTTCCTGCACTACCGTGCCGCCATCTTCGATCAGTTCGATCTGACGGCGCACTTCGTACTGGATCGCTTCTTCGAGGAAGCGGAACGAGTTCAGGTTCTTGATCTCGGCACGCGTGCCGAATTTCTCCTGACCAACAGGACGCACCGACACGTTCGCATCGCAACGGAACGAGCCTTCCTGCATGTTGCCATCGCAGATGCCGAGCCATACGACGAGCGTATGCAACGTCTTTGCGTACGCGACGGCTTCGGCGGCGCTGCGCATCTCCGGCTCGGTGACGATTTCGAGCAACGGCGTGCCGGCGCGATTCAGGTCGATGCCAGTCATGCCCGCGAAGTCTTCGTGCAGCGACTTGCCCGCATCTTCTTCGAGGTGGGCGCGCGTCAGGTTGACGGTCTTCTCGTACGCTTCCTTGCCGGTTTTCTCGTTGGCAGGCACCTGAATCGTGACCTGTCCGCCCTGCACGACCGGAATCTCGTACTGGCTGATCTGATAGCCCTTCGGCAGATCCGGATAGAAATAATTCTTGCGCGCGAAGATGCTGCGCGGCGCAACCGTCGCGCCGATCGCGAGACCGAAGCGGATCGCACGTTCGACGGCGCCGCGGTTCATCACGGGCAGTGTGCCCGGCAGCGCGAGATCCACAGGCGCGGCTTGCGTGTTGGGCGCGGCGCCGAACTGCGTCGACGCGGCGGAAAAAATCTTGGAGACGGTCGACAGCTGCGCGTGCGTCTCAAGACCGATAACGACTTCCCATTGCGTGGTCATGGATTCACACTCCTGCCGGTGATTTGCGATGCCAGTCGGTCGCGCGCTGGAACGCGTCGGCGACCTGCAACATACGGGCTTCGTTGAAATAGTTGCCGATGATCTGCAGCCCCACCGGACGCTGCGCATTCGCGCCCGCGCCGAAGCCGCACGGCACGCTCATGCCCGGCAAACCAGCGAGGCTCACCGACAGCGTGTAGATGTCCGCGAGGTACATCTGCACAGGATCATCGCCCTTCGCGCCGAGGTCCCACGCGACCGACGGCGACACCGGTCCCATGATGACGTCACACTGTCTGAACGCTTCCTGGAAGTCCTGCGCGATGATGCGGCGGATCTTCTGCGCCTGCAGGTAGTACGCGTCGTAATAGCCATGCGACAGCACGTACGTACCGACCAGAATGCGTCGCTTCACTTCCGGGCCAAACCCTTCCGCACGCGACTTCTTGTACATGTCGAGCAGATCGCGATATTCCGCTGCGCGATGGCCGTAACGCACGCCATCGAAACGCGACAGGTTCGACGACGCTTCCGCCGGCGCGATCACGTAGTAGACGGGAATCGACAGTTCGGTTTTCGGCAGCGAGACTTCGACGAGCGTCGCGCCGAGCGCTTCGTATTGCTTGAGCGCAGCATCGATCGAAGCGCGCACATCATCGGCGAGACCGGCGCCGAAGTATTCCTTCGGCAAACCGATGCGCAGACCGGCGAGCGGCTTGCCTGCGCTTGCGTCGGCGGACCACGTCTTGCCGAGATAGCGCGTGTAGTCTTCGTCGTCGCGCGTGAGGCTGGTGGAATCGCGCTCGTCGAAACCGCCCATCGCATTGAGCAGCGTCGCGCAATCGGCGGCGGTCTTCGCGAACGGGCCGCCCTGATCGAGCGACGAAGCAAACGCAATCATCCCGTAACGCGACACGCGGCCGTACGTCGGCTTGATGCCGGTAATGCCCGTGAACGACGCCGGCTGACGGATCGAGCCGCCGGTGTCCGTGCCGGTCGCAGCGGGCACAAGACGCGCCGCCACGGCCGCAGCCGAACCACCCGACGAACCACCCGGCACCGCCTTGCGGTCCCACGGGTTCTGCACCGGGCCGAAGTACGAATTCTCGTTCGACGAACCCATCGCGAATTCGTCCATGTTCGTCTTGCCGACGCACACCATTCCCGCGCGCCCCAGCCGGTCGACGACGGTCGCGTCGAACGGGCTTTCGTAGTTCTGGAGCATCTTCGAGCCGGCGGTCGAGCGCCAGCCGCGCGTGACGAACACGTCCTTGTGCGCGACCGGCAGGCCCGTCAGCGGGCCCGCGTTGCCTTCGGCGAGACGGACGTCGGCGGCTTTCGCCTGCGTGAGCGTGAGTTCGGGATCGACCTGGATGAACGCATTCAGGCTTTTCGCCGCTTCGATGCGCTGCAGATACATCTCTGCGAGTTCGACGGCGGAGCACTCCTTCGCATCGAGCGCGGCGCGCAGTTCGATCAAACTTTTTTCATGCATTGCGTTTTTCCTGGAAAGCGCGACAGCACGCGATGCGCTGTCGTGGAGGCGTCCGGCTGCCCGCCGGCGTGCCGTGCCATGGATGCCCGTCGAATGGAGACGCGCGACGGGCGCGCGGCAAACGCCTATTCGATGACCTTCGGCACCAGATACAGGCCTTCCTGCACCGCCGGCGCCGGGCGCTGGAATTCCTCACGGCGCACGACTTCGGTGGCGGCGTCGTCACGCAGGCGCAGCGCGACGTCTTCGATCTGCTCGATCGGGTGCGCAAGCGGCGCAATCCCGGTGGTATCGACTGCCTGCATCTGCTCGACGAGGCCGAAAAAATCGTTGAGCTGGGCAAGCGTGTGCTCCGCGTCGGCGTCGGGCAATTCGAGCCGCGCGAGGTGTGCGATGCGTTTCACATCGGTCAGGGTCAGAGCCATGCAGTCACCGGAAGAAGACGTGGACTGGCGCAGCGCGGAAAAAGAGTGCTGCGACAGAGAGTTACGAGATTGGAGCGCGACCTCCAAAAGGGGCCTGCGACGGGAAAAAGTACCGTCCGTTTCCTCCAAAACATCCAAAATTATAAGGTATCATTACGCGTTCGACCCAAACCCGGTCCGACTTACCAAGGCCTTTCTGGACATTTTCCAGAGTGAACCGAGCGGCCTTGCTCCAGTCTCCGGTAGATTCCCTCGCAGTTTCAGGCTCCTGTGGCATGTTCCTGCCCGACCTGAAGCTGTTATTTTTTCCGCTGCCGTCCTGCGCGTACGATGCGAGGCCCGGCCCCAAGCGAGACAGGATTTTTGAATGTTCGGTTTTTTGCGCAGCTACTTCTCCAACGATCTGGCCATTGACCTCGGCACTGCCAATACGCTCATCTACATGCGCGGCAAAGGCATCGTTCTCGATGAACCCTCCGTAGTGTCTATCCGCCAGGAAGGCGGTCCCAACGGCAAGAAGACAATTCAGGCCGTCGGCAAGGAAGCCAAGCAGATGCTCGGCAAGGTGCCGGGCAACATCGAGGCGATCCGCCCGATGAAAGACGGCGTGATCGCCGACTTCACCGTCACCGAGCAGATGATCAAGCAGTTCATCAAGACCGCTCACGAATCGCGCATGTTCTCGCCGTCGCCGCGCATCATCATCTGCGTGCCGTGCGGTTCGACCCAGGTCGAACGCCGTGCGATCAAGGAAGCCGCGCACGGCGCGGGCGCCTCGCAGGTCTACCTGATCGAAGAACCGATGGCCGCTGCAATCGGCGCGGGCCTGCCGGTGTCGGAAGCCACGGGCTCGATGGTCGTCGATATCGGCGGCGGCACGACGGAAGTCGGCGTGATCTCGCTCGGCGGCATCGTGTACAAGGGTTCGGTGCGCGTCGGCGGTGACAAGTTCGACGAAGCCATCGTCAACTACATCCGCCGCAACTACGGCATGCTGATCGGCGAGCAAACCGCCGAAGCCATCAAGAAGGAAATCGGCTCCGCCTTCCCGGGTTCCGAAGTCAAGGAAATGGAAGTGAAGGGCCGCAACCTGTCGGAAGGCATCCCGCGCAGCTTCACGATTTCCAGCAACGAGATCCTGGAAGCGCTCACCGATCCGCTGAACCAGATCGTGTCGTCGGTGAAGATCGCGCTCGAACAGACGCCGCCGGAACTCGGCGCCGACATCGCCGAACGCGGCATGATGCTGACGGGTGGCGGCGCGCTGCTGCGCGACCTCGACCGTCTGCTCGCGGAAGAAACCGGCCTGCCGGTGCTCGTCGCCGAAGACCCGCTGACGTGCGTCGTGCGCGGCTCGGGTATGGCGCTCGAGCGCATGGACAAGCTCGGCAGCATCTTCTCGTACGAGTAAGCGAGTCTAATAGATGAAGGCGGCACGGACCTACCGGCTGGCCATGCCAGCCGCCGTCGCCGCCCGCCAGGCGCTTATCTGACGCGCCGCAGTCTCACCCACCACGCTCACGCCCCCGGCGCCGACCATGGAATACAGTCCGCCGCCCCTGTTCAGGCAAGGCCCGTCGGCACTCGCACGACTGATCTTCTTCGTCGTGCTGGCGCTGGCCCTGCTGATCTCCGACGCACGGTTCCGAACCCTCGAGATCGTTCGCGGCGTCCTCGGCGCGGGCCTCTATCCGTTGCAACGCGCGGCGCTCGTGCCACGCGACCTGTTCATGGGCGCGGCCGATCTCGCCGTGAGCAGCACGACGCTGCGTAGCGAGAACGACAAGCTGCGCGCGAAAAACCTCCAGTTGTCGCAGCAGGCTAATCAGGTCGCCGAACTCGGCGCCGAGAACGGTCATCTGCGCGCGTTGCTCGAACTGTCGCAGCGCAGCACCACGCAATCCACGCCCGCCGAGATCCAGTACGACACACGCGATCCGTTCACGCAGAAAGTCGTGATCGGGCGCGGCTCGCAGCAGGGCGTGAAGGACGGCTCGCCGGTCGTCAACGAAGATGGCGTGATCGGCCAGGTCACGCGTGTGTTCCCGTTGCAGTCGGAAGTCACGCTGCTCACCGACAAGGATCAGGCCGTGCCGGTGCAGATCGTCCGTACGGGTTTGCGCAGCGTGATCTACGGCACGCCGAAGGGCGACTCGCTCGATCTGCGCTTCGTGCCGATCAGCGCCGATGTGCTGGCCGGCGACGAACTCGTCACGAGCGGTCTCGACGGTGTGTATCCGCCGGGTCTGCCGGTCGCGAAGGTGGCGCGGGTCGACAAGCAGGCCGACACCGCTTTCGCCCGCGTGATCTGCGTGCCGATCGCGCAGGTGCGCGGCGCGCGCCAGTTGCTCGTGCTGCACTATCTGAACGACGTGCCGCCGCGGCCGGCCGAGCCCGATCCCGTCGCCGCTGCGAAGGATGCCAAGGCGAAGCGAAACGCCAGGCCGGTCGACAAGGGCGCCGCGAAAGCACCGGAAAAAACCGCGGACAAGGCTGGTGAAAAGCCGGCGGACAAGTCCGCCACCCACGCCACGGAAAAGAACGCGAAACCCGCCCAGCCTGCCTCGGCAACGGCCGGTACAAAGAAAAGCGAGAAGAGCACGCAGGGGACGAAGCCATGAACCGCCCGCAATACATCCTGCAGCCGGTCAACCCGTACTTCATCGCGTTCAGCCTCGCCGCCGCCTTCCTGCTCAACCTGATGCCGTGGGGCCGGTTGATCGCCGTGCCCGACTTCGTCGCGCTGGTGCTGCTGTTCTGGAACGTTCACCAGCCGCGCAAGGTCGGCATGGGCATCGCGTTTTTCCTCGGCCTGCTGATGGACGTGCACAACGCGAGCCTGCTCGGCGAACACGCGCTTGCCTATACGCTGCTGTCATACGGCGCGATCACGATTCACAGGCGCGTGCTGTGGATGTCGATCGGCATTCAGACGTTTGCGGTCATGCCGCTGCTGGTCGGCGCGCAGATCGTGCCGTTCGTGATCCGTCTTTTGACGGGCGCATCGTTTCCAGGCTGGGGCTATCTGATCGACGGTTTCGTCGAAGCTGCACTTTGGCCCATCGCAAGCGTATTGTTGTTGATGCCGCAGCGCCGCCCCGCCGATCCCGACGATACCCGGCCCATCTAGGCCGCACCACGCGTCGGGAGCTCGATTGAACACGTATCTATCCCGCCGGCCCGACGCGCCACGTTTAGGTTTTCCGCCCGCCATCGCACGCGGGCACGTCTTACCTGAAGGCCGCCCGCCGGCCCATTGCATACACGCATGACCGAATTCAAGGACACACAACAGCAGCTTTCGAAGTTCCGCCTGCGGGTCGCCGCGGCGGGCCTGTTCGTGTTCGTCTGCTTCGGGCTGATCGGTTTCCGCTTCCTGTTCCTGCAGGTGTGGCACTACAGCAAATACTCGCTGCAGGCCGACGAAAACCGCATTTCCGTCGCGCCGATCGTGCCGAACCGCGGGATCATCACCGACCGCAACGGCGTCGTGCTCGCGAAGAATTATTCGGCCTACACGCTGGAAATCACACCGTCGAAGCTGAACGACTCGCTGGAAAACGTGATCGACAGTCTCGCGACTGTCGTCAATGTCGACGCCCGCGACCGCCGTCGTTTCAAGAAGCTGCAGGAAGACTCGAAGAACTTCGAGAGCCTGCCGATCCGCACGCGTCTCACCGACGACGAAGTCGCGCGTTTCACCGCACAGCGCTTCCGCTTTCCGGGCGTCGAAGTGCGCGCGCGTCTGTTCCGCCAGTATCCGCTTGGGCCAACGGCGGCGCACGTGATCGGCTATATCGGGCGGATTTCGCAGCGCGACCAGGAACGCATCGACGACGCCAGCGACCAGAACGACAGCGATTCGGATCACTACGATCCGCGCCTCGACGCGAACAACTACAAGGGCACGGATTACATCGGCAAGATCGGCGTCGAGCAGAGCTACGAAACCGAACTGCACGGCCTGACGGGCTTCGAGGAAGTCGAAGTGACGGCTGGCGGCCGTCCGGTGCGCACGATGTCGCGCACGCAGGCGACGCCAGGCAACAACCTTGTGCTTTCGCTGGATATCGGGCTGCAGCAGGTCGCGGAGCAGGCATTCGCCGGCCGGCGCGGCGCACTCGTCGCGATCGAACCGGCAACGGGCGACGTGCTCGCGTTCGTGTCGGCGCCGAGCTTCGATCCGAATTCGTTCGTCGACGGCATCGACCAGCAGACCTGGGACGATCTGAACAACTCGCCGGATCACCCGCTGCTGAACCGCCCGCTGCACGGCACGTATCCGCCGGGCTCGACGTACAAGCCGTTCATGGCGCTCGCCGCGCTCACGCTGCACAAGCGCACGCCGAGCTGGGGCTTCCAGGATCCGGGCTCGTACACGTTCGCCGGCCACACGTTCCGCAACGACGTGCCGCAGGGTCAGGGCTGGATCGACATGAACCGCGCGATCATGGTGTCGAACGACACGTATTTCTACATGCTCGCGCACGATCTCGGCGTCAACGCGATCGCCGGTTTCATGAAGCCGTGGGGCTTCGGCCAGATCACCGGCATCGATATTTCCGGCGAAGCGCGCGGCATCCTGCCTTCGACGGAATGGAAGCGCAAGGCGTACCGCAAGCCGGAACAGCAGCGCTGGTACGAGGGCGAAACGATCAGTCTCGGCATCGGCCAGGGCTACAACTCGTACACGATCCTGCAACTCGCGCACGCCACCGCGACGCTCGCCAACAACGGCGTGCTGATGAAGCCTCACCTCGTGAAAGAGGTCGAAAACCCGATCACGCGCGATACACACCTGACCGTGCCGAAGGACGATGGCCGCATCAACGTGGCGCAGGCGGATATCGACGTCATCAAGCGCGGCATGGAAAACGTGACGACGAATCCGTCAGGCACGGCATACCAGGTGTTCCGCAATGCGGCGTATGCGTCGGCGGGCAAGACCGGGACGGCGCAGGTCTTCTCGCTGCAGGGCGCGAAGTACCATGGCCACGCGCTCGCCGAGCATCTGCGTGACCACGCGCTCTTCATCGCATTTGCGCCGGCGGATCATCCGAAAATCGCGGTCGCGCTGATCGTCGAAAACGGCGGCTGGGGCGCGCAGGCAGCCGGGCCGATTGCGCGTCGCGTGCTCGACTATTACCTCGTCGACCGGACGAAGCCGGGCGCGGAAGCGGCGGCGATCGAAGCCGCGGCGTCGGCGACCGAAGATGCCTCGGCGCCGGTCATCGGAGACGCGCCGGCGCAGCCGCAGGTGGCGACGCCGACGAAGGTCGCGGCGGGTTACACGCCGCTGCCGCCGCCTCCGGGCGCGCCGGTGAAGCCGAAGCCTGACGCGGCGGCGTCAGGAGCGGATGGCGCGCTGGGCGCGTCGGCAGCAACGGGCGCGTCGGCGACTTCACCCGCATCGGGCGTTGGCGCAGCGAAACCGCTAGCCGCATCGACGTCAAAAGCGGCACGCGCCGCTGCAAAGAGCGCTTCGGCAGCCGAAGCCGTATCCGCTTCCGACGCAGTCAAAGCGCCCCGCAAGTCCCCGCGCCCATCACGGCCGGCCAGCGACACACCCACGACGGCGGCCGCGCCCTCGCGCGATACCGGCATGGCGCCGGCGTCGCCGAATCAGCCAGCCACCGGCGGCATGGACGAATAAAGGAGAAAGGCATGCAATTCGACAAGCGCGCCTGGCTCGACCGCATCAAGCGCATGTTTCTGGGCTTCGACAAGCCGCTGGCACTGATCGTCTTTCTGCTGCTGTGCGTCGGCATCGTGACGCTGTACAGCGCGACGCTCGACATGCCCGGTAAGGTCGAGGACCAGTTGCGCAACATCATGCTGACGTTCGCGCTGATGTGGGCGCTCGCCACCGTCCCGCAGACCACACTGATGCGCTTCGCATTGCCGCTCTATACATTCGGCGTCGCGCTGCTGGTCGCTGTGGCGATGTTCGGGCTGACGCGCAAGGGCGCGAAGCGCTGGATCAACGTCGGCGTGGTGATCCAGCCGTCCGAGATCATGAAGATCGCGACGCCGCTGATGCTCGCGTGGTACTACCAGAAGCGCGAAGGCGTGATGCGCTGGTTCGACTACGTGGTCGGCCTGCTGATTCTCGCGGTGCCGGTTGGGCTGATCGCGAAACAGCCTGACCTTGGCACTGCCGTGCTGGTGTTCGCGGCGGGTCTGTTCGTCATCTACTTCGCGGGTTTGAGTTTCAAGCTGATCGTGCCTGTATTGATTGCATGCGTGATCGCAGTGGGTTCGATCGCGGCGTTCCAGGACAAGATCTGCCAGCCGGAAGTCACGTGGCCGCTGATGCACGATTACCAGAAGCACCGTATCTGCACGCTGCTTGATCCGACGTCCGATCCGCTCGGCAAGGGTTTTCACACGATCCAGGCCGTGATCGCGATCGGCTCAGGCGGGCCGATCGGCAAGGGCTGGATGAAGGGCACGCAGGCCCACCTCGAGTTCATCCCTGAAAAGCACACCGACTTCATTTTCGCGGTGTTCTCGGAGGAGTTCGGGCTCGCAGGCGGTATCGTGCTGCTGACGCTTTACATGCTGCTGATCGCGCGTGGGCTCTACATCGCGGCGAACGGCGCGACGCTGTTCGGCCGGCTGCTCGCGGGCTCGCTGACGATGGCGTTTTTCACCTACGCGTTCGTGAACATCGGGATGGTGAGCGGCATTCTGCCGGTGGTCGGCGTGCCGTTGCCGTTCATGAGCTACGGCGGGACTGCGCTGATTACGCTCGGCGTGGCGACCGGCCTGATCATGAGCGTCTCGCGACAGAAGCGGTTGATGCAGAGTTGATCTGCTGTTTCAGATGTCCGTCAGATGACCCACTCGCGGCGGCCGCGCGAACGTCGGCCGCCGCGATCATGCTTACTGCGGCTTCGTCTCGCGTTCCTGCTGAAGCTGCGAAGTGAGTTGCTGGTACTTCAGGCGCGCCGCCGGATCACCCTGCGCCGCCGCCGCCGCGTAGTAGGCCCGCGCGACGTTCAGATTGCGGTCGACGCCATCGCCGCCCCGCTCATAGAACGAGCCTGTCACATACTGCGCCGTCATGTCGCCGCCTTCGGCCGCTTTCTTGTACCAGAAGAACGCCTGCTGGTTGTCGCGCGCCGTGCCGCGGCCATCCAGAAACTGGTTGGCGAGCGCCAGTTCAGCCTGCACGTGGCCCTGCTTCGCCGCTTTCAGAAACCACGTGTGCGCCTCGGCCGGATCACGGCCGACGAACTCGCCGTCGTCGTACATCTTGCCGTACACGTACTGCGCGTGCGACATGTTTGCGTCGGCGGCCTTGCGCAACCATTTCTTGCCTTCTTCGACATCGGGCGCGGTGCCTTCGCCGTTCAGCAGCATCATCGCGTAGTTGAACTCGGCGAGCCGGCTGCCGTGCTGCGCCGCCTTGCGGAATTCGGCGAGCGCCGGGCCAAAGTTGCCCGCGTTGTAATCCGCGACGGCCGTCTGCGTTTCGGCATCCGCCGCCTTGGGCGACACGACCGTCTGCGCGCTGGCCTGCATCGGCGTCGCAATGCCCGCGACGAGCGCGACAAGTGCCCCGCAGCCCGCCGCACGCGCCAGCCACCACGACAATGGGGCACGAATCATGAGCGCACCTCCTGCAGCGCCTGACGCGTCGCGCGCAGCATCCACATGACGTCCGCCGCGAGTGCGATAAAGCGGAAGCCTTCGGTGCGATATTGCCGCGCGCTCAAGACGTCCATTGCGAAGATGCCGGTCGCCACTTTTGCACGACGCGCGACGTCCGCGACATGCGCAATGGCTGCCAGGACCTCCGGATGCTTCGAGTCGCCGAGATGGCCGAGGCTCGCGGCCAGATCGGCCGGCCCGATGAACAGGCAGTCGATGCCCTGGGTCGCGGCGATCTGCTCGACGTTGTCGACGGCGCGCGCCGATTCGATCTGCACGATCGTCGCGATCTGCGCATTCGCGTTCTGCACGTAGTCACGCCGCATGCCGTACGCCGCGGCGCGCACGGCGCCCGCGACGCCGCGCAGGCCGTCGTTACCGCCGATGCCGGGATATTGCGTCAGACGCACGGCTTGCGCCGCTTCTTCAGCCGATTCGATATTCGGGAACATCAACGTGCGCGCGCCCGCATCGAGCACGCGCTTGACGATCCACGGCTCGCTCGCCGGCAGCCGCACGACCGGCTCGGTCGGCAGATGCGCCGCAGCAATCGCGCGCAACTGGCCGGTGACGTCGATGCTGTCGTTCGGCGAGTGCTCCATGTCGATCAGCAGCCAGTCGAAACCGGCGTGCGCGAGCGCCTCGGCGGCCGTGTCGCTGCCGAGTGAGAGCCACAATCCGAACAGCGGATCAGGATCTTTCAGACGTTGCTTGAGGGGATTGGTGAACGTGCTCATCGCTGTGCTCCCTGGCGGCGCGACGCGCGGCCTGAAGCACATGAAAGGACGTTGGTGACGCTGGTGACGTCTTCGCGGCGGGCGTTGCGCCCGCTTCGCGGTGTAGTGAACGGCATGTCTCGCTCCGGCTGGGTTACGAAGCGATCATACCGTGACAATAACGCGCCCGTTCAGTCGCGAACGACGTCAGCCCAGCAGTTCGGCGTTTCGTACAGACGAACCTTGTGCAAACGCAGATTCACGCCGTAATGCGCATCGTAGACGTTCGCGAGGATATCGAACGCGACAGCCGCGAGATTTTCGACGGTCGGAATGCGGTCGAGCACGACCGTCTTGTGGCCGGCCATCGTTTCGAGGAAACCGCGCACCTGCGTATCGCCTTCGTAGACGAGAAACGCATGGTCCCACAGGTTCACGAGATGCTCGTTCGCAAGCGACTTTACGTCGGCGAAATCCATCACCATGCCGCGATCCGGCGCGCCTTCCGTTTCGACGAGATCGCCTTGCAGCGTGATTTCGAGCACATAGCGATGGCCGTGCAGGTTACGGCACTGGCTGCGGTGATCGGGGATGCGGTGGCCCGCGTCGAACTCAAGTTTTCGGGTAATCGTCAGCACGGTGGATCAGGGAATGTTCAGATACTTGTGGGTCTGCATCGACAGGCGCCATTGCGGATGGCGTTTGCACCAGTCGATCGCGAGCTTCGTGTTGATATCGCGCGACGGGCCGTCCATCGGCTGCACGAGGAAATATTCAAAGTCGAGCTTCGCGTAGTCGGCGAGGCGCTGGTTGTCCTGCGGCACGACAACCTTCAGCTCGTTGCCTTTCGTCACGACGAGCGGCGCGTCGGCCTTCGGGCTCACGCAGATCCAGTCGATGGTTTCCAGCACCGGCAGCGAGCCGTTGGTTTCGATCGCGATCTCAAAGCCAGCGGCGTGCAGGGCATCGACGAACGGCGGGTCGATCTGCAACATCGGTTCGCCGCCGGTGCACACGACAAAGCGCGCGCCTTCGCCTTCCGGCCACAGCGACGCGATCTTCGCGACGAGTTCTTCTGCGGTGCGGAATTTGCCGCCGTTCTCGCCATCGGTGCCGACAAAATCGGTGTCGCAGAAGCGGCACACAGCGTCCGCGCGATCTTCCTCACGGCCCGACCACAGATTGCAGCCGGCGAAGCGGCAAAACACGGCCGGGCGCCCGGCATTCGCGCCTTCGCCCTGCAATGTGTAGAAGATTTCCTTGACCGCGTACGTCATGCTGCCTTCTGCCTGAGTTTCCTGAACGTGTTGATTACCGGCGCCGTGCTGCCGCGCCGAGTTGCCGCTATACGGGCTCCGTCACTTTCTCGCCGGCGAGATACGCTTCGTAGCCGCGCTTGCGGAGCTTGCATGCCGGACATTCGCCGCAGCCGAAACCCCACTTGTGCAGCTCTGCGCGTTCGCCGAGATAGCACGTATGCGTTTCGACGCGAATCAGCTCGACCAGCGCTTCGCCGCCCAGCTCCTGCGCGAGTCGCCACGTGTCGGCCTTGTCGAGCCACATCAGCGGCGTTTCGAGCAGGAAGCGGCTGTCCATGCCGAGATTCAGCGTGACTTGCAGCGCTTTCATCGTGTCGTCGCGGCAATCGGGGTAGCCGGAGAAATCCGTCTCGCACATTCCGCCGACCAGCACCTGCAGTCCGCGCCGGTAGGCGATCGCCGCGGCGATCGTCATGAACATCAGATTGCGGCCGGGCACGAAGGTGTTCGGCAATCCGCTCGCGGCGGCTTCGATCTGGATCTCGCGCGTCATCGCGGTATCGCTGATCGCGCCGAGCACACCGAGGTCGATCATGTGATCGTCGCCGAGGCGTTCGCCCCACGCGGGGAATTCACGCGCAATCGCGCTGCGAAAGCCCTCGCGGCATTCCAGCTCGACGCGATGCCGTTGACCGTAGTCGAAGCCGAGTGTCTCGACCGTTTCGTATCGTTCGAGCGCCCACGCGAGGCAGGTGGCCGAGTCCTGACCACCGGAGAAGAGCACAAGGGCGCTACGTTTAGCGTCTGTCCGGGTCACCGTGAAACTCCGTGATTGATGAGTGCCCGCGTCGCGTTGCGCGGTGTGTCCTGCAGCAGCGCGGCGCCTCTTGAGCCGATGTTCGGCCCACGTTGAACCGGCGCAGTCGGGCCGGTCTCAGGCAGTATAGGCCGCGCCTTTCGCACGCAGCGTCGCTGGCGCTTATACCGCTCATCGCTTGCAGGTGGCTATTGCGTGACGCGCGAGCCGGACATCCGAAGCGCTGTCTCGCCCACTGCCACAATGCACTCTCGCGCATTCACGGACACCGTCAGCCTGAAACGAAAAGGACGTGTGCCGAACGCGGCAAGTCCTTGAACTGGCGCGATTTTATCACGCGGCGCAACATGCCGCTGACGGCCCCACTCGCGACGGATCCGCATAGCGAACGGCGCCACGCACTGCAACATGAGCTGCTCCACGAGTGGCCGCACAAGTGTCCCGATTGAGGCACCACAAAAGCAGAAAGCCCCAGGAATCTTGCGATTTTCCTGGGGCTAAATTCTGGTGGCCTGGGTCGGAATCGAACCAACGACACGCGGATTTTCAATCCGCTGCTCTACCAACTGAGCTACCGGGCCAACGAAGAAGCGAGAGTATATCAAAGTGGGCCGACTGCCTCAAGCCCCTTGGTGAAATTTATCGGGATGGCCCGCAACCAGCCTTATTCACTCTTGTTCTTGCCGAGGTCGACGCCGAGCTGCTTCAGCTTGCGATACAGGTGGGTCCGTTCGAGCCCGGTCTTCTCCGCGACCCGCGTCATGCTGCCGTTCTCACGTGCGAGGTGATACTCGAAGTAAGCGCGCTCGAACGCGTCGCGCGCGTCGCGCAGCGGAATGTCGAAGGAAATCGACGCTGTTTGAGCGGGCAACGCGCCGCCGATCATGCTGTCGGCCGAAAGCATAGGCAGCGCGGCCGCTGACGCAACCGCCGACACGCCCACCGGCAACGCAGGCTTCGCAGCCACGCCGCCAACGGGCGGTACCGCGTTGCCACGCGCGAGACCCTGCTCGACCGCCTTCAGCAGTTTCTGCAATGCGATCGGCTTCTCAAGAAAATTGAGCGCGCCTATCCGCGTTGCCTCGACGGCCGTGTCGATCGTCGCGTGACCGGACATCATGATCACCGGCATCGTCAGTTGCCCTTGCGCGGCCCACTCTTTCAACAACGTGACGCCATCGGTATCCGGCATCCAGATGTCGAGCAGCACGAGATCCGGCGCCTGACGCAAGCGAAAATCGCGCGCTTCCTGCGCGTTTTCCGCGGCCTCCACAACGTGCCCTTCGTCGCTCAGGATCTCCGAGAGCAATTCCCGGATGCCCATTTCATCATCTACCACCAGGATGGTTGCCATTTACGCTGCCCTTGTCTGCACTGTTGCTTTTGTCGTTCCCTGCAAAGCGTCGCCGTGCGTGCCTTGCGGCCCCGCTCCGGGCGCCGCCGCGTCGTCTGCCATTTGAAGGAAGAGAATCGAGATCTGCGCGCCTTCGATCACATCGCCCGCTCTCATACGGTTGCGAATGTCGATGCGCGCGCCGTGTTCGTCGACGATCTTCTTCACCATAGCAAGACCAAGACCTGTCCCTTTGGCCTTGGTCGTCACGTAAGGTTCGAAGGCGCGCGTCAGGATGCGGGCGGGGAAACCCGCTCCGTTATCCGATACGGTCAGACGCACCGCGATGCGCGTTTTGCCTTCAGCGTCGGGATCGCCATATTCTACTGTCCGCGTCTCGAGCACCACACGAGGATGTTCGACGTCCGCGACTGCATCCTGCGCGTTCTGCAGCAGGTTGTGAATCACCTGGCGCAACTGCGTCGCGTCACCGCGAATCACCGGCAGGTGCGCGGCGAGTTCCACCGCGATCGCACTCTTGCCTTCTTCGATGCCGTAAAGCGTGAGCACTTCGCTCACCAGTTCGTTGAGCTGCAGGTTCGCGAGCACCGCCGGCGGCGTGCGTGCATAGTCGCGGAAACTGTCGACCATCTGCTTCATCGCCGCGACCTGGTTCACGATCGTGGTCGCGCCGCGCTTGAGCACTTCAGCGTCGGATGGCGTGAGCTTGTCGGCGAGCTTCATCTGCAGACGCTCCGCCGACAGCTGGATCGGCGTCAGCGGATTCTTGATTTCGTGCGCAAGCCGTCGCGCGACTTCGCCCCACGCGATCGAGCGCTGCGCCGAGATCACGTCCGAAATATCGTCGAACACGACGACGTAGCCGGATGTCTGTGCATCTTCCGCATCGCCTTCGGTGGCCGCGACGAGTCGCGCGCCGCGCACGAGCAGTGTCAACGGCTCGCCCTCACCCGGCATCTGCAGCGAAACCTGCTGTTGCCAGTGGCCACGATCGTCGTGACCGTCGCCGCTCGCCGCTTCGCGATCGGCGAACGCCTTGCGCACCATCGCGCCGAATTCGTCGAGCACGCCGATGCGATCGAGCGACGCGCCGAGCATCTGCTGGAACGGCTGGCGGAAGATGCGTTCCGCGCCGCGATTCGCCGTGGTCAGCCGGAAGCGCCGGTCGAACACGAAGACGCCCGCAGTCAGGTTCGCAAGAATGCTTTCCAGATACGCCTTCGAATGCTCGAGTGCGATACGGTTGTTCTCGACCGCCGCGCGTGCTTCGGAAAGCTGGCGCGTCATCGCGTTGAACGACTGCGTCAGGAAGCCGAGTTCATCGCGCGACTTGATTTCGCGCTTCGGCGTGTAGTCGCCCTCGGTCACTTCCTTCGTGCCCTGTGCGAGCAGGAACAGCGGCCGCGCGAGCTGGTTGCCGAGCGCGAGCGCGAGCATCATCGCGATGAAAGTGGCGAGAAACAGCGCGAGCGTCAGCGTGCCAATGTACATCTTGCGCAGACCGGTACGCCCAAGCGCCTTTTCCTGATACTCGCGGTAGGCGCGCTGCACGGCGTCGGCGTTACGCGCGAGCGACGGCGAAACTGGAACCGTGAGTTGCAGGAAGCGTTCGGCGGGCTGCAGCAACGAGGCGTTCGAATCCGGAATGCGCTGCACGATGCGCAGACGCAGCGCGCCCTTCGCGCCGCGCAGATGCGGGTCGCCGTCCACTTCGCCCTCGATCGCGGCATAGCCACGGCCGCGCGCCTGGTCGATCATGAGCGGCGTGGGCAGATCGTTCGGCACAAGCGACGCGTAGTTGCCCGATGCCTGCGCGACGACATGCATGTCCGGCGTCGCGCCCGACATGCTACGCACCGGCTCGACGATGGTCGCTTCCTGCACGCCGAACTGGTCACGCAGACGCAACAGCGAAAGCGTCGTGCTACCGGGTTCCGCGCTCGCGAGCTGCTCGGACATCAGACGGCCCTTCGTCTGCAGATCGGAGAGCGACGCATCGAGCATGCCGCGGCCGAGATTCAGTCCGGACGTAAGCGCGGTTTCGACGTTGACGTCGAACCACGATTCGATGCTGCGCGACACGAACTGATACGACACGACGTAGATGATCCCGCCCGGCACGACGCCCACGAGCGCGAAGAAAAATGCGAGCTTCGCGAGCAGCCGCGTGCCGAATTTGCCCTTTCGCAATCGCGAGATGATGACGACGACGAGCACCGCCACGATCAGCATGAAGATCAGCGCGACGGCGACGTTGGCTGCGTAGAGCCACTGATAGTAGCGATCGAAGAACTCGGTGTTCGCGCTCGCGGCCGCGAGCAGCACGAGCAGCAGGACGGCCGTGACGGCGACCGTCGACACCATCACGCGGACGATGAGGCCCGTGACACTGGCGGGGGTGGCGCGGCGCACTTTATTTAGCACGTTCGGTCACCGTGAAGGTAAAGCGCTTCCAGTCCGAAGAGAGGTTCCAGTCGCGGTTGTTGACCGCGTCGATCTGGAACGGCTTCGGCATCAGCGCGACGTCGAGCTGCATGCGGACCGACGCGTTATACGTCTCACCCACATGGACCTGATTGCGTTCGATCACATGCCACGACGTGACGTGCTTGATCACCGAGAGCGCATCTTTCAGCGTACTGAAGCCGAGCTGAAGACCACCGCTCGACACGCGATATTCGCGCGTAAGCGGCTGGAATGAAAGACGGATGCTTTGCGAGACGCTCACTGGTTGCTCGTCGAACCAGTACCACCGTGGGCGGTTAAGTTCGAAGTCGGTCGTGAAGTAAAGCGGGATGCCCTTGTTGACGGCGTCTTCGAGATTGCTGTTCAGATCGAAGTCGAAACGCGCGTCGAGATTCCAGCCATTGCCGTCAGCCTGCAATGACGCACGCTGCACGGCGATCGAATCGGCGCGCGCGGGTTCGGCTGTACCCAGCCAAACGGCCAGCGCAATCCAGAGCACGGCCGCGAGCCGAAGCGGGAAGAAGCGTTTTATGGTCACCGTTTCTGAAAGCGCGCGTAGAAAAATCCGTCGTGGTCTGAATTCGAGTCGGTGTCCTGCCCGGCACGCGGCACGCCCGATCCATCGGCCGGCGCGCGGGCGACCTTGGGCAACAGCTGCCCCGGCGCGTCCAATCGTACCGCATCTTGATGGATGCCTCCAAACCACTGGGCCTGCAACTCGCCCTCTTCAGGAAAGATCGAGCACGTCACGTAAAGCAGTTCGCCGCCCGGTTTCACGAGCGGCCAGAGCGCCTCGAGAATGCGCCGCTGCTCGGCAACCAGCGCAGGAATATCACTCGCGCGACGCAGCCAGCGAATGTCCGGATGGCGCCGCACGATGCCCGACGCGGAACACGGGACGTCAGCGAGGATGCGGTCGAAGGGCTGGCCGTCATGCCACTTTGTGGGGTCACCCGCATCGCCAATGCGCACTTCGGCTTCGAGATTGAGGCGCTGCAGGTTCTCACCGATGCGCCGCGCGCGCGACGCATCGCTTTCAAGCGCGATCAGTTCGATGTCGGCGAGTTCGAGCAGATGGCCCGTCTTGCCGCCGGGCGCGGCGCACGCGTCGAGCACGCGCAGGCCCGGTTGTAAGTCGATGTTTTGCGCGGCGAGTTGCGCACCGGCGTCCTGCACCGAGACGACGCCTTCGTCGAAGCCGGGAATGCGATCGACCGGCATCGGTGTGTCGAGGCGCACGGCGTGCTCGCCGGCCTGGCTCGCTGCGATGTGATGCTCGCCCAGCACCTTCAGATAATCAGCAACGGTCGAGCGACGTGCGTTCACGCGCAGCGTCAGCGGCCCTTGCTCCTTGCCAGACGCGAGGATGGCCTGCCAGTTGTCCGGCCATGCGTTCCTGACGGCATCGATCCACCACTGCGGGTAGTTCCAGTGCGCAACGTCGTCCGTCTGCACGGTGGCAAGCAGGCCTTCGCGCTCGCGCAGGAAGCGGCGCAATACGGCGTTGACCAGTCCCTTGGCAAACGCGAATTCGCGGCGCGCGCCGATCGCATTCACCGCCTGATCGACAACCGTGAACGGCGTGTACGCGGCCGACTCCTCCTGGTCGATGAGCAATGCAAGCGCGCACGCCAGCACATGGCCGACGTGTGGCGGCGGCGCCTTGCGCACGAGCTGCGTGATGAGCGCCTCGGCGGTGGCGAGACGACGCATCGTCCGGTACGCGATGTCCTGTACGGCGCCGCGCGCTGCGGCCGCTGCGCCTTCAGGTGCGGAGACGAACACGCTCTGCAGCGCGGCAGGCAACGCCGCACCGAGGCGCACGGCGCCGACGGCCTGCGCCGCGCAATCGAGCGCAAAGCCCAGCGACTCGGGCGCGAGATGCAGCGTCGACAGACGCGATTCGCGCGCACGCGGGGATTTCGAAACGGGACGCTCGGAAGGCTTGGAAGTCATGGATCACGCAAAGGCGAGCCACGCAGGCGGCGTGGCGCAAAAGAGACATTGTAGCTTGGCGCGCCGCCGGGCCGGGCTGAGGCGCGCGGCATCGGTGTGGCCTGAGCCCGCGGTTGGCCGCGGTTGGCCGCGTTTGCAGCGGTTGAGCGCGCTGAAACAAAAAGGGCGGGCCTGCCGGCTCGCCCTTCGGGTTTATGGAACCCGGACGCCCGTGAGCGTCCTCGCCGCCGAATTCACCGCATTCGAAACGGCCCGTTCGCGTCACCTCATTCGAAGCGCCCTGTGCGCGCCATCTCCATCAGACGGGCAATGCGCTCCTCGGTGGCCGGGTGCGTGGAAAACAGGTTCGCGATGCCGCCGCCTGCGAGCGGATTCATGATCATCATCTGAGCCGTTGCCGGGTGCGCCTCGGCGGTCGCGAACGGAATGCCGCTCGCGTAGCGATGAATCTTGTCGAGCGCCGACGCAAGCGCCTGCGGGTCGCCCGAAATCTGCGCGCCGCCGCGATCCGCCTCGAACTCGCGGGCACGGGAAATCGCCATCTGGATCAGCGCGCCCGCGATCGGCGCCAGAATCGCCACCGCGATACTCGCGATCGGATTCGACGCCCGGCCATTCTCATCGCGGCCACCGAAGAACATCGCAAAATTGGCCAGCGCGGAAATTGCGCCGGCCATCGTCGCCGACACCGTCGAAATCAGGATGTCACGGTGCTTCACGTGGGCCAGTTCGTGCGCCATCACGCCGCGCATTTCCCGCTCGGACAGCACCCTGAGGATGCCCGTGGTAGCCGCGACAGCCGCGTGCTCCGGGTTACGGCCGGTGGCGAAGGCGTTCGGCGCGTCTTCGTTGATCAGATAGACCTTGGGCATAGGCAGGCCCGCCCGCGTCGAGAGTTCGCGAACCATCCGGTAGAACTGCGGCGCGCTCGTCTCGTCGACTTCCTGCGCGTTGTACATGCGCAAGACCATCTTGTCCGAGAACCAGTACGAAAAGAAATTCATCCCGACGGCGATCAGAAACGCGAGCATCATGCCCCGCGAACCGCCGATCATGCCGCCGATCACGATGAAAAGGGCCGTAATCGCGGCCATCAGCATCGCGGTTTTCACCCAGTTAAACATGTCCTGTACTCCTTGCCCGAATGCGGGTTCACTTTGAAGCCGCCTGCTTGCGGCGACCGATTGTAAGCGATTTGTTAGATAAGGGCGCGCAAGGAAAATTCAATCAGCGTGATGCGGTGGCGAGTTTGATGCCGAGACCGACGAAAGCGCTGCCCACACCCCGGTCGAGCCATTTCTTCACGCCCGGCTTGCCAGAGAAGCGCTGGGTAACACTACCCGCGATCCACGCAACGAAGCTGTTCCACACCAGGCTCATGACGACGAACACCACGCCGAGCGCGAGGAAGGCGAGCGTTTTATGCTCGCTATCGGCGGTGACGAACTGCGGGAAAAACGACACGAAGAACAGCACGACCTTCGGGTTCAGCACATTGGTCCAGAAACCTTGCAGGAAAAGCTGGCGCAGCGATTTCGGCGCGCCGGCCGCGCGCGGCGAGGCTTGTGCCGCAGCGGGCGTCTCTGCCGACTGCTTTGCGAAGATCAGGCGTGCGCCGAGATAGATCAGATAGATCGCGCCGACGAACTTGATGACGGAAAACGCCGTGGCCGACGCGGCAAGCAGCGCGGTCAGGCCGAACGCGCAGGCAAGTGAATGCACGCAACAGCCAGCGGAAATGCCAAGCACCGACACTAACCCCGCGCCGCGGCCCTGCGCGACGCTCCGCCCGACGATGTAGGCCGTGTCGGGTCCGGGCGTCACGTTCAGAAGGAAAACCGCGACGATAAAAAAAGCAAAATGGGTGATGCCAAACATGAGAAGCCTCGGGCGCGTGGGCAGTGCAAAAACGATTCTAACGCGCGGCGAGGACGCGGCGCGACCTGACCGAACGGCATATGGCGCCGCGGCGCTCGCGGCTCCACGATTTTGCTTTAGCGACGAGGACGTGCCGGCGCCGCGGCCCGGATGGCGCAGCGTTTACTGCGATTCAGGCAGTTTGAAATGCTGCCCGGCGGCGAGTGTCGCGCCGGCCAGGAATTCGCGCGCAGGCAGGCGCTTGCCGCCGGGCTTCTGCAGTTGCGTGAGACGCAACGCGCCGCCGCCGCTCGCTACGACCACGCCTTCCGGCGAGACCTCGACGATCATACCAGGCGCGGCTTCACGTGCTGGATCAACTGCTTCGGCAGCCCAGATTTTCAGTGCGGTGCCGTCTTCAAGTGTCGCGACGCCGCCGGGGAACGGGTCGAACGCGCGAACCTGACGGGCCAGCTCGGCGGCGGGCCGCCGCCAGTCGAGCGCCGCCTCGTGCTTAGCGATCTTTTCGGCATACGTCGCACCGTCGGTGGGTTGCGGTGTGGAGGACAGCTTGCCGGAACGCTCCAGTTCGACGAGTGCGTCGACGATCAGCGTGGCGCCAGCTTTCGCCAGACGGTCGTGCAGCGTGGCGGTGGTGTCGTCGGGATAGATCGGCGTCCTGGCTTCGGAAATCATCGCGCCGGTATCGAGGCCGACGTCCATCTGCATCAGCGTGATGCCCGTCTCGACGTCACCGGCCTCGAGCGCGCGATGAATCGGCGCGGCGCCGCGCCAGCGCGGCAGCAGCGATGCGTGAATGTTGATGCAGCCGTGCGGCGGAATATCGAGCACTTCCTGCGGCAGCAACAGCCCGTAGGCGGCAACGACCATGACGTCGTGTGGTGTCGCACGCAACTGGTCGATCGCGGCGATCGCTTCAGCCGGATATTTGCCGTTTCTACGCAGCGACGGCGGTTGCGCGACAGTGAGGTCGTGTTCCTGCGCGAAGCGTTTGACCGGGCTCGCCTGCAGTTTCATGCCGCGGCCGGCAGGGCGGTCGGGCTGTGTGAGGACGAGTGGCACCGGAAATCCGGCTGCGTGAATCGCAGCCAGCGCCTCGGCGGCGAACTCCGGCGTACCAGCAAAAATGACGCGCAGCGAATGGCTCATGAATGGGGAATGTGCAGGATGGAAACGCGTTACATCGCGTGCGCGAGCTTCTTCATCTTGCCCTTGATGCGCGTCTGCTTGAGCGGTGACAGGTATTCGACGAACACGTGGCCCATCAGGTGATCCATCTCGTGCTGGACACACACGGCGAGCAGGCCCTCGCAGTCCAGCTCGAAGGTTTCGCCCTTCTCGTTGAGCGCCCGCACGCGCACTTTTTCGGCGCGCTCGACGTTGTCGTAGATGCCCGGCACGGACAGGCAGCCTTCCTCGGAAAGCTTCCTCTCGTTGCTCGACCAAATGATTTCCGGATTGATGAACGCCTGCAGTTCATCGTGCGTTTCCGACACGTCGATCACGACCACGCGTTCGTGCACGTCCACCTGCGTTGCCGCGAGGCCGACGCCCGGCGCCGCGTACATCGTTTCGGCCATATCGGCGACGAGCCGGCGAATGCGATCGTTGACCTCTTCGACGGGTTTCGCGACCTTGTGCAACCGCTTGTCGGGATAGTTGAGGATGTTCAGTAAAGCCATGATTTTGAAGTGAATGAGTGAGCGCCGCGCGTCGCTGCCGCTTCCAGTCTGATACCGGTCCGGGCCGCATGGCCATCTGGCCAGCTTGTGAGCCCATCGGGTTATACGGAGGATATGCGGTCGAACCGGTTCGATTCAACGTATCGCCGGACGCACGACTGAAGAGCACGCGCGGGCGGGCGCGGCACTGCTTTTATTTCGGATGATGAAAATTTTAGCATGGTGACCGCCCGGCCGCTGACTGCAAAGGACTGACCCGCAATGCGCACCCTGCCGATGACCGATACCGAACTCGCCGCGTGGCTGCGGCTTGCGACGGCGCGCGGACTCAAACCCGCCGCGCTTCGCACGCTTCTCGATGTATTCGGGCTGCCTGAAGCGCTGCTCGGCGAGCCCTTCGCCACACTGGCGGCCGCAAGCGACGAAGCAACGGCGCGTGCTGTTCTCACGCCGCCCGGCGCGGGTTTCGACGGGCAACTCGCTGCTGTCCTCGCGTGGCGCGACGAGCCGGGCAACCAGGTGCTGACATTGGGCGATCCGGCCTACCCGCCATCCCTGCTGACGATGCCCGACCCGCCGCCGCTGCTATATGTAAAGGGACGGCTCGACCTGCTCCACGCACGAAGCGTGGCGGTGGTCGGCAGTCGCAGCGCGACGCCGCAAGGCGTCGAAGATGCGGGCCGGTTTGCGCGGGCGTTGTCGGATGCCGGCCTCGCCGTCGTCTCCGGGCTCGCGCTCGGCATTGACGCGGCCGCGCATCGCAGCGCGCTCCACGGGCCCGGCAGCACCATTGCGGTCATCGGAACGGGCGCGGATGTCGTGTATCCGTCGGCGAACCATCAGCTTGCGCATCAGATCGCGGCGGCGGGCGCCATCGTGTCGGAATGGCCGCTCGGCACGCCCGCCCGCTCCGCGCACTTTCCCCAGCGCAACCGGCTGATCGCAGGGCTATCGAGCGGCGTGCTCATCGTCGAGGCCGCGATGCGTTCCGGATCGCTGATCACCGCGCGGCTCGCGAATGAAATGGGGCGGGATGTGTTCGCGATTCCCGGCTCGATCCACGCGCCGCTCGCGCGAGGTTGTCACCGGATGATCAAGCAGGGCGCGAAACTGGTCGAGACACCGGAGGACGTGCTTGAAGAGCTCGGGTTTGAGATTCCAGTCGTCGCGCCAGCACTTCGGGAAACCGCGAGTGCACGCCATTCCCTCGCCCCGGAGGCCCGGCAGTTGCTGGACGCGCTCGGCCATTCGCCCGCCACGCTTGAAATCCTCGCTGCGCGCACCGAAATGGGAGAGGCGACGCTGCAGGCCACGCTTCTGCAGCTGGAACTGGGCGGCCATCTCAGCGTATTGCCTGGCGGCCGCTTCGTTCGGGCCAGCCACAGCTGACGGCGCGCCATGCTACATTCGCGCCAAAGCACCTGACATAAATACGCAAGGAATCGACATGCCCGCGCTGAATCTCGACACCGATCAGGACCGGATCGCTGGGCGCATCAACGACCGTGACACGCTGTTCGTCGCCTGTCTGTGCGCGGAATGGTGTGGAACGTGCCGCGAGTATCGCGAAGCCTTCGACCGCCTGGCGGACCGGTATCCCGACATCTGCTTTGCCTGGATCGACATCGAGACCCACGCGGACCGCTTCGACGATCTCGATGTGGAAAATTTTCCGACGATCCTGATCGAAGACGCTCACACCACGCGATTCTTCGGCACCGTGCTGCCGCAAGCCGGCATCGTCGAGCGCATGCTTGCAGAATCCGCCGCGCTGCCGGGTGTGACCGGTGCGCCGAAACTGCGACCGGCGCTGGCTGTTGCCTGAAAGCATCGTCGAACGGGGGGGGGTGATCAACCCCCGGCAAGCGTCGCCGGGAAGCACGAAAAAAGCACCGTGGAGCGCTGCCAGCAAGGCTGCATGGGCCTCGACGGCTGAAGGAACCACGCTTGCCGGATAAGCGAGCGCCCAATTATGATGAGCCGCTTTTTTTAGGCACGGGAATCGCCGTTTCAGTGGCGTGTGCTATAAAGCGGTCGTCAAAGGGCCATAAAACCCGATCCACATACTCACATCCCAGTCATGTCCAAAGCACTGATCATCGCCGAAAAGCCTTCCGTCGCGAACGACATCGCGCGGGCTCTGGGCGGCTTTACCAAGCATGACGAATACTTCGAGAGCGATGACTATGTCCTTTCGTCGGCGGTCGGGCATCTGCTCGAGATCGCGGCGCCCGAGGAATATGAAGTCAAGCGCGGAAAATGGAGTTTCGCCCATCTGCCGGTCATCCCGCCGCATTTCGACCTCAACCCGATCGCAAAAAGCGAGTCGCGTCTGAAGCTGCTGACGAAGCTGCTAAAGCGCAAGGACATCGACCGGCTCGTGAACGCATGCGACGCGGGGCGCGAAGGCGAGCTGATTTTCCGTCTGATCGCGCAGCACGCGAAGGCGAAGCAGCCGGTGCAACGTCTGTGGCTGCAGTCGATGACGCCGGCCGCGATCCGCGACGGCTTCGCCCGTCTGCGTAGCGACGAGGAAATGCAGCCGCTCGCGGATGCCGCGCGTTGCCGCTCGGAAGCAGACTGGCTGGTCGGCATCAACGGTACGCGGGCGATGACCGCGTTCAACAGCAAGGGCGGCGGCTTCTTCCTGACGACCGTCGGGCGCGTGCAGACGCCGACACTGTCGATCGTCGTCGAGCGCGAAGAAAAGATTCGTCGTTTCGTGCCGCGTGACTATTGGGAAGTGAAAGCGGAGTTCGTCTGTTCGGCAGGCTTCTACGAAGGCCGATGGTACGACCCGAAGTTCAAGCGCGACGAGTTCGATCCGGAGAAGCGCGATTCGCGTTTGTGGGCGCTGCCTGCCGCTGAGACGATCGTCGCTGCATGTCGCGGCCAGATCGGCACGGTTACCGAAGAATCAAAGCCGTCGACGCAGCTTTCGCCCGCACTTTTCGACCTGACGAGCCTGCAGCGCGAAGCCAACGGCCGCTTTGGCTTTTCGGCCAAGAACACGCTCGGTCTCGCACAGGCGCTGTACGAAAAGCACAAGGTGCTGACGTATCCGCGTACCGACGCGCGCGCGCTGCCGGAAGACTATATCGAGACGGTGAAGAGCACGCTCGATATGCTGAAGGAGAGCAACAACTATCTGCCGTTCGCGAAGCAGGTGCTCGACAAGGGCTGGGTGAAGCCTAACAAGCGCATCTTCGACAACTCGAAGATCAGCGACCACTTCGCAATCATCCCCACCTTGCAGGCGCCGAAGATACTCTCCGAGCCGGAGCAGAAGCTGTACGACCTCGTCGTGAAGCGCTTCCTCGCGGTGTTCTTCCCGGCGGCCGAGTTCAAGGTGACGACGCGCATCACGGAAGTCGTCGGCCATCACTTCAAGACTGAAGGCAAGGTGCTGGTCGAGCCGGGCTGGCTGCAGATCTACGGTCGCGAAATCGGCGGCGAAGATGCGAACCTCGTGCCGGTGCAGAAGGACGAGAAGGTCAAGACAGACAGGATCGCGGCCCACCAGCTCGTGACGAAACCGCCCGCACGCTACAACGAAGCCACGCTGCTGTCGGCGATGGAAGGCGCGGGCAAGCTCGTCGAAGACGACGAACTGCGCGAAGCGATGGCGGCCAAGGGTCTCGGCACGCCGGCGACGCGCGCTGCCATCATCGAAGGTCTGCTCGGCGAGAAGTATCTGATCCGCGAAGGCCGCGATCTGATTCCGACCGCGAAGGCGTTCCAGCTGACCACCCTGTTGCGCGGTCTTGGCGTCGAGGAACTGACCGCGCCGGAACTCACCGGCGAGTGGGAGCACAAACTCGCGCAGATGGAGCGCGGCAAACTCAAGCGCGACGAGTTCATGCAGGAAATCGCCCGCATGACGCAGACCATCGTCAAGCGCGCGAAGGAATACGACTCCGACACGATTCCCGGCGATTACGCGACGCTCGAAACGCCGTGCCCGAATTGCGGCGGCCAGGTCAAAGAGAACTACCGCCGCTTCGCGTGTACGAAGTGCGAGTTCTCGATTTCGAAGATTCCGGGCAGTCGTCAGTTCGAGATCCCGGAAGTCGAAGAATTGCTGCAAAACAAGACGATCGGTCCGCTGTCGGGTTTCCGCAGCAAGATGGGTCGTCCGTTCTCGGCGATCCTCAAGCTCTCGCTCGACGACGAAACGAAGAACTACAAGCTCGAGTTCGACTTCGGTCAGGATTCGGGCGGCGAAGATGGCGAAGCGCCGGATTTCTCGGAGCAGCAGTCAGTCGGCGCGTGTCCAAAGTGCAAGGGACGTGTGTTCGAGCACGGCATGAGCTTCGTCTGCGAGAACTCGGTCGCGAATCCGAAGACCTGTGACTTCCGCTCGGGCAAGGTGATTCTGCAGCAGGAAATCAGTCGGGAGCAGATGTCGAAACTGCTCGAAGAAGGGCGCACCGATCTGCTGACTAACTTCAAGTCGTCGCGTACCGGGCGCAACTTCAAGGCATTCCTCGTCAAGCAGAGCGACGGCAAGATCGGCTTCGAGTTTGAGAAGAAGGAACCGTCAGCGAAGACAGCTGCAAAGACGGCAGCGAAGAAGGCCGCAAACACGGAAGCCGAAACGGAAGCGGTTGGCGCAACCGCAAAGGCCGCGCCGGCGAGGAAAACCGCGGCGAAAACGACTGCGACCAAAGCGGCTGCAACTAAAACCACGGCCGCCAAGAAGGCGCCGGCGAAGAAGGCCGTCGCACGCAAGACGGGTTCGTAAGCTCTTGCGCGAGGGCCGGTTTCGCACGGCCCGTAGCGATAAAAAAAGCGCAGCCCGCGGGCTGCGCTTTTTTACTTTTCAATCACTTAAAGCGGCGACAGCGCAGTCGGCCGTGTCCGCGTGGTGGTCTTCATCGGTTTGGCCGCCGGCAGTTCGCTGTCGAGCAGGCTCGACAGCGGCTCTGCGCCGTCGAACGCCTCCGGTGGCATCCGGTCCGACGAGGGCGCCATCGCAGGCGTGGACGGGCGTACAAGGCCGTCCTTGATCCATTGCTCACCGAGCAGACTGTTCGGCGTCTGGTTGAAATGCTCGACCAGATGATCGATGAACGTGCGCACCTTCGCCGGCAGATGTCGACGGCTCGGGTAAGCGATATTGATCTCGACCTGCGGCAGACGGTAGTCGCTCAGCAGGCGAACCAGCTTGCCGCGCGTCGTATCGCGACCGATCAGGTAGCTTGGCAGGATCGCGATGCCCATCCCGAGCGCCGCGAACTGACGCAGCATCTCCGTGTTGTTCGCGACGATCACGTTCGTGGGACGCACGCGCACTTCGCCATCCGGGCCCGTAAAGACACGCTCGTCGCCCCAGTATTCGGACGGCAGGCTCAGACACGGATGCTCGGCCAGCTGCTCGGGACGCGTCGGCGTACCGTGCTTCTCCAGATACGCCGGCGTCGCGCACACCGTCATGCAACCCGTGGTCAAACGCCGCGTGACGATGCTGGCGCTGCGCATATGCCGCGCGATCACCACGCCCACATCGAATCCTTCCTCGACGAGATCGACCTGCCGGTCAACCAGCGTGACGTCGGGAATGACTTTCGGATAGCGCTCGGCGTAGGTCTGTAGCACCGGCGCGAGGTTATGCAAACCGAACACCACCGGCGCGACAATGCGCAGCGTGCCGACGGGCTCATGATTGCGCGCCACCACCATCTGTTCGACGTCTTCCAGCTCGTCGAGAATCTGGCGCGCACGTTCGAGATAAACCTGACCTGATTCGGTCAGCGAAAGGCTGCGGGTTGTCCGGTTGAGGAGCCGCGTGCCAAGCCGCCCTTCGAGGTCGGCGACATGTCGGGTAACAACTGCGTTAGAGATATCCATCGCGCTGGCTGCGCGGGCAAAGCTACCGAGATCCGCCACCCTGACGAAAACCCGCATCGACTGCAAATGATCCATAAGACAACTCCTGCGTGTTACAGCTTCTTTCTTCCCAGGAAGGCGAAGCGAACTGCGAATTCTCCTCCGACTCTGGAAATCCTGCAGAAGTTGCCTGGAAACTCGGCTATTACATAAAAATTTGTGCGATTGTGCCCTTTAACGCGATGTCGGATCGTCGATTGTTCCTATGTTAGAAACAATGCACGAAGCGTCGGCGTGGATTATTCGTTTCGCAACAGGTCGAAAGGCATTGCGTAACTGTCGAAAGTGGCACGAAAGCGGCAAGAATGTTCTCTCTGTGAGCCCGTGAAAAAAGACCGCCCGAAGGCGGTCTGGCAAATCGAAGCGTGTACTCACATTGCTACACAGCGAGGCGATTCTCCAATGCCGTTCGTGTTTCCTGAAGCGCAGGCGGAAGGCCGCGTTCGAGCGTGTTGAACAGTTCCGCGTGCAGATCGAGCTCCGCACGCCAGGCGGCATCGTCGACTGAGATTACTTCGTCGTACTGCGCGCGAGTGAAGTCCAGACCGCTCCAGTCGATGTCGTCGTATCCCGGCGAGACGCCGAACGCGTGTTCCGCGCCCTGCGCCTTGCCTTCGACGCGGTCCACCATCCAGCGCAGCACGCGCATGTTTTCGCCGAAACCTGGCCACACGAACTTGCCGTCGGCGCCTTTGCGGAACCAGTTCACGCAGAAGATTTTCGGCATCTGCACGTTCAGACGCGCGAGGCGCTCGCCGGTTTTCAGCCAGTGACCGAAGTAGTCGCTCATGTTGTAGCCGCAGAACGGCAGCATCGCGAACGGATCGCGGCGCACGACCCCCTGCTGGCCCGCCGCGGCCGCTGTCGTCTCGGAACCCATCGTCGCGGCCATGTAGACGCCTTCAACCCAGTTGCGGGCTTCGGTCACGAGCGGCACCGTGGTCGAACGGCGACCGCCGAAGATGAACGCGTCGATCGGTACACCGGCCGGGTTCTCCCAGTCGGCGTCGATCGAAGGACATTGCGACGCCGGCGCCGTAAAGCGCGCGTTCGGGTGCGCCGCCTTGCGGCCGCTTTCCTTCGCGATCGCGGGCGTCCAGTCCTTGCCCTGCCAGTCGATGAGATGCGCGGGCGGTTCGACGGTCATGCCTTCCCACCAGACGTCGCCGTCGTCCGTCAGCGCGACGTTCGTGAAGATGACGTTTTCCTTTAGCGTCGCCATCGCGTTGAAGTTGGTCTTTTCGCTCGTGCCCGGCGCAACGCCGAAGTAGCCCGCTTCCGGATTGATCGCGTAGAGACGCCCGTCGTTGCCCGGCTTGATCCACGCGATATCGTCGCCGATGGTCGAAATCTGCCAGCCGTTCATGCCTTCCGGCGGAATCAGCATCGCGAAGTTGGTCTTGCCGCACGCCGACGGAAATGCCGCCGCGACGTGATACTTGCGCCCTTCCGGCGAAGTCACGCCAAGAATCAGCATGTGTTCGGCGAGCCAGCCTTCGTCGCGGCCCATCGTCGACGCAATCCGCAGCGCGAAGCACTTCTTGCCGAGCAGCGCGTTGCCGCCATAGCCCGAGCCGTAGCTCCAGATCTCGCGCGTTTCGGGGAAATGGACGATGTATTTGGTGTCGCTGCACGGCCACGGCACGTCTTTCGCACCCGCAGCCAGCGGCGCGCCGACCGAATGCACGCATGGCACGAACGCGCCGTTCTCACCGAGCACGTCGTACACCTTGCGTCCCATGCGCGTCATGATGCGCATGTTCGTCACGACGTAAGGGCTGTCGCTCAACTCCACGCCGATGTGCGCGATCGGCGAACCTAGCGGCCCCATCGAAAACGGCACGACGTACATCGTGCGGCCGCGCATCGCGCCATCGAAGAGACCATCGAGCGTCGAGCGCATCTCGGCCGGCGCGATCCAGTTGTTGGTCGGGCCAGCGTCCTCTTCGCGTTGGGAGCAGATGAACGTGCGATCTTCGACGCGCGCCACATCGGACGGGTCGGAGCACGCGAGGTACGAATTCGGCCGCTTCGCCGGATTCAACTGCCTGAGCGTGCCGGCTGCGACCATCTGCTTGCAGAGGCGGTCGTATTCCTCCTGCGAGCCGTCGCACCAGACGACGCGTTCCGGCTTCGTCAACGCGGCGACGCGCTGAACCCAGTCGATCAGCTTTCGGTGTTTGATCCAGGCCGGCGCCTCGACGGCGGCCTGACCATTGAATGCGGGATGATTCATCGAGCTGTCTCCGTTCTGTTATTGAGAGAAAAACGGTAACCAGCCCAGCGACGCTGCCTGCGAGAGGCGTCCAATCCTTGCTGCGCCCATGTTCCGGCGCGCATGATTGCGCATGTCGTCGTGGGCCAAACCAGCCTGTTGTTCGAAACCGTCTGTAAAGCGGCTTGCATCGATTGGCAACAAACTGTTAAAAACGGTGTAAACCTTGCCTGCAGAACCGGCGCCGCGTTCCGGCCCCCGTTCGACAGGGCTTTAATCCGCAGTACCAACGTGACGCGAATCACATGTTGGGACATTCAGCTTATCACTCCGTTCCGCGCCCTCTCGGTGCGCAGCAAAACACAACGCCATGAAGATTGCCATCCTCGACGATTACCAGGACGCCGTTCGCAAGCTCAACTGCTTCCAGTTGCTCGCCGACCATGAAGTCAAAGTTTTTAACAACACCGTCCGCGGACTGGGCCAGCTCGCAAGCCGTCTCGCCGAAACCGACGCACTGGTGCTGATTCGCGAACGCACCCGCATCTCCTCGCAACTCCTTGATAAGTTGCCGCATTTGCGCATGATCAGTCAGACGGGCAAGGCTTCGGTCCACATCGATATGGCGGCTTGTACCGAGCGTGGCATCGCCGTGCTGGAAGGCACTGGCTCACCGATCGCGCCCGCCGAACTGACGTGGGCACTCATCATGGCCGCCCAGCGACGGATTCCGCAATACGTAGCAAACCTTAAGCAGGGGGCCTGGCAACAGTCGGGGTTGAAGACGTCGGCGCTGCCGCCGAACTTCGGACTGGGCACGGTTTTGCGCGGTCAGACGCTCGGTATCTGGGGCTACGGCAAGATCGGCCAGCTGCTCGCCGGGTACGGCAAGGCGTTTGGCATGAAGGTGCTGATCTGGGGCCGCGAGCACTCGCGCGAGGCCGCGCAGAGAGATGGCTACGATGTCGCTGAAAGCCGTGAGGCGCTGTTCGAACAGAGCGACGTGCTGTCGCTACATCTGCGTCTGCATGACGACACGCGCGGCATCGTCAGGCAGGAAGACCTGATGCGCATGAAGCCGACTGCGCTTTTCGTGAACACGAGCCGTGCCGAACTGCTGGAAGAAAACGCGCTGATGGGCGCGCTGTCGCACAACCGGCCGGGCATGGTGGCGATCGACGTGTACGAAAGCGAGCCGATTCTGCAAGGCTACAGCCTGCTGCGAATGGAAAACGTGATCTGCACGCCGCACATCGGCTATGTCGAACGGGATAGCTATGAGCTTTACTTCAGCGCGGCGTTCAGGAACATCCTCGCGTTCGACGCGGGCGATACATCGAGCGTGGCGAATCCGGAAGCGTTGCAGGGCGGACGGCGGCGGTAATTCGCTTCCGGCAGGCTGGCGGCGTTAGCGTTCCGTTGCAGGCGAGCGCAAGCGCCGCCGCGCCTGCCCGGCGACAGCAAGGCGCTCAGCTCAATCGTGCGCAGCCGCTTTCATGAGTTCCGGCATGCGTCGCAGGAACTGCTCGCCGTCGACGCGCCCAAGGTTGTACGCGTGTTGCATCTGCGACGGGCTGGTGTAATCCCAGCTCGAAATCGGCACCTTGCGCGACGGCTGAACATACAGACGCTGCTGCGTGCCGTGCGGCACAACAAACATCTGCGGACGCGGATACAACCGCGTCACCATCACGAGGACCGTGCCGGGCGTTTCATCGAGCGCGCCGACCGGCACGTTGTCGACCATCCCGCCATCCAGAACCGGCCGGCCGTTGCGCCGCAGAACCGGCGTAAACGGCGGTGTACTCGACGATTGCAGGATCAGATCGGCGAGATCTTCAACCGTCGCGCAATCCTGCGCGCGCACAAACTCCGGATGAAAACCGAGCGTCTGACCAAGCGTCGGATGCAACGTCTTGCGCACGTACTTTTCGATGTTGTACGCGATCAGCCCAGCCGCGACGGCACTGCGTGCGCCGAGCCAGCGCGGCAGATGCGACACGCCGATGCGGATTTCCGGCGCCTTCGCGAGCGACGCGAAGCGCTCGCCATAGATGTCGAGCAGCGCCTGGCGATAGATCCGGTAGTGCGGAAACACCGACTCTCCGCGCAGCAGGTTGCCCCAGTACGCGTTTTTCGTGTTTTCGCGTAGCGCGTGCTCGTAATAGCGCATCACCCAGCTGGATTCATTCGTGTACAGCATGCACGCAGTCGCCGCGCCCGCCGAAATACCGCAGATGACGCGCGGCTTGATATTCAGTTCTGGCTGGACGACATCCCAGAACCCCGCCTGCCACCAGCAGCGATTGCCGCCGCCTGCGAATACGACCTGATCGAACATCGTTGCTGCTTTCCTTGAGTGCGGCGCGGTGTGTGCGGCGCGATGATGATATTGCGCGCCCGGGTTTAGTCGAGCAGTGCGTAGGTGGTGGTGGCGTGGACGGCCATACGGCCGTCTTCGTCGAACAATTCGACTTCGCCAAACACAAGATTGCGGCCGAGGCGCAGTACGCGCGCGGTGATCAGCACGTCGCCCTTGCGGACGGCCCGCATGAAGCTGATGTTAAGCGAGACGGTGGTCATCGGTTTAAAGCCATCGAGCGCGGCCGAGATGGCGACGACCATCGCCGTATCGGCGGCTGCCATGAAGACCTGGCCGCAGATCACGCCGCCCGAATGACGCAGCTCGCCGGAGAACGGGAGGCGTAGCGTGGCGCCTTCTTCGTCGACCTTGACCGGTGTGAGTGCAAGCGAGCGCACCCACGGCGCGAGTACGCGGTCTAGCAGTTCGCGGATTGCGTTGTCGTCCATCGTGTGTCCCCGGTTGGAGCCGCGCGATGGGTTGTGCGGCGTGTTGTCGCGACATCATACCGGGCGCGGCTCTCAAGCGCCTTTCGGCGGGTCTGGTCTGCGTGGGATTCGCGTTGCCGATCACTGAACGCTTGCAGGATCTATCCGATAGATTTTTTTAGGAAATCTGCGAAAGGGGCTAGGCAAGCATAACGAACTCGTGCATAATTCGCAGTCTGTTGGGGGCGTTAGCTCAGTTGGTAGAGCAGCGGACTCTTAATCCGTAGGTCGAGTGTTCGAGTCACTCACGCCCCACCAAAAATTCAAGCACTTAGCCCGGTCGTCACGACCGGGCTTTTTGCTTTCTGGGTTCCGTGTAGGCACGGTGTAGGCAAATTTGGTTAATGCAAATACCATCCGCTCTGGACTGCCGCCTTTCAGGCCACGGAAGCGACACTTAGTCCGGGTTCGGCCATGAAGAAACAATTGTCCGGCGCTGCCGGACGGCCGGTCACGGCGCCACTGCAGTCATTTAGCGTCGGGGAATCGATGGGATGAGAGGCTATGTTTCCAGGACGACGTGGACGCGTGTCATGAACTGAACAAATCATCGACGATACGTCGTCCCGCGCTATAGCCGGCCATGAGCGCGTCGGCTTCGCTGAAAAATGGCTTGCCTGGCGAATCGCCAAAACGCAACGGCGAGAAAACGGCAAGAGCGGCACCTTCCTTGCAGACCCTCACGACCGCGAAATATCCCAAGCTGGATAACGCACTGCGTCCGCCCAGCCAGCTGAAGTCAGCCTCGACGGCCACCTCAACATCGAAGCCGTGATAGTGATAAGTGCGGTTCATGGGCTCACCCGTTCCGCCTGCTGCGAAATCCGCTGGACGTCGTCCGATTCCAGAGCGCGGATATACCGGAAGAAAAGCGCTACGATTCCACGAGTAGGGATGCTGGCGGAAAGCGTCGCTATCTTGACCGGGGCGAACCACCTGCACTTCGCGATTTCGTTGCTGGGCTGAACGCTAGCATGGCGCGCGACGTCAGCGAAAAAGACATGGTGCAAGGTGTTGAAACCGATAAATTGAAAGAGGTATGTCAACTCATCAGCCACAAGCGTTGTTTCTTCCACCAGTTCACGTAGCGCAGCTTCCAGGGGCGTTTCGTCCCGACGGATTCTCCCGCCGGTAGCGCCCATCTTGATCGTTCTCTGGCAACCAGCAGAATCCGGTTTTCCCGCACACATAGAACGGTCGCGCTGTCTTTCATCCTCTCCCTGCGTGCTTGATTTCTTGAGAATCAGTCGAAACCGGCGGTGACGTAACGCCGGCAGACCTTTATCGGGCATTGTAAGTCCTGTCCAAAATACCGCGTAGCAGTCTCACAGGCGCCATACCGACAGCCCCCCGATGCCGAATGCGGGAATCCGTGAAGAACTGTTGTTTTCCCCTCCAACAGTCGGGAAGATATCGCGTTAGACTGGCTCACTACGCGATCGGGCACTTTTTTGCTTATGCAACCTGGGCGTGCTGACCACACGCCGGGGTAGTGGAGTGCCAGTCATGGCTTAAGGGGTTCAGGCAACCGGCGTCCATTCGCTGCGACGCCCATCCACACAAGGGGCGGGGCAGTCGCGAAGTCGCATGGGCAACGGTTGGACGCCAGGAGTCCGAATCATGATAACGACGTTCACGCTGATCGATCTCGCTGGCTCCGTTGCTCTGCTGCTGTTGGGCACCCAGATGGTTCAAACCGGCATGCACCGGGCATTCGGCGCCGGTCTTCGGTCACTCCTCGGCAGGTCGCTGCGCGGGAACTTCCGGGCTTTCCTGGCCGGGACGGGCGCGACCGCGGTATTGCAAAGCAGCGCGACGACCGGACTCATGATTGAGGGCTTCGCCGCTGAGGGGGGCGTTGGGCTTGTGCCGGCGCTTGCGGTCATGCTTGGCGCAAACGTCGGCGTGACATTGATCGTGCAGGTACTGTCGTTCGACCTCGCGGCCGCCGTCTCTCCAGCCCTGATCCTTGTCGGCGCGCTGATGTTCCGCAAGGTATCGAACACACGTGCACACGACCTGGGACGCATGTTCATTGGTCTGGGCCTGATGCTGCTCGCGCTGCACCATCTGCTCGAGCTGATGACCGATTACGAGGATGCCCCCAGCCTGCGCATGCTGCTGGGCGCTGCTTCCACCGTACCGGTCGTCGATGTTCTGCTGGCTGCGGGCTTGACGTGGGCCGCGGATTCGAACGTCGCGGCTGTTCTGCTCATCACCTCGCTTTGCGCGCGGAACGTGGTTCCTCCCGATACGGCCTTTGCACTGGTGATGGGTGCGAACCTCGGCACCGCCATCAACCCTGTGCTGGCGGGCACAGGACCCTACGATCCCGTATCGAAGCGGCTTCCGGTCGGAAACCTGCTCACGCGATTAATCGGCGTTGTGGCGGCCCTCGCGGCGCTCGGACCAATCGGCCGTTTCATGGTTACCATGGAACCGGACAACGCACGTGTGGTTGCGGATTTCCACACGCTGTTCAATCTGGTTCTCGCTGGTGTATTCCTGCCAATACTCCCTCTCTGTGCGAACCTCTTAACCCGGTTACTGCCTTCACTCGTGGCGGTCGCTGATCCGCAGCAGCCGCCTGGCGCCGATCCTACCGCGAGGCAGATTCCGAAAGGGGGGCCCGAAACCGCGGCACCCAACGCACCTCGACTCGCAGATCGTTTTGGCGAGATGCTGTCAGGCACCCGTGCGGCACCGACAGATCGCGAGCGGCAGCTCATTGTGGAGATCCGCCAGCGTGGCGATATTCTGGATAGCCCGAACAGCGCGGCAAGGACTTACCTGACACCTCCTGATCCTGAGCAACTCGCGGCGAGTGCTCATCCGCGCCTCGACGAAAAAGTCCGCGTGGCCTATCGCGAGGGGAACTGTGGAATTGGTGTGAGAGAGGGCAGTGGCCACTCGCTCGAACACGTCGGGCCTGACGGCAACGCAACGACGTATTACCCTATAAGCTCACTCTGGCTCACCTTGCAGGATCTCCAGGTCGTTCAGCAACTGGAACCCGCAGAGGGAGAAACGCAATCCACCCTGACTACCTGTGTCCGTGGGAGCGCTTCCTTCGATGACGTTCGTCTGTCAATTATTGGCGAACCCGGGAACAGCACGTGCGTGGTCCAGATCTCCTTTGCGGCCAGGGAAATCCGTTCGGCAGACCGGCATGACCTTCGCGAATGGCAAGACGCGCTCGGTACAACTTTCTCGGACGTCCCACTGGGTACTGCAAGGCTCGGCTATAACCGCCCGGACCCGGAGATGCAGGAACCCGATCAGTGGTGGGCGTCTTGCCACGTGCCGGAAAGCAGCATGAAGGCGCTCATCGAGGGCGTTGAGGCCGGCCGGCTCGCTGCGGTCAAGGTCGGCCTGTGTCTGAGGAACGTTTATACGTCGGGGCGGGCGTTTGCTGACCTCCCTGGGGATGCGTATCTGTTCCTCCGACCTGGCAAGGAAGACAGCGCTGCGGAATCGCCGGAAATAGCGAGCGGATACGTTGTCCATCTCGCACTCGATTTCGGGAAAGTCAGCTTACGCCCGCTCGATCACAGCGAGCGTGCACACGAGGGACAACAGCAAACAAACATTAGCGAGGCGAATTCGATTAACGCGCTGGTGGATAAGCTCAGCAAGCTTGTTGCCAGTTTGAAATGGCTTGCAGTGCTTGTCGCGGTCCTCGTTGTCGTTTTCGCATTCAAAAATCGATGATCGGACCGGTGGCTCCCATTGCGTCTGGTTGCGCCGAACTGCCCGCGTTGTAGTGCATATATGGCGAACGTCCCTATCGGGAGTAAGCTGAAAGTCGGCTCGATTCCGACTGGGAGAACCGGGCGTGAGAACGCGTTCGACACTCGAGATCTGTTTGCCGCTTGCCCTGTTCGCTGTGGCTTGGGTCATGGTTTATTTACCAGCGAAGGGCATTGCCGACTGCCGCAACGTCACTTCACTTGCACCCACCCGCCTGGACGCACGACAGATACTGGTTCTGCGCATCCGCCCTGCAAAGCTGACCGCGCCTGTCCTCGTAGCTTCCGCACTTCGCCATGCCGGCGTTGTAGGTCTCGAGGCAATCCTTCTTGATATCGTCGCAGTTCGGGGCGGCGAGCGCCGCAAGTGGCAGCAGCCCAAAAACGATCAGGCCGCCGATCAAGCTGTCTTTCATGATTGACCTCCTCCGGGTTCCCTACGCGATCACGACGTAGAAAAGAAATTGTCGAAGACGGAAACCAGCATTGGATTGTATCAACGCGAACGAGCACTTCCGCCACAGCAGCGCGTAAGCCGAAACAACAGCGACCCACGCGCGCCCGTGGCCTGGGGTCCTGTCATCTCGCACCGACTGACCGACGTCAGTCCTCCACTGCCAACTGCAAGTAATTTGCGGTAACGCCCCGGTAAACGTCCGGAAAGGAGCGGTCATTATGCTGCTCGTTTAAGGGGACAGGTGCAGGCCCAAAAAAGGCGATCTCCCGTTCACGGACGCATTGCCGTCAGTACGCCTTTTGGTCCCACCACCGTAGCCAGCACGTCGAACGCCTGCTCGCAACGCCATGCGGAGCGTGACCCGAACACCGTCTTGCAAAGAAACATGACACCGAACTCACTGAATTTTTCTGGCGGCCCTGGCGCGTTGCCGCAAGCTGTCCTCGCGCAGACTCGCGAGGCGATCGCCGCCCTTCCTGAGACCGGCCTGTCGGTGCTTGGAATGAGTCACCGGTCCGACTGGTTTTACTCGATCCTGCACGAAGCCGAATCGAATCTGCGTCATCTGCTCGGCATTTCCGACGACTACGCCATCACCTTTCTTCAGGGCGGCAGCAGTCTGCAGTTCGCGATGATTCCGATGAACTTTGCAGCAGGGGCCGGTGCGCCGCCCGAATACGTGAGCTCCGGTTACTGGAGCGCGAGGGCGGCGGCGGAAGCAGCCAGAGTGCGCACAACAAGGATCGCATGGGACGGTCGTCCCGGCGGTTACCGGAAATTGCCGGACCTCTACACGCTGGACGTGGCCCGCCCGTCCGCGTACCTGCATTACGTCTCGAATGAAACAGTGGAAGGCCTGCAGTTCCCGGCCTGCGAAGAAGCGTTCGCCGTACCGCTTGTCGCGGACATGTCATCGGACTTTCTGTCGAAGCCCATCCGGCCGGGGGTGTTTTCGATGATCTACGCGCATGCGCAGAAAAACCTCGGTCCGGCCGGCGTCACTGTCGCGATCATCGACCGGTCCCTTCTCGAGCGGATCCCGAACGGCCTGCCATCCATCCTCGACTTTCGCACCCATATTTCGCACGGCTCGAACTACAACACGCCACCGGTATTCGCTATCTATGTCCTGACGTTGATTACCCGCTGGCTGCGCTTCGATATCGGGAGTCTGACCGCCATGCAGGACATCAACGAAAGAAAGGCGCGGCGCCTCTATGGCGCGCTCGATGCGCTGGGCGATTGCGTCACCGTTCACGCGGATCGTCGCTGGCGTTCGCAGATGAACGTCGCCTTCACATTCGGCGATGCGCGGCTCGACGATGCGTTTCTCGTCTCCGCGCGGGAACAAGGCATGGTGGGACTGGAAGGGCACCGGTCGATTGGCGGCCTGCGGGCCTCGCTGTACAACGCCGTCACCCCTCAGGCCGTCGGGACGCTTGCCGACGCATTGACGGCGTTCTCTGTCCATTGCATTTGAACCTGCCATGGCGACTCCCACCGAGACCAGTGACGATAAAACGGAACCTCATGACGACGCATCCGGCGCCATGCAACCGGCTGTATCCAGCAACACTGCGCCTGTTTCCCAGACTGTTGACGACCTGGCGCGCCTGCTGGATGCCGACCCGCTAAACGTCGGGCTGCATCGTGCGATGTCTGACGCGATGCGCGACGCCGGCAACGAAACTGGCTTTCTCGCGCACGGCATCGGGGTTGAGACGTTCGAGATGACGAAGACATGGGCGCAGGCTGCGGCCATACCGCTTTTTAACATCGCGACCGTCTACTACATGCATGGCGACCATGGTCCTGCAAAGCGGTGGTACGAGATCGCATTGCGCGTCGATCCGGATCTCGCGATGGCGCATCAAAATCTCGCTGCCGTTTATGACTCGACGGGCGAAGCCGCGAAAGCGCAGACGCATCGGGCGATCGCCTATCGGCTGCAGCGGATCTATATCGAGCCCGCCGACAATGCGCCGCGCAGGGTGTTGATCCTGTGCACCGGCAACGCCGCGGGCAATGTCCCGTTCGACACCCTGCTTCCGTTCACCACGAGTTACCGCATCAAGTATGCGATCGACTACGCCGCCGACGCGGAAGACGACCAGTTGCCGCCGTTCGATCTGGTCTTCAACGCAATCGGCGAACCGGACATCGCGGAGCCGCTCGCGCCCCGTCTCGAACGTTTCGCGCAGCGATGCGGGCGCCCGCTACTCAACCCGCCACAAGCGATAGCACGCACACGGCGGAACCGCCTGCCCGAACTTCTCGCGAACCTGGACGACGTGGTAGTCGCGCGATGCATCCTGCTCGATCAGATGCCGGGGTCGATCGACATACTGGCAACCCGGCTCGTCAGCGAAGGCATCGACTTTCCCGTTCTGACGCGTCCGCTTGCGAAACATGGCGGTGAGGGGTTGACGCTGCATACGTCGATCGACGCGCTGTGGTCCGCGCTCGAAGAGCTCGACGCGCCCCAGTACGTGACGACGTTCCACGACTTCCGCAGCGCGGACGGCCACTTTCGCAAGTACCGAACCGTGTTTGTCGACAGGGCGCCGTTCCCCTACCATCTCGCGATTTCATCGCACTGGATCGTGCATTATTTTTCTGCGGACATGATCACGGCGGGCTGGAAGATCGACGAGGAACGCCGCTTCCTGGAAGACAGCGGCAGAGCGCTGGGAGAACGGGCGATGAACGCGATTGCCGCAATCGGTCGGCGTCTCGACCTCGACTACGGCGGCATTGACTTTACGCTGCTGCCCGACGGCCGCGTGTTCGTATTCGAAGCCAACGCGACCATGCTGGTTCATCGTGAGGCAGACGACGGTCCGCTGGCCCACAAGAACAGGTTCGTCGAGCGCATCGTCGACGCGTTTGAACAGTTACAGGCGCGGCGAACCGTTGCACCTGTCAACAGCCGCCGCTGACCCGATCAAGCCCTCACTTCGGCGATACGTCGATATTGCCGAAATACTTCTGCGCCAGCGTCTTCACCGTACCATCGGCCTGCACCTTCGCAATCGCCGCATCGAGCTGCTTCTTCAGCGCCTCGTCACCCTTGCGGATGCCGAACGCAATCCCGCTGCCAAGAATCTTGTCATCGCGCACGGGTTGGCCGACGAATGAGAAGTCCTTGCCATCCGGACGCGACAGGAAGCCCGTCTGACCCGCCGGCGCGAGCACCAGCGTCGCATCCAGACGACCCGACTGCAGATCCGCATAGACCTGATTCTGGTCCTGATACGGCACGACGTTCACGCCCGCCGCTTCCCAATGCGCCTTTGCGTACGTCTCCTGAATCGAAGCCTGCAACACGCCGACACGTTTGCCCTTCAGCGATTCCGGCGTCGGCAGCAGGCCGCTGCCGTTGTGCGCGATCAGTTGCGTCGGCACACGGTAGATGATGTTCGTGAAATCGATCGCCTGACGACGCTTCTCCGTCGCGTTCATCGCTGAGTTGATCGCGTCGAACTTGCGGCCCTGCAGCGCGGGGATCAAACCATCGAACGATGTCTCGACCCACGAGCACTTCAGATGCGCAGTCGCGCAGACTGCGTTGCCGACGTCGATATCGAAGCCCTGTAGTTCACCATTCGCACCCTTCGATTCGAACGGCGGATATTGTGCTTCCAGACCGTAGCGCAACGTCGTCGCATCGGCCGCGATAGCCGACACCGATGCGAACGCACACGCGATCGCCAGCAGGTTCCTGAGCAACTTCATGGTTGATCTCCTTTCCTTTTATTGGGTTAATGTGGTGAGACGTCAGACGGCGTCGCGATGCGCTTGTGTGTAAGAACCGGCAGACGTTCGCGCACGGCATCGAGCACCGACGATCCAAGCGTCGCAATCGCGAAGCCAGGCTCGTCATCGTGTCTTGCGAGCACCTCGCCCCATGGTCCGATGATCATACTGTGACCAAAAGTCCTCCATCCATTCGGATGCGTGCCGCACTGGCCGGAAGCGAGCACGTAGGCCTGATTCTCGACGGCACGTGTGCGCAGCAGCAGTTCCCAATGCGCGAGTCCCGTCGTATGCGTGAACGCGGCAGGCACAGCGATGACGTCCGCAGCGGGTCCTGCACGATACAACTCGGGAAAGCGCAGGTCGTAGCAGACGGAAAGCCGCAGATTGCCGAATGGCCCTTGCGCCGTGCCGACGCTGTCGCCACCGACCATCGTGTCGCCTTCGGCGTGCTGTTCGGCGCCCTGACTGAAGCTGAACAGATGGATCTTGTCGTAACGCGAACGGCACTCGCCCGTCGGATCAAACAGCAGCGACGTGTTGTACGCATGCGTACCCGCCTTCGGACCGCTCTCAGGACGGATCGGCACCGTGCCGCCGATCAGCCACACACCCGTTTCGCGCGCGAGTTGCGCGAGCGCGTGCTGGATCGGGCCATCGCCGAAGGGCTCGGCGAGCGCGACACGTTGCGCTTCGTCGTTGCCAATCCAGCAGAAGTATTCCGGTAGACACACGAGCGTCGCGCCTGCGCGCGCCGCCTCTGTCACCCAGTGATGCGCCTGCTCCAGGTTGTACGCGACATCGTCGGTGCTGCTCATCTGCACGACGGCGGCGGTCAACGTCTTTTCCATCTCGCTCATCGCGCGCTCCTCAGATCGAACAGAGACGGCGTGCGCCTTCGCGCAGCGTCCCGTCATCCTTCGCGAAGCTCAGGCGGATCAGGCCGGAATCGGTGCCGTCGGTGTAGAACGCGGACAGCGGAATCGTCGCGACCTGCGCATCGCGAATCAGGCGCAGTACGAAGTCGTTATCGCTTTCGTCAGAGAAACCGCGGAAGCGTGCGAGCATGAAGAAGCTCCCTTCGCTCGGCAGCAATTCGAAGCGCGATTCGCTCAACGCTTTCTTCAGAAGATCACGCTTCTGCTGATAGAACGCCGACAGCCCAAGATAGCTTTCCTTGTGCGCCAGCGCTTCGGCGAACGCGTATTGCATCGGCGTATCGGCGGAGAACACCATGAACTGGTGCACCTTGCGGATCTCGTCCATCAGCGCAGCGGGCGCGAGGCAGTAGCCGACGCGCCAGCCCGTCACGTGATATGACTTGCCGAACGACGACACAATCACGCTACGTTCAGCGAGATCCTGATAGCACGCCATGCTGTGATGCTTCGCGCCATCGAACACGACGTGTTCGTACACTTCATCGGAGAGGATCACGATATCCGTGTTGCGCGTAACGGCTCGCAGGCGCTCGATGTCGGCTGCGCTGAAAACGGTCGCGGTCGGATTGTGCGGCGTGTTGGTGATGATCATGCGCGTCTTCGGCGTGATCGCGGCGGCGACTTCGTCCCAGTCCACGCGGAAGTGTTCGAGCGACAGCTTGATCGGTACCGGCGTTGCGCCTTGCAGGCGCACGATCGGCGCGTAGCTGTCGAACGACGGCTCGAAGTAGATCACCTCGTCGCCGGGATGCACGAGCGCGCTGATCGCCGAATAGAGGCCTTCGCTGGCACTTGCAAGGACGGTGACTTCGCTCGACGGGTCGTAGTGCACGCCATACAGCTGCTCGACCTTGTTCGACAGCGCTTCGCGCAGCGCGCCGATGCCCGCCATTGGCGCGTACTGGTTATGACCGGCGCGCATGGCTTCTGCGACGCCTTCGACGAGCTTCGGGTCAGGGGCGAAATTCGGTGCGCCCTGCGACAGGTTCAGCGCGTTGTGTTCGGCGGCCAGCTGGCCGATGACGGTAAAGATCGTCGTGCCCACGTCGGGCAATTTCGAGCGGGCTTGAAAGGCGCTCTGCATGAGGGTTTTCTCCATCGGACAGCATATCGACGGGTCGCGCTTCGCACGGCGATCCCATCTTGTTGTTGCCGATTAAGCATCAACCAATACACCGCCACAATCGAAAGTTTGTCATGCACGCCATGCGTTTACCTCATGGCGGGGCCGAGCGCCATGATGGGCTTACTCTTCGTCCATCATCCGCACTTTGACCTTCTTGCCCTTCACCTTGCCGGCGTTGAGCTTGCGGAGCGCATCCTTCGCGACGCCGCGCTCGATCGCCACATAGGTAGAAAATTCCGTTACGTTGATCTTGCCGATCTGCGATCCGGCGAAACCCGCGTCGCCGGTCAGCGCGCCGAGCACGTCGCCCGGACGGATCTTTTCCTTGCGGCCGCCCAGAATCTGCAGCGTTTCCATCGGCGGCAGAAGCGGCGCGTTGCTCGCAGGTTTCAGTTCCGACACCTGATGCCACTCTACCTCGCGGCCCTTCGCCTGCTCGATGCTGCCGACGCGTCCCATCTCGTTCATGCTCGCGAGACTGAGCGCCCAGCCTTCCTGATCGACGCGGCCCGTGCGGCCGATGCGGTGCACGTGCACTTCCGGATCCGGCGTGACATCGACGTTGATCACCGCTTCGAGCTGCGCGATATCGAGGCCGCGCGCCGCCACATCGGTTGCGACGAGCACCGAACAGCTGCGGTTCGCGAACTGGATCAGCACCTGATCGCGTTCGCGCTGGTCGAGTTCGCCGTGCAGCGCGAGCGCGTGAAAACCCTGCGCGCGCAGCACGTCGAGCAGATCGCGGCATTGCTGCTTCGTGTTGCAGAACGCGATCGTGCTGACCGGCCGGTAGTGGTTCAGCAGCAGGCCGACGGTATGCAGCCGGTCGTTCTCGGTCACTTCGTAGAAGCGCTGGCGAATCTTGCTGTCGTCATGACGCTCTTCGAGCTTCACGTCCTTCGGGTTACGCAGGAATTGCTGGCTCAGCTTGCCGATCCCTTCCGGATAGGTCGCGGAAAACAGCAGCGTCTGACGCTCTTTCGGGCACTGACGGGCAACCGTCGCGATGTCGTCGAAGAAACCCATGTCGAGCATGCGGTCCGCTTCATCGAGCACGAGCGTGTTCAGCGCCTTCAGATCGAGGCTGCCGCGCTCCAGGTGATCCATGATCCGTCCCGGCGTGCCGACGACGATATGCGCGCCGTGTTCGAGGCTCGCCGTTTGAGGACGCATCGGCGTGCCGCCGCACAGCGTCAGCACCTTGATGTTTTCTTCGGCGCGCGCGAGACGGCGGATTTCCTGCGTGACCTGGTCGGCGAGTTCGCGCGTCGGGCAAAGCACCATCGACTGCACGGCGAAGTTGCGCACGTCGAGGCGCGCGAGCAGCGCGAGCGAGAAGGCGGCTGTCTTGCCGCTGCCGGTCTTCGCCTGCGCGATCAGATCCTGGCCGGCGAGCGCGATCGGCAGGCTGGCGGCCTGGATCGGCGTCATCTCCAGATAGCCGAGCTGCGTGAGGTTGGCCAGCATCGCGGGCGGCAGCGGTAGCTGGCTGAAAGGGGCGGGAGTGGGCTTGTTCATGTGTCTGGTCAGTGAGGGGGCGATGAGCGTGCGCTGGCTTACGAGAGCGGACGGCCTTCGATCTGCTCGTAGACGATCGTCCCGTCGTCCGCGTCGAAGCGCTCGACGTAATTGCGCGCGCCGCACATCGGGCAGCGGAACAAGAGCCCTTGCCCTTCATTCTTGATCAGAACATCGGACAGTTCCCACTGGGCGCCGCATGACTGGTTTCTGCACGTAAACATCGTTGATTCTCCCGCCTGATCCGGCTGTCTGTTGAGGCTTGCCACGTGTGCGAAGCCTGAAGCAGCGCGGATTTCGTGGTGCGTTATATCGAAAGCCCGGCAGTGTCGCACGAAACGCTTTCCGTCCGACCGGTTTCGCCCACCGCGACGCCGCGTTCTCCGTAATAGACCACAAATAGGCCACATTTCGCCGGAAGAATCGCGTTTCGGCCCATACAGAACACCTTGACATGTGACCATATGGTCACCTATTGTACAAAACATGGATGACGTATTTAGAGCACTGGCCGACCCGACGCGTCGCAGCCTGCTCGACGAACTGTTCAAGGAAGACGGGCAGACGTTGAGCGCACTCGAAGCGCGGCTGCCGATGACGCGTTTTGGCGTCATGAAACATCTGAAGCTGCTGGAAGAGGCAGGGCTTGTCGTCGCCCGTCGTCAGGGGCGCGAGAAGCGGCACTTTCTGAACGTCGTCCCGATCCAGCTCATTTACGACCGCTGGGTGAGCAAGTACGCCGCGCCTTGGGCCTCGACCCTGAGCGAGCTGAAACACCAACTGGAGGACAGGACGATGGAAAAAGTGTTCGAGATTTACATCAAGACGACACCGGAACGCCTGTGGGAAGCGATCACTAATAAGGAGATGCGGGCGAAGTACACGTTTGGCCTGCTCGTCAGTTCGGACTGGACGCCCGGTTCGCGCTACGAAGGCGTGAGCGGCAGCCAGCCGACAGTGGGGTTCCCGGCTCACAGTGCAATTCTTGAAGGCGAGAACCTGGAGGTCGATCCGCCCAAGCGTCTTGTGCAGAGCTTCCGCGCGCTGTGGAGCGACGACGTGAAAAGCGAAGGCACGTCGCGTGTGACGTGGGAGATCCAGCAGATCGCTGATTCGTGCCGGCTGACGGTTACGCACGATCAGCTGCGTGATGAGGCCAACCCCGAGTTGTACGGCGGATGGCCGATGATTCTCTCCGGGCTCAAGACGCTGCTTGAGACGGGCGAGACGCTGACGACGCCTGGGTCGTTGCAGTACGCGCCGGATCCTGCTTCGGGCGCGTGACGGCGGGCTTCGCCCGCAATTCACTGGTGATGAACGGGCGCGCTGTGGCGCGTTTCCGTTCGTTCGCTTCGGTTCAATGCGTTGCTGTTGCCTCCCGGCTGGCATTCAACGCATCGGCTTCGCTACGGCCCAAAGCCGCCTCCTTCAACGTATCCGACGGACGCTTGCCGAAGAGCTTCCGGTAGTCCGTCGCGAACTGGCTCAGATGCCAGAAGCCCCACGCGGCGGCCACATCCTGCACCGAACGCGATGCACGGGCCGCTTCGCATAGCTCACGCCGTGCGCCGTTGAGGCGGATCGTCCGCAGATACGTGGCCGGCGCCATGCCGAGCACGTCCTGAAAGCAGTACTGCAGCGTCCTGCGGCTCACGTGCAGCTGGTCGCACAATTCCGGCACGCCGACCGGACGTTCGCGATTCGCCAGCACATACTCACGCGCTTCGGAGACGATCCACTGCCGGCGCGGCTTCGTTGGAATGGCGCCCGGTTCGACATGCGGTTGCGCGCAGAGATCGAACAACGAAGCCAGCACCGACGATTCCAGCGCATTGCGCGCGAAACCCGTGAGCGGCGTAGCGCAATTCGCGCCATCCGCGAGAATGTGGCGCAGTAACGCGCACAGCCGCGCTTTACGCGCCTCGCCGATTGCTACGACTTCCGTCTCCGGCAGATGATCGATAAGCCCAAGGTGCTCGACTTCGGCCGCATAGCGCCGCAGTACCTCACGCTTCACCACCACGCCGAAAATCGCATAGCCCGCAGGCGTGATCAACTCGAATTCGATTCCCCCCGGACGAAACGCCATTGCATCGTCAGCGATAACGTTGGCGTCGATGCGTCCCGTCACATCGCGCAGCACGGGAATCCCAAACCAGTACGCGTCCGACGGCACTTCGCACGTTTGCCGCAACGTGTGACTCGTCGTCTCACAGAACACATGCATGTGATCGAGCGACAGCTCCGTCAGCGTGCCGATGAAGCTACCCGCTGTAAGCTGATCGTAGGTCTGCGTCCAGCCATGGAGATTGCGCGCCTGCTCGTCGGCATCGTGCGCGATGCAGGTATGCACGCGAAGGGTTTCATCGAGTGTGAGGGCTGCGCCTGAGTCGTCTTCCAGACCGGCGGGTGAGAGATGACGCGTCATATCGGATCTGCCGCGAATGGGGAATCGCAATTAGAACGCAAATCCCGTGCCGTTTGTGCTGCCAGACATGTGCCACGAGACGAACACATGCGTTGTTCAAGTCCTGAACAGGTGTCCCGGCGTCTGTTCAGAACTGGCGCGGCGATTTTGCTTGCAATGTGCGTGGCAGGTCGCATGCGCCGTCGCAGTGCCCCTTGCATACGCATGAATCACGTCGATCGTCTCACTGGCACGCTTCTGGCGTATTCGACTCGCGGCCAGCAATCCAGCGCACCGACGATAAACCATCACACACATGTGAGGAGCACACAGATGAACCATGCAGAGATGCAGTTCCTGACCACCGAATTCCCGTACAAGAAGCAGTATGCAAACTTCATCGGCGGCGAGTGGGTGAAGCCCGTTGGCGGCGAGTACTTCGACAACATCTCGCCGATCACGGGCGAGCCGTTCACATCGATTCCCCGCTCACGCGAAGCCGATATCGAACTCGCGCTCGACGCCGCGCATCGCGCGAAAACCGCGTGGGGCAAAACGTCGACGACCGAACGCGCGAACATCCTCAACCGCATCGCCGATCGCATGGAGGCGAACCTGCAACGCATCGCCGTCGCCGAGACGATCGACAACGGCAAGCCGCTACGCGAAACGATGGCCGCCGACATTCCGCTCGCCATTGATCACTTCCGCTATTTCGCGGGCTGCGCGCGTGCGCAGGAAGGCTCGATTTCGCAGATCGATGAAGATACCGTTGCGTATCACTTTCATGAGCCGCTAGGCGTCGTCGGTCAGATCATTCCGTGGAATTTCCCGATCCTGATGGCGGTATGGAAGCTTGCGCCCGCACTCGCGGCGGGCAACTGCGTGGTGCTCAAGCCGGCCGAGCAGACACCCGCTTCGATTCTCGTACTGGTCGAACTGATTCAGGATCTGCTGCCGCCCGGCGTGTTGAATGTTGTGAACGGCTTTGGTCTCGAAGCAGGCAAGCCGCTGGCTTCGAACAAGCGCATCGCGAAGATTGCGTTCACGGGTGAAACCACAACTGGTCGCCTCATCATGCAGTACGCGAGCCAGAACATCATCCCGGTGACGCTTGAACTCGGTGGCAAGAGCCCGAACATCTTCTTCGCCGATGTGATGGATCACGACGACAGCTATTTCGACAAGGCGCTCGAAGGCTTCGCGATGTTCGCGCTGAATCAGGGCGAAGTGTGTACGTGTCCGTCGCGCGTGCTGGTCGATGAAAAGATCTATGACCGCTTCATGGAACGTGCGCTCAAGCGTGTCGCTGCGATCACGCAAGGCCATCCGCTCGATACCAAGACGATGATCGGCGCGCAGGCTTCACAGGAACAGCTGGAAAAGATCCTGTCGTATGTCGATCTCGGCAAGCAGGAGGGCGCCCAGTGTTTGATCGGTGGCGAACGTAACTCGCTCAGCGGTGAATTGAGCAAAGGCTATTACGTGAAGCCGACGGTGTTCAAAGGGCACAACAAGATGCGCATCTTCCAGGAAGAAATCTTCGGACCTGTGGTTTCAGTCACCACGTTCAAGAACGAAGACGAAGCCCTGGAAATCGCCAACGACACGCTTTACGGGCTCGGCGCAGGTGTCTGGACACGCGATGGCACGCGCGCGTATCGCTTCGGCCGGCAGATTCAGGCCGGACGTGTGTGGACTAACTGCTATCACGCGTATCCGGCGCACGCAGCATTCGGCGGCTACAAGCAGTCGGGCATCGGTCGCGAGAATCACAAGATGATGCTGGACCACTATCAGCAAACCAAGAATCTCCTCGTCAGCTACAGCGAGAAGCCGCTCGGCTTCTTCTGAGCTCGACGCTCCTGCGGGCGAGCCGCATGGTTGCGGTTCGCCCTTTTTTTCACTGGAGAAACGTCATGGTTGAGGATGGTGTAGCACGCGTGATCGCAACACCCGCTGCAGAAGCGTTGATTCAACAGCTCGGTGCAGAACATGGCCCGATCCTCTTTCATCAATCAGGCGGTTGTTGCGACGGCAGTGCGCCTATGTGCTTTCCTGCTTCAGAGTTTGTGGTCGGCGGATCGGATGTGCGGCTCGGTTTGATTGCCGGCGTGCCGTTCTATATGAGCGAATCGCAGTTCGAGTACTGGCAGCACACGCAGTTGATCATCGACGTCGTGCCGGGAAATGGCGGTATGTTCTCGCTCGAACGGCCGACGGGGATGCGTTTTCTGACGCGGTCACGTCTGTTTGAAGATGCGGAGAATGCGTGGCTCGAAAGGCATCCGGTTGATCGCGCGGATGCCTGATTCTGTTTAACTCAGGTGGATGGCGGCGCTGGAACGGCCGCCGTCGCCGCGGCTTGTTCGAGCAATGCGTCGCTGTCGTCTTTGAGACCGACGCCCGTTAGACCCAAGCGACGCGCATGCGTCAGCAGATAGTGCAGCTTGTGCGCGGCGGCGTCGTACGGCAGCCCTTCGGGACGCACGTTTGAGATGCAGTTGCGTTGCGCATCGCTGCAACCCACTTTCGGCGCGTAGGTTAGATAGATGCCGAGACTGTCGGGCGAACTGAGCCCGGGTCGCTCGCCGATCAGCATCACCACCAGCTTTGCTTTCAAGAGCTCACCGATTTCGTCGCCGAGTGCGACTCTTCCCTGTCGTGCGACCACTACGGGGCCGATTTTCCAGTCCGTGAGTCGCGAACATACCGCCTGCAACAAAGGTAACGACTGCCGCGACGCAGCGAATGCCGACAGACCGTCTGCAATCACGAACACCACTTCAGGTGGCTCGATCGTCACCTTCGCTAAAGCCTCACGACTGTCATCGGCCAAACGTCGCCCAAGATCGGGCCGCCGCAGATAATGCTCGCGATCCGGCGCGGCGCTATGTACATCGAGCGACGTAAAGCCATGCGCGCGCAACTGTTCATGCAACACGTCGACGTCGAGCGGATGATGCACGGCGTCGCGCGCCTGTGCGTGCGAAAGGTTGAATGCAAGCAGCGGCGCCGTCGGCAGGCTGTTTCCGGCGCGACCCAGCGCAATGCGTGCGTTGGTGAATTCGCGCAACGCATTCCACGGATTTTTTTCGAGGAAGTCGCTCATGTGATGTCGGCTCCCATCCAGTCCTTCGCGCCTTGCAGCAGCGGCTGACGTAAGGATGCGCTCAGCAACGCGCCTCGCGTGTCGGCGATCTGCATCGACTCAAGCCATTCTTCGAATTCCGGTGCGCGTCGCAGGCCCAGGACATCGCGTACGTATAAGGCGTCATGGAACGACGTGCTCTGATAGTTGAGCATCACATCGTCCGCGCCCGGCACGCCCATGATGAAGTTGATGCCCGCAACGCCTAGCAGCGTCAGCAGGTTATCCATGTCGTCCTGATCGGCTTCGGCGTGGTTCGTGTAACAGATATCGCAGCCCATCGGCACACCCAGCATCTTGCCGCAGAAATGATCTTCGAGACCCGCGCGCGTAATCTGCTTGCCGTCGTACAGATACTCGGGCCCGATAAACCCAACCACGGTATTGACGAGAAACGGATTGAACTTGCGCGCCACCGCATACGCGCGCACTTCGCACGTCTGCTGATCGACGTCGTGATTTGCATTCGCCGACAGCGCGCTACCCTGCCCGGTTTCGAAATACATCAGGTTATTGCCAACGGTTCCGCGCTTAAGCGACAAACCCGCTTCGTACCCTTCCTGCAGCAAGGCGAGCGTAATGCCAAAACCCGAGTTCGCTTTCTCCGTACCCGCAATCGACTGGAACACGAGATCGACCGGCGCGCCCTTCTCTATCGCGGCAATCGTGTTGGTGACGTGTGTGAGTACGCATGACTGCGTCGGCACCTGATAGCGCTGACGAAAATCGTCGACCATGCGCAGCAGCATCGTGATCGCAGCGAGGCTGTCGGTGGCGGGATTGATGCCAATCATCGCGTCGCCGCAGCCATACATCAGGCCGTCGAGCATCGAGGCTGCAATGCCCTTGACGTTGTCGGTCGCATGATTGGGTTGCAGGCGCACCGACATGTGCCCCGGCAAACCAACCGTGTTGCGAAAGCGCGTAATCACCGGACGCTTGCGCGCCGCCGCGATCAGGTCCTGATTGCGCATCAGCTTCGAAACCGCCGCAACCATCTCCGGCGTAAGTCCCGCAGTGATCCGTGTAAGCGCTGCGGTATCCGTCGTGCTTGACAGCAACCAGTTGCGGAAATCGCCCACGGTCAGATGCGCGATTTCGGCGAAGGCTTCGGGCGAGTGATCGTCGATAATTAAACGCGTGACTTCATCGCTCTCGTACGGAATCACCGCTTCGTTCAGAAACGTGCGCAACGGCACCGCGGCGAGCGCGATTTTTGCGGCGACGCGTTCCTCTTCGCTCGCCGCCGCGATGCCGGCGAGCTGGTCGCCGGAACGCAGCGGGCTCGCCTTCGCCATCAGGGTTTTCAGATCGGCGAACCGGTAAGTGCGGCTGCCGATAGTCTCCGTATAGCTCATCTGCGTTGCTCCTGCGCCGCTGCGTAAGCAGCGGCTTTGCCTGTCGCGTCAGTCTTCGAGCAGAACATCCGCCGGTGCGATTTCGCGCTGACGACGGGTCGACAGAAAGTACAGGTAGCCGAGCACGAGGAAGATCGCGAACACGACTGCCACGAGAAAGTTGAAATACACCATCGTCCCCAGCGAAATCACTGCGGCCACCAGCGCGAACGCCGGGAAGAACGGGAACATCGGCGCGCGGAACGGCCGCTCCATGTCCGGCGCCGTGCGTCGCAGTTTGAACAGCGACAGCATGCTGATGATGTACATCACAATAGCGCCAAATACGGACATCGTCACGATGTTCGCCGTCAGCGTCTGGCCGCCGAACTGGATCAGCTCGTCGCTGTAGATCGCTGCGATGCCGACCACGCCGCCCGCCAGAATCGCGCGATGCGGTGTCTTGAAGCGCGGATGCACCTTCGAAAGCCACTCAGGCAGATAACCCGCACGCGCCAGCGCGAAGATCTGCCGCGAATAGCCAAGAATGATGCCGTGGAACGACGCGACAAGCCCAAACAGGCCGAGCCACACGAGCATATGCATCCAGCCGCTGTTCGCCCCGACGATGAATTTCATCGCCTGCGGCAGCGGGTCGTTGATGTTGGCGAGTTTGGTCCAGTCGCCTGCGGCGCCCGCGAACACCATCACGCCGACTGCGAGCGCAACGAGCGTCAGGATGCCCGCGATGTACGCGATCGGGATCGAGCGCTTCGGGTCTTTCGCTTCCTCGGCAGCCATTGCGACGCCTTCAATCGCGAGGAAGAACCAGATCGCGAACGGAATCGCCGCGAACATGCCGGTGAACGAGCCGAGGCTGAAGTGATCCGCGCCGGACCAGCCGCCCTTCGCGAAGTTGGCCCACTCGAAACCCGGTGACACGACGCCCATGAACACCAGCAGCTCGAAAATCGCGAGCAGCGTCACGCACAGTTCGAACGCCGCTGCGATCTGCACACCGACGATATTCAGTGCCATGAAGACGAGATACGCACCCATGGCCGCGTGTTTCGGTTCGAGACCGGGAAACTGCACGTGCAGATACGCGCCGATCGCGAGGGCAATGGCGGGCGGTGCAAACACGAATTCGACCAACGTGGCCGCACCCGCGATATAACCGCCTGTCGGGCCGAAAGCGTGGCGCGCGTAGGCAAACGGGCCGCCTGCGTGCGGAATCGACGTCGTGAGTTCAGTGAAGCTGAAGATGAACGTCGTGTACATCGCAGCGATGAAAAGTGCCGTGATGACGAAGCCAAGCGTGCCCGCGCTGGCCCAGCCGTAGCTCCAGCCGAAATATTCGCCGGAAATCACGAGGCCGACCGCAATGCCCCACAGTTGCCACGTACCGAGCGTCTGATTCAACTCGTGATGCGTGACCTTGCCCACATGCTGGCCCTTCGATTCTGTTTTCATCGGGATCTCCTGGTTTGACCGCTCGCGTGGACCGCCCATGCGGACCACGAGCAGACAGGCATCGACCGATAGTAGGAAGCCAATAATCGAGGTGTTATCGAAAATCGGCAAAGATCGGCAGGTTTATTGGCATTAAGTGCCTACCGCATAAAGCGATTTGCACTGCGCGCGTGCGTTTGCGAGGTCCGCAGGATTTGGTAAACCGGTCCGTGCTAATTTTCGATGCGTGGCCTTTTCGTCTCTATTCATATGACCCTGAACGATCCCGGCAGCCGCCAGCGCTACGAAACACGGCTTAATCGTGTGCTCGATCATATTTACGATCACCTCGACGAACCGCTCGATATCGACAGGCTGGCGGAGATTGCGTGTCTGTCGCCGTATCACTGGCATCGCATCTATCAGGCGATGTACGGCGAAACCGTAGCGACGACCGTGCGGCGGCTGCGGCTGCATCGTGCCGCTGGTTACCTGGCGAATGGGTCGATGCCGATTGCCGAGATCGCGGAGCGGTCGGGATATAGCAGCTTGCAGTCGTTCACACGGACGTTCAGCGCGGTGTTTGGCATGCCGCCCGCGCAGTTTCGCAAGGCGGGCACTCATCGCCGGTTCAGGCCGGCTGAATCAGGAGGCGATCAAATGGTGATGCGAGACGTAGTGATTCGCGAGGTGCCGGTGATGGAGGTGGTTTCCGTCGAACATACCGGCTCGTACATGCAGATCGGCAAGGCGTTCGATACGTTGATCGGATGGATCGCTGCGCGCGGGCTTTTCTCGCCGGAGATGCGGATGGTCGGCATCTTCTATGACGATCCCGGTGTTGTGCCAGAAGCGGAATTGCGATCGCGGGCGGGCGTGGTGTTGCCGCGTCGGGTTGAGATTTCAGCGCCAGTGAGTATGACGTCGATACCAGCCGGTGAATACGCGGTGCTGCGCCACAAAGGGCCGTACGGTGACATGCAGGCCGCTTATCAATGGCTTTATGGCGTGTGGCTCGTGCAGTCAGGCCGCGAAGCCGCCGACGCGCCGTGCTTCGAGGAGTATCTCAACAATCCGAAGGACACGCCGCCTTCTGAACTGCTCACGGATATCTGTCTGCCCTTGCGTTGATTGATGCGGTGCCTTCGCTCTGGCGTCAAAGCGCCTTTAGCGAAGGCACATTGCGTTCAAAACGGTTTGGTCGGCAGATACTTGCCGTCGAGCGTGATGACCGCACGCGAGCCGCCCTCCGGATCGTCCACCTTCTTGATGTCGAGCTTGAAGTTGATCGCGCTGATGATGCCGTCGCCGAACTGCTCGTGCACCAGCGCCTTCAACGTCGAACCGTAGATCTGGACTATTTCATAGAAGCGATAGATCGTCGGATCAGTCGGTACGCCGCCAGGAATGCTGCCGCGCAACGGAATGCTTTGCAGCAGACGCGTATCGTCGGCGCTCAGATCGAGGCGTTCGGTGATCAGCTTCGCAGCATCGGCCGGCAGTGCATGCTGGCCGAGCAGTGCTGCGGTGACGAAGGCAATGCTCAGGCCGGTGCCTTCGGTCAGTTGCGCGAACGTGAGATTGCGGCGCGACTTGGCATCGATGATGGCTTCGGTGAGCGCTTCGCGACGGGCCTGGGAGGTTTGGGATTGCGTCATGATGGTTCCTTTGGTTCAGGTTGAAGTGTGGTGCAGCGAAAAGAAGTCAGGCAGCGAGGCTGAGCCGGTTCGGCGTAGCACGCGTCTGCGGGTTGGCCGCGAGCGGCACGAAGCGGCGTGTGGTGCCATCGAGTGCGTCGATCGAGCCGCTTTCGATGTCGTAGACCCAGCCGTGCAGATTCAGTCGTCCCTGTTCAAGGGCGAGCGCAACCGACGGATGCGTCTGGATGTTGGCGAGTTGGGCAATCACGTTCTCACGGACCATTGAGTTCAACCGGTCGTGATCCGATGCATGCGTGCGTGCCGCGTTGACGACCTTGGCCGAATCCGCGTGACGCAGCCAGTTAGCAACGGCCGGCATGTGATCGAGGCACTTGCAGGTGGAGATCGCCGTCATCGCGCCACAGTCCGAATGGCCGCAGATGACGATATCGGTAACGCCGAGCGCCGCGACCGCATATTCGACGGTGGCCGAGACGCCGCCCGGTTCCGGTCCATACGAAGGCACGATGTTGCCGGCGTTGCGGATCACAAACAGATCGCCCGGTTCGCGCTGCGTCAGCAGTTCCGGAACAACACGGCTGTCCGAGCACGCTACGAACAGAGCCTTGGGGTTTTGCGCCGTCGCGAGCCGCCTGAAAAGATCGGAGCGCATTGGGAAGGCGTCGCGTTGAAACTTCAGAAAGCCGTCGATGATGTCTTGCATGATGAGTGTCCGTTGGTGGATCGATGGAGCTACTTTGATCCCGTTCAGCCATAGCGTCCAAGACCGGTTTATTATTCTGGCTATAGGCAATACCAATAGCTGGAGCCGTCATGCTGCTGAGACACATCCGCTACCTGCTGGCGGTCGCTGAACACCAGAATTTCACGCGCGCCGCCGAGGCGTTGCACGTCTCGCAGCCGACGCTGTCGCAGCAGATCCGGCAACTCGAAGACACGCTGAACGTGCAGTTGCTGGACCGCTCCGGCCGGAGCATCCGCCTCACCGACGCCGGCGACGCCTGGGTGAGCTACGCGCGCCGCGCGCTGCAGGATCTGGACGCAGGCAAACGCGCGATTCACGATGTGCAGGCACTCAGCCGCGGCTCGCTACGCCTCGCGATGACGCCGACGTTCACCGCGTACCTCATCGGGCCGCTGATCCAGCAGTTCAACGCGCGCTATCCCGGCATCACACTCAGCGTAGAAGAAATGACGCAGGACCGCATCGAGGCGCTTCTCGGAGAGGACGCGCTCGATATCGGCATCGCGTTTGCGGGCGCGCATTCAGTGGAGGTGGAGAGTCAGGCGTTGTTTGCGGAAACGCTGGCGCTGGTGGTCGGCGAATCGCATCGCCTTGCGGGTTCGGATACGCCGTTAAGCGTGAAAGATCTGGGGAAAGAAGCGCTGGTGTTGTTGAGCCGCGACTTCGCGACGCGTCGACACATCGAAGCGTATTGTCAGCAGCACGACATCACGCCGCAGGTCGCCATCGAGGCGAACTCGATTAGCGCGATCATTGAAATCGTCCGACGCAGTGAGCTTGCAACCCTCTTGCCCGACGCGATTGCACGCGAGCAGACAGGGCTGCATCCGATAGCGCTACGGCCAGCGATGCCACAACGCACAGCGGCGCTGCTACAACGCAAGGGCGCTTACCGGACGGCGGCGAGCAGAGCTTTTATTGAACTGGCTGTGAACTCGGCCTGAGAAATGATAAATAGTCCGTCGCGTTTCGCGTGGGCTTCAAAAAATACGGTCAGGCTCGATTTCCTGACCGCCACTTGCGCACATCACGAAAGCGCTGCTTCGCGACGAAGCAATGCGTCCAGACGGCCGTTCTCGTTCAGCTCCGACAAATCATCGAATCCACCGACATGTGTTGCCCCGATGTAGATCTGCGGAACGGTGCGTCGTCCGGTTTTCTTTGCCAGCGCGACGGCCGCGTCACGGTCGCCTTCGATGCTGATGTCGTTATATTCCACGCCTTTGCTACGCAGCAGGGCCTTCGCTGCGAGACAGTACGGGCAGGTCGGCGTGGAGTAGATCGTGACTGAAGACATGATGGTTACCTCCTGGTTTTAAGCGGAATGATCGGGCAATGTCCGGGTTTCAAACTTCGACGAGCGGAAAATCGACGTCCGTTTGCGCGACGTTGTTGACGTAGTTCGTGAAGGTCAGATGCGCGACGTTCACCACGAGCTCGACGATCTGCGAATCGGACAGACCGGCTTCGCGCGCGGCGGCCAGATCGGCGTCGCTGATGCGACCGCGTTGCGTCGCGACCTTGTGCGCGAGTGAAGCGAAGATGGTGCCTTCGCCGCGGCGCGCCGCCTGAATCTCTTCGTCCGAAAGATCGCGCCGTGCCGCATACAGCACATGCGCGGAGACGCAGTACTCACACTCGTTCACCTGGCCGACAGCAAGCGCGATGATTTCGCGTTCGACCGGGCTCAGCTCGCCCTTCGACAGATTCTGCGAAAGCTGCAAATAGCCGCTTAGCGAAACCGGTGAATTCGCGAGCGTCCTGAAGACGTTCGGCAGAAAGCCCATCGTTTTCTCGATGCCTTTCAACGGCGCCTGTGTCGAGGCGGGCGAATGTTCAATCGACAGTGCTTTGATACGTGACATGTTCATTTTCCTGATATCCCGACGCGCGCTGCGCCTCGGGGTTGATGAGTTCATTGACCGCGATAGACGTCATCGAACGACGCGTCATGCTTGCCTGCGAGATGCGTGCGCACCACGCTGAATCCTGAGGCAGAGCTGCCGTGTGTCGAGGCACCGTATGCATCGTTTTGTGACTGACGTGCGACCGGGCGGCCCAATGCGGGGTCCGGATAGTGCGCGTCGCTAATCGGATACGTGCCGGCCTGTTCGGCTGCGATCAGATCGGCGCGGACCTGTGCGCGGGTGATTGTCGATTCGGCGTGGCTCGCGAGCGGCAATGCAAGCGCAGCAGCGAGAACAAGAGCTTGATGAACGCGTTTCATGATGTGGCTACCTTTGAAAGAGTTTCCGTCGGTGACGGCGTGAATGAACTATAGAAGTCAGCCTCTCGATCGTTAATAGCGTGACGGCTCATCAAAATGCTCAATCGGCTCAAAGCCGTTTTGAGCGATCAGGCGGTTGGAACAACACAGCGGGATGCGGCAGGTGTGCTAACGCATTGCGTGCGTCGCATTGCGTGAAGGAAGGGGATGAAGAACAACGGCCCGCATAGGGCCGTCGTTTATTCCGCGCGGATGTTGCCGCCGGAGGCGCGCCAGCGCGCCGGCGTCACGCCGATGTGGCGTTTGAAAACGCGCTGGAAAGCGGCTTCCGATTGATAACCCACTATCTCGCCGATCTCGGCGACGGGCGTTGTGGTTTGTAGCAGCGTGCGGCCGGCGATCGTCATGCGCACTTCGGTGAGCACGTCCGTGGCGGAGCGGCCGATGGCTTCCTGGAACTGCCGGACGAACGTGGCGCGCGACATGTTGCAGAGCGACGCGAGTTGATCGAGCGTCCACGGCTCGCCGGGCGTCTCGAACATCGCCGAGACCGCCGCCTGCAGACGCGGCCGGCCAGCGAGCGCGAGCAGACCGTGCGGTGGTGCGGAAAGCTCGCTCGCGAAACGCAAGGTCAGCGCGAACAACGCCGCCGAGAGATGGCTCACGAGCGTCTCGCTGCCGGGCCCGTCGTCGGTGGCTTCTTCTCGCATCAGCTCGATCAGGCGCGTGAGACGCGAGGCCGCCGTGGACGACCCACCTTCGCTGTTATCGCCGCTGCCCTTACCGTTGCCCGGGCCCGCACTGCGGACGATCAGGCGTCCGGGCAAATGGTCGCGCAGCAGTCTGTCGGGGACGGCGCCGAGCAGAAAGCGGCCGCAGAGTACGTCGGCGGAGGCACCGGCGCCGCCGTTCTCGAGGACCATCGACGAGAGCCCCTGGCGCGGCGCCATGGGGCTCGGCGTCTCGCCGCTGCCATCGTGGATGCGGTGGGCGTCGCCGGCCGGAAACACGATGATGTCGCCGGGCACGAGCCGCTCGGGCGGACCGACGCCGTCTTCGACGATGGCGTTGCCCGACAGCAGCACGTGATACGGGATCTCGCGGACGCCCGACTTCTCCTTGACGATCGCCCACGGCGCGCCGAAGTGGCAGCGCACGTCGAGGCGTCCGGTGACGGGCATCAGGGAAAGGAGTCGACTTAACAGATCCATATGAGCCGCTTGAGCATGTTTATGCGTCGTTTGAGGATTAGCGCCGGGAGCGCGCCGCCATACAGTGACCCCATGCAATGCCAACCGATTCTACTTGAGGCGAGCGTGGGCCGTCGTGATGGGCGGCGAGGCCAGGTGGATCGGACCTGTGGCCGGATTCCGGCCCGATGCGCTACCCAATTGAGGATGTCATGAAAACAGTTCAAACCGATGTTGCGATTATTGGCGCCGGCAGTGCCGGCCTGCCGGCGTACCGCGCGGCGAAGGCGGCGGGCGCGTCCGCGATTCTCATCGAAGGCGGCCCGTACGGCACGACCTGCGCCCGCGTGGGATGTATGCCGTCGAAGCTGCTCATCGCGGCGGCGGAAGCGGCGCATTCGGCTTCGCGGACGGCGCCGTTTGGCGTGCATGTCGACGGGACGATCCGTATCGATGGTCGCGAGGTGATGGCGCGTGTGAAGGGTGAGCGCGACCGGTTCGTGGGTTTTGTGGTCGAGAGCACGGAGGCGATTCCTGAAGCGGATCGGCTTATCGGTTATGCGCGATTTATCGATGACGGGTTGTTGCAGGTCGGCGATCACACGCGGGTGCGTGCGCGCAGTGTGGTGATCGCGACCGGGTCGTCGCCGTTTGTGCCAGAGATGTATCGCGCGCTGGGTGATCGGGCGATTGTGAATGACGATGTTTTTGCGTGGGAGGATTTGCCGCGGAAGGTGGCTGTTGTGGGGGCTGGGGTGATTGGGCTGGAATTGGGGCAGGCGCTTTCGCGGTTGGGGGTGGATGTGACGGTTGTTGGGGCGCGTGGGCGGGTTGGGCCGTTGAGTGATCCGGCTGTTAAGGACTATGCCGGGAAGGTGTTTGCGGGTGAGTTTCGGTTTGAGGCTCGGGCCGAGGTTGAGGCTGTTTCGCGTGAAGGTGACAGCGTGACGATGCGGTATCGGACTGGGGCTGGTTCCGGTTCTGAGCAGGTGGTCGAGGATACGTTTGACTATGTGCTGCTTACGGCTGGTCGGCGGGCTAATGTTGCTGGGTTGGCGCTGGAGAATACGACGCTGGTTCTCGATAAGGACGGCGTGCCTGTTTATGATCCGCTGACTTTGCAGGTCGGGAAGCATCCTGTGTTTATTGCTGGGGATGTGAATGGCGTGCTGCCGTTGCTGCATGAGGCTGCTGATGAAGGGCGGTCTGCTGGGATGAATGCTGCGAAGTTTCCGGATGTTGTGCCGCTGGTGCGGCGTGCTCCGATTTCGGTGGTGTTTTCGGATCCGGGTGTGGCGATGGTTGGTGCTCGGTTTGTTGACCTGGTGCCAGGTTCGTTTGTGGTCGGTGAGGTTAGTTTTGAAGATCAGGGACGTAGCCGGATCATGTTGCGCAATCGTGGGTTGATGCATGTCTATGTCGATAAGGTCACTAGGCAGTTTGTCGGCGCGGAGTGGATCGGGCCGGATGCTGAACATATCGCGCATCTGCTGGCGTGGGCGCTGCAGATGAGGCTCACCGTCGATGCGATGCTGGAGATGCCTTTTTATCATCCGGTGATTGAGGAGGGGTTGAGGACGGCGCTGCGGGGGGCGGTGGCGGGATTGCGGGCGGGTGAGTGAGTGCTGCTTCGACTCTCTCCATTAAGGATCGTTTGATCCAGAGTAAGAAGTTGGGCTGATTTCGCTATCCGATGGCCATTCGGCATATTGTTTGCGGATTTTCACTTCGTGAAAATACATCGGATGACTTAGTAAGTGTCATCGATCGAGCCGAAATGTACAGCGGCGGAGTACATCCGGAAGGGAAGAAGCGCGGGCCGTATGGGCGGCAACCCACACGACCCGCTGACCACAACCAACTCATCTGAGGAGTTGACGATGGCTGAAGCCAATCATAAGACAGTTGCACCTGTTTCCGAACGCTTCGTGACGATTTCGTCACAAAGACGGCCGAGACCGATCCGGAGTGTTCAGGACTTCTACCGGCCACGCAATGATCTACCGCCGGCGCCATGGATTCGTCTCGCCGGGCGATGGCTAGAAAAGGCGGGGTTTGAAATCAATAGCCGCATTCGGGTCGAAGTTCAGCGCGGGAAGCTTGTTATCACGCTTGCGGGCTGAACATCGGTGCGAACAATGAACCCGGCGACCCGGGGTTCGCGCCGCGAGGCAGGCATCAATTGATGAGCTCGTATGCGGTACTCCGACCACTCGCAGCGGATTTACGCAATGCGCCAAGCGCGACAAGTTCGCCGATATCGCGCAATGCGGTGTCCGGCGAGCACTTCGCAATCGCTGCCCACTTACTGCTGGTCAATTTCCCCTCGAAGCCGTCCAACAGTCGATTAAGCAGTTTCACCTGTCGTTCATTCAATGGCGTCCCCGCCCAGCGCTGCCAGAAGCGCGTCTTGGCGAGCACCGCATCGACAGTTTGCTGCGCGTTTCCCACCGCCCGGTTCAGGGTTTCCAAAAACCACAGCAGCCACTCAGTGATATCGAGCGAGCCTTTCTGAGTGCGTTCGAGAACATCGTAGTAGGCGCTGCGCTCTCGCTGGATTTGCGCTGAGAGACTGTAGAAACGTTGCGGGCTGCCGTCAGCGCGGGCGAGCATTAAGTCTCCGATCGCTCGTGCGATACGGCCATTGCCATCGTCGAAGGGATGTAATGTCACAAACCACAGGTGAGCGAGTCCTGCCTTGATGAGCGCAGGCTGATCTGGATCGTCATTGATCCACTCGAGGAAGCGGGTGATCTCCTCGCTCAGACAACCGGCGGGCGGCGCCTCGAAATGGACGCGTTGCCGGCCGATTGGCCCTGACACGACCTGCATGGGGCCATTAGCGTCGTCGCGCCATGCGCCGACCTCGATCCGGGACATGCCGCTGAAACCGGTCGGAAACAACGCCGCGTGCCACGCGAACAGTCGGTCGGCAGTCATCGGACCGGCGCTGCTGATCGTGGCATCCAACACCATTTCGACCACGCCTTCCACGTGGCGGTCGACAGGAGCAAGTGCTCCTATGTCCACGCCTAGGCGACGCGCGATTGAAGACCGTACCGATTGCGCATTGAGCCGTTCGCCCTCGATCTCGCTCGTTTTCAATACGTCTTCCGTGAGCGCAGCGAGGCTGGCCTGGTCGCGCAGGGCCACGCCGACATCGGCCAGACGGCCTAGCAGCAGGCCCTGCGCCTGTGACGCGTCCGTCAGCGCAGGGGCGAGACGTGACAGGTCGTATCGCCATTCCGGCCAATCAGGGTCCTGCCAGATATAGCTCCAATCTCCGCTTTTCATGCGGAGATTATGTGGGTCAATCTCCGCATCCGCAAGTTATTCTCCGCATATTTTGCGGTGAATAGGCGGACTATCCCCGTAAGACTTTTAGATTGATGCTTCGCCGCTTGGCCCTAGCCGGCCTTGGATCGTCACCGTCTACGGTCGCCGTGCTGCACTAGAACCATCATCTGAGCTCGATCGAGTCGCGCGCTTCGGTGGCCGCGCCGCCGTGATCGCACACTGTGGCGGCCGACGACTTTTGCAGTTTCATCGGATCGCCCAGCAACGCCAGCGGGTGCGCCCGCGCCGTTGGCTGCTGATGGTCCTATGGTCTTCGAATTTACATCAAGGATCCCACCCGACGCTTACGCGCCGGGACCGGGCTTACGCACCATGATTCATATCGCAATGGGTAGCCGGTTGTTACGCAGAATCGCCCATCCCCGATTTTTCAAACGGGCACTCAGGGCGAGTGATGAATAGATCGTTGCGTTGTGCCGTTGTGCTGCATGCTTGCGGTGTATCTGTGTTGGCTGCGCCTTGGTGCATGTCCCAGTAGAACATCAATCCAACACCGCGGTCGCGTAGCTACGATCGTTCCCATCGCGAGGTACACGGCGTTACGAACGCCTCGACGTGTCGACGCGGCGGTCTTTCTGGCGACGTCGTCGCGAGGCTGTGACGCGACCGCAAACATACCGTGAATGGGTCGAGATGATGGCGCGGCAGGGAGACGAGGCTGCGATTGCGCAGCTTAGGGGCTGGGCCTATGCAGAGCGGCACAGGCGCAAGCAGCCCCAGGAACCGGAGCGCCGCAACCGGATCACCAGCATGTTCGGGGATGACATGGATCCCCTGCCGCCAAAGCGGGCACAGGTCATGGAGAACTGGACCTGGCGCGTCAATATGGCGACCTGCAATGTGGACTATCTGCGCCAGGGCGAGCGGCAGCTTACCGACGAGGGCTGGGGTATCGTGTTCGCTTCGGACGCTGCGCAGTGGGACATCATGCTGGCGGGCCTGCTGTTCGCGCGCCAGAAGTTCGGGCCGTGTATCGACGTGAGCGGCAGTGAGGATTTCCGGGAGCGCACCGCCGTGCTGGTTGTTGCGCAGCGCCTGGACATCACGTTCGATGACGATACGTTGGAAGCAAGGCGATTGCAGTTGGTCAAGGTAAAGCAACAGCAGGCGCGTACGGCACAGAAAACCCCTTCGGCCACGCCGTCGCAGCGAACGGCCAGCAGATCACCAGAGTCCAGGCCCGAGCCGAAACCGATGCCATCGCCTGACGGGCCGGAGCTGTAGTGGCCGGCTCAGGTCGCGACAGAAACGCACATCAGAGGCTGGCTCTGGTTGACGGCGCTCCCATTCGGGGGTTCAAGTCGCACGAGAAAATCGAAATCGCGCTCCACGAGCCTGGCGAATCGTTCCTGCACAGCGCCGAGCTTGACAAGGCACTGCACGTGCCAGTTCATCCCCACCACAAGCCATCCCGTCAGACCGTTCCATTCGCTTAGCAGGATGGTGCCGGCGGTGCCGTTTTCCTCGGCAAACTTTTCGATCCGTTGCTCGATGAGACGAGCGTCGTCCCGAAGCATCGTGCCTGAGATATGCAGGGACACGGTATGCGCGATTTCGTCGTGTGCGAGATACACCTTGGCGAAGCCGTTCAGGTGTCGCCTTACCCGCTCGATCTGTTCCGTTTCCAGGTCGTCATGCACGGGCAGCGAGCCTGACAGTACATAGTTCCCTTTCTCCATTGCAGGCCTCCTTGTACGCTTGAAGTCATGTTCGTCATCAGCAAGCAGGTTCTGTTGCTGCCCGCAGGTCCGTTCTGCCGAACCGGGCGAGAATGAAGGACTGACGTGCTAGTAGCGCGTCCAGTTGCACGTGCAGATCGGCGAGTTCGTCGAGCAACTCGACGTGGGATGTAAGCCCGAGGGGGACGAACGACGGCTCGCCGTACCGCTGCCGGCTGAAGATTGCGCCGGCAACGGCCCATTTGCGTGAAAACTGTCCTAGTGCATCTTCGATCGATTGCTGTTCGTCTTCCGAGAGGACACCGCGCACGCGTAACACGAGCGAATGGGTAACTGCGTCAGTTGCAAAGTAGACGTCGGCCAGATTGGCGAGGCTTTCAGCGAGCCGCCGTGCGTGGGCGTGTCTGAAACTGGCCCGGACAGGCAGTGCGCCACGGATTTCGTAGTTGGCGGACATGGATGTTCTTTCCTCAGCGGGACGATGAAAGCAGGGTTGTGAGCAGACGTGTATCGCCCACGGCGCGATACCATTGGTACTCAGTCGCGTATATCCAATAGATTAGTAATCGAAAACGTCTATGTCAATAAAAATTATGCAAATGGATAACTTCTCGATTCGCCTGAAGCAGGAGAGGCGGCGTCTACGCATGAACCAGACGGAATTTGCCAATGCCGGCGGGGTCCAGAAGCAGGCGCAGTTCACTTACGAGAAGGGCTTGAGGTATCCGGACGCCAGCTACCTCGCAGGGATTGCAGAGGTTGGCGTCGATGTCCTGTATCTGTTGACCGGGCGCACGTCTGATCCTGCTACCCTTGCTCTTGGTAGCGATGAGGAACGACTCCTTGCGGGATATCGTGAATTGAAGCCCCGGGAAAAGAGGGGGGTGTTGGCGCTGGTGGGCACAATCATCGGTACGCCGCCCGAGAGTGGAGCGGAAGTCGAGGATACTGCGGCATCTGAGTAAATGCGATGCGCTCCGGGGGTACCAGATGCCTCACGAGAGCCGATAGTCCTTCTGGAACACGCTCTTGATTTTTGGGGTATCGAGGCTGCTGAGCTTTTGAAGGATCGGCAGTTTTCGCCCGAGCTGGTCCGGGCCATTCGTAAAATGAAACCAACACGGCAGGTCGAATGCGCCGAGCTCATGATCGCGGCCAACAACGTGACCGTGTCCTATGCCGAAGCGCTACTCGTTGCGACGCCCGCAGCTCGCCTCGTCGATGGCAAGAAGCCGCCGAAGCTGACCGGCGTCAGTCCGGAACAGATGGCGAAGATGGAACGGGAGATGAGCAGCCTGCAGGCGCAGTACAAACTTGTCGAGCAGACGTACGGGCAAGGCGTGCTCAATCTCGTTCTCGCAAAGGGTTATTTAGCCAAGATGCTTGGAAGTGCATCCGCTCAGCAATATTTGCGGCAGCGACAACCCGACCTTATGGTCGAGTTCGAGGCAATTGTGGAGACGATAAGCGCCTTCCAGTTCGCAGGTAGGTCAGGAACGGAAAACCCCGACGCGAGAGCAATGGCTCGCATCTCCTCGGGACAGGTGCGAGGACGAAACTGCCCGCGCCACGCCTCCTTCTCCGGGTTCCCGCTTTCGTTTCTCCATACGACCGCGTCACCAGCACCACCGAATCGTTCGTAGACCATTTTGTGGGCTGCCTCATGATAAGCAGCCTTGCGGAGTTCCCCGTCGGCTATTTGTTCTTCGGTGAGTTCAATCATGGTCGTTGGGTGTCCGGTCCCGTCAAATGAGCGTATAGGTTAGGTCCACCCAGCCCCGAAGTCAGGGCAAAAGAATTTATGGTTGGATAAGAAACTTTGATGCCACATCGTTAGCTGGTCAGGCCGTCAGAGTTCCACCTAGAAGCTGAAGCAAAGCCACGCCAAACTGGGCACGATGTTGTTGTTCAGGCCATTACGCACACGTTCCAAATCGGGCGCCCGCTTGCCCATCGCCGTATCATCGTGCCTATGCGCCGCCCGTCGCGGCAATTCCCGTCTTTCACCAGCCATCCGATGCCCAAGTCTGCAAAGCTTTCCGAGGTTCTCACGCTTGCCGAAGTCCAGTCGCTGGCCGACACGAAGACGTTTGCGCGCGGCAAGGCTTATTTCCACGATGGCGTCGTCTCCCGCCTGGACGCGCGCGACGAAGCGGTTCGCGCGACCGTACGCGGCACACACCGTTACCGGGTCGAACTCGCCCTCGACAATGGCGAACTCGCATACGACTGTAACTGCCCCGTAGGCGACGATGGCGTTTTCTGCAAGCACGCTGTTGCCGTTGCGCTCTCCTGGCTCGAGAATTCCGGTGAGGAGGTGTTTCACGCCGAAGAGCTGGCGCCGGGGAAGCCGCGCAAGAAGCGGAAGACCTACGAGGAAGTCATTCGGGAATATGTGGCGACGTTAGGTAGGGACGCGCTTCAGGGGTTGTTGATGGACGCCGTCGAACAGGACCTTGCGCTGCGCGACAAGCTGCTGTTCGCTGCGCGTGCGGCAGGGGCCTCCGACCTGTCCGGCATGAAGGCCGCCGTCAAACAGGCGACGCGCATTTCACGCCCGCTGGACTGGCGGGAGTCTGGCGCATACGGCGACGGGCTCATGTCGCTGGCCGACATGCTGCGTCAAAGGCTTTCCGGACCTCACGCCGCACAGGTAGTCGAGCTATGCGAGCTGGCGATTGCCGGTGCGGAAAAGAGCCTTGAACAGATTGACGACTCCAATGGCGACGTGATGCCGTCGATTCTCGAACTGGCCTCTGTGCATCTCGATGCCTGCAAGGTAACTGGCCCCGACCCGGTGAAGCTTGCGGAGCGGCTCTTCCGCTTCCAGACAGAAGGCAGGTGGGACACCTTCTACAACGTCCTGCCGGCGTACGCGGAGCCACTCGGCGAGAGCGGGTTGCGCCGCTATCGCGAACTCGTCAGCGAGGCATGGGAAGCGATACCCACACTCGTCCCGAGCAAGGAATATCGACGCTCATACGACTCGCCGCGGATGCAGCTCGAACATGCGATGGGCGCGCTGGCCGAACTCGACGGAGATGTCGACGCGCTCATCCGCATCCGCTCGAAGGACCTGTCGGGCCCGTACCGGTTCCTGCTGGTTGCGGAGCTTTGTGTGAAGCACGGTCGCCTGGACGACGGACTGGCATGGGCAGAGCGCGGCATAGATGAGTCGGGTCAAAACTTTGACCAGCGCCTGCTCGACTTCTGCATCGCCGCATATCTACGGCGCAGCGAATTCGACAAGGCCGATGCGTACGCGTGGCGACGTTTCGAGATGCGTCCGACGGCTGAAGCATTCCCCGCTCTGATGGAGGTCGCTACTTTCACCGGCAGATATGCAGAAACCCGGGAGCGTGCACTCAAACATCTCTGGGCGCTGGTCAGCCAAGAGGAAGCAATCGCAAAATCGAAACGCAGCGTCTGGCAACGCGGCACGCGAACCGAGCTGGTCAGGATTTTTCTTGCTGGCAAGGAGAACGACGTCGCATGGGAAACATTCACCGGCGGCCCGGTCGCTACGCAGCTATGGCCTGAAATGGCGTCTGTCCGTGGCAAGACTCATCCGCACGAGGCCATCGCCCTGTATCACCGGCTGCTGCCAATAGCGGCCGAGGGCGGTACGCGCAACGCCCGATATGACGAGGCGTTCGAAATCGTGCGGGCTATCGGCATGCTGCGGGCGCGGGTGGATGAACGTACAGAGTTCGCGAGTGAACTGGAGGAGATTCGGGCTGCGTATCGCGCGAAGCGCAACTTCATCAAGCTGCTCGCCAAACTGTCGTGAAGTCGCCCGCAGAAAATGGATGCATCTGCCGGCTACGGATTCGTGCGCGGTAACGCGGCGGCGAACGACCAGAGCTGATTCGCCCATATTGTTGCACGTCGAGAAGGAGTCGCTGGACAGCAAGAACGGATGGTGCCTGTCATCGACGAGCGGCACCTCGATGAGCCGGGCTATCGTACACACGGCGCTGGCTCCCAAAGTTTCGGCGGGAGCGGGCGTGCTGACCAGGTATCCGTCCATTGGCGGTCATCGTAGATGCGCCCCGTCGATTCACACTGAGGCCTAACGACCGTCATCCTGGATGACTCCCTCCTGCTGATCGAGCCCAAGGTGGCCGCCGAGTTCAAGGCCACGCTTGCGCGAGAGGCCGCGGAGCGCGAGGCCGCTGTCAAACGTCCGACCACGGGAGAGGCCTCGGGCACTGGCGCATCAGGTAATTCAGGCGGCGGTAGCAGCTCAACGGGTTCCGGCGTGGAGCCTAGTTCCGGTGGTGACACTGCCCCCGCCTCCAAGCCCCCTGCGACTGCCAAGAAGACGACTTTCTTCGGCACCGTGGATATCGACCCGATCAAGGCCAAGTTGCAGTTCTCTGACGTGGCCGAGGAGGTCCTGATGTTGTTCACGCAGCGGCTTGGGGTGAAAGTTCGTGTGTCGTTGGAGATCGAGGCTGAAGCACCCGGCGGTTTCGATGACGGAGTGCAGCGGTCTGTCCGCGAGAACTGTAATCAATTGAAGTTCAAGAACCACGAATTTGGTGAGTGACGGCGTGGGCAATGCCATTGTTCCGGCCTTCTCGGTGGCGCGCGAAGCGTAATACTCCGAGCAGAAAAATGGAGCGAGATTCTTGCCCATCGTGAAAATCGCAGTTGCCCCGCCGGACGAGTGCAGCCCGAGGGCGCCGAAATTTCGCATGCTGTCCTTAGTTTTACTAAAGGAGGCAGCTCTGGCCCAACCTTCAACAATTCCGCGTGCAATGCGGTTAAGACGAATCCGCGAAACAAAAAAGGTTACAAGCGAATCGCTTGTAACCTTTTCAACTTTTTGGTGGGGTGCGGATGACTGGGATATTGGCGCTACGGAGTAAGAGAGCGTCGCTCTTCCTTGACCGTTCGCCCCAGCCAGTCGCATAACTGACGTCCACGCGTGCGGCCACTTAGCTCGATCAAAGACTCGAGCAGCGGGTACCATGGCTCACGAAAATCCAGCAGATTTTTTTCACTATCCATGTCAGAAGTTTTTCACTTACTTGGCAAAGTTTTCACTTTCTGTGGCATCCGACAACAAATTCAAACGTCAATATTCCCCGCCCTCAACGCATTCGACTCAATGAACGCTCTCCGCGGCTCAACATCATCGCCCATGAGCGTGGTGAAGATCCCATCGGCGGCGATAGCGTCTTCAATCTGCACACGAAGCAAACGACGCACAGCGGGATCCATCGTCGTTTCCCAGAGTTGCCCAGGATTCATCTCACCCAAGCCCTTATAACGCTGCTTGGAAACATTGCGTTCAGCATCAGCAATCAACCACTTCATAGCGCTCTTGAAGTCGGTAACAGCCATGCTCCGCTCGCCGCGCTTGATCACCGCGCCAGTACCGATCAACCCCTTGAACGTATTAGCGGTATTCACAAGCTGCTGGTAATCCGCCGTCAGCTGAAACTCTTCATCCAGAACTGAAACCTTCTGATTCCCGTGATGCGTCCGCGATACCTTCAGCGAGCGCAACTCACGCACCGGGTCATACATCGCCGACACAGTCACTTCAGGCTTCAAAGGATCATCTCGCAACTTAGCCTCAAGCGCCTTAGCCGAAGCTTCTGTAGAAGCCTCACTAGAGAGGTCAATCAAAACCCCATCCATAACCGCCTCAAGCGCCCCAGCGTCATACAACCGGCTCAACCGATCCACCACCGCCTGCGCCAGCAGATAAGAACGAGCCAGCTCACCCAAAGCATCCCCAGCAATCGGCGTAGCCCCTTCCGCAGGCAAAAGCTCCGAGCCGTTCAGCGCAAGCTTCAACATATGCGCATTCAGATCAGCCGCATCCTTCAAATACCGCTCATCCTTGCCCGCCTTAACCTTATACAAAGGCGGCTGCGCGATATAGATATACCCGCGCTCGATCATCTCTGGCATCTGACGATAGAAGAACGTGAGCAGCAGAGTCCGGATGTGCGCGCCGTCCACGTCAGCATCGGTCATGATGATGATGCGGTGATAGCGCAGCTTGTCGAGGTTGTAGTCTTCCTTGCCGATGCCACATCCCAAAGCGGTAATCAGCGTCACGAGCTGCTCTGAAGAAAGCAGCTTGTCATAGCGCGCCTTCTCGACGTTCAGCACCTTGCCGCGCAGCGGCAAAATCGCCTGGAACTTCCGGTCACGCCCCTGCTTCGCCGAGCCACCTGCCGAGTCACCCTCGACGATATAGATCTCCGACTTCGCCGGATCCTTCTCCTGACAATCCGCGAGCTTGCCCGGCAGACCGACGCCATCCAGCACGCCCTTGCGTCGCGTCATCTCACGCGCCTTACGCGCGGCATCCCGCGCGCGCGCCGCATCCACAATCTTCCCGCAAATGATCTTCGCGTCGTTCGGCGTTTCCAGCAGGAATTCTTCGAGCGCCTTCGCCACCACATCCTCAACCGGCGCACGCACTTCCGATGAAACCAGCTTGTCCTTCGTCTGCGCGCTGAACTTCGGCTCCGGCACCTTCACCGAAAGCACGCACGAAAGCCCTTCCCGCATGTCATCGCCGGACGTCTCGACCTTCGCCTTCTTCGCCACTTCGTGATCGTTGATGTACTTGTTCAACACGCGCGTCATCGCCGCACGCAACCCGGTCAGGTGAGTGCCGCCGTCACGCTGCGGAATGTTGTTCGTGAAGCACAGCACGTTCTCGTTGTAGCTGTCGTTCCACTGCATCGCCACTTCGACGCCCACGCCGTCCTTCTCGCCGCTCACGTGGAAAATCGTCGGGTGCAGCACGGCCTTCGTCTTGTTGATGTACTCGACGAAACCCTTCACGCCGCCCACAAACGCGAAATCTTCTTCCTTGCCCGAGCGCTGGTCCGTCAAACGGATACGCACGCCGTTATTCAGGAACGACAGTTCGCGGATACGCTTCGCGAGAATGTCGTAGTGATATTCGACGTTGCCGAAGATCGTCTCGTCGGCCATGAAGTGCACTTCGGTGCCACGGTTTTCCGTATCGCCCACCACCTGGATCGGCGACACAGCCACGCCGTCGATCTCTTCGATCACACGGTTCTGCGGCACGCCACGGTGGAACTCCATGAAGTGCTTCTTGCCGTCACGACGCACCACAAGGCGCAGCCACGCCGAGAGCGCGTTCACGCACGAAACGCCCACGCCGTGCAGCCCGCCCGACACCTTGTAGCTGTTCTGGTCGAACTTGCCGCCGGCGTGCAGCTCGGTCATCACGATTTCAGCGGCGCTGCGCTTCGGATCGTGCTTGTCGTCCATCTTGAGACCGGTCGGCACGCCGCGGCCGTTGTCCGTGATCGAGATCGAGTTATCCGCGTGGATGATCACCTGGATGTCGTTACAGTGGCCGGCAAGGGCTTCGTCGATCGAGTTGTCCAGCACTTCGAATACGAGGTGATGCAGACCGGTGCCGTCCGATGTATCCCCGATGTACATCCCGGGACGCTTGCGCACCGCCTCCAGACCTTCAAGGATCTGAATCGACGAGGCGCCGTAGCTGTTATCGGGTTGCGAATTGTTCAGTTCAGTCATGGATTTTTTCCGGTTCTGCGTTACTGCTGCATTGCTGCTTCGTTACTGCTCGGGACTTTTCAAAACACCATAAAAACGCCAAAGGGGCACTGCGCCCCTTGGTGTCTTCTTGTTGTCGAACGCGCTAGATACGCATCGGCATCACGACGTACTTGAATTCCTCGTTCTCGGGAATCGTGATCAGCGCGCTGGAACTGGCGTCGCCAAGGCTCACTTCCAGCATGTCGACCTTCAGGTTCGCGAGCACGTCGAGCAGATACGTGACGTTGAACCCGATATCGACGCTGTCGCCGGTGTAAGCGATTTCCAGTTCTTCCTGCGCCTCTTCCTGATCGGCGTTGGTGGACATGATCTTCAGCTGGCCCGGCTCGATGATGCAGCGCACGCCCTTGAATTTGTCCGACGTCAGAATCGCCGCGCGCTGGAGCGAGCGCTGCAGTTCTTCACGGCCGATCACAAACTTGTTCTTGTGTGTCTTCGGAATCACGCGCTGGAAGTCGGGGAACTTGCCTTCCACCAGCTTCGACACCAGTTCGACCTGGCCGAACGTGAACTTCACCTGCGTCGGCGCAATGTCGATCTTCAGCGTGTCGTCGATGTCTTCGAGCAGACGTTGCAGCTCGAGAATCGTCTTGCGCGGAATGATCACTTCCTGACGCGCAAACGACCCTTCAATCTTCATCGACGAAAACGCCAGGCGGTGACCGTCGGTCGCGACTGCCATCAGCTGGTCGCCATCCACTACCAGCAGCATGCCGTTCAGGTAGTAACGGATGTCCTGCTGCGCCATCGAGAAATGGACCATGCCGAGCAGCTGGCGGAACGTCTTTTGCGGAACCACCAGGTTCGCGCCGAAGTCTTTAGCTTGAGCGACGGTCGGGAATTCGTCCGCGGCCAGCGTTTGCAGCGCGAAGCGGCTCTTGCCGGATTGCACTGTCAGACGCTTGTCGTTCAAGGTAAGCGTGACCTGACCTTCGGGCATCGCGCGCAGGATGTCGAGCAGCTTGCGCGCGGCGACGGTAGTCGCCACCGATTCGCCGCCGACGCCGAAATCGGCATGCGTGGTGATCTGAAGCTCGAGGTCCGTCGACAGGAACGACACGTCCGGGCCGTTCTTGGTAATCAGCAAATTGGCGAGGATCGGCAACGTATGGCGGCGTTCTACGATGCCGCTCACAGTTTGCAGCGGCCTGAGGAGGTTATCGCGTTCGGTCTTGACCAGTTGCATAGAGTTCCTTCGTTATGTGACGGCCTGCGCGCCTCGTCCGGCAGCTTTGATGCGCGTGGGCCCCGCCCCCCGCTGGCTGGCGCCACGCTGCGCCAGTCACGGCGTGAAATCCGCCCGCGGCCGCCGGGCGGTTAAACCTGTATTGTGCCTTAAAACGGAACCGCTCCACTAAAATGGGGGCGAGTTCAGAAATAAACAGATCGGATTTCTCCGATCGGACACTCAACCTTTGAGTGTCTGCTCCAGAACGTGCAATTCGTGGTTGAGCTGGGCATCCTTGCTCCGCTCATCGGCGATCTTGCGCACCGCGTGCAGCACGGTGGTGTGATCGCGCCCTCCGAACAGCTCGCCGATTTCCGGCAGACTCTTCTGCGTCAGTTCCTTCGCCAGATACATCGCAATCTGACGCGGCCGCGCGATGTTCGCCGGACGCTTCTTCGAATACATGTCCGCGACCTTGATGTTGTAAAAGTCGGCGGCGGTCTTCTGGATGTTTTCTACCGAGATCTGGCGGTTCTGCACCGTCAGCAGGTCCTTTAGCGCTTCTTTCGTGACTTCGATCGAGATTTCGCGACCGTGGAACTTCGAATACGCGAGGATCTTGCGCAGCGCGCCTTCGAGTTCACGCACGTTCGAACGCAGATGCTTCGCGACGAAGAACGCGACGTCTTCATTCAGGCTCACGCCTTCGGATTGCGCCTTGCGCATCAGGATCGCGACGCGCATTTCCAGCTCGGGCGGCTCGATCGCGACGGTGAGGCCGGAGTCGAAACGCGAGATCAGACGATCGTCGATACCCGAAATTTCCTTCGGATACGTATCGCTCGTGATGATCACCTGCGCCTTGTTCGCGACCAGCGCTTCGAACGCGTAGAAGAACTCTTCCTGCGTGCGCGATTTGCCGGAGAAGAATTGAATATCGTCGATCAGCAGCAGGTCGAGCGAGTGGTAATAGCGCTTGAAGTCGTCGAACGCCTTGCGCTGGTACGCCTTCACTACGTCGGACACATATTGCTCAGCGTGGATGTAGCGGATGCGCGCACCGGCCTTGTCCATCAGCAACTGGTTGCCGATCGCGTGGATCAGGTGAGTCTTGCCGAGGCCGACGCCGCCGTACAGGAACAGCGGGTTATACGAGATGCCGGGGTTGTCCGCGACCTGGATCGCCGCGGCGCGCGCCAGCTGGTTCGCTTTACCGGTGACGAAGTTGTCGAAGGTCAGGACGGGGTTCAGCTTCGAGCGCTCGTACATCGAGTCGTTTTCGCCATTGCCGCTGCCGGCGCCCGAACCCGGACGCCACGTGCGGCGCGCAGCGGCGGCTTCGTTGGCGTCGAGGCTGGGGAGGTCGAGATCGGCGTGATCGTCGGCTATTTGCATGGCCGCCGTCTGCGCGGTGTTGCCGCTGCCGGCACGCGCGGCGTGTGCAGCCTGAACGGCGCTCACGGCAGCATCGACGGCGGCGACGCCGGAATTCATCTGCGGCGACATCGGGCGCGAGGGCGCCTGCGGCGCGGGCGCGCGGACGCCGGCCTTCGGATCGAGAACGAACTGGACATCGACCGGTGCCTGCCAGAAATCGCGCGCCAGATCGGAGATCCGGCCCGAGAACTGGCTCTTCACCCAGTCGAGCTTGAAACGGTTGGGCGCAGCGATGCGCAAGGTATTTGCAGCGGCGTCGAAGGCGACCGGGGCCAACGGTTTGATCCACGTCACGTACTGCTGGGGCGTCAGTTCACGCTCTAGCAGTGCCGAACAGTGTTGCCAGAAATCATTCATCGAGTTGCTGTAATTTTAAGCACAGCGGCCCGCGGCTGCCCTCGCCGCGAATTTCGCGACAAGGCCCGGTACAGCCGAGCGGACAGGCTCCAGGTGCTTGTGCCACAAGGGTTTGGGCAGGGCAAGCGGGCCGGAGCGGCGTGCATGATTTTTGGGAAGTAAGGCGAGATTCTACCGCCAAAAACTCCCGAAAAGGGAGTTATCCACAGGGACCGATCAAGCGGTGAGCCCGCTCCCAGCCTGTGGATCACCGCTCTAAACTATTGACGACCAAGAGAAAACCAGTTTAAATAGCGGGTTCCGCGAAAACCAATTTTTGAACCACCGGCCATTGCACTTTCCGCGATGCTCGCGCGGTTATTTCTCTGTCAAGTGAGAGCAACATGAAACGTACTTACCAACCTTCCGTTACCCGTCGCAAGCGTACCCACGGCTTTCGCGTCCGCATGAAGACCGCCGGTGGCCGCAAGGTGATCAACGCACGTCGCGCGAAGGGCCGCAAGCGCCTCGCCATCTAAGGCTGAAGCGCTGGTTTGCGATCATTGCGCGCTGTGTCCGATGCCCGCATCGCTGCGGGAACGGCAGGGGCGCCGCATCAGGGTTCAGTTCCGTTGCGAGCGCAAGCCGCCTTTCCCAAAGCCGCAAGGCTACTGAAAACGGATGAATTTTCATCCGTTTTTCGTTTGCGCCCGTGGCGCCGGTCGGCCCATTTCGTCGTCTACGGCCGGCCGACAGGCAACGAAGCGCGCCTCGGTCTCGTGATCGGCAAGAAGTACGCGCCGCGCGCGGTCACCCGCAATCTGGTGCGCCGCATCGCGCGCGAAGCTTTCCGGCTGCGTCGCGCGGAGTTCGGTGGTTGGGATGTGCTGCTGCGGCTTCATACGAAGTTCGACAGGAAGGCGATGCCCGCTGCGTCGTCGCCGCCGTTGAAAACGTTGTGCCGCAGCGAAATCGAGGAGTTGCTCGACAAGGCAGCTCGCGAAATCGCCCGCCGTCAGGCGCTGCCGGCCGAAGCGCCCGCAAAGCCCGACGCGCCCGCGACGGAATGACGCCAGCGCCGCACACCCGCGCTGGCGCCGGTTGCTTCACCCCACAGCGCGGCGCAATCTGGCCGCACTTGCCATGCAAACGGTACTTTTCGCTTTACTGCGTTTCTACAAGGTTGCCGTGAGCCCTCTGCTCGGCAGCCGGTGCCGTTTTTACCCTTCCTGTTCGGATTACGCGCGCGAAGCAATCCAGTATCATGGCGCCGCGCGTGGTACTTACCTCGCCGCAAGGCGCCTGTGCCGCTGCCATCCGTTTTCTGCGGGCGGCATCGATCTCGTCCCGCCTCCCACTTCTGAAAAGCGCTGACGCGCCGTTCCATCGACACTGAGACAACGCATGGATATTAAACGCACCGTCCTATGGGTCATCTTCTTCATGTCAGCGGTCATGCTGTTCGACAACTGGCAACGCGACCACGGACGTCCGTCGATGTTCTTCCCGAACACGTCGGCCACGAAGACCGCTCCGGGCGCAGCACCGGCCACGACGACGTCTGGTACTCAAGGCGCCGAGCTGCCGCAAGCCGCAGCCGGCACAGCACCTGGCGGCGCGACGCCGCCCGCTGCGCAGGCAGCCGCCCAGCTGGTCCATTTCCGCACTGACGTCTATGACGGCGAAATCGATACGCGTGGTGGCACGCTGTCGAAGCTTTCGCTGATGAAGGAAGGCGACGGCAAGCAGCCCGACCTGTACATCACGCTCTTCGACCACACCGCGACGCATACGTATCTGGCGCGCACGGGTCTGCTCGGTGGCGATTTCCCGAACCATAACGATGTGTTCACGCCGGTTGCTGGCCAGCCGCATGAACTGACGGGCGACGCGAAATCGTTGCAGGTCAGCTTCGAATCGCCGGTGAAGGGTGGCGTGAAGGTCGTGAAGACGTACACGTTCACGCGCGGCAGCTATGTGATCGACGTCGACACGAAGATCGTCAACGTCGGCACGACGCCGGTTTCGCCGACGCTGTACATGGAACTCGTTCGTGACAGCCAGCCGGTCGAAACGCCGCGCTTCTCGCACACGTTCATCGGGCCGGCGGTCTATACGGAACAGCATCACTTCCAGAAGATCGACTTCAGCGACATCGACAAGAACAAGGCGACCTTCGCGCCTTCCGCCGACAACGGCTGGATCGCGATGGTGCAGCATTACTTCGCATCCGCGTGGATTCCGACGCAGGGCGCGAAGCGCGACATCTACGTCGAGAAGGTCGATCCGACGCTGTATCGCGTCGGCGTGAAGCAACCGGTCGCGACGATCGCGCCGGGACAGTCGGTGGACGTGCAGTCGCGTCTCTTCGCCGGTCCGGAAGAAGAGCGCATGCTCGAAGGCATCGCGCCGGGTCTGGAACTGGTGAAGGACTATGGCTGGGTCACGATCATCGCAAAGCCGCTGTTCTGGCTGCTCGAAAAGATCCACAGCTATGTCGGCAACTGGGGCTGGTCGATTGTTCTTCTGACGCTGCTGATCAAGGCTGTGTTCTTCCCGCTGTCGGCGGCGAGCTACAAGTCGATGGCGCGCATGAAGGCGATCACGCCGCGTATGCAGGCGTTGCGCGAACGCTTCAAGGGCGATCCGCAGAAGATGAACTCGGCGCTGATGGAGCTCTACAAGACCGAGAAGGTGAATCCGTTCGGCGGCTGCCTGCCGGTCGTGATCCAGATTCCGGTGTTTATCTCGCTGTACTGGGTGCTGCTTTCGTCGGTGGAAATGCGCGGCGCGCCGTGGGTTCTCTGGATTCACGATCTGTCGCAGCAAGATCCGTTCTTCATCCTGCCGGTGCTGATGGCCGTCTCGATGTTCCTGCAAACGCGTCTGAACCCGACGCCGCCGGACCCGGTTCAAGCCAAGATGATGATGTTCATGCCGATCGCGTTCTCGGTCATGTTCTTCTTCTTCCCGGCCGGTCTGGTGCTGTACTACGTGGTCAACAACGTGCTGTCGATCGCGCAGCAGTACTACATCACGCGGATGATGGGTCAGGGTACGAAGAAAGCGGCCTGATGCCTTTAGCGTGAACGGTTGGCCCGCTGGCCGTCCACGACGCAGTTGATGCTGAAAAGCCGCCCGGTTTGCGCCGGGCGGCTTTTTTTGTACCTTGCGGGTTCGTGGGCGCGGCTCCGCGCCGGCGCGGTGGTGGTGGCCGTCGCCGTCGCTCACCGATTACACGCGTCGCCGTAAAACTGCGCGACGAGTTCGTGGATCAGATACCTGTGATGCGGCTTCAGCGCTTCGATTTTCGCGGACAGTTCAAGGGATTCGGCCGAAAGCGCGTGGGTCTCGTCGAGCGGCAATGGCTTCGGCACCGCGCGCGGCACGTCCTCCGGCGACGGCCCGTAATGCAGCCAGTGCAGATCGACCTTGAACCACTCGGCGAGCGTCTGCAGCTTGTCATTGGTCGGGATCGTGCGGGCGCTCAGCCACTTGTGGACCGTCTGCGGCGACACCGGTTGCGCGCCGCGGTGGCGCAGGTTGAAATGCAGCGCGAGATCGGTGCCGCCCCGCAGTTTCTCCGGGGCACGGTTCATCGCGAACTTCAGGCGCTCGGCAAAAGCCGTTTTCTCTTCGATCGTGGGCATGGGCGAGATTGTGCCGTTTCGACCGCTTCCGGCCGACAACCTCGCGCGATAAATTTAGCCCGACGGCATCGAGCGCGACCTGCGTGAGGTCGTGCGACCACGGCGCGCTCGTGTCTCTTCCCAGCCCGTTTCCGGTGGCACGTAGGATTTCACTGTCCTTGTGTCGGCGTTGAAATAGCGGGCTTAAGCCCGTTGCTCTATCCCGATTAAGATAAATCTCGAATCGTCTGAGGCTTTCCGGCCGAGGGTCGATTTCGCGCACCGGGCGAGGGCGCGCGAGATGCCCACGTTACAATGCCTGGCGTCGTGCGATCCTCGCCACGCCACGTGTTTTGTACTGTTTTCTCTTCTTCCGCCGCCATGCTCTCTACCGATTCCGATCCGATTGTCGCCATCGCTACCGCGCCCGGTCGCGGCGGGATCGGCGTCGTGCGGATCTCGTTCGGCCGTGCCGGTGAAACCGCCGCGCAACCGTTGATGCTGGCGCTCACCGGCCAGGCACTGACGCCGCGGCATGCGAGCTACGTGCCGTTCCTCGATGGCGGCGGCAACGCGCTCGATCGCGGCATCGCGCTGTATTTTCCGGCGCCGCATTCCTACACCGGCGAGCACGTGCTCGAACTGCAGGGTCACGGCGGCCCGATCGTGCTGCAACTCGTGCTGCAACGTTGCATCGATGCGGGTCGCGCGTTCGGCCTGCGGCTCGCCGAGCCGGGCGAATTCACGCGGCGCGCCTTTCTCAACGACAAGCTCGATCTGGCCCAGGCGGAAGCCGTCGCCGACCTGATCGAAGCGAGTACCGAGGCGGCCGCGCGTTCGGCCGGCCGCTCGCTCGAAGGCGCGTTTTCGCGCGACATTCACGCGCTCGTCGACGAAGTCATCACGTTGCGGATGCTGGTTGAAGCGACGCTCGATTTCCCGGAAGAAGAGATCGACTTTCTCGAAGCCGCAGACGCCCGCGGCAAGCTCACACGTATCCGCGAGCGGCTAGCGCTTGTGCTGAACGAAGCGCGTCAGGGCGCGCTGCTGCGCGAGGGTTTGTCGGTGGTGCTGGCAGGGCAGCCGAACGTCGGCAAGTCGTCGCTGCTGAACGCGCTGGCCGGCGCGGAACTGGCGATCGTCACGCCGATTGCCGGCACGACCCGCGACAAGGTCACGCAGACGATCCAGATCGAAGGCATCCCGCTGCATATGATCGACACCGCGGGTCTGCGCGAAACTGAAGACGAGGTAGAGAAGATCGGCATCGCGCGCACGTGGAGCGAGATTGAACGCGCGGACGTGGTGCTGCATCTGCTCGACGCGCGCGAAGGCATGACGCCGGAAGACGGCCCGATCGCGGCGCGTTTTCCTTCGGGCGTGCCGGTCGTGCGTGTGATGAACAAGTCGGATCTGACGGACGTCGCGCCTTCCGTGACCACGCTCGACGATACCGGCGGCATTGATCTGCGCGAGGTGCGGCTGTCGGCGAAGAAGGGCGACGGGATCGCGCTGCTGCGCACGGAACTGTTGCGGATCGCCGGCTGGCAGGCCGGCGCGGAGAGTGTGTACCTGGCGCGCGAGCGGCATCTGATTGCGCTGCGCGCGGCGCAGGAACATCTCGCCACGGCGGCGCAGCACGCGGATCAGAATGCCCAGGCGCTGGACCTGTTCGCCGAGGAATTGCGACTCGCGCAGGAGCAGCTGAATTCGATTACCGGCGAGTTCACGTCGGATGATCTACTTGGGGTGATTTTCAGCCGGTTCTGTATCGGAAAGTAACCGGGCCACTTCGTCTCGGTTCATTCACCCCATACTCGCCTGGCTTTGGAGTCAGGAAATCGTCGCCTATAGTGTCCCTATTATCCGCGGCGCAGGGTGGGCATATGAATGTCGAAGACGAACCGGAACGCTCACCTCAGCCGGCCCAGAGTGGCGATCCCGACAGGCGCACCATTCGGGGAAGTCGGGCGAGGCAGTATGCGGAAGCTGAGCCAGCGCGAGCAGCAGCGCCCGCGCGTTTAGACCCCGCGTCGGATTCTCGGGATATGTTGATCGCTGAGCAGACTGAGAAGGAGATGATGACTCAGTACTTCGACGACCTGGAGGCTGCCAATCGATTCAAAACCTTCCTGCTGGGTAGCGGTGCCGAAGTGCCTTTTGAAGTACTCGACGGACTTGCCCGCCTGACCGACCAGTTAATCGTCAAAGACGTGCCGATGCCCCCGGAATCATATCCGCTGCCACCCATGCCCCCGGAGAGCGACTCATGACCGGCCGCCCATCACCGCAGGCGCGGGCGCAGCTTGACGAGTACATCAAGATTCTTACCCGGTTGGGAGACGGGTTGAGCATCAACGATTTTCGTCGTGAGGCGATCGCTGAAGCTGCACGCACCAACGCGCGCGTGAAGGCGTTCGTATGCTGGGGCAGCGTGGTGTTCCTGATTCTTATGGTCGCGGAACTCGCAATCCCCATCTTTATCACGGTGCCTGTGCACAGGATTGGCGTGCTTCTGGTTGTCCTCTGGGCGTTTTCTCTGGGTGGGCTCGGCGCGGTCGCCAATGCTTTTCTGCACCTGTTGAAACTGGTCCCGCAACAGACGCTAAACACGTCCGATTTTTTCGAAGTTGTTGGCCGAACGATGCTGGGTTGTCTGTTCAGCACGGTGCTGTCGCTGACGCTTTTCCCCGATATCGGTCAGTTTCTGGAGTCGTTGAACGCCGCTACGGGAACGCCAAACAAGACCGCAGGCGTGACCGCGCTGGTGCCCTTTCTGCTCGGGTACAGCGTGCCGCTCGTCCTGCGCCTTCTGGACAAAACAATTCAGGCAATTGAACTGACGGTGGGAGCCGAGGACCGGCGTACGATCACCAGCGCACCGCGCCCGGGTCGCCAGGTTGGCAGACGCAGATAGGTCGCATCGCCTCGCTACGGCCTGCTTCGACCTTCAATGCCGATGCCGCATACTCCGCAGCGGATGCCGCCAGTTCATCCGCTTTGACCGCGCGACGCGGGTCTGCAAATGCCGCTCCTGCCAGAGTTCATCGGAAAACAGAAAAGCGACGATCAGTAACGGCACGACCAGAAACGCGCCCAGGATGATATTTTCAAGCACGATAACCTCCAGGATCAGCGGAGCGGCCGGTCCATCATTCCATTGTAGGCGTCGCATTCCGGATTGCATTTCCGACAGTGTGGTCCAGCCGTCAATCCATCGCAGAATCGTCCGGAAAAGGCTTGTCCCGCGTTGCTTCTAGCTTTCGACAGCGCGGCGCCTTACCCACTCCATAAGCTTTGCAAAGCATCACCCGTGCCCAACCGCATCTCCAGCGGTTTCACGAAGCCAGCCGGCTCCTTTTTTGATCCGGGTTTCCACCACGCCAAAAGCTGCCCCCGGCAGTCAGGCATCTTTCTTATTCTGCAACTAACCCGATACTCCGCATGTTTTGATTCGTCGGTTTAATGAGTGTGTGTGCATTGCACAAAAACTGAAAAAATCTTAGTAGCCCGTTTAATTAATGCAGGAATTCAATTCGTTTAACTCACGTAAAACGCTTGCTGGATATAGCAGACAGCCAGAAATCGTTATTTTGAAGATCTGCGCCGCACCCATGGGTTTACGCGCGCTTTTTCACCGGCGTCCGGACCTGTCGCGAGCTGCGACAATTCGCCACTGTTGCGAGCGCACACAAGATGTGCTTGTGTCCGTTTGCAGTTCTCCTAGAGTGCAAGATGCGGGTGTCCCCTGAAGTTAAATAGATAGCTAACCTGAGCAATTCCCCGCACGGAGGCAGAACATGAAAAAGCACGTTGCCGTTCTTTTCGCGATCGCGGGCCTTGCCGCTGTTTCTGGCGCGCAGGCGCAGGACGTCGTCATCAAGCCGCAGCAGACGATCCAGTTCCGGCCTAATTCATATGGGTGTCTGTCGAAGGAAAAGTTCGACGCCGCCGATCAACACGCGCAAGCCGGCGAGCAACAGAAGATGCAGGAATTCTTCTCCGGATACCAATGTCTTTCGACGCCGGAAAACTCCGATTTCCGCGTAGTACGCGTCGTGGGCCATGACGTCGAGTTCGTGAACGCCGGCAACGGCGACACGCAGGGACTCTGGACCAACGATCGTTTTATCAAGCAATAGCCGGTTTCCGCGTCAAGTAGAAACCTGACTGTAGTCCGAAGTGCCCGGTTTTGATAATCGGGCGATCCGGCTGCGCATTCGCAAAATGGCCTGGCATTCGTGCCCGGCCATTTTGCTTTTGGCGACTTCGCGCAACGTCATAAAAAAGCCGATGCGGTGAAACCGCATCGGCATGGCGCCTTCTCGCGAGCGCAGGATTACCCGGTTGATTTAGTGTGAGTCGCGCGGCACCGGCGCACCGCTAGATCCGACCAGAAAGTCCAGATCCGCGCCCTGGTCTGCCTGCAAGACGTGCTCTACATAGAGCTTGTAGTAACCGCGCTTCGGCAGGTCCGGCGCCTGCCATTCCGCGCGACGGCGTGCGAGTTCTTCGTCGGAAACTTCGAGATGCAGACGGCGCGCTTCGACATCGAGTTCGATCATGTCGCCGGTTTTCACGAGTGCGAGTGGACCGCCCGCAGCCGCTTCCGGCGACACGTGCAGCACGACCGCACCGTACGCGGTGCCGCTCATGCGGCCGTCCGAAATGCGGACCATGTCGGTGATGCCCTTTTCCAGCACCTTCTTCGGCAGCGGCATGTTGCCGACTTCAGCGAAACCCGGGTAACCCTTCGGCCCTGCGCCTTTCAGGACCATGATGCAGTGCTCGTCGATATCGAGCGAATCGTCGTCGACCTTCGCGTGCAGTTCTTCAATGTTCTCGAACACGACGGCGCGGCCGCGATGTTTCAGCAGCTTCGCCGTCGCGGCCGATGGCTTGATCACCGCGCCATTCGGCGCGAGATTGCCCTTGAGCACGGCAATGCCCGCCTTCGGCTTGAACGGCTCGGCAAATGTCGTGATGACCTTCTCGTCATAGTTGGGCGCGCTGGACACGTTGTCCCAGATCGTCTTGCCGTTGACCGTCAGCGCGTCGCGATGCAGCAGGCCTTGCTCGCCGAGTTGCTTCAACACGGCGGGCAACCCACCCGCGTAGTAAAAGTCCTCCATCAGGTATTCGCCCGACGGTTGCAGGTTCACCAGGCACGGCACGTTCGAACCCAGTTCCCAGTCTTCCAGCGAAAGCTCCACGCCGATCCGCTTCGCGAGCGCGATCAGGTGAACCACCGCGTTGGTCGACCCACCAATCGCCGCATTCGTGCGGATTGCGTTCTCAAACGCCTGACGCGTAAGGATCCTGTCCATCGTCAGGTCTTCGCGGACCATATCGACGATGCGGCGTCCGGCCAGATGCGCGAGCACCTGACGCCGCGCATCCACAGCAGGAATCGCCGCGTTATGCGGCAGGCCCATACCGAGCGATTCAACCATCGAGGCCATCGTCGACGCCGTGCCCATCGTCATGCAGTGACCCCGCGAGCGGTTCATGCACGATTCGGCTTCGGTGAATTCTTCCTGCGTCATCGTGCCGGCGCGCACTTCCTCGGACATCTGCCAGACGCCCGTGCCCGAGCCGATATGCTTGCCGCGAAACCGGCCATTCAGCATCGGGCCGCCGGAAACCGCCAGCGCCGGCAGATTGCACGACGCCGCGCCCATCAGCAACGCAGGCGTGGTCTTGTCGCAGCCCACGAGCAGAATCACGCCATCCATCGGATTGCCGCGAATCGATTCTTCGACATCCATCGAAGCGAGATTGCGAAACAGCATCGCGGTAGGGCGCAGATTTGTCTCGCCGAGCGACATCACCGGAAACTCCAGCGGAAATCCGCCGGCCTCGTACACGCCTTTTTTCACGTACTCCGCCAGCTCGCGAAAGTGCGCGTTACACGGTGTGAGTTCCGACCACGTATTGCAGATGCCGATCACCGGACGTCCGTCGAACTCGTCGTGCGGAATGCCCTGGTTTTTCATCCACGAGCGATGCAGAAAGCCGTCGCGATCCTTCAGGCCGAACCAGGCCTGGCTGCGCAGCGGCTTCGCGTTCTTTTTAGAATCAGCCATGAAAACTCCTGTATTTATACCGTTGCGACGGGCGTGAAAGGGCGCGCGTCAATGCACGCGTTTGCTGCGGCGGTACTGGTCGAACAGCACCGCGAGTAGCAGAATCCCGCCGCGAATCAGGTATTGATAGAAAGTCGGCACGTTCATCAGGCTCATTGCATCCTGCACCGAGCCCATGATCAACACGCCGACGAGTACGCCGGAAATCGTCGCCACGCCGCCCGTCAGCGACACGCCGCCGAGCACGCAAGCGGAAATCACGCCGAGTTCGAGACCCACCGATGTCTTCGGATCGCCCAAGCTCATCCGCGACGCAAGCATCACGCCTGCGAAGCCGGTCACGAGCCCTTGCAGCACGAACACGGTGATCTTGATGCGCGTCACCGGCAGACCGGCGAGCAAAGCCGCCTCGCTGTTGCCGCCGACGGCCAGCACGTTCTTGCCGAACACCGTCTTCTTCAGCAGGAAGCCGAACAGCACGAAGCCGACGATGTTGCTCCAGATCGGATACGAAATGCCGAGGAACGAACCACCGCCGAGATCGAAGAAACTTTCTTCGGAGATCATCACCGCGTCGCCATTCGACGTGATGAACGCGAGGCCGCGCACGACTTCCATCATTGCGAGCGTGACGATCAGCGAGTTGATCTTGTAGCGCGCGACCAGCACGCCATTCACGAGCCCGACCGCGCCGCCCGCCAGCACGCCCGCGGCGATGCCAAGCGTGACGCTATGCGTCGCGGTAATCAGCGTCGAAGCGACGACGCCCGAAAACGCGACGATCGACGCGACGGAAAGATCCACTTCGCCGAGCGCGAGCACGAACATCATCGTCACGGAGATCGAGCCGATCAACGTCACCGATAACAGCAGGCCCTGGATATTGCGCGAGCTGACGAAGCCCGGCACCGTGAACGACAGCACCGTGAACAGGATGAGAAACACCATCACGATGCCGGACCTGTTGATGAGGTCCCACGTGCGCGCGGCACGCGCACTGACGCCCGCCGACGCATGCGGCGGTGGCGGTACAGAAGAATTGGTCGATTGCGTTTGCATGTTGTCTGTTTCCGTTTCCGTTGCTTGATGCGCGCGTCAGCGCGGCAGCGCGAGCTTGATGAGCGCGTCGGGCGTCGCCTGCACCTTCGGCAGATAGCCGGTGATGCGGCCTTCCTTCATCACGAGAATGCGATCGGCGACGCCGATCACTTCCGCGAGATCGCTCGACACGACGATCACCGTGCGGCCCGCTTCAGCGAGCCCATACAGCAGGCCGTAGATTTCGCTGCGTGCGCCGACGTCGATACCGCGCGTCGGCTCGTCCATCAGGAACACGTCGATTTCTTCGGCGAGCCAGCGCGACAGGATCACCTTCTGCTGATTGCCGCCCGACAACGTGCCGATCGGCGTATCGCCGCTGCGCGTCTTGATCCCGAGCTTCGCGATGAACGCCTTCGACGTCTCTGCTTCCTTGCGTCCGTTCAGCACGTTGAAGCGGCTGAAGTGACGGCGGCAACTGATATTCAGGTTGTCCGAGACCGAGGCGATCGTGACGATGCCTTCCTGCTTGCGATCTTCCGGACACAGCGCGACGCCAGCGCGCACTGCATCGCGCGGCGTGGCGAAATGCACGCGCTTGCCTTTCAGCGTGACTTCGCCCGCCGTGGGTTTAACCGCGCCGTAAATCAGCTTCATCAACTCGGAGCGACCGGCGCCGACAAGCCCAAAGAAGCCGACGATTTCACCCGCGCGTGCCGCAAACGAAGCCGGTTCCGACAGGCCCGGTCCCATGAGACCTTTGACGTCGAGCTGCACCGCGCCAATGTCGCGCGAACGATAGCCGTAGACGTCGCTGATCGAGCGCCCGACCATGCAGCTGATCAAGCGGTCGCGATCAAGGCCGTCGACATCGTCGAATGTTTCGATGCGGCGGCCGTCGCGAAACACAGTCACGCGATCGCACAGTTCGTAGACTTCATCCATGCGATGCGTGACGTAAATGATCGCGCGCCCCTCGGCCTTTAGCGCACGGATGATGCGGAAAAGCTGCTCCGTTTCGCGTGAGGAAAGCGAACTCGTCGGTTCATCGAACGCGATCACGCGGGCGTCGCGCATCAGCGCCTTGCCGATCTCGATCATCTGCCGTTGACCGATCGACAGATGCTTCACCTGCATCGACGGATCGATCTTCTCGCCGAGCCGGTCGAGTTCGTGAATGGCGCGTTTGATCAGCGCCTTCTCGTCGAGCACGCCAAAGCGGTTTGGCAGCGCGCCGAGCATCAGGTTTTCCGCGACCGTCAGTTCCGGGACGAGATGTAGTTCCTGATAGATGATCGCGATGCCGGCTTCGATCGCGGCCTTCGTCGTCGTGAATTGCTGCGCGACGCCGTTCAGCGACAACGTGCCCGCCTCAGGCTGATTCACGCCCGACAGCACTTTCAGCAGCGTCGATTTGCCGGCGCCGTTTTCGCCCATCAGGCCATGCACTTCGCCACGACGCACGCCGAGCGACACCTGATCGAGCGCGAGCACGCCCGGAAAGCGCACTGTGATGCCTTCGAGCTGCAGATACCGATCGACGGCGCGCGTATCGAGCGCCGTCGTTTCGTCTTGAGATAAACCGGTCATCGAATGCCTCTTGCTGATGGAGCGAGGCGAACGGCGCTACACGCGACGTTCACCTCGCACAAGCATCCTTAGATGCCGAGTTCCTGACGCACCTGCTGCCAGTTGCTGCGCACCATCAGCTTGCCGGTCGTCTGTGTATCAGCCGGCGGCTGCTTGCCCTTCTCGATCCATTCGACGAGGTTCTCCGTGCTCTCCTTGCCGTGATTCGTCGAGCTGACGGCGATCGTGCCGTAGAAGCCCGTCGGTTCCTTCTTCTGGAACTCGGCGAATGCTTCACCCGCGCCGTTGATGCCGACACCGATCACATCCGCCGACGGGATATGCAGCTGCTCGGTCGCACGCACGCCGCCGAGCACGCTTTCCTCGTTGAGCGCGAAGATCACCCACTTCTTGATGTTCGGATGCTGCGCGAGCACCGGCGAAGAAGCATTGAAGCCGCCTTCGTCATCGGTTGTCTTTTGCGGCGCATCGAAGATGTTTTCCTTCTTGAAGCCGCCTGCGAGCAGCGATTGCGTTGCGCCATCGGTACGCAGCTTTGCCGTCGGCAGTTCGTAGTTCGTGATGCGCAGCGCGCCGACTTCTTCCGGCTTCCAGCCGCGACGCTTCATTTCATCCGAAATCGCCTGGCCAACCTGATTGCCGATCTTGAACGCCGACATGCCGAGGTGCGGCACGTTCGACAGCGGCTTGCCCGCCGAGTCGACGAGCTGGTCGTCGACGGTCACGAACTTCATGTTGTAGCGCTTCGCACGTGCCTGAATGGCCGGTCCGAGACGCACGTCGGGCGCGCAGATCACGAAGCCTTTCGCGCCCTGTGCGCCGAGGTTGTCGATCGCGGCCAGCACCTTTTCGCCATCCGGCGTGCCGATATTCACGACCGAGAAGTTTTCCTTCTGACCGAGCGCGCTCGCGGCTTTCTGTTCGTTGATGAACCAGGCCTGTTCCGGCATCTTCACGAGGAAGCCGACCTTCAGCGGTTCGTCGGCCTGCGCCGACATGTGGAAGGCAAACGGAGCGGCGAGGGCGGCGGCGGCCATCGCGGATAGCGTCAAACGGCGAAGCTTGCGATTCATCAGTTGTCTCCTTCGATTATTAAAGCTGCATGCCTTTCTGGCGGATTGCAGCAGGTCAATACAAACGCATGCGGATCCGGGTGCCCGCGTGCGCCGGGGTGCTACGTCGCATCCGGCTTCGAGCGTGCCTTCAGCCTGCGACGTAAGCGGTCTTCACAGTCGTGTAGAAATCCACGGCATACGTGCCCTGTTCACGCGGTCCGTAGCTCGATCCCTTTCGTCCGCCGAACGGCACGTGGTAGTCGACGCCGGCTGTCGGCAGATTCACCATCACCATGCCGCTCTGGCTGTGCCGCCTGAAATGCCGCGCATATTTCAGCGACTGCGTGCAGATACCGGCGCAGAGACCGAACGGCGTGTCGTTCGCGAGATAGAGTGCGTGGTCGTAATCGTCGGCGGGCAGCACGACGGCGACCGGCCCGAAAATCTCTTCACGCGCGATGCGGTGTCCCGGTTCGCCGGTGAAGAGCGCCGGTTCCAGAAAGTAGCCACGCGTCGCGCGTTCCAGCTGGCGGCCGCCGGCGATCAGTTCCGCGCCTTCTTCACGGCCGGCGCGCAGATAGTCGAGCGTCACGGCAAGCTGCTGTTCGTTCGCGACCGGGCCAATATCGGTGCCACGTTTGAGCGCGTGATCGACGGTGAGCGCGGCGAGCTTTGCCTTCAGCGCGTCGACGAACGGCTCGAACACGCCGCGTTCGACGATCAGCCGCGACGACGCCGTGCAGCGTTGTCCAGTCGAGAAGAACGCGCCGTTCAGCGCGGCATCGACGGCGGTGTCGAGACTGGCGTCGTTCAGTACGACGAGCGGGTTCTTGCCGCCCATCTCCAGCTGCACGCGCGCCTGGCGCGCCGCAGCCGACTGCAGTACACGTGTGCCCGTCCCGACCGAGCCCGTGAAGCTGATCGCGTGAACGAGCGGATGCGAGACGATCCGTTCGCCCACCTGGCGTCCGCTGCCCATTACGAGGTTGAACACGCCCGCCGGCAGTCCCGCGCGATTGATGATGCCTGCCAGCGCCGCCGCGCACGCCGGCACCGTTTCGGCCGGCTTGAAGACGACGCAGTTGCCGTAGGCGAGGGCAGGCGCGATCTTCCACGCCGGAATCGCCAGCGGAAAATTCCACGGCGCGATGATGCCGATCACACCGACCGGTTCGCGCGTCACGTCGATATCGACGCCGGCCCGCACCGAGGCGAGATGCTCGCCTGGAATGCGCAGCGCTTCGCCGGCGAAGAACTTGAAGATCTGCCCGGCGCGCGCCGCTTCGGCGATCGCTTCCGGGAGCGTCTTGCCTTCTTCGCGCGCCAGCAGCCGGCCGAGTTCGTCCTTGCGCGCCAGGATTTCGCTGCCGATTGCATCGAGCGCATCCGCGCGGCGCTGCACCGAAGCGAGTGACCACTCGCGAAATGCGGCGCTTGCAGCCTCGATCGCCGCGTCGGTCTGACGCGCGTCGGCCCGGGCGTATTCGCCGACCGGCTCGTCGAGGTCCGACGGATTCAGCGAAAGCCCGGTCGTCGCGCCCGATTCCCACGCACCGTTGATGTAGTGCCGGAATGGACCCGAAACGAGGGGAACGAGGAAGTCGCGATTCATTGATGCACGTTGCCGGTTCGCTGAAAGTCCACGAATGGTATGAGTCGACGCAATAACTTTCCAATCCCTTTTTGGGCCTTCGTGATATCGTTTCTGGTATGACGTCGTTCGAACACGCCTCGCCATGCCGAGGTGTTTTCCGGCAAGACGAGACAACGGAGCGAGACACGCGATGACCCGCAGCTATTCGAACTGGTTTGTGCGCGCGCGGCTGAAAACACGGCAGTTGCTGCTGCTCGCCGCGATGGAAGAGGAAGGCAACGTCCGCCGCGCCGCCGACGTGCTCGGCATGACGCAGCCCGCCGCATCGCGTCTGTTGAAGGAACTGGAGGACATGCTCGGCGTGAGCCTCTTCGACCGGACGCCGCACGGCATGCACGCCACGCTCTATGGCGAAGTGATGATTCGCCACGCGCGGATGGTGCTGTCAAACCTCAGTCACGCGCATGATGAAATATCGGCATTGCGCGAAGGGCTCGCGGGTCAGGTGCGCATCGGCGTGATCGCCGCGGCGGCCGCGACGATGGTGCCCCGCGCGATCGCGAATGTGAAGGCCCACTATCCGCAACTGCAGATCTGGGTGCAGGTTGAAACCTCGGATGTGATGCTGCCGCGCGTGGCCGAAGGCGAACTCGATATCATGATCGGCCGCGTGCTGGAACGGCAGGACCAGCTGAAAACGGAAGTGCACTATGAGCCGCTCGCCGACGAGCCGCTGTGCGTGGTCGCGCGGCCCGGCCATCCGCTCGAAGGCGAAACGGGGCTGACGTTGCGCGGCATCGTCAATGCGGGTTGGGTACTGCATCCGCCCGGCAGCGTGCTGCGTCACCGCTTCGACATGATGTTTTCGCAGATCGGCCTGAATCCGCCGCAGAACGTGGTCAACACGAACAATTTTCTGGCGATTTCGAGCCTGCTTTTGCAGAGCGACATGCTCGCCGTGCTGCCCGACGAGGTGACGCGGCAGTATCAGCAGTATGGCGTGCTGAAGCGTCTGCCGATCGAACTGCCGTACCGGATGGACGCTTTCGGTATCATCACGCGCCAGTCGCATCTGCTTTCGCCGGCGGCTTCGATCGTGCTGGACGCGCTGCGCGCGGCTGCCGTCGAGGTCTACGGCACACCGTTCGATATGGCGGCGGCTCGCTGAAAAACACCGCGGTTTAACCCTGATTCTGAAACGTCCGTGCAAACGGGCTACAAACGCTGCATGGCTATCAAATCGACGATTTACAAGGCAGAACTCCAGATCGCCAACATGGACCGGCACTATTACGCCGACCATCAGTTGACGATCGCACGCCATCCGTCCGAAACCGACGAGCGGATGATGGTCCGCGTCGCCGCTTTTGCGCTGTTCGCGCAGGAGCGCCTCGAATTCTGCAAGGGCCTGTCGGATATCGACGAGCCCGATCTCTGGCAAAAAGACCTGACCGGCGCCATCGAAACATGGATCGACGTCGGCCAGCCGGACGAACGGCGCATCGCGAAGGCGAGCGGCCGCGCGAATGACGTGATCGTGATCGCGTACGGCGGGCGCACGTCTGACATCTGGTGGCAGGGTGTGCGTAACAAAGTGGACCGGCTGCGGAACGTGACGGTGTGGTCGCTCGGAGAAGGTGTGGCGGCGTCGCTCGGAAGCCTGGCCGAACGGACGATGCGCCTGCAATGCACGGTGCAGGACGGGGCGGCATGGCTCGGCAGCACGGCCGCCGATCCGGTTCCGGTCGAGTGGGCAGTGTTGAAGGCGCCCGCCGGCGCCTGACGGGGGCTGGCAACGCACCGCCTGTCCACAAGGCCTGCGGCGGCGCGTCGGGCGCCTATAGCGAGTTCGAGCGCGCCGCTTCCGGAGGCCCTTTCAGCTCGACCATATTGCCCTCTGGATCGAACAGATACTGCGACTGGCCGTACCCGTCGGCGCCGTATCGCAGCGCCTGCTCGCCGAGCCGCGCACCATGCGTGACGAGATGCGCCCTGAGCGCGTCGGCATCGAACGGATCGATGCGCAGACAGACGTGATCCATGTTCCGCCCGGCGCCGGGCGCACCGCTGTCCGGACGGTCGATCGGGCCGCCCACTTTCAGCAGATCAATCAGCGAGCGCCCGGCGCGAAGCTGCGTCAGGCCGATATCCGGCTGTTCTTTCTCGACGTTGCAGCCGAGCACATCGCAGTAGAAACGCGTCATCGCCTTGGGATCGAGAACCCGGATGACGATGTGGTCGATCTCGCGAATATGAAACTTCATGGGAATCTCTCCTCCGGACTGTGCCGGATGCCACTGGAAGCTACGAGTGTAGGAGAGTGAAGCAGGAAGTGAAGAGCGCCAGGATGGCTGGATCGCCGCCTGCACGCGCCTGGCGGGCAATAGCGGGGCAAAAACCGGCCAGACGACAGGCGAAAAAAAGCCCGCTCACAGGGAGCGGGCTGAATCCATATCAGGAGGAGACATGGAGGAGACAGAGACAACTATACACAACGGGTTGGTGCGACGCAATAACTTTTTAAGGGAAAACCCGAGGAAATGACAATTTGCCGCATATTACCTGGGTCTCGCCCCAAAAAACGCCCGTCTACAGGCCGCACGGGCGAAATGACAGAGCAAGAACCGGAGCGTAGGGTAAGGGGATGCCGACTACATTGGTGAACATCGAAACTGTCCTGTCGGGAACGTCATGAACACCTCGAACACCACCCACACCGCCTGGTCCACCGACGCCCAACGCTGGGCCGCCGTCACCGAACGCAACGCCGAAGCCGATGGCGCCTTCTTCTTCGCCGTCCGCACGACGGGTGTCTTCTGCCGTCCGTCGTGCGCGTCGCGCCCGCCGCGGCGTGAGAACGTCGAATTCTTCAACACACCGGACGACGCGCGCGCCGCCGGCTATCGCGATTGCAAGCGCTGCCAGCCTGCCCGGCTGCCGCGCGACCTCGAGATCGTCAATCGAGCCTGCGCCGCACTCGACGCCGATCCGCAGCAGCGCCTCACGCTCGCCCAGCTGAGCGACGCGGTGCATGTCAGCCCGTTCCATCTGCAGCGGCTTTTCAAGCGCGTAGTGGGCGTGTCGCCGCGCGAATATCAGGCTGCACGACGCGGCGCCGCGCTGCGCGACGCGCTGCAGCGGGGCGAGGACGTGACCCGGGCGACCGTCGACGCCGGCTTCGGCTCACCGTCGCGCATGTACGACAACGCGCCCGCCGACCTGGGCATGGCGCCGTCGGCGTACCGTCGCAAGGGAGCAGGGCTGGTCGTGCGCTACGCCAGCGCGCCGACGTCGCTCGGTTTCGTGCTGGTGGCCGCCACCGAAAAAGGTATCTGCAAGATCGCGTTCGGCGACGACGTCAGCCCGCTCGTCGACGAACTGCGCGCCGAATTTGCCAACGCCGAGGTGAAGGAGGACGCGGAGCCGCTCCGTCCGTTCGTCGCGCAGATCGACGCGTATCTGCGTGGCACGCGTCAGCAGGTCGATCTGCCGCTCGATATCGCGGCGACGGCCTTCAAACTGCGTGTCTGGGACGCGTTGCGCCGCATCCCCTATGGCGAGACGCGCAGTTATTCGGACATCGCCGAAGCGGTCGGCTCGCCACGCGCAGTGCGCGCCGTGGCCAGCGCGTGCGCGACCAATCCGGTGGCGCTCGCGATTCCCTGCCATCGGGTGGTGCAAAAGGGCGGGGCGCTCGCCGGCTATCGCTGGGGCTTGCCGCGCAAGGCCGCGCTCCTCGACGCCGAAGCGCGTCATGCGGGCGGAAATACGGAGGATGGCGCGCCCGCGTCCTTCGAAACCAACGATCTGGATCACGTCGCTTGAGCACACCTGCCTCGCTTGCCGCTGTCACGCTCGAACTGCCGTTCAAGCCGCCCTTCGACTGGCCGCGCATCCTGCGCTTTTTCGCGGGACGCGCGACGCCAGGCGTCGAGGCGGTCGAAGACGGCGCGTATCGGCGCGCGATCGAATGGGCGGGCGACAGCGGCACGCTCACCGTGCGTCTTCATCCGAAGAAACGCTGCATCGTCGCGACTCTCGAAGGCGAGATCGGCCGGCACGCGGACACGCTTGCCGCCCCCATCGCCCGCATGTTCGACCTGCACGCCGATCCGGCTGCAATACGCGCGCATTTCGCCGACGATCCGTGGCTCGCACCGCTGATCGACGCCGCCCCCGGCCTGCGTGTGCCGGGCGCGTGGTCCGGCTTTGAGCTGGTCGTGCGCGCGATCGTCGGCCAGCAGGTCAGCGTGAAGGCCGCGACCACCCTCATCGGGCGACTCGTGCAGCGCGCCGGCCAGCGCATTGAAGGTCACGCGCATGAGCGCACCGCCTGGCGTTTTCCGACACCCGCGGCGCTCGCTGCCGTCGATCTCGCGCAGATCGGCATGCCGGGCAAGCGTATCGCCGCATTGCAGGGCTTCGCGCAGGCCGTGGCCTCCGGGGCCGTACCGGTCGATGGCGCCGGGATCGACGACCTCAACGCATTGCGCGCCGCGCTGCTAGCCATGCCGGGCATCGGACCGTGGACCGTGGAATACGTCGCCATGCGTGCGTGGCGCGACGCCGACGCGTGGCCGGCGCTCGACCTCGTATTGATGCAGTCGATCGCAGCGCGCGACCCGGCACTCGTGCGCCCGGCGCAGCAGCGCGCCCGCAGCGACGCGTGGCGTCCGTGGCGGGCTTACGCGGCGATGCATCTATGGAACGAAGTCGCAGACCGTGCACAGGGCGCGCGCGGCGGTTGAACAGGGCGGCGGCATGGCGACAGGGCTCTGGTAATACTGCGGGATGGCGAAAAACGCGTCGCCAGGGGAGTCCCGGAGGGTCGCAGAGGGGGCTCAGACGGCCGCCAGAGCGGCCTCAAGCAGGCGTCGTGGCGAGATGTTAAAGTGCCCGCTACTGAAAATTCTGCCGATCGTTGTCGGCCGCACAACGCGCCGACAGCGCACGACCTGCATCAATGCCCAACACGACCCCCATCCGCACGACCGACGCTCTTTCGCACCGCCTGTCCGTGCTGACCTCCGGCCCACAGCGCGATGCGCTGACGACCGGTCTGCGCGGCATCGAAAAAGAAAGCCTGCGAGTGACGCACGACGACCATCTCGCGATGACGCCGCACCCGCGCGCGCTCGGCTCGGCGCTCACGCATCCTTCGCTGACGACCGATTATTCAGAAGCGCTGATCGAACTGATTACGCCCGCCGAGAAAGACGCCACGATCACGCTCGAAAAGCTCGATGAACTGCATCGTTTCGTCTATGCCGAACTTGGCGACGAGATCCTGTGGAACAACTCGATGCCGGCCCTCCTGCCCGCCGACGATGAAATCCCGATCGCGCGGTACGGCACGTCGAACATCGGCAGGCTGAAGTACGTGTATCGCGTGGGCCTCGCGTTGCGGTATGGCCGCACGATGCAGTGCATCGCGGGCATTCACTACAATTATTCGCTGAACGAAGAAGTGTGGCGTCTGCTGCATGCCGACCAGCAGTCGACGGCGAACGCGGTCGATTTCCAGTCGGAACGTTATCTCGCGCTGATCCGCAATTTCCGCCGTACGAACTGGCTGCTGATGTATCTGTTCGGCGCGTCGCCGGCGCTGGATCGGCGCTTCCTGCGCGACCGCGCGCACACCCTCGACACGTTCGACGCCGACACGCTGTATCGCCCATACGCCACGAGCCTGCGGATGAGCGATCTCGGTTACTCGAACACGACGGCGCAGGCTGCGCTGCACGCCGATTACGACACGCTGCCCGGCTATCTCGACGCGCTCGCGAAGGCGGTCAGCCAGCCGTATCCGCCGTACGAGGCGATCGGCACGCAGCGCGACGGCGAGTGGGTGCAGATCAACACCAACGTGCTGCAGATCGAAAACGAGTTTTACTCGACGATCCGTCCGAAGCGCGTCACGTATCCGGGCGAGCGTCCCTTGCATGCGCTGGCCGCACGCGGCGTGCAATACGTCGAAGTGCGCTGCATGGATATCGATCCGTTCGAGCCGGTCGGCATTTCGCTGGAAACGGCGCGTTTTCTCGATGCCTATCTGCTGGTCTGCGCGCTCGACGACAGCGCCATGCTGCCGCCCGATGCGTATGCGGAAGCGAACCGGAATTTCGGCAGCGTGACGATGGAAGGGCGCAAGCCCGGGCTCGAACTGACGCGCGATGGCAAAACCATTTCGATGCTCGACTGGGCGCATGAACTGTTCGAGAGAATCGATGCGACCGCCGCGGCGCTGGATTCGATACGCGGTGACGATACCCACGCGCGCGCCGTCGCGACGCAACGCGCGAAGCTCACCGACGTGTCGCTCACGCCGTCAGCACGTGTCCTGCAGACGATGCGCGACCAGAAACAGAGCTTCCTGCAATTCGGCCTCGCGCAAAGCGAAGCGCACGCTGCGGCTTTTCGCGCGCGTCCATTGCCCGTTGCAGACGCGCAGGCGTTTGCTGCGCTCGCCGCAAAGTCGCTGGAAGAACAGGCGAAGCTCGAACGTGAAGAAGTGGGTTCGTTCGATGCCTTTGTCGCAGCGTATCGCGCCTATACGTTGAACCGGTTTAGCGTGTGATTCCCGCGCGCAGGTAGTCGGCGCGCGTAGTCGATGTACGACCGGAGAAGGGCAGCGACATGCTGCCCTTCGTCGTTTCGGCGAGCGCAAATCAATCCGATCGGCGCAGGTAATGAATACCCGCCTGGCTCCATGTCGAGATCCCACGACCGACAATTTCTCGATCTGGCGAGCCACCTTGGAATCGCGCATGAAACGACATCGTCCGCGCAGGGTCAAAGTTTCATGAGGGGACGCGCGATCCTTCGCGATCGCGAGGTCGCGCGACCCAACCGATGGAGGATTGAACGCGATGAAGAAAGCTCTGCTGGCTCTCCTTTGCGTGCTCGCCGCAGGTTGCGCGACCAGCGGCCAGGTCGATCCCGACACGATGCAGATCGCGACCGCGCCGCTCACCTGCGTGAACAAGGCCGAATGCGATCTGTGGTGGAAGCGCGCGCAGGCATGGGTCACACAGGTGTCGACCTACGGACTGCAATCGGAGAGCGACACGCTGATCCAGACCGCCGGGCCCGACGGCGGCAAACGGGCGCTCGCCTACCAGATCACGAAAACGGAAAACAAGGACGGCACCGCGACGATTGGCTTCGCCGCGCATTGCGACAGTTCACTGGGCTGTACGCCGAACCCCTGGGAAGCAGGCGCCGATTTCAAGCGGTTCGTGAGAGGCAGCGCCGCGGGTGTGTCTTCGCAACATCCTGCTTCGGCGCCCGCAACGACGATGCAGCTGGAGTCGGCGCCCGCACAATCGACTCACACGCCGACGGGCGAACCCGTGACGCAGTGAGACCCATGACGCAGTAAGGCGGCCGAATGCGCGTTTTGCATTGCCCGCGGCGCGGCGATATCAACCGGGTTCCACAACGCCTGCTTTGAATCCGCAACCGCAAAGCAGGCACTCGCGCCCCGCGTCGGCATCAATGTCCCATTGATGCCGACGCACCCTTCCTCGGCTTCGTCATCCACACCAGCCCCGCAAGCACCAGAAAGCCCACGCACGAGATCCTGAAGAAATCGTTGGTCGCCATCATGTAGCCCTGCTGCGTGACGATCTGATTGAGCTGCGCCGTGATGCCCTGGCCGGCGATGCCGAGGTTCGACAGCGCATCGCTGTACGCGGTGGTGTTCGCCGAATACGCGCTCACCGATTCCGACAGCACCGCGTGGTGATAGATCGCATCGTTTTCCCAGTACGTCGTGCTGATCGCGGTACCGATCGCGCCCGACAACGTCCGGAAGAAGTTCGATAGCCCGGACGCGCTCGCCAGACGCTCGTCTGGCACGCTTGAAAGCGTGATTGTCGTCATCGGCACGAAGAAGCACGCGACGCCGATGCCCTGCACAAGCCGCGGCCAGATCACGTGATTGAACGGGACGTCGAGCGTGAAGGTCGAGTTCCAGAACGACACGAACGCGAAGACGAAGAACGCAAAGCTCGCGACCATCCGCAGATCGAGCCGGTGCATGTTGCGACCGATCAGCGGCGACAGCACGAGGGCAAGCAGCCCGACGGGCGCCGTCGCGAGGCCGGCAAGGCCCGCGGTGTAGCCCATTACGGTCTGCAACCACAGCGGGAAGATCACGACCGAGCCGAAAAACGCCATGAAGCCGAACGAGATGATCAGCACGCCGAGCGCGAAATTGCGGTCCTTGAAGAGCGAGAGATCGATGACCGGCTCCTTCTCCGTCGTCTCCCACGCGAGCATGAACGCGATCGATATCACCGCGATGATCCCCAGCGCGACGATGAAGTTCGAGTTGAACCAGTCGCGATCCTTGCCGAGGTCGAGCACCATCTGCAGACACGACACACCGATCACGAGCAGCGTCAGCCCGACGGCATCGATGCGCTGCTTCGTCGTCTTCGTTTCGCGGCCGCGCAGCAGGAAAAATGCGCACACGGCCGAGAAAAGACCGATCGGCACGTTGATGTAGAAGATCCACGGCCACGTGTAGTTGTCGGTGATCCAGCCGCCCATCACGGGGCCGAAGATCGGCGCGACGATCACCGTCATCGCCCATAAGCCGAGCGCAAGCCCGCGTTTCTCGGCGGGATAGGAACGCATCAGGATGGTCTGCGAAAGCGGCACCATCGGGCCGGAGACGAGCCCCTGGATCAACCGGAACGCGATCAGCGATTCGAAATTCTGTGCAAAGCCGCACATCGCGGAAGCGAGCGTGAACAGCAACACCGACAGCGTGAAGAGACGCACCTCGCCAACCCGCCGCGCGAGCCAGCCTGTCAGCGGCACCGCAATCGCCGACGCCACCGAATACGACGAGATCACCCATGTGCCCTCGCTGGTCGCCACACCGAGGCTGCCAGAGATGGTCGGCACCGCGACGTTCGCAATCGACGTGTCGAGTACTTCCATGAAGGTACCGAGCGCAAGCCCGAGCGTGAGCAATGCGAGCGCGCCCCCGGCCAGCGGCACAGGCTGCGCAGGCCGAGCCGTCCCGGCGGCGCCATCGGAAACCGAAACCGACATGATCCAATCCCTCTTTGTCTGCGGGAAAAGCTTGTCGCGGCATGCTTATGTGAGCGTGTGAAGCGGGCTCAGGCGCCTTCTTGCATGCTTTGACATTCTCTGCCCAGACAGCTAATTGCCCAAAAAACTGGCGCCTGAAGGCGCCTTCTCTTTATTCGTCCGATGGAGTGCCGCTTTCGCCGTTCTGGATAAAGCGATCCAGCAGGTTGACCAGCGTCGCCACATCGCTCTCCGAAAATCCCCGCAACTGCTCGTTCAACACGGCCGACCCGATGCCCGGCAACACCCTGGCCGCTTCCTTGCCTTCGGGCGTCAACTCCAGCTCGACCATCCGGCGATCGGCATCACTGCGGTTACGTGCGATGAACCCCTTCTTTTCCAGCCGGTCCAGCATGCGCGTCATCGAGCCGCTGTCATACGACATCGCCCGCGAAAGCTCGTACGGCGTATGCGCCCGGCCGCACGACAGCAACAGGATCACCCCAATCTGCGACGACGTCAGTCCGAGCGGCCCGACCGCCCGGTCCATCCGCTGGGCCAGCACGTTGCGCGCTTTCGACAGGTAATAGCCGAGGCTCGCCTCCACGCGGATCTCTTTGCTGTCGTCAGGTCCATCACTCATCGCAGGCCGCCGGAAACGTCAATCAACTGGAGCCGGATTTTATCTGCCTGGGCAGGCAGCTCAAAGTGAAATCTACGTTTGCGCGCTGCAACATAAAAACAACAGTCAATCGGAGCTGGCGCAAAGTATGTTGAAATTTAATTGCATAGTCAATATTATGACAGGCAATGAGTTAAGCGCGACCTGCGCCGTCACGGGACCATGTTTTGACCGATTGATCTGCACCGGCATCCGCCGCTGCACTGAGGATTTCCGCAATGCTGTACCTGAAAAACACCCTCGGCGGCCTGAGCCGCTCCCTGACCGGTTCCGCGCTCCAGACTTTGCAGGGGCCCAATCGCTGGTGGAAGCTGGCGCTCTATACAGTCATGTTCGTGCTGCCGGGTGGATCGATTGCGGTGATGCTCTTTGCGTGGGTCGATCATCGGCGTGCTATCCGCGATCGCGCGGTGGTCGTTCCCACCGCCCTGCTGACTTCGAATCCGGCAACCGCGAGCAAGGCCGCAAAGCCCGCCGTCACGGCACAGTCCAGCGCAACGGTCTGCCAGACGCGCTGCGACGCGCCGCCGTGCCGCGCAGCGGCCGGCAAACAGGCTCGCCAGACCAGCGACTCGCGCTGCTAGACACCTCCTCCGGCCACGCGCAGCGCACCGGACGGTAACGCGGCGTAACCGTGCCGAAACCGTCAGTAACACACCTTCCGCGCCTGCCGCATTACCCTTTCAGTTTTCCACGTCTCACGCAACGCGTGCGCTACCATCACGGTGCGCCGCGCCGTCGCGCTTCGGCCAGTCGTGGTGGTCGCGCGGCGCGCTCCGTTGCGCGACGGCCGGATCGAAAGGAATTCATTGCATGCAGTTTGAACAGACCACGCGCCCGAAAGCGGCTCTGCCTCGCGTCCTGACGCCCACTGTCGCCGGGATGGTTGCGCTTGCGCTCGCACTCGCTGGTTGCGCGGTCGGCCCGGACTACAAGCAGCCTGCGGTGTCGGTGCCTGCGTCGTACAAGGAAGCCGCCGAAGGCTGGAAAGTCGCACAACCCGCCGACCAGGGCGACCGCGGCACGTGGTGGACGATCTACAACGATCCGCAGCTGAATGCACTGGAAGACAGGCTCAACCAGTCGAACCAGACGGTCGCGCAGTTCGCCGCCGTTTACCGGCAGTCACGCGCGCTCGTCGGCGAGGCGAAGGCGGCATACTTCCCTGTGATCGGCGCATCGGCGGCTGAAACGCGGCAGCGCTCGCCGTCGCGCAGCACGTCGGGCTCCATCACCGGGTCGAACGGCACGAGCGCGGGTCTCAGCAGTTCCGGCTCGATCAGCAACAGCTACAACCTTCAGCTCAATGCGTCCTGGGAACCTGATCTCTGGGGCAAGGTGAGCCGCTCGGTGAATTCGCAGGAAGCAGGGCAGCAGGGCGCTGCAGCGGATCTCGCCAACGCGCGTCTGTCCGCGCAGGCCACGCTTGCGCAGACGTACTTCGCACTCCGCTCGCTCGACGCCACGCAGCGGCTGCTCGACGACACTGTCGCCGCCTACGGGCGCTCGCTGCAACTCACGCAAAACCAGTATCGTCAGGGCGTCGTCGCACGCTCGGACGTGATCCAGGCGCAGACGCAGCTGCAATCGGCACAGGCAGCGGCAATCGACAACGGCGTCGCGCGCGCACAGCACGAGCACGCGATCGCGGTGCTGGTCGGCGAGCCGGCCTCGACGTTCTCGATTCCGCCATCGCCGCTCGATGCGACGCCACCCACCGTGCCCGCGCAGATGCCTTCCGCGCTGCTCGAACGCCGCCCGGATATCGCATCGGCCGAGCGCAAGGCCGCCGCTGCGAACGAGCAGATCGGCGTGGCCATTGCCGCGTTCTTTCCTACGTTGACGTTGACAGCGACCGGTGGCTTCGAAAGCTCGGTATGGTCGCAATTGCTGATGGCGCCTTCGCGGTTCTGGACGCTGGGTCCGCAACTCGCTGCGACGATCTTCGATGCCGGTCTGCGTCGCGCGCAGACCGACGCCGCGCGCGCAACCTACGACCAGAACGTGGCCCTCTACCGGCAGACCGTGCTGGCCGCGTTCCAGGACGTCGAGGACAATCTCGCGTCGCTGCGCATTCTCGAGCAGGAAATCGTCGTGCAGCAGCAGGCCGTCGAATCAGCGCGTCAGGCTCGGGATATCGTCGAGAACGAGTACAAGGCCGGCACCGTCGGCTACGTTAATGTGCTGACCGCGCAGACCACCGCGTTCACCGCCGAACAGAAGCTGGCGAACATCGCTGGTCAGCGGATGGTGTCGTCGGTCGGGCTCGTCAAGGCGCTCGGCGGCGGCTGGGATGTGTCGCAGATGGATCGCGAAACAGGCGATGTGGCCGCGCCCGCGCCGGCTTCCGCACCCGCGGCGCAGACTGCCGCGCAGAAACCGGTCGTCGCGCAGAAGTAAGGAAGGCGGCGCTCGCCGTGCCGCTCAATGAGCGAAGGTCAACACCACCGTGTCCGGCCCGGTCCTGCGGCCGAGCAGGTTCAAGAGGCCAGCGAGGTTGTCGCGCTGCTCCGGCGCAGCGCTGGCCGTGCCCTGAAATGATGAGTGGGTCTGCTGCACGGTGCCATGACCTTCCAGCATCAGCGGCCCTTTCAGCGTCGACAGATCGACGGTCGAACTCGCGCCTGCCGCCTGCACCACCACCCGATACGACCCGAGCGGCTTGACGAGCGACACGCGCGAACTCATCTCGCTCAGTGTGACGTTGAGCTGACCGAACGCCTCGTTGCCCAGCGTGCGCCAGTCGGTCCACGCGAGCCGCACGTCGCCCTGCAGACCGAGGGTGTTGAACGGCGCGCCGAGGCCCGCAAGCAGCGACGCTGGCACGGTGATAGCGCCGCCCGTCATCGTCGCGCCGCGCGGGGTGGCGTCGAGCGTGATGGGATCGGGCATGGCCTCCGTCTGGCGCATCTGCATGCGCACCCGGCCCGTCAATAGCGGCCAGAATGCGGTGTGCCACTCGATGCGGCCCGGCAGCAACGTCGCGCCGGACGGGTCGTCGCCGGCGGCGAGCACCAGCGTCGCCGAGCCGCTCCACAACGAACCCGCCGGGTCGACAAGATTCACGTGGCCGTGCGTCGCTTTGGCGAATTGCGGCGTGATCCACGCGGCAGGCAGCAGCACGAGCAGCACAGCGACGTTCGACAGCACGGCAACCAGCACCCACGGCACCACCGCGCGCAGACGGCGCGTCCAGAAGTTCATCGGCAATCCTGTCGGTGAACGCTCATTTGACCGTCGAGGGCTGCAGCGAAGCCGTCAGATCGACTTGTCCATCCTCCTTCAGCGCGCTCACATGCGCCTCGGCGACCTGCACCTTGAACTGCCGGCGCGCATCGTCGAGCCACGCCGTCCAGGCCGGAAACGACGCGTTCTTTAGCTGGATCTGCACCGCGTTGCCGAGCACCTGCACCTGCGTCGCGGCGAGCCCGTGATCGGTGAGCGACGCGCTCAGCGCATCTTTCAGCGCGCCGCCCGTCGGCGCGACGCCTTGCGTCGCCGCCGACAGCGCGCGCGCTTCGTTTGCCTGCGCCGTCATCTGCGCGAGCCGGCGCTGCATCGTCGGCAGCGTGTCGCGCAGACGCGCGCGGCCTTCCTGCGCCGGCGCCCACAGCACCGACCACGCAACTACGACGGCGACTGCCGCGCCGCCCCACGTCAGCAGCGTTTTTTCGCGCGTCGTGCGCGCGTCCCAGAATCCGGCCCAGGTATCCGCCAGTGCTGTGTTCATTGTCCGTTCCTGATGGTCCACTTGCCGGTATTGCTGTCGATCGCGCCATTCAGGCCGTTGCGAGCGAGGCGCTTGCCGAGGTCGCTATCGACCTTCACTTCGGGCTTGAACGTCACATCCAGACGACGATCGTGATAATCGAGCGCGGCGATGCCGTTCACGGGAATGCCGCCGAGCGAGCGCGCGAGGCGATCCGCCAGCGACAGGAAATCGTCCGGCGACAGATCGCCCGCCGCGACGCGCAGCTGCTGCAACTGACGCGACATCTGATCGGGCGCATCGAGGACCACGGTCGTCTTCGGGAACGCGTTGAGCAGCAGCTCGGTCATCTGCGCGTTGATCGCGTCGCGCTGGCGAGCCAGCATCATCCACTGCACATTGGCGCCGACGATCGCGATCACCAGCGACGCCACCGCAAGCAGCAGCGGCACGCGCAAATGACGCAGCGTCGCGCGATCGAGGCGCCACGGCTGCGACGCGAACTCGAACTGGCACAGATCGAAGCGGCATTCGGGCGCGCGACGCGCCAGCGTCTCGAACGTCAGCGGTTGTGCGCCGCTTACCAGCGCGGGATCCGACGCGAGACGCGGTTCGTTGCCAGGCAGATCGGTAAGCGTGTACAGCGTGACGGGCGCGGCACCGGCGAGCGCGGCGAGCGTCGCGGGGACAGCGGTCGCGGGGACGGCCAGTCCTTCGCCCTGTGCGCCGCGCACGATCGCGAGTTCGACGCGCGGTACGCCGTTGTCGAGCGCAGCGTCGATCAGCAACGCGGGCGCGGTCGACACGACGCGGCCCAGCACGGCCGCGACAACGGGCACGGCTGGCGCAGGCGATGTCGGCGAATGGAGGGCCGCGCCGGCGGTCGCCTTTGCTGGCGCCGTATCCACACCGGCCAGCGCGACGGCTTCTTCGAGCGCGTTTGCCGTCTCGACAGCAACCGGCTGCGGCAGGCAACGTGTGACGGGCACCGCGCGCAGGTTGCGATGGCCGGCCGCGCCGAAGCCTTCGACGATGAACCGGAACCAGCCGCGATCGATGATCGCGAGCACCTGACGGCCACCCGCGAGCGGCTGGGGATCGAGCGCGATATGGCAGGTTTGCGGATCCTGGATCAGCTGATCCTCGACGACGTTCGGCAATGCCTGACGCAGCCGCGGCCCTTTGAGCGGCGGCACCGTGGCGGCGATCATCAGGAGGTCGCGGGCGGCGACCATCAGCACGGTCGACGAAGCGCGCGGCAGCAGCGCGAGCGCCGAGCGGCCGGCCCGCTGCGTGCGACCTGCCTTGTCGAGCAGCAGGAACGGCATGTCCGGCAGTTGCCATTCCTGCGAAGGGACCGCCGGGTCACGCGGCGGCAACAGGACGATCAGGGTGCTCAAAGGTCGGTGTCTCCGGGTTGTTCATGGCTGATCGCGAACACGCACGATACGCGTAGTGTGAGTCATTGCATCGCGATAGACGAGCGTCGTGCGATCCACTTCGGCGCGTTCGTGCTGCACGCGTCCGTGGATCACGAAGTAGTTCGTATTGACGTCGAGCTGGTTTGGGTCGTAGACGGCAAGCTGCACGCCCGCGCCGCGCAGCGCGAGCTGTACGTCACCGATGTTATGAAAAAACACCGTCTGCCGGCGCGCGACGAACGCCTGCGCACTCGACAGGTTCATCCCCGGCACGATGGCTGCGATCACTTCGGCGGACGCGGTGTTCATGTTGACGGCGGTGGTGGTCGGCAGCACGGTCACGAATGGACGCAGCCGCTCGACCATTTCGGGCGTGAAGCCGGGCACGTCGAGAAGCGAATCGACGCCTGTCATCTGAAGCGGCGCGACGGCGGAATTGTCGTCACTATCGGCGAGGCCGGGTTTGTCGGTGAAATTCTCGCCACCGGTGGCGCCGCCTTGCTGCGGTGTGGTTTGCGACGTGGCGGTGCCGCTGGTCGTTTGCGTCTGGAAGCGCGTGGCGGATTGACCGAGGCCGGCGCGCAGCTGGACGGCGGTGTTTTTGGCGAGCTGGCCGTTGATACCCAGGATGGCGAGCAGGCGCTGGAACGACTGGATCTGATCGATGTTCAGCAGCAGCGCGCCGGGCGCCGGGCTCGAGACGAGGTTTCGCAGGTTGAACTTTGCCTGGGCGTCTTCGATGGAGCCTGAGAGGTACGTCTCGGCGCCCTGGTCGGCGCGCACTTCGCCTATCTGGCCGAGGAAATCCGACAGACGTGTCCTGGCGATGGGGACGCCCCAGATACCGCCCAGGTACGTTATTCCTGCGGACGTGTCGCCTTCCGAACGGAGGATCAGGCGCGTCCAGTCCAGCGCGCCTCTTGAGACCCATTGGGCTTGTGCCAGTAATCGCTGGTTTTCGATTCTTCTGATTTGTACCTGCTGGCGCCAGAGCATGCCTGAGACGAGGATTGCTGATAACGCCACTACTAGCAGCGCGGTGATTATTGCCGCGCCTTGGTCTTGTCTTTTGGCGTTTCCTTGTGTTCGCGTCGGTCTGGTTGTGTTGCCCCTGTGCGGGGCGGCATCTGCTTTTCTTTCCTGTGCGAAGATGGCGTCGCCCGATTCTCGGTGATCTTGCGGTGGTGCCTTTCCTTGTGTTCGTGTCGGTCTGTTTGCGTCGCCCCTGTGCGGGGCGGCACCTACTTTTCTTTGTCCTTGCCAAAGAAAAGTAGGCAAAAGAAAGGCGCCGAAAACTCGATAGCTCCGGGTTGTGTCGCACGCGGGGAACGGCACCCCATGAAGTGTCGCCCTCGCATCGACACCACATCGGTCCGCGCACGAGACCGTCCCTCGCCGTTGTCCCGGTAGTGACAAGGCAGTCATCCATCCCGCTTCGCACTGCGTGCGTCGCGGACGGGTCCGCCCGGCAGCGATGTTCACGTCCGTGGTGGCGTTAGCGTCCGCGGTCGCGCCCAGGTTTGCAGCGCTCTTCGACCCGACATACCGGTCCGTCAAGCACTGCGCGCCGTCGCTTGAAGTGTCACGGGCGCCGAAATGCCCAGCGCGGGCGTACAAGCGCGAAGCACCAGACGCAGGCGTTGCCGCAGCCAGATCGCGCTCCCCGCGCCTCGTGAGCGCACCAAGCGCCGAGAGCGCCGTGAGGCCGGTGAACCGGTCGGCGATACGCGAAGCGTGGAGTCGGATGAATGAGCCCTTTGTCACTTGCGCCGGATATGTGGGAGACGTGCTCGTGCGCGGACCCATGCCGCTTGAAGCGCGAGGGAGACACTTCATGGGGTGCCATTCCCCGGTAGCGACACACTCCAGAACGGACGAGTTTTCGGCGCCTTTCTTTTGCCTACTTTTCTTTGGCAAGGACAAAGAAAAGTAGGTGCCGCCCCGCACAGGGGCGACGCAAATAGACCGACATGAACACAAGGAAAGGCACCACCGCAAGATCACCGAGAATCGGGCGACGCCATCTTTGCGCAAGAACAGCAAATAGGAGCCGCCCCGCACAGGGGAAAGGCCAACACCCAGCGAAAGCCAAAAGAACAAAAACCCAAGCGCGTGTAACGCAGAAGAAACCCTCATCATTCCCCCACCAGAAACACCCGCACAACCGGCCGCGCGAGCGACTTCGCGCCAATGCTAACTTCAATCCCGGTCACCGAGCGCGGCAACGGCGCGTTCCCCAACTGGGGTATCTTGAGATTATTGTCATACTGGGTAATCGCCGACTGCACATCCTTCATCTGCGCAGTCCACCCAAGCCTCGGCACATAAACCCGCGCGGAAATAGTCCCGACACCGCCCATCAACGGCACCGCGTTCCAGTCGCTTTCTTCCCCACCACGCAACGCACGCCGCAACTCACCGACATTCGCCAGCGGCGGCGACGCATACCGGATCACGCGTCCATCGACGATCCGATACCGCACGACCTGCAACCGCGGCGCAGCACCCGCCACATCGCGCGCCCGCACGATCTGCAGCACGCTGCCACCAATACTCACCGCAGCCTCGCCGGCTTCATCATCGGTTGCGGCCTGCCGCGCGTCGATCCGCATCTGGTCGAACAGCTGCGCAAACACACGCTCGTCTTCCATCGCATTGGTGATCGTCTGACGGCCGCGAATGATCTGGTCCAGCCCGCGCCACGACAGCACCGCAATCACCGCCAGAATCGCAATCGCAACCAGCAGTTCAATCAGCGTAAAACCCCGCACGCGCGCACGCGCGCCGCGACGCACGCCGCCCTTACAGCGATCGGTTCGTTTCATTCGCGATTACCGTTACCATCTGGGCCAGATTGCCGGAACGTCCCGGCATCGTCACCGTGACTTCGACGCGCCGGAAAACCGGATTCGGCGTCGCGGTCACATTCTCTGTGCAGATCAGCTGAAGATTGCCCTGCGAGCAGTCGAAACTCTGCGCGCCAACTTCCGGCCACGCATGCGCGAGCCGCAGCCGCGCCAGCGTGTTGTCCGCGCTCCAGCCAGCCAGCAACCGCTTGTGCAGATCGGCCTCACCGGTCGCGAGACTCCCCACCGCGCGCAACGACGCCGCCAGCGCAACAGCAATAATCGCCAGCGCGACCAGCACCTCGATCATCGTAAAACCACGCGAGCGCTCAAAGCCAAACGCAAGAGGCCGCATCTCAATGCACCTCATACCGGCCGTTACCGGTGCCGACGATCGTCGCCTGTCCCGCCGACGAAAACAGCGTCACCTGCACCGGTGCGTCAATGCTCTCGGTGCCGAAGACAACACGATTCGACTGCTGGTCCGAGCCCGGATAGCTGATCGCGACACTTGTCACACCACCCTCCCAGTGACGCGGTCCGAGCAGGTCATCACGCAGTGGACGCCAGCCGTCGTCAGTGCGCATGTCGAAACGATAGCCATCGTCGACCGGCAGCCACGCGATCGGCCGCGCGCGCACCTGCGCTTCGTCGCCGGCCGATTCGAACAGCAACGCGAGACGCTGCGCTTCTTCATTCAGATCCGTACGCGGATTGCGCGTCAGCGTCAGCGATGCCAGCGACACCAGCAGGCCGGCAATCACCAGCACCACCAGCATCTCCAGCAACGTGAAACCGCGAGCCCGAACATGCGTGCGCGGCATCGGACGGATCGCCTTCATACAATCAACCGTTCACTGCCACGAACCGACGTCGGAATCGTTGCCTTCGCCGCCGGCCTTGCCATCGGCGCCGTAGCTGAACACATCGATCTCACCATGCACGCCCGGGTTCAGATACTGATACGCATTGCCCCACGGATCATTCGGCAGACGCTCCAGATAGCCGCCGTCCTTCCAGTTGTTCGGCACCGGATCCGTCGTCGGCTTTTCGGTCAGCGAGTGCAGACCCTGCTCCTGCGTCGGATAACGGCCATTGTCGAGACGATAGAGTTTCAACGCCTGCATCACGGTGCCGATGTCCTGCTTCGCGGCGACACGGCGCGCTTCGTCCGGGCGGCTCATGATCTTGGGCACGATCAACGCGGCAAGAATGCCGAGGATCGCGATTACCACCATGATTTCGATCAACGTGAACCCGCGTTGACGGCGGGCGCGCGGCCCCGTAACTTCAGCGCGGCGAGTGGTCCACATCTGCATAGCTTGCTTCCTCGTTCCAGAAAAGTATCGATGCATCGGACGATGCCCGATGCGGTGAATATCCTGCGATCCTCAGGCCGGATTCACATCCGGCGAGTCATTTTAATGTCATGGAGTTGAAGGGTTTCAACTCCACGCAAATTTCACAATAGTCCGTACAATGACGCGCATGAACGCACTCCAGGTACGCCTTCTGTCGCTCGCGCTTTTCGCCGTTTTCTGCGCGACACTGACTTATTGGGTCGTCACGCTCACCGCGCATCAGCCCGGTCCGGCGGCGGCCGCGGCACAACCACCGGTCTCGGTCGAACAGGCCGCGACGCTGTTCGGCGGACAGCTCACACGCAACACCAATCAGGACGTTCGCCTCTTCGGCATTCTCGCGCTGCGTGAAGGCGCCGCGGCGATCGTCAGCACCGGCGGTGAACCGCCGCATGCGGTCTCGCTCGGCAGCACAATCATGCAGGGTGCGAAGCTCTCCGAAGTCCGCGCGCGTTCGATCATCATCGACCGCAACGGCGCACACTCCGAAGTGTTCCTGCCCGCCAACGCACCCGGTCCTACCATCTACGTGCGCTAGATCCCAGCGCGGCTTCTCTGGCCGCGCCGCTTCGTCAACGACTGCCGCTCACTGCACCAGGTTATTCAGTTCGATGATCGGCAGCATCACCGCCAGCACGATCACGAGCACCACGCCGCCCATCGCGAGAATCAGCAGCGGTTCGAGGAGGCTCGTCAGGAACATCGTCCTTCGTTCGAGTTCGCGCGATTCACCCTCGGCGGCGCGGTCAAGCATCGTGGTGACGTCGCCGGTCGCTTCGCCCGAGCGGATCAGGTGAACCAGCACCGGCGGAAATGTCTTCGTATTGCCCAACGCGCGCGACAACGATGTGCCTTCGCGAACGCGCACGATGGCGTCGTCGATATTCAGGCGCATTGCCTTGTTGCTGAGCGTTTCGCTGGCAGCCTGCAACGCGCGCAGGATCGGCACGCCCGCTGCCGTCAGAATGCCGAGCGTGCTCGCAAAGCGCACCGTGTTGTAGCCGCGGACGAGTTTGCCGAAGAGCGGCGCAGTAAGCAGCCAGCGGTCGAACGCGAGCCGTGGTCCAGGCTGCGCGAGAATCGAGCGCACGACGTAGACCACGACGACGAGCGCGATCAGCACCGCCCACCACCAGTTCCGCACGAAACTGGACAGCGCCATCATCATGATGGTGAGAATCGGCAGCTGCTGCTTCGTGCTCGCGAACACGTTCACCACCTGCGGCACGACGTAGCTCAACAGGAACGTGACGATTGCGAATGCGATGAAAGTGACGACCGTGGGATACGTGAACGCGAGAACGATCTTCTGCTTGAGCGCGTTGCGCTGCTCGATGTAGTCGGCGAGACGCGACAGCACGAGGCCGAGCTTGCCGGTATGTTCGCCCGCTGAAACCAGCGCGCGATAGATTTCGGGAAAATCGCGCGGATGCTGCGACAGCGCATTCGCCAGCGAATGGCCGCCAAGCACTTCGGCCCGGATCGACGCCATCAGCTCGCGAATGTAGTCGCGCTCGGATTGCTCGGTCAGCACGGAGAGCGCTTCGTCGAGCGGCAATCCGGCGATCAGGAGACTCGCGAGCTGTCGCGTGAGAATCGCCTGCTCGCGTTGCGACAGACGACGCCCGAGCGACAGACGCTGATTGCGCTCGCCGCGCGTGCGCGTCGCGGCCGGTTCGACGACGAGCGGCGTCAGTCCCTGCGTGCGCAACTGCGTGCGCGCGCCGCGTGCGCTGTCCGCGTCGAGCACGCCTTTTTGCGCCTTGCCGGCCGCGTCGATCGCTTCAAAGCGGAACGCTGGCATGCGCTTACACTCCGCCCGTCACGCGGATCACTTCTTCAAGCGACGTCAACCCGGATTCGAGCCAGCGGTTGCCATCCTCGCGCAGCGTGCGCATGCCCTGTGCGCGACCTGCTTCGAGAATTTCCGAATCGGCGGCGTTGCGATGGATCTGCGAGCGGATCGCGTCGTCGACGAGCAGTAGTTCGTACACACCGCGTCGGCCTGCATAACCCGAATGGCCGCACTTGTCGCAACCGACCGGGTGCCAGCGCACGCTGCCGTCTTCTTCGACGCGCTCTTCCTTGCACACCGGACACAGCCGTCGCACGAGCCGCTGCGCGAGCACACCCAGCAGCGAAGAAGCCAGCAGATACGGCTCGACGCCCATGTCGGTCAAACGCGTCACCGCGGAAGCAGCATCGTTCGTGTGCAGCGTCGCCAAAACCAGGTGACCGGTGAGCGACGCCTGCACGGCAATCTGCGCGGTTTCGAGATCGCGGATTTCACCGATCATGATGACGTCCGGATCCTGCCGCAGAATCGAGCGCAACGCGCGCGCGAAGGTCATGCCGATCCGCTCGTTCACCTGCGTCTGGCCGATGCCCGACAGGTCGTATTCGATCGGATCTTCGACGGTCATGATGTTGGTCGTCGCCGTCTCAAGCCGCGACATCGATGCGTATAGCGTCGTCGTCTTGCCCGAACCGGTCGGGCCCGTGACGAGCACGATGCCGTGCGGACGCCCGATCAGCCTGTCGAATTTCACGAGCGTATCGGCGGCCATGCCAAGCGCTTCGAGGTTCAGCCGCGCCGCGTCCTTTTCGAGCAGACGCAGCACCGCGCGTTCACCGTGACCGGTTGGCAGCGTCGAAACGCGCACGTCGACCGGACGACCGCCGACGCGCAACGTAATGCGGCCATCCTGCGGCAGACGTTTCTCGGCGATATCGAGCTGCGCCATGATCTTGATCCGCGAGATCAGCGCGCCGTGCAGCGCCTTCTTCGGACGCACGACATCGCGCAACGTGCCGTCTACGCGAAACCGCACCACCGACGATGTCTCGAACGGCTCGATGTGAATATCGGACGCCTGCTCGCGCGCGGCCTGCGTCAAAAGCGCGTTGATCATGCGGATGATCGGCGCGTCGTCTTCGGATTCCAGCAGATCCTCGACTTCCGGAATCTCCTGCATCAGTCGCGACAGATCGACTTCGCCTTCGACTTCACCGACCACCTGCGCCGCGCTACCGTCCTGGCGCGCGTACGCCTGGTTGATTGCCTGCACGAGTTCATCGGCGGAGAGCCGCACCACCGACAACGCGCCGAAATTGCGCGCGACTTCGGCGAGCGCCGCGTCGCTCGTGCGTTCGCTGATCCAGACTTCGAGACCATCCGCATGCTGATGCGCGACGAGAATCTGGCCGCTCTTCGCGAAGCCGTACGGCACGAGCCGCGCGGCGAGCGGCGAGGGCGCCTCGCGCTCACCGGCGACCGGGTGGTTGCCCCGCTCGCTGGCCGGGTCGCCGCCCTGAGCACGATGCGCGGCTTGCGCGGGCGTCTGCGTCACGGACGCGCTCCCGGTGACTGGGTGTTCGGCCCCGCGCTACCCGCCGGAGCGGCGGCCGGCGGCGGCGCCATCTGCTGACGACGCATCTGGTCGAGGTCGAACAGGTTCATCGCGGGCGAGCCGCCCTGGCTCGGGCCGATCGGCATCGGCGGAACCACCGGATCGTCCTTGTCCTTGATCAGGTTGTTATCCGACCTGTACGCGCCCTGCACGCCCTGGATGTAGTCGTAGCGGTTCGACGTCACGGCCTGCGCGGTATCGCGATCGTTGATGATCACGGGGCGCAGGAACACCATCAGGTTAGTCTTGTTGCGGTTCTTCTGTTCCGAGCGGAACAACTGGCCGATCCACGGGATATCGCCCAGCAGCGGCACCTTGCTGTTGCTGACCTGGTAGTTGTCCTGCATCAGGCCGCCCAGCACGATGATCTCGCCGTTATCGGCGAGCACCGTCGACTGGATCGAACGCTTGGTGAACTCAGGGCCGGCCGGGTTGGTCGTCGCGTTGGTCGTGCCGTTCACGATCGCCGAGTCTTCTGTGTAGAGCTGCAGCTTGAGAATCCCGCCGTCGGTGATCTGCGGCTTGATGTGCAGTGTCAGACCGACGTCGATGCGGTCGAAGGTGTTGAACGCCGAACTCGTGGCGCCGCTCGTGAGGTTCGAATACGAACCCGTCTGGATCGGCACGTTCGTGCCGACGACGATCTTGGCTTCCTCGTTGTCGAGCGTGATGAGGTTAGGCGTCGACAGCACGTTCGCGTCGGCGGTCTGCGACAGCGCCTGCAGAAGAGCGCCGAGTCCCTGCACACCGAAAATGTTGTGCACCCAGCCGACGTTGAGGCCCTGCTGGACACCCTGGGTTCCGAGCGCCGTAGCGAGACCGCCGGTGCTCGCGGCCGCTGCGGCCGCCGCCGTCAGATTGATGATGCTGTTGCTGTTGCCGGTCGCCAGGTTGGTGCCGGCAAAGATCGAATTGTTCCCAACCTGCCACTGAATGCCGAGATTGGCGTTCGTGTTCGAATTCAGCTCGACGAGCAGCGCCTCGATATAGACCTGCGCGCGCCGCGCGTCGAGCTGGTCGATCACCGCCCGCAGGTTGCGGTACACGGGGTCGGCCGCCGTGATGATGAGTGAATTGGTTGCGGCGTCCGCCTGGATCATGCCGCCCGGCTGATTCTCCTCGCTCTTCTCCTTGTCGCCGCCGAGCAGGCCGCCGGAACTGGAACCACCGCCCCCGCCGTACGCTCCCCCGCCGCCGCCCATCGACGACGACAGCGAGCTGCTGCCGAGTCCGCCCGACGGCAGCGGCGGCGTACCCGACGTGCCCGTCGAGCCACCGCCCAATGAGCCGCCGGTGTTCTGATTGAACGAACTTGCTTCATTCGCGCCGGCCGACGAGCCGGTCTCGCCGCCTTTGCCGAGCATCCCGCGCAAGGTCTTCGCGAGCTTCGTCGCGTCCGCGTTGCGCAGCGCCACGACGTGCATGTTGCCGGGCATGGTGGTGGGCGCATCGAGCTGCTGGGCGAGCGACTTCGCCGCCGCGAGCCGCTGCACATTCGATGCGCGAAGCAGCAGCGAATTGGTGCGCGGGTCCGCGGTGACGGATACCTTCAGCGTCGCGTCGGTGCTGCCGATCACGCCTGGATCAAGCATCTTCGAGAGCTGCGTCGCGATATCCAGCGCGTTGGCGTTCTTCAGCGGCACGACCTGGACCCGCTGGCCCGCGGCCGTATCGACGCCCGCGATGATCTGGGCGATACGGCGCACGTTGTCGGCGTAGTCGGTGACGACCAGCGTGTTGTTGGCCGGGTAGGCCGCGATCGTGTTGTTCGGCGAGATCAGCGGGCGCAGCACCGGCAGCAGGTTATTGGCCGATTCATTCTTCAGCTGGAAGACCTGCGTGACGACCTGGTCGCCGCGCGCGGCCGGCGCGTTGCCCACGTAGGTCGGCACGCCCTGCAGCTTGGCATCGGCTTCCGGCACGACCTTGAGCACGCCATTGTCCTGCACCAACGCAAAGCCCTGCATCCGCAATGCGGACTGCAATGTCTTGAGCGCCTGGTCTTCGGGGACGGCATTTTCTGAAACGAGGTTGAGCTGACCCTTGACTCGCGGATCAACGATGATCGTTTTGCCGGTTGCCGCGCCGATCGCCTTGGCCACCTGGTCGATGTCCGCGTTGACGAAGTTGAGGGTCACCTGTGCGTGTGCGATCTGCGAGGTGATCAATCCAGCAACCAGCAGCGCCGTTGCGACGCGACGCAATGCCATACGATTTCTTCTCATGGAATGTGATGTCGATGCCGACGGCAACTGCCGCCAGCGGTCATGCGCAGTGGACATGCTGGCCGGGCTCAACCCCTTCGCCCCGACGCCTGCCCGTCTCCCGGATGCACACGAAACTGAGGCCCGAAAAAAATAAACAGTAACAGCTTTTCATGACGAAATTCTCACAAAAAGGCCCCCGCCAGTAAGTTTCCTCTAATCGCGGATTGCGGTTGTTAACTTCATGAAAGGTCATGGCGGCCCTCTAACGGCCATCATCACTTCGAAATGTGCGGCCTTATGTCGGTTAGCCAACTTTAGCCGGTCGCCGGCTGCCGGTATGATACGGGCGTTACATAAGATGAATGCATCCAGACGGACGCGGGTTTTCCCCAGTTTTCCGTGAGGGTGTCAGACATCGCATTGTCCTTCACTTCTATTTGCTTAGTCATCTTGACCGATGAAACTGGCTCTCGTCACTGTTGCCGTCGGGCTCTGCGCGTGGTTCGCCGCCGCGCCCGCACGCGCCGACTGTTTCGATGAGGCGGCCAGTTACCAGAAAGTCAATCCGCTCATTCTGCGCGCGATCGCGTGGCAGGAGTCGCACAACCGGCCGGACGCGAAGCACAAGAACGCGAACGGTTCGACCGACTACGGCGTGATGCAGATCAACTCCATCCATCTGGCGACGCTGTCGCAGTACGGCATTTCTACCGGTACGCTGATGGAACCCTGCAAGAATGTCTACATTGCCGCCTGGCATCTGCGACGTCAGATGAACAAGTATGGCAATACGTGGAACGCGGTCGGCGCCTATCACTCGGAAACGCCATCGCTACGCGATCAGTACGCGAAGCAGATCGCGGGCATTCTTCAGAAGTGGAATCTCCTGCGCTGAGGGTTACTGTGCGCGGACATCTCGCTGACCTCCTGCTGATCTTTTTGCTACGTCAAGTTTGACACCACTGCTCACGCTTTCGGGCGGCAGATTCGCGCGACATCGCGACGTTTGATGCACAATGCGGCTTCGTCCTGCCGCTCGCCTGCACTCCGGTTTTGCGCCCGGCACGCCTTTCTCTCCTCTCGTTTCCGTACCGCAATGAACCAGTCGCCACTGCCCGTCACCGTGCTCTCCGGTTTTCTGGGCGCGGGCAAGACCACGCTCATCAAACATATTCTTGCGAACGCGGGCGGCCTGCGCGTCGCCGTGATCGTCGCCGATCCGGTTGGTCTCGCCGGGGTTGATCCCGATTCGACGCTTGTGCGCGCGTCAGGCGGATCGCACACCGCTGTGGAAAACCAGATCGAACTGGCCAACGGAAGCGTTCTGATTGCGGCGGGCGACAACCTGTTCGAAGACATTCGTCGCCTTGCCAACGCACAACAGTTCGACGCGATCCTCGTTGAATCGACGGGTGCCGCCACAGCGATGTCGATTGCCGAAAACCTGGCCTTCGGCGATGAAGACGAAGACGGCGCGACACTCGCCGACATCGCGCGGCTCGACACGACCGTGACGATCATCGACGCGTCGCGTTTCCTGCTCGACTTTGCTCGCACCGATACGCTTGCCGAAGCCGGCATCGCGACGACCGAAGACGACGATCGCACGATCGTCGAACTGCTTGTGGATCAGGTCGAGTTCTGCGACGTCCTGGTGGTGAACAAGGCGGATCTTGTCAGCGACGACGCGCTTGCCCGTCTGCAACGCATTCTCGCGCGCATCAATCCGGGTGCCGTGCAGATCGTGAGCCGCTTCGCCGATGTGTCGCCCGCCGACGTACTCGATACGAAGCGTTTCGATTTCGAGGCCACGTCAGGTTCCGCAGGCTGGCTCGTCACGCTCACGGAAGACCGCAATCCGGAACCGCATGGCGAAGCCGACGCATCCGGCATCGGCACCTTCGTCTATCGCGCGCGCCGGCCGTTTCATCCCGAGCGCTTATGGGCGCTGCTGCATGAAGAATGGACAGGCGTGCTGCGCAGCAAAGGTTTCTTCTGGCTCGCGACGCGCAACGACATCGGCGGCTCGCTTTCGCAGGCGGGCGGCGCATGCCGGCCAGCGCCGGCTGGCACGTGGTGGGCCGCGCAGGACCGCAGCGAATGGCCCGAAGGCGATGATGAACTGATGGCGGAAATTACCGCCGACTGGTACGGCGACGCGAACGAATTCACGATCGGCGATCGTCGCCAGGAACTGGTGATGATCGGTGTCGATATCGATCGCGACGCGTGGCGCGCGAAGCTCGATGCGTGTCTTCTGACCGACGGGGAATACGCATCCGGTGTCGATGCGTGGAAAGCATTCAACGATCCGTTCCCCGCGTGGGACTTCGATGAGGATGACCACGACGATCATGAACACGATGACGATGACCACGATCATGGGCATCGGCATCATGGTCACGGACATCACCATCACTAGGAACCACCAGGAACCACCGGGAACCACCGGGAACCACCGGGAACGCAGACGAAAAAAAACCCGCCAATGGCGGGCGTCAACACAAGGCTCTTAAACGCTTAGCGCTTGTTGACTGCGTCCTTGAACGCTTTACCAGCCGTAAACTTGACGGTCTTGGCGGCCGGAATCTTGATGGTTTCGCCGGTCTTCGGGTTGCGGCCTGTACGCGCTGCGCGCTTGCCCGAACCAAAGCTGCCAAAGCCGATCAACTGGACAGCGTCACCCTTCGACACGGCTTTCTTGATCACCTCAAGCAGCGTGTCCAGCGTTTCGCCGGTTTGAGCTTTGCTGGCGCCCGTCTGCCCTGCGACGGCGTCGATCAGTTCCTGTTTGTTCATTAAGGTTCCTTTCTGGTTTAGGTTGACACGAACAGCGCGAACGCGCCGATTATACGTGCGCGTGCCGCGCCGTCGAGCAGCGACGATGCCGGAGCGCTCCGGACAAACGCGTCGCGAAGCGTTGTATGCGACGGCCGTGCTGCCGCTTCCCTGTGCGGCGCCTGCTATGATAGCGCAGCGCAAACCCAATCAGGACAAGGGTTTCGAAGATTTACACGGTTCTTTGTCTGATCCAGTTCGGATTGGGCCGATTTCGATCAGGAACGCATCAAACAACACGCGTCATGGCGCTCGATGCCACGCTGGCGTTGGTTTTTGCCAACGTTCAGGCGCACGTGTATCGCCGTGTAACCCTTGTAACAAGGGCTTTCCAGCGCTTTACACTTCGCTTCACAGCGCGCTTTTTACGTCATTAACGACGTCCTCTTTCTACTCATGAACGAGCCGCTGATCCCTGCCACTCTCGCCTTTCGCGACAACGGCGCACCCTTCTCACGCCAGTACGACGACATCTATCACAGCGCAGTCGGCGGTCTTGCGCAGGCTGAGTACGTGTTTTTGCAGGGCAACAATCTGCCCGCTCGCTGGCAGGATCGGCGCATTTTCACGGTGATGGAAACGGGCTTCGGCATGGGCATCAACTTCCTGATGACATGGGCCGCATGGCGCGCCGACCCCACTCGCTGCGAACGACTGCATTTCGTCTCGACGGAAAAACACCCGTTTACACAGGACGATCTGCGTCGCGCATACGACGCGACCGTTGCGGACGCATCGATCTCGTCGCTCGCACAGACGCTTGCCGATGCGTGGCCAACCCTGGTTCCAGGCACACACCGGCTCGAATTCGAAGGCGGCCGCGTGATACTCACGCTCGTGTTCGGCGACGCGACCGATACGCTTCCGTCGCTCTGGTTACGTGCTGACGCGTTCTATCTCGACGGCTTTGCGCCCGCGAAAAATCCTGACCTGTGGACGCCGCAACTTTTCAAACAACTCGCGCGCCTGGCGGGCGATGACGCAACGTTCGCCACCTACACGAGCTCCGGCGACGTGAAACGCGCGCTGTTGCAGGCCGGTTTCGAGTATCACAAGGTCGAGGGTTTTGGCTGGAAGCGCGCGATGCTGGTCGGGCGTTTTGCGCCACGCTGGCGCGTGCGCCGGCACGAACCGCCGTTGCCGCTTGCCGTCGATGAGCGACACGCCATTGTGATCGGCGCCGGGCTGGCCGGCTGTGCCGTGATCGAACGGCTCACCGCGCGCGGCTGGCACGTCACATCGCTTGAACGACACGACGCGATCGCGCGCGAAGCGTCCGGCAATCCAGCAGGGGTATTTCATCCGATGCTCTCTCGCGATGACAGCGTCGCGTCACGCATCACGCGTGCAGGTTTTCTCTACGCGTTGCAGCGATGGGCTGCGCTCGAAGACGCCGGACATTCAATCACGCGTGGTCCGTCGGGTCTGCTTCAGCTTGCCGCGAACGAAGAAGAAGCGCGGGAGATGACTGAATCGCTGGCATCGTTTGCGTGGCCATCGGATTACGTCATACCGATGTCGCGCGATGAAGCGCGACGTATCGCGAATGTCGATGTCGCGAACGGCGGATGGTTTTTTCCGCGTGGCGGCTGGATCGACCCGGCCACACTTTGCGCCGCGCAATGCGCGGCCGCGGGTACGCTGCTCGATCGACGCTTCGGCGTGAACGTCGCGCGCATCGAACGCGCAGGCGACCAGTGGAATGTGTTCGACGTGAGCGGGCAAGTGGTTGGCCGCGCACCTGTTGTCATTGTCGCGAGCGCGCACGATGCCGCGCGCATTGCTGGCCTGCGCTACGCCGCGACGCGCAGCGTGCGCGGTCAGCTGACTGTGCTGCCCTCAGGCGCGGTCTCCGGTCTGCAGGTGCCGGTAATCGGCGAAGGCTACGTGGTTCCGTTCGCCAATGACCTCACGCTGACGGGCGCGACGTACAACATCGATGATCTCGATCCCACCTTGCGCGCAGACGACCATGTCGAAAATCTGGCGCGCATTGCACAAATGCTACCGGCGCTGCGTAACACAATCGATCCTCTAAAGGCGGCGACGCTGGAAGGCCGCGTCGCATTCCGATGCGTCGCCCATGACCGGATGCCGATGATCGGCACACTCGCCGATGAAGCCGAAGCTGCGCGTGAAGCCGGGCGTCTTCGCGGCGCATGGCCGCTCGATCTGCCGCGCACAACAGGTATGCACGGCGCATTCGCTTACGGTTCACGCGGGCTGGTATGGGCCGCGCTCGGTGCGGAACTCATCGCCTCGCAGATCGAAGGTGAGCCCTGGCCGATCGAACGCGATCTTGCCGAAACAATCGACCCCGCACGCTTCCTCCTGCGTGCATTGCGTCAAGGCACGGTTCAATAGACACCGAAAAGTTATCCACCCGTGCCTGTGGATAACCGTGAGAAAAACCGGTTCAACTCATGTGGAACCGATGTGGACGTAAACGGGACAACTTTTGCGTCGCGTCTTTTCCGGAAAAGTTGTTCCTGGAAGCCCGCGAGAGCCACACATGCTGTGCGTGCTGTTATGCGCTCCCCAATGCGATGATTTGATTCGGTAAACGAAGGTTATCCACAGAAAAGCGATGCCCTTGTTAACTGTTACTACGTATACATACAGGTAAACATATAAACAAAGAGGTCTGGGCGGTCGCTTCAGATCAAACCCGAAAGGCCAAACCCCTCGACCCGCAAAAACCACCGTTCGCACCGGCCCCTCCAAAACCCGGTTCAATCCGAAAAAAGCCCGGCGGCGCTACCCCAATGCACCCCATAAAACGGTCGTTTTTTCCTGTTTCGCTGAAGATAACGTCCGTTTTTACCGCTTTACCCTCACGTTAGGGCCTTTTCGGTCCACGTTGAAAAACCTGTGGCACAATCGCCGTTCTTCGCGCGCACGCTTCGCTCCATTCAACGTGCGCACCAACGGAACGGTTGCCGGTCAACAACAATCTGATTCACAGGTCGACGGCGTTCGTACACATGTGTCTGGCAAGCTGCCGCAGGGCACACGCTGACACACGCGGGCACGTGCAGACTTCGCCGTCCGCAGTCAATCGGTTTTTCGCGCAACCGTCTCAGTTTTCACCCGATCGACAATCTGCAACGCCCGTCGGCGCAGCGCGATAGCGACGACGAACGCGAGCCGCGTTCACACTCCGTCACCGGCCCGTCCGCCGGTTCGCGCCGCATGGCCGTTGCTGCAAAAGGAGAAGCCACCACGATGAAGTCGGCGTTTTCATTTTTCCCGGCCTGGCCGCTCACGCCCGACGCGATCTTCTGGGCCGGTCTCGCGCTGCTTGCGGCGGGTCTCTGCGGAGAACTCTGCTATCGCGCATGGCGCCTGCCGCGTATTTCCGGCTATGCGGTGATCGGTCTGATCGCTGGTTCGGCCGGTTTCGGCGTGATCGACGCCAGCAGTTCTGGCGCCGCGCGTCCGCTGCTGGACGTCGCACTTGGCCTGTTGCTGTTCGAACTGGGCAGCCGTCTCGACCTGCGCTGGATCCGTCGTAACCCATGGCTGATCCTCTCGAGCATCGCCGAAGCGACGCTCACGTTCGTACTCGTTCTCGCGGTTCTGCTGTTCGTGAAGGTGCCGACGATGGTCGCGATGGTGCTCGCCGCGATCGCAATGGCCACATCGCCCGCGATGGTGATCCAGCTCAAGACCGAACTGCGTGCAGAAGGACAGGTTACGCAGCGTCTGATGACATTGACCGCGCTCAACAGCATGTACGCGGTGGTGATCGAAAAGCTCGCATCGAGCTGGCTGCATCAGGAGGTGTACGGCAACGTGTTCGCTACGATCCTGCAGCCGCTTTATCTGCTGATCGGATCGTTCGTGCTGGCATTTGCGCTCGCGCGTGCGTGCAATTTCTTTTATCGACGCATGAACATGCAGGACGAGCATTCGTTTGTCGCGCTGTTCGGTCTTGTGTTGCTGGCGATCGCGCTCGCGCATCTGTTCAGGCTGTCGACAATCCTGAGCCTGCTTGCCGCCGGCATCATCGTGAAAAATCTGGAAGCGCGGCCGCAGTTGTGGCCGCAGCATTTCGGCACCGCGGGCTGGCTGTTGACCGTGATTCTGTTCGTGCTGACGCTGACGTCGTTCGAATGGAAAGACATTGCGCTCGGCGGCGTCGCCGCACTGGGTCTGATCGTTGCGCGTCTGATCGGCAAGCTTGTCGGCGTGCTCGCGTTCGCGAAGCCGAGCGGACTGAACTGGAAGCAGGGCATGGCACTCGGATTGTCGCTTTCACCGATGTCCGCACTTGCGTACCTGCTCGTCGACGATACGTATGACCTGTATCCGAATTTCGATCCGCTGCTGCGTGCAGTGGTGATGTGCTCCATTGTCGTGCTGCAGCTCGTCGGGCCGTGGCTCGTTTATCGCAGCCTTGCACTGGTGGGAGAGCGTCGCGAGTAGGCATTCGCGCGGAACAGCCCTCATTTCACAACGATTGCGGCCGGCCAGCGCTCACGCGAAAGGCCGGCTCAACCAGCAAACCTAAGGGACGTCATGTCACTCGAACCCTTTGTCGACTCGAAACCGTTCACTTTCGGGATCGAGCTCGAAATGCAGATCGTCAACACCCATGACTATGATCTGACCAAAGCCGGCACCGATCTTCTGCGCCTCATCAAGGACGAACCGATTCCCGGCAACATCACGCCGGAAATCACTGAAAGCATGATCGAGCTGCAAACAGGCATCTGCACGACGCACGAGCAGGCACTGGCCGATCTGCGCACGATCCGCGACACGCTGGTCACCGCGGCCGACCGTCTGAACGTCGGGCTCTGTGGTGGCGGCACGCACCCGTTCCAGCAGTGGAGCGACCGGCAGATCGTCGATACGCCGCGCTTCCAGTACATTTCCGAGCTCTACGGCTATCTTGCCAAGCAGTTCACCGTCTTCGGCCAGCATGTGCACATCGGTTGCCCGGATCCGGATAGTGCGCTGTTCCTGCTGCATTCCATGTCGCGTTTCATTCCGCATTTCATCGCGTTGTCTGCTTCGTCGCCCTTTGTGCAGGGCGTCGATACCGGGTTTCATTCGGCGCGACTGAACTCGGTTTTCGCGTTCCCTTTGTCGGGTCGCGCGCCGTTCGTGCTCACGTGGGACAGCTTCGAAGAGTATTTTTCGAAGATGGTTCACACGGGCGTCGTGAACAGCATGAAGGATTTTTACTGGGACATCCGTCCGAAGCCCGGTTTCGGCACGATCGAAGTGCGTGTGATGGATACGCCGATGTCCGTCGACCGCGCCGCGGCGATCGCCTGCTACATCCAGACGCTCGCACGCCATCTGCTGCTCGACAAACCGCTGATGCCGAAGGAAGACGATTACCTCGTCTACACGTTCAACCGCTTCGAAGCATGCCGCTTCGGCCTTGCGGGCACCTGTATCGATCCGCAGACAGGCGAGCGGCGTACGATTTCCGAAGACATCCTCGCCACGCTCGACCGTATCGCGCCGCATGCCGACGCGCTGGGATCGGGCAAGGCGCTGGAAGAAGTCGGCGCGATCGCGCGCAGTCAGGTCAACGATGCCACGTGGCTGCGTGGCGTATTCGCCGAAGAAAAGTCGCTGCATGAAGCCGTGCGGCAGCAATGCCTGCAATGGCGGGCGTGATTCCCCGCCACCAGGTTGTCGTCGTTATCCGACAGAACCCGCTTTTAGCGGGTTTTTTTTCGCCTTTTGATTTCCAGCTCGGGCTTCCTCTAGTTTGTCCAATGTTTACGTATACATACGTAGTAATAGTTAACAAGCATGGGCTTCATCTGTGGACAACGAAGGATTTCCCTGCAAAGTCAATGCATTGCGTAAACGACAACCATGCGGATCTCACCGGTGTCTTCGCCGGGAACGGCGGATAACTTCATGTCACCAGGATGCCGATGCGCGGGTTATCAAGAATCGGTGCACATCCATTTCATGGGATATCCCGGGGTTATCCACAACGCGCGCTGGATAACTTAGCTGTACGATTGGCCGCACTCGCATAGAATGTCGGTTTTAACGCTGTGGCGTGGCCGCGTCAGGCATTGTTTCCGAAAGAAACCATGGTCGACGATGCCCAGTGGATAAAAGAGAGCATCGCTGCACGACGCGCCGGAACAGGCTCGCAATGCAGAATATTTTTGAGATAGTTAGAATCGGCCCCGCCTTTCCCGGACGGGACGGTCCCCACACAGGCTGCCGGCGTGTATATCGCCGACGGCCGACCACGTGGCAGCTTGCTGTCAACAACGAACGAAAGATTATGAGCGAAGGCGTCTACGGAGAGCAGGCAACCGGGCGGGTGACCCACACCCTGCTGCGACTGAGCACGGCCATGCGGAGCCAGGCATGGGAATGGGCGGAAGGTGCGGGTCTCACCCCGACCCAGGGTGAAATTCTCGTTTTGCTGATGCAACGCAAGGGTCCGATGCGTCTCGGCGAAATTGCGCGTGAAACGGCTTTGACCGCGGCCACAACGAGCGACGCAGTCAGCACGCTCGAAGGCAAGGGTCTTGTCGAAAAACGTCGCGCGCTGGACGACGGGCGCGCACTGGCCGTGCGTCTCACTGCGCGCGGCCGTACTGCGGCGAAGCGCGCGGCGCAATGGCCGGATTTTCTGGCGAAGGCCGTCGGTACGCTGAAGGTAGACGAGCAGGCCGTGTTCTATCGCACGCTGCTGAAGACAATCCATCAGCTGGAAGCGCAGGAAACCATTCCTCCGCACCGCATGTGCCTGTCGTGCACGCACTTCGAACCGAGCAGGAATCCGAAGAAGACGCCGCACTACTGCATGCTGCTCGAGTTGAAGATGGCGGACACGGACGTGCGTCTGGATTGCGCAGTGCACGAAACCGCCGACGTCGCGACGCAGAAGAAGATCTGGAAGATCTTCGCGCAGTAAGCGTCAGTTCGCCGGGCCGCAGGGCAGGGATCGTCCGTCCGGAAGCTTCTGCTTCTTACCGGGCGATCCGGTCTGTGCTGCAGCGGGCACGTCAACGCATGCCCCGGCGCTCTTAAAGTCAACTTCGAGTCAACCTCGAGAACAGGACCTGCCGATGAATCACGAAGTTCTGGCCATCCGCCATGTGCACTTCGAAGATCTGGGCAGCTTCGAGCTTGTGCTCGGCGAGCGCGGGCGTCCGGTGCGTTATCTCGACGTTGGCGTTGGACGCATCGAGGCGCCCGACCCGGTTGCACCTTCGCTAATGATCATCCTTGGCGGTCCGATCAACGCGTGCGACGACGCACGGTATCCGACACTGGTGCCGCTCGTGTCGATGATCGAACGACGCATTGCCGCCGGTTTGCCGACCCTCGGCATCTGCCTCGGCGCGCAACTGATCGCGCGGGTGCTGGGTGCGCGGGTCTATGCAGGCCCGCGGCCAGAGATTGGCTGGAGTCCGCTGACGCTTACCGGGGCGGGTCATGCATCGCCCGTTCGTCATCTGGACGGCGCGCACACGTCGATGCTGCACTGGCACGGCGATACCTTCGATCTTCCCGAAGGCGCGACGCGTCTTGCCTCCACGCCGATTTGTGAAAATCAGGCATTTGCGTGGGGCAGGCATGTGCTCGGTCTGCAATGTCATCCGGAAATTCGTGCCGACCGCTTCGAGCCGTGGCTGATCGGTAACGCTTCGGAAATCGGCGGAACGGACGGCGTCGACGTATTGCAGTTGCGAGCAGATACGGCCCGCCTGGGTCCGCGTCTCGAAGAGGCGTCGCGCAAAATGTTCGGCGAATGGCTGGATCAGGTCGAGGCCAGACCATGAGCGATACGGTGTTTCGTGTCGATGCCGTGCTGACGGGCGTCGTTGCGCCGCTCGGTGACAACGGCAAGCAGAGCGCGATCGGCAAGGTACCGGTCGATCGTCGCGTGTGGCTCGGCGAAACGGGCCTCGACGGTGACGAGCAGGCCGAGCGCAAACATCACGGCGGCCCGGAAAAGGCGCTCCTTCACTACGCGTTCGATCACTATGCCGTCTGGCGCGATGAATGGTCGATGCCGCGCGATGGCCTGACACGGCTCGACACTTGTGGCGCGTTCGGTGAAAACATCAGCACGCTGGGTATGACTGAAGCGACGGTCTGCGTCGGCGACGTGTACCGGATGGGTGGCGCACTCGTGCAGGTCTCGCAGCCGCGACAACCCTGCTGGAAACTGAACCTGCGTTTTGAGCGCGATGACATGTCGCGTCGTGTGCAGGATACGCGTCGCACGGGCTGGTACTACCGCGTGCTCGAAGCCGGCGAGATCGGCGCGGGCGATACGATCGAACGGCTGGCGCGGCCGCATCCGGGCTGGACCGTCGAGCGTCTGCTGCGCGTGCTGTACGTCGATCGTGACGATCGGGGCGCGCTCGAGGGCATGGCGAATCTCGACACCCTGACGCCTTCGTGGCGTGCGACCGCATCGAAGCGGCTCGCGAGCGGCAAGGTCGAATCGTGGTCGAGCCGTCTCGATACGCCGGTAAGCCAGAAGCAGGACACCTGAAGTCTTACCCGGCGTTCAGGTTTCAGTCGGCTTTCTGGGCGGCCGCCTGCCAGCAGCAGAAGAAACGCGGTGCTATGCTCGATCGCTCTTTGTCCTCCCTCGCGAGAACCTATGAGCGCGCTATTTTCTCCGCTCACGCTGCGTAGCGTGACGCTCCGTAACCGTATCGTCGTGTCCCCGATGTGCCAGTATTCCGCCTGGCGCGGCGAGGCCAACGAATGGCACATGATCCATCTGGGCCACCTCGCGCTTTCCGGCGCAGGTCTGCTTTGCATCGAAGCGACCGCTGTCGAACCGGATGGGCGCATCACGCCCGGTGATCTCGGTTTGTGGGACGACGTCACCGAAGCCGCGCTCAAGCCGGTGCTCGCAGCGATCCGCAAGCATTCACATGTACCCGTCGCGATGCAGCTTTCGCATGCCGGCCGCAAGGCATCGAGTCATGTGCCATGGGAGGGCGGCCAGCTGATACCGGTGTCCGAAGGTGGCTGGTTACCTCACGCACCGTCGGCGTTGCCGCACAAGGCCGGCGAAGAGCCGCCGCTGGCGCTCGACAATGCAGGACTCAACCGGATCCGCGAAGCGTTTGCTGCATCGGCGCGTCGCGCGGCGCGGCTCGGCATCGATGCGCTCGAAATCCACGCGGCGCACGGCTATCTGCTGCATCAGTTTTTGTCGCCGATCGCGAATCAACGCACCGACGACTACGGCGGCTCGCGCGAAAACCGCTGGCGTTTTCCGCTGGAAATCATCGATATCGTGCGCGCTGCATTTCCCGCCGACAAACCAGTCGGTGTGCGCGTGTCGGCGACCGATTGGGTCGATGGCGGCATCCTGCTTGAAGACACCATCGCCTTCGCGCATGAATTGAAGAAGCGCGGCTGCGACTGGATTGACGTATCGTCGGGCGGTGTGTCGCCGTTGCAGAAGATTCCGCTCGAACCCGGTTATCAGGTGCCGTTCGCACAGGCCGTGAAGGAGGCGACGGGCCTCACGACGATCGCGGTCGGTCTGATTACCGATCCGCAGCATGCCAACCGACTGATCGAAGCGGGCGATGCCGATCTCATCGCGATGGCCCGCGCGATGCTCTACGATCCGCGCTGGCCGTGGCACGCGGCCGCGCAGCTCGGTGCGACCGTCGAGGCGCCGCCGCAATACTGGCGCTCGCAACCGCGCGACCAGAAGGCGCTATTTGGAGAGACAACGCTCGGGCAGCGCTGATCACAACGAAGAAGAAGAACATCGGATGGTTTTTGACGGTTGAACGAAGTCGTCTCTAACGTGTACGATGCCGGTTGTGGCGCATGGGCGTCGCAGGACTACGCGGCGCCGGTATGGCGCCGCGTTTGCTATCCGCGTCAGAAAAACCGGCAGGTTCCTGGCATGACGCACGGGAGCAACCGCATGTTCACCTCCAGTTCTTCACAAGGATTCATTCAATGAGTTCACGCAGGATCGCTGTGCGCCGCTCGGGTGTGCACGGCAAAGGCGTATTTGCCGTGGAAGCGATTGCTGCCGGCGAACGACTGATCGAATACAAGGGTGAGCGGATCACGTGGAAGGAAGCACTGCGTCGTCACCCGCACAATCCGGACGAACCGAATCACACGTTCTATTTCGCGCTCGATAGCGGCCACGTGATCGACGGCAAGGTCGATGGCAACAGCGCGCGCTGGATCAACCACTCGTGCGCGCCGAACTGCGAAGCCGAAGAAATCGACGGCCACGTGTACGTCCACGCGCTGCGTGACATCGAAGCTGGCGAAGAACTGTTCTACGACTACGGCCTCGTGATCGACGCGCGTCAGACGAAGAAGCTGAAGAAGGAATACGAATGCCGCTGCGGCGCACGCAAATGCCGCGGCACGATGCTGGCCGTTCCGGACAAGCCTGAGAGGAAAGCGAAGAAGAAAAAGTGAGCGACGGGCCGCGCGTGACGCGCGCCCGCCAGACATCACATATCGATCGGCGCCTGGTGCGCCGATTTTTTTGTCGCGCGGCCGGGCGCATCTTGCACGCTGCCCGCGACGTCCGTGGCAACTGGAATGCGCACGATGAAACGCGCGCCACCGTCGGCAGCATCTTCGTAGTGCACGTCGCCGCCGTGCAGCACCATGATGTCGTGAACAATCGCGAGACCCAGACCGGCGCCCCCGTCGACGCCCGTGTCGCTTTGTCCATCGCCGCGGAAAAACCGTTTGAACAGTTCCGCCTGCTGCCTGGGCGGCACGCCCGCGCCGTTATCTTCGACGATGATTTCCGCCATCGCGCGGCCGTCGTCGATAACCTGTGACACGCTGACCGTGATGCGGCCGCCGTCGTAGCGCGTGGGCGGCACATATTTGAGCGCATTGTCGAGCAGGTTGGCGAACACTTCGTGCAGCAACACCGGATTGCCGCGCGCGATCAGCGGACGGTCGTTAGCCGGGTCGTCGAGGCGCTGAAAGCCCAGATCGACGTGGACCGCAAGCGCTCGCGGTACCCATTCCGCACCGGTTTCGAACGCGAGCGCGGCCATATCGACGTTCATGAAACGCGCGGCCTGTTCGCCTGGCTCCGCACGCGCGAGCGACAACAACTGGTTCGACAGGCGCACTGCACGATCTGCGGCCGCGCGCAGTTCGCGCACGGCGACCAGCACCTGCTTCGGTTCACGCGCAATGGCGGCCTGCTCGGCGTGCAGTTTCACTGCGGTTAGCGGCGTGCGAAGCTGATGCGCGGCGTCGGCGATGAATTTGCGCTGCCCATCGAGCGCGGTTTTCAGGCGGTCGAGCAGACCATTCAGTGCGCTCGTGAGCGGCCGGATTTCGATCGGCACAAACGTTTCGTCGACCGGTTCAAGTGACGTGTGCGTCTGCCGGTTCAGCGAATCGGCGAGATCGGTGAGCGGATTGAGCTGCTGGTTCACGACGCGCCACACGATCACCCAGCCGGCAAGCAGCAGCAACAGCAGGGGCATCATGATCGCGACGAGAAACTCGGCGGCAATGCGGAAGCGATGATGGACCGGCTGGCCGACCTCGACGACGATCGGATTGCCCTGCGGCTGGTTCACGCGTACCTGCGCGACGCGCACGCTCGTGCCTTCGTGCTCCGTCTCGAACACATACGCGTAGTGCATGCGTCGCACACTGGTACCTTGCAGCGGCAGCTTGGGATCGCCGGCAATTTCGGTTTCGCCGTTGCTGATGCGGTAGACGAGCTGTTCGACCGGATCGGAGAACATCGCCTGCGCGAGCGGCGGCACGGTAATGGGCGCGTCGGGTCCGGCGATCTGCACCTGCCGCGAGATGGCGGTGGCGAGGTCAGCGAGGGAACGGTCGACGACGTGCTGCGTGTACTGCCATGCAAGCCAGTAAGCGATGAGGCCGCTCATCAGCGCGAGCAGCGAAAGGGGAGCAGCGAGGCGGCGCAGCAGCGAGCGCCGCAGGCTGTTCGCGACCGGATGGGGCATGGTCGAACGCGCAAAAAGAATCAACGCGGATCAGATTACTCCTCGTCCGCGAAAAAAGCCGGGCGCCGATGGGCATCTCGACAAAAAGGTGCCCGACGGCGAAGGCCCGGCCGTATCAGGCCACCGGGTGAAACACGCGGTTACGCGGCCTGACGGATTTCCTGCAGCAGATACCCAAAGCCACGCACCGTGACGATTTCCACGCGGCAGGCTTCGAGCTTTTTGCGCACCCGGTGCACATAGACTTCGATCGCCGTATCGCCGAGATCGCCGCCGAAGTGCGTCAGGTGATCCTGCAGTTGCGCCTTGCTCACCACGCGGCCATGACGCAGCAGCAGCATTTCGAGCACCGCGAATTCGCGCGGCGACAGTTCGAGCGGCTTGTCGTCGTTGAAGATGCGGCGGTCGACGCCCGACAGACGCACGCCGCCCAGCGAAACTTCCGGACGCGGCATGTCGCCGTGCGGGCCGCTGCGGCGCATCACCGCGCGGATACGCGCTTCGAGTTCGGCGGGTTCGAATGGCTTCAGCATGTAGTCGTCGGCGCCGGAATTGAGGCCCTGAACGCGGTCGTTCAACTCGTCGCGCGCAGTCAGCACGATCACCGGCGTGTGGCGGTTGCTCTGGCGGAAGCGCGAGAGCAGCGTCATGCCGTCGATGCCGGGCAGGCCCAGATCGAGGATCACGAGTTCGTGACGGTTTTGCGTGAGAGCCTGTTCGGCGAAGATACCGTCGTGGACCATGTCGACCGTGAAGCCGGCTTGTTCGAGGCTACTTTGGATGCCGCGTGCGATGGGGCGGTCATCTTCGATCAGAAGGAGTCGCATGGATTTCGCTCAAGTACAATGGGTTTAGGCGTTTCGTGCATGCGTTCGCCGGAGCGCCTGCTGCACAGCTTGTGCGGCGTTGCCGTGCGATGCGGCCATCGAATGATCACGAAAGTCATGTCCGTCATTACGATCAACGAACTCGAGGCTGCGATCAACTTCTGGCGCAGCCGCTCACCTTCGAGCGGCGACGAACTCAGCCTGTGCAAGGAGGCAAGCGCGCTCTCCAGGCCGTATGCGCAGATGATTGTACAGCGAGAGACCTGGCTCGAACCGGAACGTTTGGACGCGATGGCCCGCGAAGCGTGGGATTCTTACGTGCGCCTTAAGAACGGCCTGTAGAAGTGAAGGTTTGGTAGCCTGAATACCTGCAAAACCCTTTCATCAGACGTGTTCGGGCGGTTTTTCCCTGTCTCGTTGCCATTTTCCCTGCATCATTCGCGCTGTGCCGGTTTCGCGATTCCGTCGATGAAACGGGCCATGGCGATGTCGCGCTCCGTGACGCCGTTCACCTCGTGCGTCGACAGCGTGATGTCCACCTTGTTGTAGACGTTGAACCACTCGGGATGGTGGTCCATCTCCTGCGCCTTGATCGCGACGCGTGTCATGAAGCCAAACGCCTCGTTGAAGTCGGCGAACTGGAACTGACGCTGGATCGCGTCGCGACCGCTCGCGACCTGCCAGCCGTCCAGCTGGCTGAGCTGCGTTGCGCGTGCTTCGGAAGTCAGTTTCTGGATCATCGGAATACCTCGTCAGCCGGGTTGTACGCGCGTCCCCGCTGCGGCACGGCACGCGCGTGTCGGACTATTTTTTCACGGATGCGGATGCGCTGCTGACCGCGGCTGCCGTGCGGCAGCCGCGGTCAGACGTCGCCTTCGGCTTCCCAGCCTTCCTGCGTGCCGCGTGTGATGATGCGGCCAGCGTCTCGCATGTCGCATATCTCGCCGGCAGCGAGCGCGGGTTGATCGACGAGTTTCGCGAGCAGCGGCGCAAAGTCGGTACGCGCGACGTCGAACAGCTGTGCGAAGTCATCAATGACAAAGTACGTTTTCTGGAACGTGTCGATCCGGTAGCGCGTCTGCATCACGCGCTCCAGATCGAAGCCGATGCGGTTCGGCGCGTCGCTTTGCTGGCTGTATAGCGTCTCGCCCTTGCTCGACACGATGCCCGCGCCGTAGATTTTCACGCCGTTGGGGCTCGCCGCATCGCGGATCAGGCCGAATTCGACCGTGTACCAGTAGAGACGCGCGAGTAGCGGCAGCGCGCCGGCGTCGCTGGCGGCGAGCGCCGCGCGGCCGTAGGCGTGCATGTAGTCGGCGAAGACAGGATTGATCAGCAGCGGCACGTGGCCGAACAGGTCGTGAAAGCAGTCCGGTTCCTGCAGATAGTCGAGCTGGTCGGGTCGACGCATCCACCAGGTGACCGGAAACCGCCGGTTCGCCAGATGCTCGAAGAAAACGCGATCTGGCACGAGACCCGGCACGGCGACGATCTGCCAGCCGGTGGCGGGCGTCAGTTGCGCGTTGATGGCATCAAACGACGGCACCCGTTCCGCCGGCAGGTTCAGCTGCGCCACGCCTGCCAGGAATTCATCGCAGACGCGGCCCTTAAGCAGCGCTGTCTGACGTTTATAAAGCTGCTTCCACACCGCGTGATCGACGGCGCCGTAGCGATGCATCGGCTGATCGATGGTGAAATCGGCGCGGGTTTCAAGACCGGCGTCGAACTGTTCCTTGAGTTTTGCGGTGCTGGCCGTCGACATGAAGATGCGCGTTGCTGCAGAGTGAGGATGTCTGCAAGTGTAGAGCGGCGAACACGCGGAAAGGGCGCAATGATGGCGTTACTGGTCGTTGATATGCAATAATCGTGCACTAAATAGCAATTCAATGCGGAGAATCATCATGCTCGAACTCGATCACTTCGATCTGGCGCTTCTAGAAGTGCTGCAGCGCTTCGGGCGTGCCACGCACCAGCAGCTTGGCGAGCAGATTCCGCTGTCGCCGTCGCAGATCGGCCGGCGGTTGCAGCGGCTCGAATCGACGGGTGTGATCGACGGCTATCGCGTCGTGTTGCGGCCCGAGAAGCTCGGGCTCGGCGTCACCGCCTTTACCAGCCTGAAACTGAAGCACCACGGCGATTCGATCATCGAACAGTTCCAGCAGCAGCTCGACGTGCTGCCGGAGGTGCTGGAGTGCCACGCCGTCGTCGGTGATGCGGATTATCTGCTGCGGATCGTGGCGCCCGATCTGAACGCGCTTTCGTCGTTCGTGATGAAGAAGCTGATGCGTGTGCCCGGCGTCGACAGTGTGCGCTCCAACATCGTGCTCACGACCTTCAAGCGCAACGGGCCATTACCGCTCGGCCATCTGTCGCCGGGCGCGCCCGCCGCGTGAAAGCGCGGGCGTTCTGCTGCTGCGCGGGCCAGCTCAGGCCACCTTCAGCGGTTCGCTCTCCGGATTGAGCAGATCCACGTAGGCGACCGCCACCAGATCCGACTCCGGCACGCCGAGCTTCGCGAACATCGCGTGCGCCTCGGCTTCGCCGCCCTCCTCATCGTCATCCTGCGCGAGCACAACTTCGAGTTCGATGAAGTCGCCCAGACCGTCGACGCGATCCAGATGAATCCGCGTGCGCCCGATCAGATACACGTGGCGTTCCTTCGTGACGATGCCACGCGTGGTCAGGGCCGTGGCCAGCAGCGAGTGCATCGCTTCGGCGTTCGTGACCGGGCTGCGTGTGTAGTACGACGCCTTCGGGCCGTCGCGGTCGTCGCGTTGATAGAAGATCAGTTCGGCGGGCGTGCCATCGTCGAACTGACGTAGTTTCAGACGGCCGCGCGGCACGTCGTAGAAGAAGTCCTGCTGGCGGAAGATCAGCGGCGCGTCCGGCGAAAGCTGCGCGGCGCGTTCGCGCAGTTCGTCGAATTGCCGGGCGCGGGCTTTGATCTCGATGTTGCGTGCCATGTGAGACTCCTGTCGAAAGATAGGGCGGGCGACGGCTTCAGGTCGTGCATCGAAGCGCGTCGAGATGGACCAGCGGAAAGTCAGAAGGCGGGCGTTGCGCGGTGCGCAAAACTCGAATCTAGCAAAAAGCACGTGACGGCGTCGTTACGTCAACGTTCGCAGCGACGGCTGTCATGAGCCGCGCTCATATCGTCCATTGCTGCTCGATCAGTTTCATGGCGGCGGCGATGGCCGGTTCGTCCTTGCGGCTGGCGAGGCTGATGAACGTGAGCTCGGTGGGCACCGTGATGCCGTCGACGATCGTCAGCGCGTGGGCGTGCGCTTCGGCGATGGCGGTGGCGTCGCGGGCGAGCGACAGGCCAACGCCCGATTTGACGAGGTCGAGCATCGACGGCTCCTGGTCGACCTCGGCCACCTTGACCGGCTTCACGCCGGCCTCGTCGAACAGATGCGACAGCAGCCGGTTGTGCGCGGACGCGGGCGGCGTCCAGATCCACGGCAGCGCGGCGAGAGCACGCCAGTCGCGCGCGCCCTTGACGCGGTCTTTCCAGCCCGGCGGCGCAAGCACGCGGTACTGGAAGTGCGTGAGCGTGACAACGTGAAACGCCGCTTCGCTGCGGCTATCGTCTTCCGACGGCTGGCCGATGTAGTAGCCGACGTCCAGTTCGCGCGCGAGGATCTGGTCGCGCACCCAGCCCGACATGCCGTGCCGCAGCGCGGTTTCGATCTGCGGCCAGGTTTCCACGAGCTGCTTCAGAAAGCCGCCAAGCCGCAGGAACTGCGGATCGAGGATCGTCCCGATACGCAGCCGGCCGCGCACTTCGTGGCGCAGCGTGGCGGCTGCGCGCTGCACGTCGCTGGCGGCGGTGAGCGCCCGTTCGGCGTGCGGCAGCAACGCCTGACCATCGCGGGTGAGCGTGAGTCCGTGCGACGTCCGCGTGAAAAGCGACACGCCGAGCGTCTCCTGCAGATGCTTGATCTGCAGGCTGACGGCGGGTTGGGTCAGGTGCAGCTGCACGGCCGCGCGCGTGAGATTGCCCTCGCGCGCGACGGTGACGAATGCCCGGAGCAGAGTCAGGTCCATATCCTGATATTAGCGCGCCTTATACCGCAATTGAGCATTACTCATTGGATTTTCGAGACGAAGGACGTTTACGCTTCGATCAGCCGCGTATGCAAACCGCGAGTACCGATATTCACCGAAGAGGAATGACATGAGCGAGACAGATCAAGGCGCACGCGTGCGCGCGCTGACGCACGTTATCAACGGCCGCGCCACTGAAGGCAAAAGCGACCGCTTCGCCGACGTATTCAACCCGGCACTGGGCACGGTGAGCGCGCGCGTGCCGCTTGCGAGCGTCGCGGAAGTCGATGCGGCTGTGGCTGCGGCGAAGGCGGCGTATCCGGCGTGGAGCGAGACGGCGCCGATCAAGCGTGCGCGTGTTCTGTTCAAGTTCAAGGAACTGCTCGACCGTCACCACGATGAGCTGGCTGAACTCATCACGCGTGAACACGGCAAGGTATTTTCGGACGCGAAGGGCGAGGTGATGCGCGGCATCGAGATCGTTGAATTCGCGTGTGGTATTCCGAATCTGCTGAAGACCGATTTCACTGACCAGATCGGCGGCGGTATCGACAACTGGAACCTGCGTCAATCGCTGGGTGTGGTTGCGGGCGTGACGCCGTTCAATTTCCCGATGATGGTGCCGTGCTGGATGTTCCCGGTTGCGATCGCGTGCGGGAATACGTTTGTGCTGAAGCCATCGGAGCGCGATCCGTCGGCGTCGATCCGGCTGGCTGAACTGATGAAGGAAGCGGGCTTGCCGGATGGCGTGTTCAACGTCGTACATGGCGACAAGGTGACGGTCGACGCGCTGCTTCAACATCCGGATGTGAGCGCGCTTTCGTTTGTGGGTTCGACGCCGATTGCCGAATACATCTATACGGAAGGCACGAAGCGCGGCAAGCGGGTGCAGGCGCTGGGCGGTGCGAAGAATCATCTGGTCGTGATGCCGGATGCGGATCTTGATCAGGCCGTCGATGCATTGATCGGCGCCGCGTACGGATCGGCGGGCGAGCGTTGCATGGCGATTTCGGTGGCGGTTGCAGTGGGTCACATCGCTGACGAGTTGATCGAGCGTCTTACGCCACGGGTGGAGACGCTGAAGATTCGCAACGGGATGGATTCAGAGGCCGAGATGGGGCCGCTCGTGACGGGCGCGCATCGCGCGAAGGTGGCGGGATACATTGATGCGGGTGTTGCTGCTGGCGCGAAGCTGGTCGTCGATGGACGTGGACATCAGGTCGAGGGTCACGAGCAGGGGTTCTTCCTTGGCGGGACCTTGTTCGATGATGTGAAGACCGACATGACGATTTATAAGGAAGAGATTTTTGGTCCGGTGTTGTGTGTGGTGCGGGTGCCGGATTTTGCTTCTGCAGTTGAGTTGATCAACTCGAATGAGTTTGCTAATGGGGTGTCGTTGTTTACCTCTGACGGCGGTGTGGCCCGTGCTTTTTCGCGGCAGATCCAGATCGGGATGGTCGGGATTAATGTGCCCATTCCTGTGCCGATGGCCTGGCATTCTTTTGGTGGGTGGAAGCGGTCGTTGTTCGGCGATCACCATGCCTATGGTGAAGAAGGTGTGAGGTTTTATACGCGATACAAGAGCATCATGCAGCGGTGGCCGGACAGTATTGCCAAGGGCGCTGAGTTTACGATGCCGGTGGCTAAGTAAGGGTTTGTTGCTGTTGTTGTTGGCCTTTCCTTGCTTTGGTGTTGGTCTATTGGCGTCGCCCCTGTGCGGGGCGGCACCTACTTTTCTTTGTCCTTGCCAAAGAAAAGTAGGCAAAAGAAAGGCGCCGAAATGTCGTCCGTTCCGGGTTGCGTCGCACGCGGGGAATGGCACCCCATGAGGTGTCTCCCCCGCACTTCGCGCGACCGTGGTCCGCGCACGATCTGATCCAGCGCGTGAGTCACACATGTGACAAGGCAGTCATCCATCCCACTCCGCACTACGTGCGTCGCGGCGCGGATGATACGGATGCCGGTACCTCGGCGTCATGACGCAAGCGTCGCTGGACCGGTCGCCGAAAAAGGAACGTGCACTGAACTGCGGAAAGACAGAAGACCCCAAAAGCTCAAAAGCTCAAGGCTCAAGGCTCAAGGCTCAAGGCTTAAGGCTTAGACACTCAAGGACTTAAAGGTGGTAAGAGTGCGGAGGCCTGACGGGGGTGAAGACGAAACGGTTGAGGCTAGGACGGACGTGCTTGAAGGTTATGCAGGTCGGCGACGCGCGTAGCGCGGAGGCGGGTGAATGATTGCTTTGTCACTGGCGGTGCTGTGCGGGGGATGGTCTCGTGTGCGGACCAAGGCCACATGAAATGTGGGGGCGACACTTCATGGGGTGCCATTCCCCGGTAGCGACACACTCCGGAACGGACGAGTTTTCGGCGCCTTTCTTTTGCCTACTTTTCTTTGGCAAGGACAAAGAAAAGTAGGTGCCGCCCCGCACAGGGGCGACGCAAATAGACCGACGTGAATACAAGGAAAGGCCAACGAAACAGTCCGAAGGCAAAAGCAAACACACCAAAGCAAGACAAGGGAAAAAAGCAAAAAGCAAAAAAGCAAAAACCCAACCGTTATGTCGTGAACGGCGACACGGCCAAGGAGCCACTGGGTGACCATCATGAACCATGAATCAACAAACCCCCGCACACTCGAAGGCGAATTCGACTACATCGTAATCGGCGCGGGCACAGCGGGCTGCGTTCTGGCGAACCGCCTGAGCGAAGACCCAGAAGTAAAAGTCCTACTGCTAGAGGCAGGCGGCAAGGACGACTACCACTGGATCCACGTGCCAGTAGGCTACCTCTACTGCATCGGCAACCCGCGCACTGACTGGCTCTACAAAACGCAACCGGAAACCGGCCTGAACGGCCGCACCCTCTCTTACCCACGCGGACGCGTGCTAGGAGGCAGCTCGTCGATCAACGGCATGATCTACATGCGCGGCCAGCGCGAAGACTATGACGACTGGGCACGCGTCACGAACGACCCATCGTGGGCATGGCAAAACGTATTGCCAGTCTTCAAACGCAGCGAGGACTATCACGGCGGCGCCAGTGAATCACACGGCGCAGGCGGCCCGTGGCGCGTCGAAAAGCAGCGGCTGAAATGGAAAGTGCTCGAAACCTTCGCGCAGGCCGCACAGCAAACCGGCATCCCCGCTACCGATGATTTCAACCGCGGTGACAACACCGGCGTCGGCTACTTCGACGTCAACCAGAAACGCGGCATCCGCTGGAACGCATCGAAAGCCTTCCTGCGCCCGGCAATGCAACGCCCGAATCTCACCATCATCACCGGTGCGCTCACACAACGCCTCGTCTTCGAAGGCCGTCGCTGCACCGGCGTCGAATATCGTGGCGGCGATACCGACTTCATCGCAAAGGCACGCTGCGAAGTCGTGCTCTGTTCGGGCGCGGTCAATTCGCCGCAATTGCTCGAACTCTCCGGCATCGGTAACGGCGCGCGTCTGCAAAACCTCGGCATCGATGTTGTGCACGACCTGCGCGGCGTCGGTGAAAACCTGCAGGATCACTTGCAGTTGCGCATGGCTTATAAGGTCAGCGGCGTGCGCACGCTCAACACGGCGTCCGCGCACTGGTGGGGCAAGCTGATGATCGGCCTGCAATATCTGCTGCTGCAAAGCGGCCCGATGTCGATGTCGCCGTCGCAACTCGGTGCGTTCGCAAAGTCGAATTCCGACGATCCCTCGATTACGCGGCCCGATCTCGAGTATCACGTGCAGCCGCTGTCGCTCGATCGCTTCGGCGAGCCGCTGCACCGGTTCAACGCGTTCACCGCTTCTGTGTGTCAGTTGCGGCCGACGTCGCGTGGCAGCATCCACATCGAATCCAATGATCCGCATGCGCCGCCGCTCATTGCGCCAAACTATCTCTCCACCGATTACGACCGCCACGTCGCCGCCAACGCGATGCGTCTCACGCGCCGTATCGCAGCCGCGCCTGCGCTCGCGCGCTATCGCCCCGAAGAAATCCTGCCGGGCATCCAGTTCCAGACCGAAGAAGAATTGCAGCAGGCCGCCGGCAATGTCGGCACAACCATCTTCCATCCGGTCGGGACCTGCCGGATGGGCACCGCCGACGATCCCGCCGCCGTCGTCGATAACCGGCTGCGCGTGATCGGCGTCGATGGCCTGCGCGTCGTCGATGCGTCGGTCATGCCGACCATTACCTCGGGCAACACGAACTCGCCGACGCTGATGATCGCCGAGCGCGCGAGCGACATGATCCGCGCCGATCGTCGCGCGCGTCTCGCAGGTCTCGAAACGGAGACACACCATCCGCAGACTGTGTCTATTGCATGACATGCAAGCCTTGCGTGCAATCGCATGAGGGGTGCGCATAAAACACTAAGTGCAAATCCCAATGAATGCGCTGCATCATTGGCGAGACAATGGCATCCGTGCTGCGTGGTGCGGCAGGGATTACCGTCCGTATTGGTGCACCACGCAAAACAGGCGACACGGGGGTGTCGTTATAAAACGTCGCGCGGCTTGAAGGCGCGGAAGATCGTAGCAGTTCGCCTTACTCCGTATGGAAGGGAACATGATTCTCGGCGACACGATTCTTGAAACGCGCGGATTGACCAGGGAATTCAAGGGCTTCACCGCTGTAAGCGGTGTGAACCTGCGCGTGCGCCGTGGTTCGATCCATGCGCTGATCGGCCCGAACGGCGCCGGCAAAACGACCTGCTTCAACCTGCTGACCAAATTCCTCGAACCGACTGCGGGCCAGATCGTATTCAACGGCATCGATATCACGCGCGACCGTCCGGCACAGATCGCGCGACGCGGCATCATCCGGTCGTTCCAGATTTCCGCGGTATTTCCACATCTGACAGCATTGCAGAACGTGCGCGTCGGCCTGCAGCGCTCGCTGGGCACGTCCTTTCATTTCTGGAAGAGCGAACGCACGCTGCGTCAGCTGAACGACCGCGCGATGGATCTGCTTACGCAGGTCGGTCTCACGGATTTCGCTGATGTGCTCACCGTCGAGCTCTCGTACGGCCGCAAGCGCGCGCTCGAAATCGCGACGACACTTTCGATGGAACCCGAACTGATGCTGCTCGACGAACCGACGCAAGGCATGGGCCATGAGGACGTCGACCGTGTGACGGCACTGATCAAGAAGGTGTCGGCGGGGCGCACGATCCTGATGGTCGAGCACAATATGAACGTCATCGCCGGTATCTCCGACACGATCACGGTTCTGCAACGCGGCGAGGTGCTCGCCGAGGGCAGCTACGCGGACGTGTCGAAGAACCCGCTTGTCATGCAGGCCTACATGGGCAGCGCGGACGCGGCCCTTGCGGGAGCGCACGCATGAACACAATTGCGGAACGCGAAAGCGCCGAAGTGAGCGGCGCGGCCGGCGCTGTGCCTGCGCTGGCGATCGCCGGCCTGCAGGCATGGTACGGCGAATCCCACATTTTGCACGGCGTCGATCTCACGGTGAATCCGGGCGAAGTCGTTACGCTGCTCGGCCGCAATGGCGCCGGCCGTACGACGACGCTGCGCGCGATCATGGGACTCACCGGCCGCCGCACGGGCTCGATCAAGGTCGCTGGCCGCGAAACCATCTCGATGCCGACGCACAGGATTGCCCATTGCGGCATCGGCTATTGCCCGGAAGAGCGCGGTATCTTTTCCAGTCTGTCGTGTGAAGAGAACCTGCTGCTGCCGCCGCCGGTCGGCGACGCGTCGCGCGCGATGTCGATCGACGAGATCTATTCGATGTTCCCGAATCTGAAGGAGCGTCGCATGAGTCAGGGCACGCGTCTGTCGGGTGGGGAGCAGCAGATGCTGGCTGTTGCGCGCATCCTGCGTACTGGCGCGAACCTGTTGTTTCTCGACGAAATCTCGGAAGGGCTCGCGCCGGTCATCGTGCAGGCGCTCGCGCGCATGATCATGACGCTGAAGTCGCGTGGCTACACAATCGTGATGGTCGAACAGAATTTCCGGTTTGCGGCGCCACTCGCTGACCGTTTTTACGTGATGGAACACGGACGTATCGTCGAGCATTTCGGCGCAGGGGAGCTCGAAAGCAAGATGCCGGTTCTACACGATCTGCTCGGGGTGTAAGCGTCGATGTAGTCTGAACGCCCGATTGCCTCTGAATAACCACAAGTTTGGAAACAAGGAGACACGCATGAAATTGAAGACTGTCGCGCGGTTGAGCGCATTCTGTTTCGCAACCGCCGCAAGCGCCGCGCTGACGATGGGTACGGCACACGCCGCAGCAGGCGACACCGTGAAAATCGGCTACATCAGCGACCTGTCCGGCCTGTATGCGGACATCGACGGCCCGGGCGGCCTCGAAGCGATCCGCATGGCGATTGCTGACTTCGGCGGCAAGGTCAACGGCAAGCCGATTGAACTCGTCTATGCCGACCACCAGAACAAGGCCGACATCGCCGCCTCGCGCGCGCGGGAATGGATCGACCGTGACGGTGTCAACGCGATCATCGGCGGCACGAATTCGGGGACGGCGCTCTCGACCAACCAGGTCGCCGGCGAAAAGAAGATTCCGTACATCAACATCGGCGCAGGCGCGGACAACCTGACGAACGAGCAATGCACGCCGTACACGGTTCACTACGCGTACGACACGATGGCGCTCGCGAAGGGCACCGGCTCGGCGGTGACAAAACAGGGCGGCAAGACGTGGTACTTCCTGACGGCTGACTACGCGTTCGGCAAGGCGCTCGAAAAGAACACGTCGGACGTCGTGAAGGCGAGCGGCGGCCAGGTGCTCGGCGAAGTGCGTCATCCGCTGTCGGCGTCGGACTTTTCGTCGTTCCTGTTACAGGCGCAGGGCTCGAAGGCGCAGGTGCTCGGTCTCGCGAACGCGGGCGGCGATACGATCAACGCGATCAAGGCCGCGAAGGAATTCGGCGTCACGAAGACGATGAAGATCGCCGCGCTGCTGATCTTCCTGACCGACATCCACAGCCTTGGGCTCGAAACCACGCAAGGCCTGGTGGCGACGGACAGCTGGTACTGGAACAAGGACGAGAAGACGCGTCAGTGGGCGCAGCGCTACTTCGGCAAGATGAAGAAGATGCCGACCAGCCTGCAGGCCGCCGATTACTCGGCCGTCACGACGTATCTGAAGTCCGTGCAGGCAGCCGGTACGACCGACAGCGACAAGGTGATGGAGCAGCTTCACAAGATCAAGATCGACGACTTCTACGCGAAGGGCTACATCCGCCAGGACGGCAGCATGATTCACGACATGTACCTGATGGAAGTGAAGAAGCCGGCCGAATCGAAAGAGCCGTGGGACTACTACAAGATCACCGCCACGATCCCGGGCGACCAGGCATTCGGCACGAAGGCAGAATCGCGCTGCGCGTTGTGGAAGTAAGCGTCGGCTGACGCCCGCCTGGTCGGGGGCGCGGCAGGCGGCACCGTCGCATGTGATCCGCGCAGATGCACGGGCGCGTGCGGACGCCCGACGGCCCGCGCGTGCCGAGCGGTTCGCGCGCCTATCGATCTCATCTGGACGACGGGTTTAATGGATATCTTTGGCATTCCGCTACCGGCGATGCTGAGCCAGTTGCTGCTCGGGCTCGTAAACGGCTCGTTCTATGCAATTCTGAGCCTGGGTCTCGCCGTGATCTTCGGCCTGCTCAACGTGATCAACTTCGCGCACGGAGCCTTGTTCATGCTCGGCGCGATGCTCACGTGGATGGGCCTCGCGTATTTCAATCTCCCTTACTGGGCGATGCTCGTGCTCGCACCGCTCCTGGTCGGGCTCTTTGGCATTGTCATCGAGCGCACGATGCTGCACTGGCTGTACAGTCTCGACCATCTCTACGGCCTGCTGCTGACGTTCGGCCTGACACTCGTCGTCGAAGGGGTGTTCCGCTCGGTCTACGGTTCGTCCGGGCAGCCGTACGACGTGCCGTCCGCGTTGTCGGGTGCGACCAATCTCGGCTTCATGTTCCTGCCGAACTATCGCGCGTGGGTGGTGCTGGCCTCGCTCGTCGTCTGCTTCGCGACGTGGTTCGTCATCGAGAAGACGCGTCTCGGCGCGTATCTGCGTGCGGGCACCGAGAACCCGAAGCTCGTCGAAGCATTTGGCGTCAACGTGCCGCTGATGATCACGCTGACGTACGGTTTCGGCGTCGCGCTCGCAGCATTCGCGGGCGTGCTCGCCGCGCCGGTCATCCAGGTCTCGCCGCTGATGGGGCAACCGATGATCATCACGGTGTTCGCCGTCGTCGTGATCGGCGGCATGGGGTCGATCATGGGTTCGATCCTCACGGGCCTGATGCTCGGCGTCATCGAAGGGCTCACGCGTGTGTTCTACCCGGAAGCGTCGGCGACCGTCGTCTTCGTGATCATGGCGCTCGTGCTGCTGGTGCGCCCGGCGGGTCTTTTCGGCAAGGAAAAATGATGCAAAGAAAAGCGCTTTACGGGCTGCTGTTGATCGCGCTGATCGCCGCGCCGTTCATCGGCGCCTATCCGCTGTTCGTGATGAAGGTGCTGTGCTTCGCGCTCTTTGCGGCCGCGTTCAACCTGTTGATCGGCTATACGGGATTGCTGTCGTTCGGTCACGCGATGTTCCTCGCTTCGGCAGGTTACACGACAGGCTACGCGATCCAGTCGCTCGGGTTTTCGCCGGAGCTGGGCGTGATCGCAGGCACCGCGGTGGCGACGGTACTCGGTCTGATCGTCGGGCTCTTTGCGATCCGGCGGCAGGGCATCTACTTCGCGATGGTGACGCTCGCGCTCGCGCAGATGGTCTACTTCGTGTTTCTGCAGGCGCCGTTCACGCATGGCGAGGATGGGCTGCAAGGCGTGCCGCGCGGCAAGCTGTCTGGCATCCTGAGCCTGTCGTCTGACCTGACGCTGTACTACGTCGTGCTCGCGGTGATGGTGCTGGCGTTTCTGCTGATCGTGCGGATTGTGCATTCGCCGTTCGGCCAGGTGCTGATCGCGATCAAGGAGAACGAGCCGCGCGCGGTTTCGCTCGGCTATGACACGGATCGCTTCAAGCTGCTGGCGTTTGTGCTGTCGGCGGGACTGGCAGGGCTCGCCGGTTCGCTGAAGGTGCTCGTGCTCGGGTTCGAGACCCTCGGCGACGCGTACTGGACGATGTCCGGACTCGTGATCCTGATGACGCTCGTCGGCGGCATGGGCACGCTTTTCGGGCCGCTGCTCGGCGCGACGGTGATCGTCGCCCTCGAAGACCGGCTGGGCGACATCGGCACGGCACTCGCAAACACGACTGGCATCGACTGGTTTCGCTCGTTCGGTGAATCGGCGACCATCGTCACGGGGTTGATCTTCATTGCCTGTGTGCTGGCGTTCAGGCGCGGGATTGTCGGTGAGATCGTGGCGCGGGTTCGACCGTTGCGCGCGTGAGTCTTTGGCATATGAAGATAGTTCGGCATCCAATCTGATGAGCGGCCTGACGGTGGCGTGTGATGCGTCGAAGTCCACGAAATGTGCCCCAATTTAGTGCTGCACTGCACCACTAGGGTAAATGCTAGTTGTCTGGTGAATGGGGATTGTTTAATCTTCACGCAGTTCTGAAGCACCGGCGACACGAAATTTGCAGGTGGAGAACGAGGAGACATGAGGCACAAAGTGCCCACACGAAAGCGCTGCTGGATTGATATCCAGCGGCGCTTTTTATTTGTCCTTTCATTAATCGGTCCACGCTGTTTCCGTTTCATCTCGCACTGATTCTTCGCGCGCCTCTTTCTACATTTCCTCTCCGATTTTCCCTTCGCATTTTTCGCTGGATTATCAATGCACTGAGGCTTGCAAAACGCTTGCCGCAGGGCGCGCACGTCCGCTAAACTCGCCATTCGCCGACCATACGGTCGGCGTTAGAAATCCACGAATTTTTAATCGGCGCCACTGCGCGCGGATATTCACGGGGTAGAGGAGCGGAATGAAGTCGGCAATCCGATGGATCAGCGCGGCATGCGTCGCGGCAGGCGTAATGGCGGCATGGAGCGGTGCCGCATCGGCACAGGTGAAAATCGGCGTGACGGTTTCGGCCACGGGCCCGGCGGCTTCGCTGGGCATTCCGGAAAAGAACACGATCGCGCTGCTTCCAAAGGAAGTCGCAGGCCAGAAGATCGAGTACATCGTGCTCGACGACGCGACGGATTCCACGCAGGCCGTCAAGAACGCCCGCAAGCTCACCAGCGAAGACCACGTCGACGCGATCATCGGCTCGACCGTCGTGCCGAACTCGCTCGCGATGATCGACGTGGCCGCTGAAACCACCACGCCCATCATCTCGCTGGCCGCCGCGGCCACGATCGTCGAACCGATGGACGCGAAGCGCGCATGGGTCTACAAGACGCCGCAAAACGACATCCTGATGGCCACGGCCATCGCGCAACACATGTCGAACCACGGTGTGAAGTCGGTCGCCTTCATCGGCTTCTCGGACGCTTATGGCGAGAGCTGGTTCCGCGAGTTCGGCAAGGCCGCGGATCTCGCGAAGATCAAGGTTGTCGCGAACGAACGCTTCGCGCGTAATGACGCTTCGGTGACGGGCCAGGTGCTGAAGATGATGTCGCAGAACCCGGATGCCGTGCTGATCGCCGGCGCAGGTACGCCGGCCGCTTTGCCGCAAAAGACGCTAAAGGAACGCGGCTACAAGGGCAAGTACTACCAGACACACGGCGTCGCGAATAACGACTTCCTGCGTGTGTGCGGCAAGGATTGCGACGGCACGTATCTGCCGGCGGGTCCGTTGCTGGTTGCGGATCAACTGCCCGATTCGAACCCGGTGAAGAAATCCGCGCTGACCTACAAGCATGCGTATGAAGGCGCGTACGGCGCGGGTTCCGTGTCGACCTTCGGCGGTCACGCGTGGGACGCCGGTCTGTTGCTGCAACGTGCGATTCCGGTTGCGCTGAAGAAGGGCCAGCCAGGCACGCCGGCATTCCGCGACGCGTTGCGCGCGGCGATCGAAAGCACGAAGGACATGCCGGCTTCACATGGCATCTTCAACATGAGCGCGAACGATCACTCGGGTCTCGATCAGCGGGCGCGTGTGATGGTCGAGATTGTCGGCGGCAAGTGGAAGCTGGCGACAGACTGAGCGAAGGCGAGATAACGAATTGAACCTGGGAAAAAGGCACGTGCAGTCAGACGTGCCTTTTTTCTTGCGCGTGCGCTGAAGCAGCGATGCGCGCGAGATGTGAGCCGTAACGCAGTCACGCATAGCGAGCGGTTTTGCACGGCGAACAGGGAAAACCATGCTAGGCACGCTCGAAGCCGAAAACTAGATTCAGAAACCCGGTACAGAAGCCGGATCAAACAACACGCAACGCACAGCGTTTGGAGACAGCAATGAAAACAACAGGCAAATGGGTACGTGCAGGCCTCGCGGCAGCGCTCGTATGCGGCGCGAGCGCCGCGACTGCGCAGGTGAAGATCGGCGTGACGTTATCGGCGACAGGGCCCGCTGCATCGCTCGGGATTCCTGAGAAGAATACGATCGCGCTGTTGCCGAAGGAGATCGGTGGCAAGAGCGTGGAGTACATCGTGCTCGACGACGCATCCGATACAAGCCGTGCCGTGCAGAACACGCGCAAGCTGATCGACGAAGATCACGTTGACGCAATCATTGGTTCGACCGTGACGCCGAATTCGCTGGCGATGCTCGACGCGGTGTCACAAGGCAAGACGCCGATGATCTCGATGGCCGCGTCGGCCGCGATCATTGCGCCGATGGATGCGAAGCGCACGTGGGCCTTCAAGACACCGCAGAACGACAGCCTGATGGCCGACGCGATCGCCGCATACATGCAGAAGCATGGCGTGAAGACCGTGGGCTTCATCGGCTTCGCGGATGCGTACGGTGAGAACTGGTACACCGTGTTCAACGCGGCCGCGACCGGGCACCACCTGAAGCTGGTATCGAACGAGCGCTATAACCGCACGGACGCGTCCGTGACCGGCCAGGTGCTGAAGCTGGTGGGCTCGAACCCGGACGCGATCCTGATCGCCGGCTCGGGCACACCGGCCGCTTTGCCGGCGAAGGCGCTGAAAGAGCGCGGCTACAAGGGCAAGATCTACCAGACGCACGGCGTCGCGAATAACGACTTCCTGCGCGTGTGCGGTAAGGATTGCGAAGGCGAGTTGCTGCCCGCCGGTCCGATCCTCGTGACCGATCAGCTGCCGGATTCGAACCCGGTAAAGAAGTCCTCGAAAGCCTACAAGATTGCGTATGAGAATGCTTATGGCGCGGGCACGCTGTCGACGTTCGGCGGTCACGCGTGGGACGCCGGCCAGATGCTGCAGCGTGCGATTCCTGAAGCGCTGAAGAAAGCCCAGCCGGGCACCGAGGCGTTCCGGGAAGCGCTACGTGCATCGCTGGAAAACCTCAAGAATCTGCCAGTCGCGCACGGCATCATGAACATCACGACGACCGATCACAACGGCTTCGACAATCGCGCGCGCGTGATGGTCAAGATTGTCGACGGCAAGTGGCAACTCCAGAACGACTAAAACAGTACGCGCTTCTCGCCTCCGGTGTGGCCACGACGCCGCACCGACATTCTGTTCGAAGAAAATGGCGACGACCGCCGCGCCTGGTCCGGGCGCGGCGGTCGCGTTTCAGGGCAGGGGTGAAGAACTTCATCCCGACGACAAGGCGGCCGGTTGTTTCCCGCTTCGGCGCCAGTTTCGATTTCGATTTCGACGTTCCAGAGGAAGTATGGATCTTTCTATAGCGGCGATCCTCGCGCAGGACGGGATCACCACGGGCGCAATCTACGCGTTGCTCGCGCTTGCGCTGGTGCTGGTGTTCTCGGTCACGCGGGTGATTTTTATCCCGCAGGGCGAGTTCGTCTCATATGGCGCGCTGACGCTCGCCGCAATACAGACGCAGAAGTTTCCCGCCACCTGCTGGCTGCTGATCGCGATGGGCGCCGCGTGCTTCGTCGTCGAGACAGCCGGGCTCGCGCGGCATCCGGAACGGCGGCGGAATGCGGCACGCACACTGGTGAGCCTGGCGAGCAGGTACCTGTTGTTCCCGATTGCCGTCTACGCGCTCACGCGCGGCCTCTTCATGCAACCGCTGCCGATGATCGTGCAGATCGCGCTAACGCTGCTGATCGTGATTCCGATGGGCCCGTTCGTGTACCGGCTCGCGTATGAACCGATCGCCGAAGCGACCACGTTGTTGCTGCTGATCGTTGCGGTCGCGGTGCACTTCGCGATGGTCGGCCTCGGGCTCGTGATGTTCGGCGCGGAAGGCTCGCGGACGACGGCGTTCTCCGATGCCACGTTCAACATCGGCAGCATGACGATCTCGGGGCAGAGCCTGTGGGTGGTCGGCACAGCCATCGTGCTGATCGCCGCGCTGTACCTGTACTTCGATCGCTCGATCTCGGGCAAGGCGTTGCGTGCGACATCGGTGAACCGCGTCGGCGCACGCCTTGTCGGCATCGGCACGACGCAGGCGGGCCGGCTCGCGTTCACGCTTGCGGCGGGCCTTGGCGCGCTGTGCGGAATCCTCGTCGCACCGTTGACGACCATCTACTACGACTCGGGCTTCCTGATCGGTCTGAAGGGGTTTGTCGGGGCGATCATCGGCGGTCTCGTCAGCTACCCGCTGGCGGCCGCCGGATCGATCCTGGTGGGCCTGCTGGAGTCGTACTCGTCGTTCTGGGCGAGTGCCTATAAGGAAGTGATCGTGTTCACGCTGATCATCCCGGTGCTGCTATGGCGAAGTCTTATGAGCCCGCATGCCGAAGAGGACGAGGAGTGACACGATGAAACGGATCATGCAAAACAGGTTCTTCTGGTTGTTCCTCGTGGTGATGTTTGCGCTGCCGGTGCTGCCGCAGCCGGTCCGCGTGCCTGAGTACTGGGTCACGCTGCTCAACTACATCGGACTGTATTCGATCGTCGCGATCGGCCTCGTGCTGCTGACGGGCATCGGCGGGATGACGAGCTTCGGGCAGGCCGCGTTCGTCGGCGTGGGCGCGTATTCAACCGCCTATCTGACGACGCAATTCGGCGTGTCGCCGTGGCTGGCGCTGATCGTGGGCGTCGTGCTGACCGGGCTGATTGCGCTCGTGCTCGGCGCGGTGACGATGCGTCTGTCGGGCCACTTCCTGCCGCTCGGGACGATCGCGTGGGGGCTCGCGCTGTTCTTTCTGTTCGGCAATCTGGAGATGCTCGGCAAGTACGACGGCATCAACGGTATCCCGGTACTCAACGTGTTCGGCATCAATCTGGAATCGGGGAGACACATTTACTACCTCATCTGGGTCGTCGTGCTGGGTGCAGTGGTTTCTGTTCAGAATCTGCTTAATAGCCGGCCTGGGCGCGCGATCCGCGCGTTGCGGGGCGGTGGATCGATGGCGGAAGCGATGGGCGTCAACACGGCCTGGATGCGCGTGGTGATCTTCGTCTACGCAGCTGTGCTGGCGTCGGTGTCGGGCTTCCTTTACGCGCACTTGCAGCGGGCGGTGAATCCGACGCCGTTCGGCCTGAATCACGGCATCGAGTTTCTGTTCATGGCGGTGGTGGGCGGCGTATCACACGTGTGGGGCGCTGTACTCGGTGCGGCGATCCTGACGCTGCTGCAGGATTACCTCCAGACGCTGCTGCCCAAACTGCTCGGCGAGAACGGCAATTTCGAAGTGATCGTCTTCGGCATCTTGATGGTGCTGCTGCTGCAATACGCGCGGCAAGGCGTCTGGCCGTTCGTCGCGCGCCTGTTTCCGCGTGGCCCGCGTGCGCACGTTCCAGACAATGCCGAACCTTTGCCGCAGCGCAGCAAGCCGGCTGCGGGCGAGACGCTGCTGTCGGTTGTTACGGCGCGCAAGCAGTTTGGCGGACTGGTGGCGGTGAACGACGTCAGCTTCGAAGTGAAGGCTGGACAGATCATCGGGCTGATCGGTCCGAACGGTGCGGGCAAGTCGACTACGTTCAATCTGGTGACCGGTGTATTGCAGGCCACTAGCGGCGAGATTTCCTTCCGCGGTGAGCGGATCGATTCGCTGACTTCACGTGAAATCGTCAAGCGCGGGATCGGCCGGACGTTCCAGCACGTCAAGCTACTGCCCCGCATGACGGTGCTGGAGAACGTTGCGATCGGTGCGCATCTGCGCGGCCACGCGGGCGTCTGGCGCAGCGTCGCGAAGCTCAATGGAGCGGAAGAGGGTCGTTTGATGGCGGAAGCCGCGCGGCAGATTCGCCGGGTCGGCCTCGAGCGGCATATGTATGACGAGGCGGGCAGTCTGGCGCTCGGCCAGCAACGGATTCTGGAAATCGCACGTGCGCTGTGCTGCGATCCGACGCTGCTGCTGCTCGACGAACCGGCCGCTGGCCTTCGCTATCAGGAAAAGCAGCAACTGGCCGTGTTGCTGAGGAAGCTGAAGGAAGAGGGTATGAGCGTGCTGCTTGTCGAACACGACATGGATTTTGTGATGAACCTGACCGATCGGCTCGTGGTGATGGAGTTCGGCACGCGGATCGCGGAGGGCCTGCCGCAGGATGTGCAGAAAGACCCGGCTGTGCTGGAAGCTTATCTGGGCGGGGTGGAATGATGACGATGCAAACTGATTCCGGTGTGCCGATCCTTGAAGTCACGGGTCTGTCCGTCCGCTACGGGAAGGTCGAGGCGCTGCATGGAGCGGCGATCAAGGTGCGGCCCGGCCAGATCGTATCGGTCATCGGGCCGAATGGCGCCGGCAAGTCGACGCTGCTGAACGCGATCATGGGCGCGTTGCCCGTGAGCGGACATGCGAAGGGCGCGATCTCCTTTCAGGGCGAAGATGTCAGCGCCGTGCCGGTTGAAAAGCGTGTGGCGCGAGGTATGTGCCTCGTCCCGGAAAAGCGCGAACTGTTTTCGACGATGGCCGTCGAGGACAATCTTGTGCTGGGTGCGTACCGACGTAAACGGAACGGGGAGCGTACCTATCTTGATCAGCTTGAACACGTATTCGCGTTGTTTCCGCGGTTGAAGGAGCGGCGCAAGCAGGCGGCAGGTACGTTGTCAGGCGGCGAGCGGCAGATGCTGGCGGTCGGTCGGGCGTTGATGGGTAAGCCTGACCTGCTGATGCTGGACGAGCCAAGCCTTGGACTCGCACCGCTGATCGTGAAAGAGATTTTTCATATCATTAGTGCGCTGCGGCAAACGGGCGTCGCTACGCTGCTGATCGAGCAGAATGCCCGCGCTGCACTGCAGATTTCGGACTATGGATACGTGCTGGAAACGGGCGAGCTTGCGCTTGAAGGCGCGGCATCCGATCTGGCGCAGAACCCGCGGGTTATCGAAACCTATCTTGGGCTGACAAAAAAGGTGGCCTAGTCGTTCCTTGCTCGAAGTTGCGGTCGCGAAAGGCGGTGTGTTTCACGTGAAACACGCCGCCTTTTTTATCGTTAGCCGAATGGACGAAATTCGGGCCAAAAGCGAACCCGTTATAATTCGCCCATACATTTTCCTTTTAAAGGCTCACGCGGCGTGTTCGGCGTGAGATCCGCGATGCTTTTTCCCTCAGAATTTGACGTAATTGTCGTCGGTGGTGGTCATGCCGGCACGGAAGCCGCCTTGGCGTCCGCGCGCATGGGCGCGAAAACGCTATTGCTGACGCACAATATCGAAACCCTCGGCCAGATGAGCTGCAATCCGTCGATTGGCGGCATTGGCAAAGGCCACCTGGTCAAGGAAGTCGACGCGCTTGGTGGCGCAATGGCCGCAGCCACGGACGAAGGCGGGATTCAGTTTCGTATCCTGAATTCGTCCAAAGGTCCCGCTGTCCGGGCGACGCGCGCTCAGGCGGATCGCCTGTTGTACAAGCAGGCCATCCGGCATCGCCTGGAGAATCAGCCGAATTTGTGGCTGTTCCAGCAGGCGGTCGACGATCTGATGGTCGAGGGCAATCGCGTCGTCGGTGCGGTTACGCAGGTTGGGATCCGGTTCCGTTCACGCGCCGTTGTGCTCACGGCCGGGACGTTCCTCGACGGCAAGATTCACGTTGGACTGAATAATTACACTGGCGGCCGGGCAGGTGATCCCGCTGCGGTGTCGCTGTCGGCACGGCTCAAAGAGTTGAAGCTGCCTCAAGGGCGCCTCAAAACGGGTACGCCACCGCGTATCGACGGCCGGACGATCGATTTTTCCGTGCTCGAAGAGCAGCCGGGCGATCTGGATCCGGTGCCTGTTTTCTCGTTTCTCGGACGCGTCGAACAGCATCCACGTCAGGTCCCGTGCTGGGTCACGCATACCAACGAACGTACACACAACATCATCCGGAGCGGTCTCGACCGGTCACCGATGTACACGGGCGTGATCGAAGGTGTGGGTCCGCGCTATTGCCCATCGATTGAGGACAAGATTCATCGATTCGCGTCGAAGGAATCGCATCAGATCTTCCTCGAACCGGAAGGGTTGACGACCAACGAGTTTTATCCAAACGGCATCTCGACCAGTCTTCCGTTTGACGTGCAGCTGGAACTGGTCCGCTCGATGCGCGGACTGGAGCATGCACACATCCTACGTCCGGGCTATGCGATCGAGTACGACTATTTCGATCCACGCGGTCTGAAGGCGTCGCTGGAAACCAAGGTGATCGACGGTTTGTTCTTTGCTGGCCAGATTAACGGCACTACCGGCTATGAAGAAGCGGCCGCACAGGGACTGCTGGCCGGTATCAACGCCGGCTTGCAGGTGCGGGGCAGGGAAGCATGGTGCCCCCGTCGGGATCAGGCGTACCTTGGCGTGCTGGTCGACGATCTGGTTACGCGCGGCGTTTCTGAGCCGTATCGTATGTTCACGAGCCGTGCGGAATATCGCCTCAGTCTGCGTGAAGACAATGCAGATATGCGCCTGACCGAAATCGGCCGCGAACTTGGTGTCGTGGACGACACGCGTTGGGACACGTTCAGCCGCAAGCGCGACGCTGTTTCACGTGAAACAGAACGCCTGCGCACGACCTGGGTGAATCCTAAGACGTTATCAGCTGAGGCGGCGATCGCGTTGCTCGGCAAGCCGATCGAACACGAATACAGTCTGGCGGACCTGCTGCGTCGTCCGGGTGTCAGCTATGACGGTGTTTGCGGTTTGCTCGAAGGAACCTGCGGCCCCAGCGAGACCTTGGCCGACGACGAAGTCCTGCTCGCACAGATCAAGGAGCAGATCGAAATTGGCGTGAAGTATCAGGGCTATATCGAGCGTCAGGCTGGTGAAATCGAGCGCAACGAAGCGCATGAAAGCACGCGCCTTCCCGAAGCGCTGGACTACGCGGAAGTTCGCGGCCTGTCCTTCGAGGCCCGGCAGAAACTGACGCAGTTCCGCCCGGAAACCATCGGGCAGGCATCGCGAATTTCCGGTATTACGCCCGCCGCGATCTCGCTGCTCATGGTGCATCTGAAACGTGGCTTGGGGCGGCGTACGGCCGCGGCCGTCGATGGTGGCGCCGACAGTACCCCGGTGGCGCAATGACGGCAGGGCAGCGGGGTTTCGCAGCAGCAGACGGTCGGGAATCATTGTCGGCGCTGCTGCGTCAGGGCGCAGGCGAACTTGGTCTCGACCTGACCGAGTCACAGCACAACAAATTGCTCGACTATGTCGCACTGCTCGGTAAATGGAACGCGGTGTACAACCTGACCGCGATCCGCGATCCCAAGCAAATGCTGATCCAGCACATCCTCGATTCGCTTTCGATCGTGCCGCGTCTCGCTCCGCGAGGTGCGTCGTCGGCGCTGGATGTCGGTTCGGGCGGCGGCCTGCCGGGTATCGTGCTGGCCATTGTCTTGCCCGACTGGACGGTAACGCTCAACGACATCGTCCACAAGAAAACCGCATTTCAGGCGCAGGCCAAGGCTGAACTGGGTCTCGCCAACCTGTCGGTGGTGACCGGCCGCGTCGAAACACTGCGACCCGGCGTCGAGGTGCCGGCTAAATTCGACGTTATCGTCTCTCGCGCGTTCGCAGAGCTCTCGGATTTCGTTACACTGGCCCGTCATCTCGTCGCGGAGCGAGGTGCGATCTGGGCGATGAAGGGTATTCGCCCGGAAAGCGAGATTGAACGTCTGCCGGAGGGTGCGCGTGCGAAGCAGATCATTCGGCTCAAGGTGCCATCGCTCGACGCAGAGCGGCATCTGATCGAAGTCACGCTCGACGCCTGATCCGCCCAACGCCAGTCATTCCAGTCATTCAAAAGCAGCAAAAAGGGACACACCAACGATGGCAAAAATCTTCTGCGTTGCGAACCAGAAGGGCGGCGTCGGGAAGACGACGACAGCAGTCAATCTCGCCGCGAGCCTCGCATCGCAGGGACAGCGAGTCCTGCTCATCGATCTCGATCCGCAGGGAAATGCCACGATGGGCAGCGGCATCAACAAGGCGGCCTGTGAAAATACGGTCTACGAAGTGCTGGTCGACGGCGTGACCGTCGCGGACGCCCGTGTAAAGCCGGAAGGCGTTTCGTATGACGTATTGCCCGCCAATCGCGAACTGGCTGGCGCCGAAGTCGAACTGGTCAGCGTCAATAATCGCGAGCGCCAGTTGAAGGATGCCCTCGTGCTGGTCGCGGAAGACTACGACTTCGTGCTGATCGACTGCCCGCCGGCGCTCTCGCTGCTGACGCTCAACGGCCTGTGCGCTGCCCACGGCGTGGTGATCCCGATGCAGTGCGAATACTTCGCGCTGGAAGGCCTCTCTGACCTCGTCAACACGATCAAGCAGGTGCACGCGAACCTGAACCGCGACCTGAAGGTGATCGGCTTGCTGCGCGTCATGTTCGATCCGCGCATCACGCTGCAGCAGCAGGTCTCCGACCAGCTGAAAGAGCATTTTGGCGACAAGGTGTTCGACGTGGTGATCCCGCGCAATGTGCGTCTGGCCGAGGCGCCGAGCTACGGTCTGCCGGGCGTGGTCTTCGACCGGGCGTCGCGCGGCGCGCAGGCTTACGTTCAGTTCGGGGCGGAAATGATTGAGCGGGTGCGCGCGCTCTGACGCGCGCAGAAGGAGCCCGGCGCGGGGAACAAGGTGGCCAGCAAGGCGGCACTCAAGACAGCACTCAAGGCGGATCGAGGAAGCACGATGAACGCAGTAGCAAGAAAGAAAGGATTGGGCCGTGGACTCGAGGCGCTTCTCGGCGGCAGCGCCGATATCACCGAGGCGGTGAAGATCAATGGCGCGCCCCACGTGTTGCCGCTCGAGAAGTTGCAGGCTGGCAAGTACCAGCCGCGCACGCGGATGGATGAGGGCGCGCTGCAGGAACTGGCCGCCAGCATTCGCGCACAGGGCATGATGCAGCCGATTCTCGTGCGACCGGTATCGGCGGACATGTACGAGATTATCGCGGGCGAGCGGCGTTTCCGCGCGGCGCGCCTCGCCGGGCTCGACGACGTGCCGGTGCTCGTGAAGGACGTGCCCGATCAGGCCGCCGCCGCTATGGCGCTGATCGAAAACATCCAGCGTGAAGACCTGAATCCGCTCGAAGAAGCGCAGGGCATCCAGCGCCTGCTCGATGAGTTCAACTTCACACATGAGCAGGCCGCTGAGTCGGTCGGTCGCTCGCGTAGTGCAGTGTCGAATCTGCTGCGTCTGCTGAATCTGGCGGCGCCCGTTCAGACGATGCTGCTCGCAGGCGATCTCGACATGGGTCACGCGCGCGCGCTGCTCGCCGTCGACGCTGCGACGCAGATCACGCTGGCAAATCAGGTGGTCAACAGGCGCATGTCGGTTCGCGAGACCGAAAAGCTCGTGACGGCGACCACAAGGGCAGCGCCAACGGTGAAGGCGCGTGCGAGCCAGGACGGCGGACGCGATACACGACGCCTCGAGGAGGAGCTTTCCGATCTGCTCGCCGCGACGGTAAAGATCAAGCTGGGCCGGCGTGGGCGAGGGCAGGTGCTCGTCGACTTCGGCGACCTCGACGCGCTGGAAGGCATTCTCGTGCGACTGCGCGGCAACGCGACCGCTGACTAGGCGCCAGCGATCGTGCCCGCTGCAGAGGAACGCGCGCCGGAGGCGTCCCGAAGCCGAAGCATCGTCCGTGAAATATTCGCGTTCGCGACGAAAGAGCCGGTGCTGTCGGTTCTTGTCGTCGCGCTGGTCGCCTTGCAGTACCTGCATCCACGGCCATGGGCGTCGCTGCCTTCGCTGATCGACTGGCAAACCGTGCTGACGCTCGCCGGACTTCTGATTCTGACGAAGGCCGTCGAATTATCAGGATTCCTGATGTGGATGGCGCACCGTGTCGTGCATCGCATTCATTCGGAGCGCGGTCTCGCGTATCTGATGGTCGGTCTCGCTGCGGCGCTCTCGACGCTGCTCACCAATGACGTCGCGCTATTTGTCGTCGTGCCGCTCGCGTTATCGCTGCACAAACTGACGCCATTGCCGCTCAAGCGCCTTGTGATTTTCATCGCACTCGCGGTCAACGCGGGTTCAATCCTGACGCCGCTCGGCAATCCGCAGAATCTGTTCCTCTGGCAGACGAGCGGCGTTTCGTTCGGCGGCTTCGCATGGGCGCTGGCGCCGCTCTCTGCTGCGCTGATGGTCGTGTTGTATCTCGTGACGGGCATCTTTTTTCGGCGCAAACCGCTCGATCTCTCGAAGGACGTGGAGCCACATGCCGTCGACCGGCCACTCGTCGGCGTCGCGGCGGTGCTCTTCGTCGCGTTTGTGCTGCTGGCAGATGCGCATCGCGCCGCAATCGGCCTCGCGGGCGTCGGACTGGGCTTCCTGCTGTGGCGTCGTCAGATCGTACTGAAGATCGACTGGCTGCTGCTGCTGATCTTCGTGTTCATGTTCATCGTGCTGCGAAGCGTCGCGGCGCTGCCGTGGGTACATGAGATCACCGGCCGCCTCGGGATCGGCTCGCCATTGCGCGCCTATGCGGCCGGCGCGATCCTGTCGCAGGGTATCAGCAACGTTCCAGCTGCGATCATGCTCGCCGAATTCACGAAAGACTGGCGCGCGCTGGCATTCGGCGTCAGTGTCGGCGGCTTTGGCATCGCGATCGGTTCGCTGGCTAACCTGATTGCCGTGCGCCTTTCAAACGAGCGCGGCATGTGGCTGCAATTTCACCTTTTCTCGATACCCTTCTGGATCATCGGTGGAGTGATTGGAGCCACCCTTCTGTTGCATTTATGACACGGGTGCTACAGCAGCGAACGGTGACATAAAACGCTGCATCTGGGTGCTCTGGACCGGTATGATCCGGGCATGGCCCGACCGCCTTACAGTTGCCGCGTCTCCCGCTGTAGACAACCGTTTCCCGCATGATGAAGGCGCGTTTCATGCAGGTTATTGGTCGACGTAAAGTCTTGAATTGCCTGCAACTATCGCTTACAATCGCCCGGATTTATTTGCAGGCAACCCCGTAAGCGGTGCGTAAGCTCGCGGGCTGAACAAGACTTTACGGAACACTGCAATGGCGGCTCAATCGTCGGATCAGGCGCCCCACGAAGGGCACGACGAACACCGCGTAGCGCAGTCTGTTTCCGGTGAGTCCACGGGGCAGCACGCAACGCAAAACGAAGCGTGGGATGTCGAGCAGCAAGATAACAATGTCGTTCCGCTTACGCGGACTGAAGCTGAAAAGCTGTTTGGTCCGAATGTGAGTCGTCCATCGCGCGTTACGCCCTTCCGGGTCGTGGCAGCGCAAATGGTTTTGTCCCTGGGAGCAACGCTACTGTGGTGGCTGTTTTACAAGCCGCCGGGTGATGCTGCGCTGTCCGCGTTCCTGGGGGGAGCGATCTGCTGGGTGCCGAGCGCGATGTTCGCGGCACGTCTGAGAACATTGAGCGGCGCCGAAACCGCGATGAGCTGGATGATCGGCGAAGCGCTCAAGATGGGGGCGACAATTGCGATGTTTGTAGCCATCGCGTTCTGGTATCGCGACGTACGCTGGGTTCCGCTGCTCGTGACCTACCTCATCGCCCTCAAGACGTACTGGATCGCACTCGCCTGGCGGTGAGGCAATGAACACAAGGCTGGCGCACGGCGTCAGCAACAGACAGGCGGGTTCGACACGGATCCGCGCCGGCGTGTTCCCGCAATAGCGCATTGCGGCGGGAACAGCCTGGAAAGATTTTCGACAATTTGGGTGGCATTAACGATATGGCAGCTAGCGAAGGCACGCGCGCTCTGGATCCGTCCGAGTACATCGCGCACCACTTGCAGAATCTTTCAACCGCACACCAGACGTCGATTTTCGACATTCACGTCTGGAATCTGGACACCCTGTTCTGGTCGATCGTCTGCGGTCTGGCCACGATCCTGATCCTGCATTTCGCCGCCCGCAAGGCGACGCCCGGTGTTCCCGGCCGTTTCCAGTGCGCAATCGAAATGCTGGTCGAAATGGTCGAAGATCAATCGAAGTCGATGATCCACGGCTCGCGTACCTTCATCGCACCGCTCGCGCTGACCGTGTTCGTCTGGGTCGCGCTGATGAACTCGCTCGACTTTATCCCTGTTGACCTGCCGGGCCGCGTGATCGGCTGGCTGGGCCTGTCGGAAGTCATCCCGCACCACCGCATCGTGCCGACCGCCGACCTGAACGGCACGCTCGGCATCGCGCTCGGCGTGTTCGCGCTGATGATTTACTACAACTTCAAGATCAAGGGCGCTGGCGGCTTCGTGCACGAACTGCTGTCCGCGCCGTTCGGTGCGCATCCGCTGCTGTGGATTCCCAACCTGGCACTGAACATCATCGAGTTCGTCGCGAAAACGGTTTCGCTCGGCATGCGGCTGTTCGGCAACATGTACGCCGGCGAACTGCTGTTCCTGCTGATTGCCCTGCTCGGCAGTATGTGGGGTTTCGGCGCGGACGCCTCGGTACTCGGCTTCATCGGCCACGTGATCGCAGGTACGGTGTGGGCGATCTTCCACATTCTGATCGTTCTGCTGCAAGCGTTCATTTTCATGATGCTGACGCTGGTGTACATCGGCCAGGCTCACGACACCCACTAACGTGGTGCGTCGATTAAAAGAATTGCTTTAGTTTTGTTTCATTAAATCCCAGTTCCAAAAAGACTTTTCACAAAGGAGTGATCATGCAAGCTTTCATCGCCAACATCCAGGGTCTGACCGCCATCGGTATCGGCATCATCATCGGCCTGGGTGCAATCGGCGCCTGTATCGGTATCGGCCTGATGGGCGGCAAGTACATCGAAGCATGTGCGCGCCAGCCGGAACTGATGAACCCGCTGCAAACCAAGATGTTCCTGCTGGCTGGTCTGATCGATGCGGCGTTCCTGATTGGCGTTGGTGTGGCAATGCTGTTTGCGTTCGCGAACCCGCTGCTGTCGAAGCTGGCAGGCTGAGGTTCCTCGGAAGTTTGCGCCTGATCTATAACGGATAAGGGCGCAGGGCGGAACGGGTTACCTGGGCGCTGATCGACGACAGAATCGATGAGCGCCTTACCGTTTCAATTTCCGACATAGCAACGTTTAAGGAAACACCGTGAATCTCAACGCAACCCTGTTTGCGCAAATGGTCGTGTTCCTGATCCTCGCGTGGTTCACGATGAAGTTCGTGTGGCCGCCGTTGGTCAACGCCCTCGACGAGCGCTCGAAGAAGATCGCCGAAGGTCTGTCTGCCGCTGAAAAGGGCAAGGCGGAACTCGAAGCCGCTCACAAGCGCGTCGATCAGGAACTGGCACAGGCACGCAACGATGGTCAGCAACGTATCGCTGACGCCGAAAAGCGCGCAGTATCAGTCGCAGACGAAATCAAGGCACAGGCCCAGGCAGAAGCCGCCCGCATCGTTGCGCAGGCCAGGGCTGATGCCGAGCAGCAAGTCGTGAAGGCCCGTGAAACGCTGCGTGGCGAAGTCGCCGCACTGGCTGTGAAGGGCGCCGAGCAGATCCTGAAGCGCGAAGTCGACCAGGCAGCTCACGCTGACCTGCTGAATCAACTGAAAGCCGAGCTCTGATCATGGCCGAACTTGCAACCATCGCCCGTCCGTACGCAGAAGCGCTGTTTGGCGTGGCCGAAGCTGGTGACACGGCCGCGTGGTCCAATCTCGTGCAGGAGCTGGCACAGGTTGCGCGTCTGCCCGAAGTGCTGTCGGTCGCTACGAGCCCGAAAGTAAGCCGCGCACAGGTCAGCGAACTGCTGCTGTCCGCGGTGAAGTCGCCGCTGAAGGACAACGCGCAGGCGAAGAATCTGGTGCAGATGCTGGTCGACAATCATCGTCTGACGCTGTTGCCGGAAATCGCCACGCAGTTCGAAGCGCTGAAAAACGCCCACGAAGGGGCGGCCGATGTGCTGATTGTCAGCGCATTTCCGCTCGAAGGCGCACAGTTGAACGACCTCGTCGCAAGTCTCGAACGCAAGTTCAAGCGAAAGCTGAAGCCGACGGTTGAAATCGACCCGTCGTTGATCGGCGGCGTACGTGTGACGGTCGGCGACGAAGTGCTCGATACCTCGGTCCGCGCGCGGCTCGCCAGCATGCAGACGGCTCTGACCGCCTGATTGCGCCTTTGAGCGCTTAAGCGGCTGGCACGCAACAGAATTGACTATCAGGAGCGAATAATGCAACTCAATCCCTCTGAGATCAGCGAGCTGATCAAGAGCCGGATCCAGGGCCTTGAAGCGAGCGCAGACGTTCGCAACCAGGGCACCGTGATCTCCGTGACCGACGGTATCGTGCGTATCCACGGCCTGTCGGAAGTGATGCAGGGCGAAATGCTCGAATTCCCGGGCAACACCTTCGGTCTCGCGCTGAACCTCGAGCGTGACTCGGTCGGCGCCGTGATTCTGGGTGAATACGAACACATTTCGGAAGGCGACGTCGTCAAGACGACGGGCCGCATTCTCGAAGTGCCGGTGGGTCCGGAACTGCTCGGTCGCGTGGTCGATGCACTCGGCAACCCGATCGACGGCAAGGGTCCGATCAACGCAAAGAAGACCGACGCAATCGAAAAGATTGCTCCGGGCGTGATCTGGCGTAAGTCGGTTTCGGAACCGGTCCAGACCGGTCTGAAGTCGATCGACGCGATGGTGCCGGTTGGCCGTGGCCAGCGTGAGCTGATCATCGGCGACCGTCAGTGCGGCAAGACCGCAGTCGCTGTCGACGCGATCATCAACCAGAAGGGCAAGAACCTCTTCTGTATCTACGTCGCGATCGGCCAGAAGGCTTCGTCGATCATGAACGTGGTGCGCAAGCTCGAAGAAACCGGCGCGATGGAATACACGATCGTCGTCGCGGCTTCGGCTTCGGAATCGGCTGCGATGCAATACCTCGCACCGTACGCCGGCTGCACGATGGGCGAATACTTCCGCGATCGCGGTCAAGATGCACTGATCGTTTATGACGATTTGACCAAGCAGGCCTGGGCATACCGCCAGATCTCGCTGCTGCTGCGCCGCCCGCCGGGCCGTGAAGCTTATCCGGGTGACGTGTTCTATCTGCACTCGCGTTTGCTGGAACGTGCTGCTCGCGTGTCGGAAGACTACGTCGAGAAGTTCACGAACGGCGAAGTGAAGGGCAAGAGCGGTTCGCTGACGGCACTGCCGGTCATTGAAACGCAGGCAGGCGACGTGACCGCATTCGTTCCGACGAACGTGATCTCGATTACCGACGGCCAGATCTTCCTGGAAACCGACCTCTTCAACGCAGGTATCCGCCCGGCAATTAACGCCGGCGTGTCGGTGTCGCGGGTCGGTGGTGCGGCTCAGACGAAGGTTGTAAAGAAGCTGTCGGGCGGTATCCGTACCGACCTGGCACAGTACCGTGAACTTGCAGCATTCGCGCAGTTTGCATCGGACCTCGACGAAGCCACCCGCAAGCAGCTGGAACGCGGCCGCCGCGTGACGGAACTGCTGAAGCAGCCGCAGTATCAGCCGCTGCAGGTCTGGGAACTGGCAATCGCGCTGTTCGCTGCGAACAACGGCTACCTCGACGATCTGGAAGTCGCGCAAGTGCTGCCGTTCGAAAAGGGCCTGCGTGAATACCTGAAGACGAAGCACGCTGACCTGATCAAGCGCGTCGAAGACACCAAGGAACTCTCGAAGGACGACGAAGGCCTGCTGCATACGGCCCTCAAGGACTTCAAGAAGTCCGGCGCTTACTGATCCGCGAGTGACCCGCAAGGCATAAACGGACCTTTGAAGCGGCGCGGGCCGCAGGCAACTGAACCCGCGCTGCTTCGATCGCTTTGCATGGGACCCGAGTAAGCGCTAAAGCGCTAACTCGGGCCGACAAGGAGCAAGCAATGGCTGGAATGAAGGAAATTCGCGGCAAGATCAAGAGCGTGCAAAACACGCGCAAGATCACGAAAGCGATGGAGATGGTGGCCGCATCGAAGATGCGCCGCGCTCAGGAGCGCATGCGCGCTGCTCGCCCGTACGCCGACAAGGTCCGCGACATCGCTGCGCACATGAGCCGTGCGAACCCCGAGTATCGTCACCCGTTCATGGTGTCGAACGACGGCGCGAAGACGGCAGGCATCATCCTTGTCACGACCGATAAGGGCTTGTGCGGCGGTATGAACACGAACGTGCTGCGCGCTTCGCTCCAGAAGTTCAAGGAGCTCGAAGCCGCCGGCAAGTCGATCGAAGCGACGGCGATTGGTACCAAGGGTCTTGGTTTCCTGAACCGTCTGCGTGCAAACGTGGTGTCGAATGTTGTCCATCTGGGCGACACGCCGCACCTCGAAAAGCTGATCGGCGCGGTGAAGGTGCAGCTCGATCTGTACTCGGAAGGCAAGATTTCGGTGGTGTACCTCGCGTACACGCGCTTCATCAACACGATGAAGCAGGAGCCGGTGATCGAGCAGCTGCTGCCGCTGTCGGCAGAAGACTTCGAGCGCAAGGACGAGGGCGGTGAAAGCGCCACGCCGAAGACTGCGTGGGACTACATCTACGAGCCGGACGCGCAGGCAGTGGTGGACGAACTGCTGGTGCGTTATGTCGAAGCGCTGGTCTACCAGGCCGTCGCGGAAAACATGGCATCGGAGCAGTCGGCACGGATGGTCGCGATGAAGGCCGCTTCGGACAACGCGAAGACGGTCATCAACGAACTGCAGCTTGTGTACAACAAGAGCCGGCAGGCCGCGATCACGAAAGAACTGTCGGAAATCGTCGGTGGCGCCGCAGCGGTCTGACCGTAAAACGGTCGCCGGGCGAATCCCACCACTGCGCCTTTGCGCGAGTGAAGAATTGAGTATCTAAAGGAAAAGCGATGAGTACTACTGCTTTGGTAGAAGGCAAGATCGTACAGTGCATCGGCGCCGTGATCGACGTGGAATTCCCGCGTACGGATATGCCGAAGATTTACGACGCGCTCATTCTCGAAGGTTCGGAACTGACCCTCGAAGTCCAGCAACAGCTGGGCGACGGCGTCGTTCGTACCATCTGTCTGGGTGCATCGGACGGCCTGCGCCGCGGTACGGTGGTGAAGAACACCGGCAAGCCGATCAGCGTGCCGGTCGGCAAGCCGACCCTCGGCCGGATCATGGACGTGCTCGGCCGTCCGATCGACGAAGCCGGTCCGATCAACTCGGACGTGACGCGCGGTATTCACCAGAAGGCGCCGGCGTTCGACGAACTGTCGCCGTCGACGGAACTGCTCGAAACCGGCATCAAGGTTATCGATCTGATCTGCCCGTTCGCAAAGGGCGGTAAGGTTGGCCTGTTCGGTGGCGCCGGTGTGGGCAAGACCGTGAACATGATGGAACTGATCAACAACATCGCGAAGGAACACGGCGGTTATTCCGTGTTCGCGGGTGTTGGCGAGCGTACCCGCGAAGGGAACGACTTCTATCACGAAATGAAGGACTCGAACGTTCTCGACAAGGTCGCGCTGGTGTACGGCCAGATGAACGAGCCGCCGGGCAACCGTCTGCGCGTCGCGCTGACCGGGCTGACGATGGCTGAGCACTTCCGTGACGAAGGCCTCGACGTGCTGTTCTTCGTCGACAACATCTACCGTTTCACGCTGGCCGGTACCGAAGTGTCGGCACTGCTTGGCCGTATGCCGTCGGCAGTGGGCTATCAGCCTACGCTCGCTGAAGAAATGGGCAAGCTGCAAGAGCGTATTACGTCGACCAAGACTGGCTCGATCACGTCGGTGCAGGCCGTGTACGTCCCTGCGGATGACTTGACCGACCCGTCGCCGGCTACGACCTTCGGCCACCTGGACGCAACGGTTGTGTTGTCGCGTGACATCGCTTCGCTGGGTATCTACCCGGCAGTGGACCCGCTCGATTCGACCTCGCGTCAGATCGACCCGAACGTGATCGGCGAAGAGCACTACTCGATCACGCGCGGCGTGCAGCAAACGCTGCAGCGCTACAAGGAGCTGCGCGACATTATCGCGATTCTGGGTATGGACGAACTGTCGCCGGAAGACAAGCTGTCGGTCGCGCGCGCTCGTAAGATCCAGCGTTTCCTGTCGCAGCCGTTCCACGTCGCGGAAGTGTTCACGGGTTCGCCGGGCAAGTACGTGCCGTTGAAGGAAACGATCCGCGGCTTCAAGATGATCGTCGAAGGTGAGTGCGATCATCTGCCGGAGCAGGCGTTCTACATGGTCGGCACGATCGACGAAGCCTTCGAAAAGGCCAAGAAGATCCAGTAAGGCTTGAGTGCAGGCAACGAGGCGCGGGTTTTGCGGGCATCAGGGTAAAAGCCGCGCCGAACGCATCACGCTCAACCAGGAATCGACACCATGGCAACTATCAAAGTAGACGTCGTCAGCGCGGAAGAGCAGATCTTCTCGGGTCAGGCGAAATTCGTCGCGCTGCCGGGCGAAGCGGGTGAACTGGGCATTCTGCCGGGCCACACGCCGCTCATCACGCGGATTCGTCCGGGTGCGGTGCGCATCGAAGTGGAAAACGGCGAAGAAGAGTTTGTGTTCGTCGCCGGCGGCATCCTCGAAGTCCAGCCGGGCGCGGTGACGGTTCTGGCCGACACGGCGATCCGCGGCAAGGATCTCGACGAAGCCAAGGCCGAAGAAGCGCGCAAGCGTGCTGAAGAGGCGCTGCAGAACACGGGTTCGAACCTCGAGTACGCCACCGCGCAAGCGGAACTCGCGTACGCGACGGCTCAACTCGCTGCGATCCAGCGTCTGCGCAAGCTGCGCGGTCAGCACTGATCGCGACGCGGCAGAACGCGGCAGAGTAGAAAAGAAAAAGCAGCCCTCCGCGGCTGCTTTTTTTGTTCTTCACTTGACGTTTACGGAAAGGTCAGCAGAATCACGGGTGGGACGCCAAAGTAAAGGCCAAAGCCGAAGCTGCGGGTAACACTTGATGCCGCGCGGTCACACGCCGGTGGCACAATCGGTTTCAAATATATTTCAATCGGGCGACGACGCTTCGCCCAGGAGACAGACACCATGACAAGCCAGACCGGAGGCGAGGGCGGCCTCATCGAGCCGAAGGACGGCCTCTCGTACGTTCGCGGCTCGACAGAGATACCGCTGAGCGAGGCAACCGTCGGCCAGTTTCTGCTGGACACTGCGCAGCGCTTCCCTGATCGTTCCGCCGTCGTGTTTCGCGAGCAGGGCATCCGCTGGACGTGGAAAGAGTTCTCTGACGAAGTCGATGTGCTCGCCGCCGGCCTTCTTGCGCTTGGAATCGGAAAGGGCGACCGCGTTGGGATCTGGTCACCGAATCGTGTCGAATGGCTGCTGACGCAGTTCGCGACAGCCCGCATCGGCGCAGTACTCGTCAATATCAATCCGGCCTATCGGCTGGCTGAGCTGGAGTACGCGCTGAACAAGGTCGGTTGCAAGGCGATCATCTCGGCGCACAGCTTCAAAACGTCGATGTATCTGGAGATGCTGCAGGAGCTGGCACCGGAACTCGCCACGTGCGCGCCCGGTGAACTGCGCGCCGCGCGCCTGCCGGATCTGCGCTTTGTGATCCGCATGTGCGACACGGAAACGCCCGGCATGCTGACGTTCTCCGACGTCATCGAGCAGGGCCGTGTGACGCTCGACACAGCGAAACTCGACGCGATTGGCGCCACGCTATCGGCGCACGAGCCGATCAACATCCAGTTCACGAGCGGCACGACCGGCAACCCGAAGGGCGCGACGCTCACGCACCGCAACGTGGTCAACAACGCGCGCTATATCGCGATGGCGATGCGGCTCACCGAGCAGGACGGCCTGTGCATCCCGGTGCCGCTGTATCACTGCTTCGGCATGGTGCTGGCTGTGCTCGCGTGCGTGTCGGTCGGCGCGAACATGGTATTCCCCGGCGAAGCATTCGATCCGGCCGCTGCGCTCGCCGCCGTCGCCGAAGAGCAATGCACGGCGCTCCACGGTGTGCCGACGATGTTCATCGCAGAACTCGATCATCCGGATTTTGCGAGCTTCGATCTGAGCCGTCTGCGCACGGGCATCATGGCCGGCTCGCCGTGTCCGATCGAGACGATGAAGAAGGTCGTATCGAAAATGCATCTCGCTGAAATCACGATCGCCTACGGCATGACGGAAACCAGTCCCGTCTCATTTCAGAGTTCCACGACCGATCCGCTCGACAAGCGCACGACAACCGTCGGCCGGATCCAGCCGCATCTCGAGGTGAAGCTGGTCGATGCGCTCGGCAACGTTGTCCCAGTCGGCGAAACGGGCGAGTTGTGCACAAAGGGCTACTCGGTCATGCAAGGCTACTGGGGCGACGAAGCCAGAACGCACGAAAGCATTGTCGACGGCTGGATGCACACGGGCGATCTCGCGACGCTCGACGCCGAAGGCTACTGCAACATCGTTGGCCGCCTGAAGGACATGCTGATTCGCGGCGGCGAGAACATCTATCCGCGTGAAATCGAGGAATTCCTGTTCCGTCATCCGAAGATCCAGAGCGTGCAGGTGTTCGGCGTGCCCGATGCAAAGTACGGCGAGGAAGTGTGCGCGTGGATCGTACTGCGTCAGGGCGAGCAGGCAACGGCGGAAGACATACAGGCGTTTTGCAGCGGACAGATCGCGCACTACAAGGTGCCGAAGCACATCCGCTTCGTCGACGAACTTCCGATGACGGTGACCGGCAAGGTCCAGAAGTTCGTGATGCGCGAACGGATGATCAACGAACTGAAGATCACGGAGCAGAAAACCGCGTGATCTGAACGCAAAAAAAGCGTCGCGCAGAATCGCGCGCGACGCTTTTTCTGAAGCCGCTCTCTGAACCACTTTGATAGCACAAACGTCTGCAGATACCCGCGCTATAGCGGAGGCAAACGTTTGGCCAGACGAAAAAAAAGCGGGCCTGGAGCCCGCTAAAAACCACACGCTACGGGGTTAGCGCGAGGAGACCAATGAAGGAACCTACTGGGACGGCGCACTCAGCGCCGACCACGGTCCCAGCAGGGATGCCCCTTGTCAGGGCTTCGGCAAAGCCGACCGGCACAGTGCATCGTATCCGCTCACACTACGCACTCAGCCACATCCGTGTTGAAACCGTTGAAGGGCATTGTGGGCGAATAAGCCTGCTAGCGCGGTAACAAAGTGTTTCAGGTTGTAACGCCCGCCAGATAAGGCTCTGCGGGTCTTTTTGCCGATCGGGATGGTTTTAAACGTCGTTTTTACCGGTAGTAAATCCTGGTTCCCAGATAATTTCAGCGACGCTATCTGTTGCCCATACTGCGCCTTTTTATCGCGCATTGGGAGCCGGGGATTTCCCGGCATCCGAAATCGCGCGCGATCACTTAACGTCCCGCCGGCGGGTCATTCGTCAGGGGTTACTGTTGCCGCCCCATCACCGAAACACCCAGATGAACGAGTACGCCAGATTGCAGCGCATGCTCGAGCGTGATCGTGTGATTGCCGTCGTCGGGCTGTCGAATCGGGCGCACCGACCGAGCTATGTCGTCTCGGCCTATATGAAGTCGCACGGTTACAGGATCGTGCCGGTCAACCCGGCCTGGTCGAACGATACGGCAGGCGTGCTCGGCGAGCGGTGCTTCGCGACGCTGACCGATGCGGCGGCTTCGCTTGCGGCCGAAGGCGTGTCAATCGATATGGTGAATGTGTTTCGTCGCTCCGAAGAGGTATTGCCCATCGCGGATGAGGCTGTGCGGATCAACACGGTGAATCGCGCAAAGCTTCACGCGCGATCCATTGGCATGCCGCCGCGACAAACCTACTTCAACCACTTGTCCTGAATGGCCTGGTATTCACCGGTCGCGCGCAAAAGATGCAGCCACTGGTCGACGTACTGCTGGAATACGACGTCGCCGCGCGGCACCATCCACGCTTTTTCACCGTACTGGAACGGTTTGTCCGGATGCACCGAGCACAGGCCTGGATTCAGCTTTTGCTGCAGCAAGGTTTCGGACGCGTCGGTGACCATCACGTCCGCCTTGCCGGCCAGAATCTGTTTGAACACAGTCACGTTGTCCGGATAGACGGTCACGTTCGCATGCGGAAAGAACTGCTTCGCGAACCGCTCATTGGTGCCGCCCGGATTGACGATCACGCGCGTCGACGGCTGGTCGATCTGCGCGACGGTCTGATACTTGTTGACGTCATCGCAGCGAGCGATCGGCGTCTTGCCGTCGATCATGTAGGCCTCGGTGAAAAACGCGCGCTTTTGCCGGTCGAGTGTCGTCGACACGCCGCCGATCGCGACATCGCATTTCGCGACGAAGTCGTTCATCAGGTTCGACCACGACGTCTTCACGAATTCCGCCTTAACGCCGAGCGAACGCGCGAGCGATTCGGCCATATCGATGTCGATGCCTTCGAACTGGCCGTCCGGCTTGTAGAACGAATAGGGTTTGTAGTCGCCGGTCGTGCAGGCACGCAGCGTGCCGCGCGCGACGATTTCGTCGAGGCGTGACGCGGGTGCACTGGCTGCAGCGCTGGGCGCCGCGCTGTTTGTCTGGGCGAATGCGGTGGTCGCAACGCTCACAGCACTCATCGCGCCGGCGCAAAGCAGCGTGCCAAACCATGCGAGGGCGGTTTTCTTCATCGAGTCTCCTTCGTTTGTCTGTTATTGGAAGGTAAAAGCGTGCAAGGCCGCTGATGATAGCCCGGCAAACCCGGCTTGATAAGGTCGCAGCCGCGCAGCGGAACCGCGGCGCATTCCTGCGTGCGTCGCTGGGCGAGCGCAACAGACAGCCATGTTTATTCACAGCATCCAGCGCGATGCCGGGGGCGTCGTCCGGTAAAATGCCCCTTTGCCTCCAGTCGCCCGCAACGTGGTCAATACTCTTCTGAACGACACTTTCCTGCGCGCGCTCCTGCGCCAGCCGACCGAATACACGCCGATCTGGCTGATGCGTCAGGCGGGTCGCTATCTGCCGGAATACAACGCGACGCGCGGCCGTGCGGGCAGCTTCCTCGGTCTCGCGAAGAACCCCGACTACGCCACGGAAGTCACGTTGCAGCCGCTCGACCGTTATCCGCTCGACGCCGCGATCCTCTTCTCCGACATCCTGACGATTCCCGACGCCATGGGTCTCGGCCTCGAGTTCCAGACTGGCGAGGGTCCGAAGTTCGCGTGCCCGGTGCGCACGGAAGACGACATCGCGCGTCTCGCGGTGCCGGATATCGACGCCACGCTGCGCTACGTGACGGACGCCGTCAGCCAGATCCGACGCTCGCTGATCGATGCCCACGGCCGTCAGCGCGTGCCGCTGATCGGCTTTTCGGGCAGCCCGTGGACGCTCGCGTGCTACATGGTCGAAGGCGGCGGTTCGGCCGACTTCCGCACGGTGAAGTCGATGCTGTACGCGCGTCCTGATCTGATGCACCGCATCCTCGATGTGAACGCGAAAGCGGTCGCCGCGTATCTGAACGCGCAGATCGAAGCGGGCGCGCAGGCCGTGATGATTTTCGACACATGGGGCGGTGCGCTCGCCGACGGTATCTATCAGCGTTTCTCGCTGCACTACATCCAGCAGGTGGTCGCGCAGCTCAAGCGCGAGCACGACGGGGTGAAAGTGCCGGTCATCACGTTCACGAAAGGCGGCGGGCTGTGGCTCGAAGAAATTGCCGCGACGGGCGTCGACGCAGTCGGCCTCGACTGGACGGTGAATCTGGCGAAGGCGCGTGAGCGCGTCGGCGACAAGGTGGCGTTGCAGGGCAATATCGATCCGTCGGTGCTGTTCGCGTCGCCGTCGGCGATCCGGATGGAAGCGCGCGCCGTGCTCGACAGCTTCGGCAATCATCCCGGCCACGTCTTCAATCTGGGCCACGGTATCTCGCAGTTCACGCCGCCGGAGAACGTCGCTGAACTGGTCGACGAAGTGCATCGGCACAGCCGTGCTATTCGCGCGGGCAGTGTGTCAGCGTGACGTTGCCAGCGTGAATTTTTTGTTGCAGTGCGACGAAGTGGGCTCTCGCTCTAAGGGTAGGACGCGGTGGGCGGGGCCGCCGCGCGGCCTTCCTGCAGTTGTCAAGACTTGACTTATGCACATTTGCCTCGCTGCGGCGCGGTAGAGGGTTGCATCGCTGATTGGTGCTTGCAAGTTGTGTGCGCATCTGGTCTGTGCCTTGACTGGCAAGGCTTTCAGCGGTTATTCGAGATATGTGCGGCAGCCCACAGAACGACGGCGCGACGCCATTTTCGCGCCGGCAAAGCAGAGTTCTCAACAAAGTTATCCACAGGGCATGCGGACGGATTGCAATTCTTCAGCAGAATCCAAAGCTTGGCGTCGAAAGTGAGGTTTTACTTTAACTTCGGCGCGTCGATGGCGACTCACAGGGGTTCGCGATTTGGCCCGTTTTACGCGGCGGATGCGGCGTGAGCGCCGTTTTTGTCCGCGTCGCGCTTGATCACCCGCTCCCGACGCTCTTCGACTACCGGTGCGACGTCGAGCCGCCGCCGGTGCCCGGCACGCTCGTGAGCGTACCGTTCGGCAAACGCGATACGGTCGGGCTGGTGTGCGAAGTCAGCGATCGAAGCGACGTGCCCGCCGACCGGTTGCGCACGGTCAACGCGATCTGTACGGCGTGTCCGCCGCTATCCGAAGCGTGGCTCAGGCTGGCGGCGTTCGCCGCCGACTACTACCAGCGTGGAATCGGCGAAGTGGCGCTGCCCGGTCTGCCGCAGGCGCTTCGCGATGCGTCGCGCTGGGCGCGGCTGCTCGCGCCGGAGGAGCGCTATCGCCTGTTGCCGACCGGCCGCGAAGCATTGCCCGACGCGCTGCCGGTGCGCGCAATCGCGCTGCGGCGTCTCGCCGATGCGCTCGTGGAAGCCGGTTCGCTCCTCGCCGCCGATGCGCGCGCGCTGCACCCGAAGGCAATCGCGACGCTCGATGCGTGGCAGGCGGAAGGCTGGGTTGCGCTGGAGGTGATCGAAGCCGCCGACGTGCGCGCGGCGACGCCGCGCCACGCAACCGCGACCGCCTTGCCGAAGCTCACCGACGAACAGACCGCCGCCGTCGAATCCATCCGTGACGCCAACGGCTTCGCGCCGTTCCTGCTGCACGGCGTGACCGGCAGCGGCAAGACCGAAGTTTATCTACGCGCGCTCGCCGAACTTCTGGCGGCTGATCCGGAAGCGCAGGCGCTGGTCCTCGTCCCCGAAATCAATCTCACGCCGCAGTTCGAAGCGGCGTTCCGCGCGCGCTTCGCGGCGCTCGACGCCGGCGCGATCGTCACATTACACAGCGGCCTCGCCGAAGGCGAACGGGCGCGACACTGGTTCGCGGCTCACGCCGGCCGCGCGCGCATCGTGCTCGGCACGCGGCTCGCCGTGCTGGCTTCGCTGCCGAAGCTGGCAATGATCGTCGTCGATGAAGAGCACGATCCGGCGTACAAGCAGCAGGAAGGGCTGCGCTATTCGGCGCGCGATCTCGCGATTTATCGTGCGAAGCAGCTTGGCATCCCGGTCGTGCTCGGTTCGGCGACGCCTTCGCTCGAAAGCTGGTGGCAGGCCGATCAGGGACGTTACGCGCGGCTCACGCTGTCGCGCCGGGCGGTTGCCGACGCCATGCTGCCGACGGTCAAACTGATCGATCTCGAAGAAGAACACCGCCGTGGCCGCGCGTCGATCGACGGCTTGTCGGGCCCGCTGCTCGCCGCGCTGAAGACGCGTCTGGAACGCGGCGAGCAGAGCCTCGTGTTTCTCAACCGGCGTGGCTACGCACCCGTCCTTTCGTGCGACGCCTGCGGTTGGGTCGCCGGCTGTCCGCGTTGCAGCGCGTATGTCGTGCTGCACAAGCCGGAGCGCGCGATGCGCTGCCACCACTGCGGCTGGGAATCGCGCATTCCGCGTTCGTGTCCGGATTGCGGCAACGTCGATATCGCGCCCCTCGGACGCGGCACGCAGCGCGTCGAAGAAACGCTGGCTGAAGCGGTGCCGGGCGCACGCGTGCTGCGCATCGACGCCGACAGCACGCGCCGCAAGGGCAGCGCGCAGGCGCTGTTCTCGGATGTTCATGCGGGCGAAGTCGATATCCTCGTTGGCACGCAGATGATCGCGAAGGGGCACGATTTTCAGCGCGTGTCGCTGGTCGGGGTGATCAACGCGGATACCGCGCTCTTTTCCCACGATTTTCGCGCAAGCGAGCGGCTTTTCGCGCAGCTGATGCAGGTCAGCGGGCGTGCCGGGCGCGCGGGTCTACCGGGCGAAGTGCTGGTGCAGACGCGCTACCCGCGTCACGCGCTGTATCACGCGCTGGCGCGCCACGATTACGTCGGCTTCGCCAAGTCGCAGCTTGGCGAGCGGCGCGATGCGCATCTGCCGCCATTCGTCTATCAGGCGTTGCTGCGCGCCGAAGGCCGTACGCTCGAAGCGGCGCTGGCGTTTCTGCAACAAGCCGCAGCGCAGCTGTCGCAGATTCCGGCGGCTGAGCGTGTCACCGTCTACGACGCCGTGCCACTCACCGTCGTCAAGGTGATGCACGTGCACCGCGCGCAGTTGCTGATCGAAAGCGCGTCGCGCGGCGCGCTGCAGGCGACGCTGCACGCGTGGCAACCTATGTTGCGCACGCTGAAAGGCGTGCTGCGCTGGAGCCTCGAAGTCGACCCGCTCGACATCTGACGCCGCGCCGCAAATCCCTTCCGGTTATATCCATAGAGCGAAAGGTCGTTTCGGCTTTCGAGGTTGCTCGACTATATTTCGCCGGATCGGCGCAATATTCACAATAATCAACCCGACCAACCTTCGCGCCGACGCACCTCAACTTCCGGGGCTTTGCGATGAGCGATACCAACCACAGCCTGCCGGCGGGCACCCAGCCCGCACCAGCGAACCGTTCCGAACGTACCGCACGCGGTGGCGGCGGTCTCTTTTCCACCGAAGACTGGTGGGCCGTCTGGATCGGCCTGTTTGTCATCGTGATCGCTTGGGTGCTGTTCGCGTCCGGCGGCAGCATCAAGTGGCTGGCCGTCGCGCCGGCCAAATGGTCGAGCGTCAGCGCAGCCGGCGCGGATCTCGTCAAGCATCTGCCGAACTACGTCGCGCTGTTCGCCGTGTTCGCCGTGCTGTTCAGTGTCAGCCTCGCCGCGTTGAAGCAGAAGGTCGCGCACTTCCTGCCGTCGTTTCTCATCCTGTTCGTCGTCTCGGTGCTGATCTTCGAGCTGGGCGCGTGGATCAACGCGTCGAAGTACAACCTCGAACCGCCACTGGTTGCACTCGCGCTCGGTCTGCTTGTCTCGAACGTGTTCCGGCTGCCGGAATGGTTCTCGGCCGGGTTGCGCGTCGAGTTTTATATCAAGGTCGGCATCGTGCTGCTCGGCGCGACGCTGCCGTTCACGTTGCTCGTCTGGGCCGGCCCGGTTGCGGTCGGCCAGGCGACGATCGTCTCGCTGGTCACGTTCTTCGTGATCTTCTTCGCGGCGAAGGCGTTCGGTCTCGACAAGCGTTTCGCCGCCGTGCTTGGCGTCGGCGGCGCGGTGTGCGGCGTGTCGGCGGCGATTGCGATCGCCGGCGCGGTGCGCGCGAAGCGCGAGCATGCCTCGGTGGCGATCACGCTCGTGATCCTGTGGGCCATCGCGATGATCTTCGTGTTGCCGTTCGCGTCGCGCTCACTTGGGCTTTCGACGGGCATCGCGGGCGCGTGGATCGGCACATCGGAATTCGCCGACGCAGCGGGCATCGCGGCCGCGCAGGCTTACGGCGACCTGGCGAAGAGCGCGGGCGGCGCGATTGCCGGCGCGCCGGAAGCGTCGCTGCAGGCATTCACGCTGATGAAGGTGGTCGGCCGGGATATCTGGATCGGCATCTGGGCGTTCGCGCTCGCGATCGTCGCGACAACCCGCTGGGAAACCGAAGACAGCGGCGTGAAGGCGAAGGCCGACGCGGGTGAAATCTGGGCGCGCTTTCCGAAGTTCGTGATCGGCTTTGTGATTGCGTCGGCGCTGGTGACGTGGATCGCCAGCCACTATTCGCTCGCGGACTACCGGAAGGTCGTCACGCCGGAATTCGTCGCGCCAATTACCGCGCTGCGCACGTGGGCGTTCATCTTCTGCTTCTTCAGCATCGGATTGACGACGCGTCTGCGCTCGCTTACCGCGACCGGCATGAAACCGTTCCTCGCGTTCACGGCGGGCGTTGCGGTCAATATCGCCATCGGCTACGTGCTGTCCGCGCACGTGTTCGCATCGTACTGGAATAGCCTCGGGCAGTGATCGTGAACTCGAAGGGCACCTCGACGGTCGGACGCGGCGCGGAAGACACCGCCGCGCTTCTCGACGCGAGCCGGTGTTGCGCCGGATGCCGGCACCGTGCCGACGACCGGCATTCACTCGAGCAGAGCATTCCAGGCCTCACTGTATTCAGTTCGGGTTTTGGTGCGAGCGTCGCGGCGAGCCGGCTGTGTCGTCTGCACGACCAGCTTGTCTCGCCGGGCGACTCCTGCAGCCACTTCACCCCGACGCAATGACCCGACGCTAACCCGCGTCACCGGCGTGCATGTCGTTCACGACGTGCTTTTGGCCGACCGATCGTTACGCGCGTTCACACGCGCCGCTTCCATCCGTTTTGCCGCCGGGCATGACGCGCCGCGGATAAAAAACACCGCACACAGCGCGCACATCGTCCAGATTCCGGCCACCACCATCCACTTTTCCATTTCAGCCACCTTCCCCGTAAGCGTTACGCCTGTTTTTTGCGGCGTGTATCTGTATATCGGCGCGGCGCGCGATTCGATAAGGGTATCGACGAAAAGAATCGCGCCAGGGAAAACACCGATCGCAACCGGACGCACCCGGCGCGCCTCGATCCGCCGAAAACCCCCGTTCCGTAAGGGTTTGCGGAGGGTGCAACCTTTGCCTGAAGAAGGTTGCACCTTTTTAATTGGAGGCGTACGATTCGCCAACTTTCTAGTCTTTCGCCGATAGTCAATCGGCATTCGAAGGAAACATGGCGAGCACTACCCTTGGCGTCAAAGTTGACGATCTCCTCCGTTCCCGGCTGAAAGATGCCGCCACGCGCCTTGAGCGCACGCCGCACTGGCTGATCAAGCAGGCGATCTTCGCGTATCTGGAGAAGATCGAGCACGGTCAGTTGCCCGCCGAACTGTCGGGCCTGAACGGCGCGGCCGATCTGGCCGAAGGCGCGTCTGTCGAATCGGACGAAGAAGGCGCCTCGCATCCGTTCCTCGAATTCGCGCAAAGCGTGCAGCCGCAATCGGTGCTGCGTGCGGCGATTACGGCGGCGTATCGTCGGCCGGAGCCGGAGTGCGTGCCGTTCCTGCTGGGCCAGGCGCGTCTGCCCGCAAACCTCGCCGCCGACGTACAGGCGATGGCCGGCAAGCTCGTTGAAACGCTGCGCTCCAAGAGCCGTGGCGGCGGCGTCGAAGGACTGATCCACGAATTCTCGCTGTCGAGCCAGGAAGGCGTCGCGCTGATGTGCCTCGCCGAAGCGCTGCTGCGCATTCCCGATCGCGCCACGCGCGACGCGCTGATCCGCGACAAGATCAGCAAGGGCGACTGGAAATCGCACGTCGGGCAGGCGCCGTCGCTGTTCGTGAATGCCGCAACCTGGGGCTTGATGATCACGGGCAAGCTCGTGACGACCAATAGCGAAACCGGTTTGTCGTCGGCGTTGACGCGTCTGATCGGCAAGGGCGGCGAGCCGCTGATCAGGAAGGGCGTCGATATGGCGATGCGCCTGATGGGCGAGCAGTTCGTCACCGGCGAGAACATCTCCGAAGCGCTGGCCAACAGTCGCAAGTTCGAAGCACGCGGCTTCCGCTATTCGTACGACATGCTCGGCGAAGCCGCGACGACCGAAGCCGACGCGCAGCGCTACTACGCATCCTACGAGCAGGCGATCCACGCGATCGGCAAGGCTGCGGGCGGCCGTGGCATCTACGAAGGCCCGGGCATTTCGATCAAGCTGTCGGCGCTGCACGCGCGCTACTCGCGCTCGCAGCAGGAACGCGCGATGAACGAATTGCTGCCGCGTGTGCGTTCGCTCGCGATCCTCGCGCGCCGCTACGACATCGGCCTGAACATCGACGCCGAAGAAGCCGACCGCCTCGAAATCTCGCTCGATCTGCTCGAAGCGCTGTGCTTCGATCCGGAGCTGGCCGGCTGGAACGGCATCGGCTTTGTGATTCAGGCGTACCAGAAGCGCTGCCCGTTCGTGATCGACTACGTCGTCGATCTGGCGCGTCGCAGCCGTCACCGCATCATGGTTCGCCTCGTGAAGGGCGCGTACTGGGATACCGAAATCAAGCGTGCGCAGGTGGACGGCCTCGAAGGCTATCCGGTGTACACGCGCAAGATCTACACCGACGTCTCGTATCTCGCCTGCGCGAAGAAGCTGCTTGGCGCGCCGGATGCGGTCTATCCGCAGTTCGCGACGCACAACGCGCACACGCTGTCGGCAATCTATCACCTGGCCGGTCAGAACTACTATCCGGGTCAGTATGAGTTCCAGTGTCTGCATGGCATGGGCGAACCGCTGTACGAGGAAGTCACCGGCCGCGACAAGCTGAACCGTCCGTGCCGCGTGTACGCGCCGGTCGGTACGCACGAAACGCTGCTCGCGTATCTCGTGCGCCGTCTGCTGGAGAACGGCGCGAATACGTCGTTCGTGAACCGCATCGCCGATGAAACCGTCGCGATCGCGGACCTCGTCGCCGATCCGGTCGATGAGGCCTCGAAGATCACGCCGCTCGGCGCGCCGCACGCGAAGATCCCGCTGCCGCGTCAGCTGTTCGGCGCCGAGCGTCTCAATTCGATGGGCCTCGATCTGTCGAATGAACATCGTCTGGCGTCGCTGTCGTCGGCGTTGCTGGCGAGTGCGCATCATCCGTGGCGCGCCGCACCGATGCTCGCCGACAACGACATCACCGATGGCGCCGCACGCGACGTGCGCAACCCGGCTGACCAGCGTGACCTCGTCGGCACGGTCGTCGAAGCGAGCTCGGAGCACGTGAGCGCCGCGCTCACGCACGCGGTGGCCGCCGCGCCGATCTGGCAGGCGACGCCCGTCGAAGCGCGCGCCGATTGCCTCGCGCGCGCCGCCGATCTGCTCGAAGCGCAGATGCATACGTTGATGGGTCTCGTCGTGCGTGAAGCGGGCAAGTCGCTGCCGAACGCCGTCGCGGAAATCCGCGAAGCGATCGACTTCCTGCGCTATTACTCGACGCAGATCCGCACCGAGTTCTCGAACGACACGCATCGCCCGCTCGGTCCGGTGGTGTGTATCAGCCCGTGGAATTTCCCGCTGGCGATTTTCATGGGTCAGGTTGCGGCGGCGCTGGCTGCCGGCAACACGGTGCTCGCGAAGCCGGCCGAACAGACGCCGCTGATCGCCGCGCAAGCCGTGCGCATCCTGCGCGAAGCCGGCGTGCCGGCGGGCGCGGTGCAACTGCTGCCGGGCGATGGCGAAACGGTGGGCGCGGCGCTGGTTGCTGACGCCCGCACGCGCGCCGTCATGTTCACGGGCTCGACCGAAGTCGCGCGTCTGATCAACAAGACGCTGTCGTCGCGCCTCGACGCCGACGGCAAGCCGATTCCGCTAATCGCCGAAACCGGCGGCCAGAACGCGATGATCGTCGATTCGTCGGCGCTTGCCGAGCAGGTCGTCGCCGATGTGCTGCAGTCGTCTTTCGATTCGGCCGGTCAACGGTGTTCGGCGCTGCGCGTTCTCTGTCTGCAGGACGACGTCGCTGATCGCACGCTCGAAATGTTGACGGGCGCGATGGGCGAACTCGCGATGGGCAATCCGGATCGTCTGTCGATCGACGTCGGCCCGGTGATCGACATCGAAGCGAAGCGCGGCATCGATGCGCACATCGCCGCGATGCGCGAGAAGGGCCGCAAGGTCGTCCAGCTGCCGATGCCGGAAGGCTGCGCAGCGGGCACCTTCGTGCCGCCGACGCTGATCGAACTCGACAGCATCGACGAACTGAAGCGCGAAGTGTTCGGCCCGGTGCTGCACGTGGTGCGTTATCGCCGCAGCGCGCTGGACAAACTGCTCGATCAGATCCGCACGACCGGCTACGGGCTCACGCTCGGCGTCCATACGCGGATCGACGAGACGATCGCGCATGTGATCGGCCGCGCGCATGTCGGCAATATTTATGTGAACCGCAACGTGATCGGCGCGGTGGTGGGTGTGCAGCCGTTCGGTGGTGAAGGTCTGTCGGGCACGGGTCCGAAGGCGGGCGGCGCGCTGTACCTGCAGCGCCTGCTGGCGAAGCGCCCGGCGGGATTGCCGAAGTCGCTGGCGGCGGCGCTTGTGGTGGATGCGCCGCAGTCATCCCAAAACGTGGATGGAATCGGCGACAATCCGGCTGCCGCGTTGACGGCACTGCGCGACTGGCTGATCGGTGAAAGTCAGGCTACGCTCGCGGCGCGCTGCGACGGTTATCTGTCGCACGTGCTGGCCGGCGCGACAGCCGTGCTGCCCGGACCGACCGGCGAGCGCAATACGTACACGCTCGGTGCACGCGGCACGGTGCTGTGCGTGCCGTCGACGCAAAGCGGCGCCCGCGCGCAGTTCGCGGCGGTGCTGGCGACGGGTAACCGCGCGCTCTTCGAAGGCGCGGCAGGCGAGCAGCTGGTTGCTGCGTTGCCCGCAGGATTGAAGCAATACGCGAGCGTGAAGAAGAACGCCGAGGCCACTTTCGATGCCGTGCTTTTCGAAGGTGACAGCGACGAACTGCTCGCGCTGGTGAAGGAAGTCGCGAAACGACCGGGGCCGATCGTATCGGTGCAGGGCGTGGCGGCACGCGCGCTGGAAAGCGGCGATGAGGATTACGCACTTGAACGTCTGTTGACGGAACGTTCGGTCAGCGTAAATACGGCAGCAGCAGGCGGCAATGCGAATTTGATGACGATTGGCTGAGCGAACCTCGACGATCAATTCAAAAAAATGGAAGCGGCACGGCGACCCCGATGCCGCTCCACTCACACCTGGTACCAAGGAGAAGCTATGCAGCACACGATGAAAGGGCTGGCAGGCGCGACGCTCGTCGCGGTCATGTCGCTGGCGGGGACCGCACAGGCACAAACGGCAGAAGATGTGAAGATCGGCTTCGCCGGTCCGATGACGGGCGCTCAGGCCCACTACGGTAAGGACTTCCAGAACGGCATCACGCTGGCTGTCGAAGATATGAACGCGACGAAGCCGGTGATCGGTGGCAAGCCGGTTCATTTCGTCCTCGACTCGGCGGACGACCAGGCTGACCCGCGCACCGGCACGACGGTTGCACAGAAGCTCGTCGACGACGGCATCAAGGGCATGCTCGGCCACTTCAACTCGGGCACGACGATTCCGGCCTCGCGCATCTACGCGAACGCAGGCATCCCGGAAATCGCAATGGCGACGGCGCCTGAGTACACGCAACAAGGCTTCAAGACGACGTTCCGCATGATGACCTCCGACACGCAGCAAGGTTCGGTGGCCGGCACGTTCGCAGTGAAGTCGCTCGGCGTGAAGAAGATCGCGATCGTCGACGACCGCACCGCATACGGCCAGGGTCTGGCTGACCAGTTCGAGAAGGCCGCGAAGGCATCGGGCGCAACGATCGTCACGCGTGAATTCACGAACGACAAGGCTGTCGACTTCAAGGCAATTCTGACGAAGCTGAAGGCCGCGAATCCGGACCTGATCTATTACGGCGGCGCGGATTCGCAAGCTGGCCCGATGGTCAAGCAGATGAAGACGCTTGGCATGAAGTCGCCGCTGATGGCTGGCGAGATGGTCAAGACGGACACGTTCCTGAAGATCGCGGGTGACTCGGCGAACGGCACGGTGGCATCGCTGGCTGGCCTGCCGCTGGAAGAAATGCCGGGCGGCAAGGACTACACCGCGAAGTACAAGAAGCGCTTCAACGAGGACGTGCAGACGTACTCGCCGTACGCTTACGACGGCGCGATGGCACTGTTCAACGCAATGAAGAAGGCAAACTCGACGGATCCGGCAAAGTACCTGCCGCTGCTCGCGCAGACGTCGATGCCGGCTGTGACGTCGAAAGACCTCGCATACGACAGCAAGGGTGACCTGAAGAACGGCGGCATCACGCTGTACAAGGTTGTCGACGGCAAGTGGACGACGCTGCAAAGCGTGGGCGGGAAGTAACAGGCACTAATAGCTGCCGTGCCGGCTACAGCGCTGCCGGAATACGGCGCGCGACACAAGCCGGATCGCCAGCCTTTCCGCACAGTCCCGGTAGTTCGAAAACACTCCGCGAGCGAATTTCGCTTCCGGAGTGTTTTTTTTGGGGCGCGTGGATTCCAATTCGTTCGCCGACTCTTCCCGCCTTCCGCCTCGTTGCATTGAACCGAAAAAGCCTCGCGCCTCTTAAACGGGCCGATTTTCATAAGAGGCGCCTCAACGTTATCCGTTTTGAATAGTCTGTTTTGTAATCGCCAAATCCTTGATCTAAATTCACTCGTCTGATTTACAGGCGACGTGACCAACGGCTAATCTTGATCGCATAGAAGTCAGGCATCTTGGTCAAATTGCTTAGTATGGCTAATAATCGCCTGAAATTTCATTCGGACAAACGGAAGCGGCGGATTTCTGAAGTTGCAACATCTTCGGGTCCGATTTGAACTGGTTTGATTCAAATAAACGGATGGTTCAGTGTCAATCAAGACCGAACACGAAATAACTGCATGGTTGATCGCCTACACACAGGCGCATTTCAATGCTGCATGGAGCGGTGTGCCGGCGAGCCTGGCTGATCTGGGCATCGACTCATTGTCGGGCGCCGAACTACTCAGCTCACTGGAGCGTTGGCTTGGGATTTCGATTCCTGTCGACTTTCTGGAGCGCATAACCGATTCGCGCGAACTCGCGAGAGCGCTGGTCGCATTGCAGCAGCCGTCGAAATCCGTTCCGGGTGCAGAAAGTGCGTTCGAATCTTTCGTGAATCCATGGCTGGCCAAAAAGCTGGAGCAACTCCATATAGACAGGTCCTTCGTTCGCGCCGAAGGTGCGTATCTATACGATCAGAATAACGAAAGATATCTCGACTTCCTTGCGCAATACGGCGCGGTGCCTTTCGGTCATCATCCTGAGGAGATCTGGAGCGCGGTTGACGCGCTGCGCGTCGACGCGGAGCCGATTTTCGCGCAGCCGTCCCGGCTGGTATCGGCGGGACGTCTCGCGCAACGGTTGATCGAGCTGGCGCCGCCGGGGCTCCAATATGTCACGTTTACAAACAGCGGCGCAGAGTCGGTGGAAGCCGCGCTCAAGATGGCTCGTCATGCCACGGGTCGAACGCACATCCTGTCGACGAGAAACGCCTTCCACGGAAAGACGTTCGGCGCGCTCTCGGCCACCGGCAAGCCGGACTACCAGTCGCATTTCGGCCTGCCGCTCGCAGGATTCGATCATGTCGAGTACGGCAACGCAGCCGCGCTCGAAGAGCGTCTTGCTTCCCGCGCGGGCGTCTACGCCGCGTTCATCGTCGAGCCGATCCAGGGGGAGGGCGGCGTCCACGTGCCGCCGAAAGGATATCTGTCCACCGTCGAGGCAATCTGCCGAAGGCATGGCCTCGTTCTGATTGTCGATGAAGTGCAGACCGGACTTGGACGTACCGGCGCGATGTTCGCCTGCGAGCACGAGGGCGTGCGCCCGGACATTCTTCTGCTGTCGAAGGCGCTGGGCGGTGGCGTCGTGCCAGTCGGTGCCGTGCTGAGTACCCCGGCGGTCTACCGCGAAAAGTTCGCTTTAAAGCATTCGTCGACGTTTGCGGGCAATGCACTGGCGTCGCGCGTCGGGCTTGCCACACTTGAGCGACTGACGCGCAACGAAGGCGAATTGCTGCGCCACGTGCAGGTCGAAGGCGCGTATCTGAAGCAGCGGCTGGAGGCAATGCGCGAGCGCTTTCCGCTTCTGGTCGACGAGATTCGGGGGCAGGGGTTCATGCTGGGTATTCGCCTGAGCGCCGACCGTGCGCGCTGGCCGGAGAATTTCCTCGGCATCGCGGCGCAGGAGGGCGAGCTGGCGCAGTTTGTCGCTAGTACCACTGTGTTAAAAAATAAGGCATTATTCGCTTGTCTTCAAGCAATTTATGAGGAGTGCGATGGAACGTCCTTCGGAGCGATTCGACGAGTACGTGTCCCTGATGACTCAGTCGCTGGGGCACGCTGATCGTGTCGAGCCATTTCGTGGCTACTGCACGGGGTTGATGTTGCCGGTCAGGCGCAAGAGCGTTGAGCCCATGGCTGCGCATCTGTCACCGGACCGGGTGCGCTCGGAACACCAGAGTCTGCATCACTTTGTAGCCGATGCACCGTGGTCGGATCAGGCGGTGCTTGATACAGTGCGCAGTTACGCGCTTGAGCGGATCGGCCGTCGTGCGGGACCACCTGAGGCGCTGATCATTGACGATACCGGCTTTCCGAAGAAGGGCAAGCACTCGGTCGGGGTCGCCCGGCAGTACTGCGGCCAGTTGGGCAAGCAAGACAACTGCCAGGTGGCCGTCAGCGTCTCGCTCGCAAATGAACGCTTCAGTCTGCCGGTCCGCTATCAACTGTACCTGCCGCAAAGCTGGGCCGAGGACGCGGACCGGCGCAAGGCTGCCAAAGTGCCGGAAGCGCTTGAGTTCGTCACCAAGCCGATGCTCGCGCTGCAACTGCTTGAAGACCTCGCAGAGGTGGAATCCCTGCCGCAACTGGTTCTGGCCGATGCCGGTTACGGGGCGAGCACCGAGTTCCGCGAGCAACTCACGCAGATGGGCTTCACGTATGTGGTCGGGGTGACAGGCGCGGTCAGCCTGCAGACGCAAGCTCAGGCGCCGCTGCAGGCAAAAGAGCTGGCCATGCAGTTACCATCGCGGCGCTTTCGCACCGTCACATGGCGAGAAGGCACCAACGCCGCCTTGTCGTCGCGCTTTGCGGCAATACGGGTGCACTGCGCCTCCCGCGCAGCCCAGCCATCTGAGAGCGCCGAGGAACAATGGTTGCTCGTCGAGTGGCCCAGCGAAGAGCTCGAGCCGACCAAATACTTCCTCAGCACGTTGCCGGCTGACACGCCGATCAAGGAACTCGTGCGACTTGCAAAACTGCGCTGGCGCATTGAGCGCGATTATCAGGAGCTCAAGCAGGAACTCGGCCTGGGGCACTTCGAGGGACGCAGCTGGCGCGGCTTTCATCACCACGCGACGCTGTGCATAGCCGCTGATGGCTTTCTCGTCACCGAACGTCTGGTGGCGCAAAAAAAAACTCCAGCCCATCGGCTACCCGGCGAAGTGCCTTCCTTACCCGAGGGCTTCCGGCCCCGGGGCGCCCCTGCGTAAGCAGCGCCATGTGTCGGACTCCATTACAACGCTGCGACTGGAGCTTGCTGCCGCGCTGCTTGCCCGTCTCGAACGGTGCCCGTGCTGCGGCCGGAAAATCGAGTAGTTTGTTAACACAGTGGTACTAGCTACCTGTTGAACGTCGAGCGGGTCCGCTTCGCGCCGACGCTCAATCGCGGCGACGTGCTGCGCGTCCAGCCGCCGCTGACCGCGACACGCGAGCATTGCGACAGGGCAATCGACGCGCTCGAGCGCGCATTGAGCGCGCTGGCATGCCGCAATACAGGCACGTTCTATCGGGCGTTGCTGCGACGCGAGGCACCGGCGTGCGCGACAGCAGGAGTGCCTGAGGCGTGTGAGGTGCACGGCACGCCGGACATCACTGAAATCGCTTCGCCCGGAGAGCCGCGCGCGCCATCGCTTCGCCATGCGCGGGATACGGCAGACGAACATCGTTTTGGATTTCTGATTCATCCGCTCGACGCGCAAAGCTACGCCGACTATGACTCCAGTCTGAACATTCTGGATGCGCAAGAACTGGCGGAGTTCGCAGCAAGCATGGACGGCCTGATTGATCCCGTGGTCGGTTCCAGCGCGCAGATCGAATCGCCAGCAGGAACAAAAGCGCGAGGCGATTTCATCATGATCGGCCACACAGCGGCCCAATTGCGGCAACTTTCGCAACATGAGGCGATCGCAGTGCTGAATCGCGGCATCAGGCTGGCGTGCAAGCGCGGCGCGCAAATTGTCGGCCTCGGTGCCTATACATCCGTGGTGAGCGGCGGCGGCGCGCAGTTGCTGAACCCGGATGTCGCGCTGACGTCGGGCAATTCCTATACCGTCGTCGCGGGCGTCGAAGCGCTCGATGACGTCATGCGTCGCACGGGCCGTCAGTGGGATGCAAGCACGGCCGCGGTCATCGGCGCGGCGGGTGCGATCGGATCCTGCACGGCGGTCCTGCTGTCGCGTCGGGCCGCGCGGATGTTGCTGATCGGTAACCCGGCGCACGCGCGCGAAACCGGACGTGCGCGGCTTCTTGCAGTGGCGCGCACGATCGTCGAAGGGGCGCTTTCGCCATGCGACGAGCCGCTTCTCCCCGGCTCGCTTGCTGCGCAGATCAGGCGTGCCGCAGCGCACGCGAACGATACGTCGCGCCAATCCGACGCCGATGTCCTGATCGCACAACTTGAAGAGCACGGGGCGCTAGTCCTCACAGGCGATATTCGCACCCTTGGGGAGGCAAACGTCGCGCTCGCGGCAACCAGCTTTCCCGGCGACGTCATTGACGAGGCTCTGCTGCAGCCAGGCACCATCGTGTGCGACATATCGAGGCCGCGTTGCATTTCGGCTTCGATCGTCGAGACCCGCCCCGACGTACTGGTGATCGATGGCGGGGTGATTGCGTTGCCGGGTTCCCCGCGGATCGGTCCGTATGGCATAGCGCGCGGCACCGCATTCGCGTGCATGGCCGAAACGATGCTGCTCGCGCTCGAAGGACGCTTCGAGAACGTGAGCATCGGCAACGCACTGGATGCGCAAGAGATCGCGCGGCAACAGCAACTCGCGCGCAAGCACGGCTTCGCACTCGCCGGTCTGCAAAGCTTTGGCCGACCTCTCTCGGACGAGCACTGGAACCGCTTCATCGACTTCACCGCGCAACGGGCCCTGCCTCTCGCCTGAGCCGCGCGTCGACATATCCGTTTCAAGGAGATCTCCATGACTGCATCGAACCAACTGCTCCAGCTTCTGGTTCCGGCCGCGCCGTACGCGAGTTCGAGCCTCGTCGAAGTCGCGCGCAGCCACGCGTATGCCAACCCGGCTGGGCGGCCGTTCACCTACATCGACTATTCAGGCCCGCAGCCGGAAGACCGGTCGATCACCTACCTGCGTTTTGATCAACGGGCAAGGCAGATTGCAGCACTATTGCAAAGCTCGGGTAGACCGGGCGACCGCGTGCTGCTGCTTTATCCCGCGGGGCTCGACTATCTGTGCGCGCTGTTCGGCTGCCTGTATGCCGGCATGATTGGCGTGCCCGCGTATCCGCCGCTGAATCCACGTCTGCGCGATCGCCTTGCGGCCGTCGCGCACGATTGCGGCGCGAGCGCCGCTCTGACGACGGCGGCCACGCTCATTCAGCTGGACGACGACGCGGGACCGCTCGCCCGGCTCCGCTGGTTAGCGACAGATACCCATTTCGAGGCGGAGTGTCTCGAAGACGCATGGCGCGACCCCCATGTGGATCGCGACCAGATCGCGATCCTGCAATATACGTCGGGTTCGACGGGCACGCCGAAAGGCGTCAAGGTGACGCACGGCAATTTGCTGCACAACGTCTATCTGATCGCGCTCCACCTGCAGTTTCGACTCGACGACCATCATCTGACCTGGTTGCCGCCCTATCACGATATGGGGCTGATTGGAGCAATTCTGGGGTCGTTCTGCGCAGGCGTGCCGGTCAGCTTCATGGCGCCCGCGGCGTTCCTGCGCCGCCCCGACCGATGGCTCAGTGAACTGTCGAAGCGACGTTGCACCGTGAGCGGCGCGCCTAACTTCGCGTACGAACTGTGTATCGACAAGGTCGCGGACGAAACCCTCGAGACGCTGGACCTGTCGAGCTGGGAACTGGCTTATTCCGGTGCGGAGCCGGTGCGGTCGGATACGTTGAACCGTTTCGTCGAGCGCTTCGGGTCGCGCGGCTTCCGGCGCAGCGCCTTCTATCCCTGTTATGGCATGGCCGAGACCACGCTGTTCGTCACAGGCAAGCGGCGCGAGGACTCACCCCGCACGCTCACGATTGATAGCGTCGCCTACGCGAAGACGGCACAAGCCGTCGTGCCGGACGACCCGTCGCTTGATACGCTGGTGCGCGAACTGGTCAGTTGCGGCAGGCCGGCAACGGGTCTCGACGTGCGCATCGTCGATCCCGACTCGGCAATAGAACGGGCCGACGGAGCGGTTGGTGAAATCTGGGTCGCGGGGCCGTCGGTGGCAGCGGGCTATTGGGACCGTCCCTGCACGACTGATCAGGTATTCGGCGCCAGCATGCGCGACCGCCCGGGCGCCTGGCTGAAGACGGGCGACCTCGGTTTCATGCGCGAAGGCGAACTGTATGTCAGTGGCCGCCTCAAGGACGTGATCATCATTCGCGGCGTTAATCACTATCCGCACGACATTGAACGTACGGTCGACCATTGTCACGAGGCGATGCGTCCCGGATGCGGAATCGCCTTTTGCATTGCCGTGGGCAATGAAGACCATCTGGTGTTCGCACAGGAAATCAACCGCCGCGACGAGCCTCGCGCCGATGAGATCGCTGCCTGTATGCGGGACGCTATCTACAGAAATCACGGCATCCAGCCCTATGCGATCGTCCTGATTGCGAACGGCAGCATTCCCAAGACAACGAGCGGCAAGCTGTCGCGCCGTCCCTGCCGCGAGCAGTTCCTCGAAGGTCGGTTGCAGGTTATCGCGCAATGGATGAATCCGCGTTTCGCCGGTGCGGAAACGATCCGCGACACGCGTCGCGAAACGCCGCTTCCTGTCTGAATCCGTTCGCCCCTTTTCCAGGAGAGTTTCATGTCAGCGCTTTTGCCGGACACCGCAGCTTTTGTTCCCACCTTTGATCCGCTTGTTCCGCATCCTCTGCACGTGCGGGATCCTTACCAGGTCTATGCGCAATTGCGCGAGCATGCGCCGGTGTATCGCTCGCCGCATGGCGTATGGATTGCCAGCCGGCACAGCGAAGTCTCATTCATGCTGAAGGATGCGCATTTCGGACGCGGGTATTTCTACTTCGAAAACATGGCGGAGCGGCTCGGGCCGCGGATTGTCGATCAGCCTGTATACGCGTCGGCCCGCAACATGATGGTGATGAAAGACGGCGAAGATCATCTGCGCGTGCGTAACGCGGTCGCGCGTAGTTTCTCCCACAAGCGGGTCGAAGCGATGCGGCCGTTCATGCGGTCGGTGATGAGCGATCTGGTCGACGCAGCGCTCAAAAAGCCCGCGTTTGATGTGATGCTGGATCTGGCTTTTCCCTTGCCGAGCGCTGTGATCTGCTACCTGATCGGTATCCCGCAGCAGGACTGGTCGAAGTTCAGCCAGCGCAGCGCAAACGGTTCACGCGCGCTTGAACCTGCACCGTTGAGTCCGCTGGAACTGTTTGAACAGAACAAGGCCGTCAATGAAGCTCACGAATATTTCCAGTGGCTGATCGAGTTGCGCCGGCGCGAGCCTGGCGACGATCTGACATCGCAACTCATTGCGGCCGAAGCGGACGGGCAGGTAACGCGCGCCGAGATGATCGACAACCTGCGAATGATGTTCGTCGGTGGTCAGGAGACCACGGTGAATACGATCGGCAATGGCCTGCTTGCACTGTACCGGAACCCCGATCAGCTGCGCGCGCTGAAAGACGACATCACGCTGCTTTCCGACGCCGTCACCGAGATGGTTCGCTACGATTCCGCGGTCCAGATGACGCCGCGCCAGGCACGCGAAGACATCGAGGTCGCGGGCGCTTCGATCAAGGCGGGTGAAACGATCCTCTGCATCGTGGCATCCGCAAATCGCGATTCGACGGCGTGGCCAGACGCAGATCGTTTCGACATCTCGCGCAAAAGCAGCTACCCGCTGTCATTTGGCGGTGGTCCGCACTACTGCCTTGGCGCGCAGCTTGGCCAGGTTGAAACCGAAGTCGCGCTGCAAACGATTTTTGAGCGCCTGCCGGATCTCAAGCCGGAGATCGACGACCCGCGCTGGTTGCCAGGCACGGTGGTCTTTCGCGGGCTGCAGTCACTGCCTGCCACCGCGTGATGAGGAACTTCGCATGATCCGCAAATTCATGACAGGACTCGTCGCGGTGGCGTTGGTCTTTCTCTTACCCGCTGCGGTTCTTCAGCCCGACGCGCTCGTCTCGTCGAAGCTCTGGGCAATGGTGGGGGCCGGGCTGCTCGCTTCGCTGACGCAGCCCGCCTACAGCCCTCTCGATCGCGATGCACCGCCGGAAGATCGAGGCACGGCAAAGCAACTCGTGTGGACTGTGTATCTGACGCTGCTGGGCGGGGTCATCGAGTGTCTGGTGTGGCGTTATCCAGGCAGCATGGCCTGGGATGAGCTGGCCGTCGTCGCGTTCGCGGCTGCTATTGCGGGTGCGTTATTGCGGGCGTGGGCCGTGGCGGAGCTTGGACGCTTCTTCACCTGGCACGTGCGCGTGCAGGCAGATCAACAGGTGATTTCGAGCGGGCCGTATCGCCTGATGCGCCACCCGAGCTACACGGGTGCCTGGTTCCTTTACACCGGCATGTTGCTCGCAATGCATGCGCCGCTCGCTGCCGCGCTCGCCGGCGTGCTGCTCATGGCGGCTTTCGTGCGACGCATTCGCTACGAAGAAGGTTTGATGCTGCAGACGTTTGGTGCGCAGTACATCACCTATTGCAGTCGCGTGAAGCGACTGGTTCCGTTCATCTGGTAACCCGGGAAATAAATGACCTCCATGTTCACGCTTCATCACTCGCCATTTTCCGTTGCATCACAGAAGGTCCGGCTCGCACTTGCCGAGAAGCAGCTCGGATGGAACGACCGCATTGTGGATCTCCTTGGTGGCGAGCATTGCAGTGAAGCATTCCGTCGCCTGAACGCACGCGCGGAAGTGCCGGTGCTCGAACACAACGGGCTTGTACTGACTGAATCGTGGTTCATTTGCGAGTACCTCGACGAAGCGTTTCCGCAACATCCGCTGATGCCCGTGGCGCCGGCGCATCGTTACGCGGCGCGGCAATGGAATCACTGGATCGACCGTGAGCTGCACCACGCCTCGGGCGTTGTGACGTGGGCCGTGCTGGCGCGTCCGCTTTTGTTGCAGCAGCCGGCCGGTGCGGTCAGCGCATTGCTTCAGGCGATACCCGACGAGTCTGTGCGCGCGTGGCGCAGCAGCGTGCTTGAGCACGGGCTCGATGCCCCGGAACTGAAGGATTGTATCGACCGGCATCGCGTATTTTTCACGCGTATGGAAGCGCAGCTCGTCGACGCCCATGCGTGGCTCGCCGGACCGGCCTGCAGTCTCGCCGATCTTGCTGCATTGCCCTATGTGATGCGCGCGGAACACGTGGGCCTCGGCAGTCTGATGACTTTCGAAGCGCATCCAAACCTGCGTTCCTGGTACATGCGAATGCTGACAAGACCGTCCATGCAGCCGTCGTTCGTCCGGTATCTCAATCCTGAACTGCAGGACCTCATGACGAATCTCGTGGTGGCAGCGCAGCCGAAGCTGGAACAGCTCATGCGGCAGACGGGCTGAAGGGGGCGCAATGGACCAGCAGAACCTCTTTGAAACGCCCACAACATACCGGCTGCTACGGCTGGAAAACCTGGTGGCGCTTGCGATCTGCGTCGGGCTGCTTGTCGCTCACCTGGCGCAGATCCGCTGGTGGGTATTCGTGCTCCTCTTCGCTTATATCGACGTTTTCGGGTACCTGCCCGGCGCGATCGCTCACCGGCGCGCGCATGGCAGACGTATTCACCGCACGTTCTACGTGCTGTACAACGGCACGCACAGCGCGGTCTCGGGACTGCTGGTCGCGGTGCTGTGGGCGTGGCTGGTCCAGCCTGAATGGGCTTTGCTCGCGGTACCGATCCACCTGTGCGGCGACCGTGCGCTGTTCGGCAATTTCCTGAAGCCCTTTGGCGTGAGCTTCGAGCCGGCCGCTCATCCTGCGTTCGTGCATTTCCGGACGAGCTATGTCAATGCATCAACGACCCGACGAGGAGGTCCGGATGCAGTGTGACGCGGCTGCTGAAGTCCCTGCCATCAGTGCGTCGGTCGATCCCGTTGACGTCCTGCGGCGTCATGCTGACCATCCGTCTGCGTTACTGGCGGTCAATCAGGAGACGCTGCGGTTTTGCGTGCCCGATATCGACGGGCTGGTCGCGTACCGGCCGGCGGGCCGTCATCATCTGGTGATGGTTGCTGGCATCACGGCTGCTTCCGGCCAGCGTGCCGCGTTGCTCGACCGGTTTCTCGACTGGGCGCGCAGTGAACAGCGAAAGGTTGTCGCGGTGCAGATGTTCCGGGACGACGCACTTCTGTTCGCAAGCCGTGGGTTTCGGGTCAACCAGATCGGCGCGTCGTACAGCGTGAGTCTCGATCGCTTCAGGATTTCCGGCACGCCATTCATCAAACTGCGCAACAAGATATCGCGGCGCGCCGCAGTCATGTCAGCGTGCTCGAACTCGGCGTCGACGTACCGGTAACCCCGCAGATTCGCGACGCAATTGCCGCGATCGACCGCGAATGGATCAAGGACAAGGGCGCGAAGGAACTCGCATTTCTCATCGGCGAAGTAGGCGCGCCCGACCGCCTCGACCGCTCGATCAAGCGGCTCTTCGTAGCGATGCAGAACGACGAGGCGGTGGCCTATGTTCTCTACACCGCAAGCTTTGGCCGGCACGCCGGCTGGATGCACGATCTTACGCGGCGAAAGCCCGATGCGACGACGGGCGTGATGGAGCTCATCAACATCACGGCTATCGAGCGCTTCAAGGCGGAAGGCGCTCGAATGCTGAACTTTGGCTTTACGCCACTGACGTCACTCGCCGACGAACACGAGATCGAGAGCGCGTATAGCCGCGCGACGGCGTGGACGTTCCGGAAGCTGGCGCGACACGGGAGCTTCATCTATCCCGCCGAAGCGCAGCTGCAATACAAACTCAAATGGGCGCCCGATCTCATTCAGCCCGAATACATCGCATTTCAGAACGGCTCGACCGCAAGTGGGCTGTGGCAATTTCTCCGTTTGACGAGGGCGATCTAGTGGCTCGTGTCATGCAACCACATGGGTGCCGGCTGGACGCTCCCTCAACGGCGTGGCTTCCGTTTCCACTCGACGAAGTGACATCCGCCGTAACGGGCGACATGACGTGCGATGTTGCCATTGTCGGTGGTGGCCTGACCGGGCTTTCGACGGCCCTTCACCTCAAGACGGTCGAGCCGCGGATCGACGTCGTACTGCTCGAAGCCGGGCGTATCGGATACGGCGCGAGCGGGCTGAATTCTGGCCAGTGCGCGCCGCGGATCGGGCCGGCGGTCGAGCGTCAGGTGCGATCGCTCGGGCCTGATTTCGCGCACGCGGCCTACGCGTATTCGCTCGATGCCGTGGAGTTGACGGCCGGTCTGGTCAACACCTGCGGCATCGACTGCGATATGCGCGAGGCCGGGCAATGGCAGGTTGCCCTGCGCGACACCGACGCGATCACACTCGAAAAGCGCGCGGCGGTCTATCGCGCGCTTGGCTTCGACGTGCCGTTGCTCGGTGTGGATGTGCTCCGCGCATCGCTGCCGGACTCACGGCGGATACGCAACGCGATTGCGTTTCCGGCCCGGTTACTGAATCCCGGCCGGTTGTGCGTCGGCCTGAAGCGCGCCGCGCTCGAACGGGGTGTCCGCATTTTTGAATATTCGCGGGTTTTGCGATTTGCGCGTGACACCGGCGCGCTGCATGTTGACGCGGGCTCAATCGGCGCTTCGCGGGTTGTGTTCGCCGTCGATGGCAGCGTCGGCAGCATCGACGGCCTGGACACCTTTCGAGGGACCGTCTTGCCCGTCGCGGCGTTTGCTGCGGTGACGCGTCCTCTCTCTGCCGCTGAGCGCGATGTCATCGGCTGGCGCCAGGGGCAGGGTATGTACGACGCGCGTCCGATGTTCAATTTTCTGCGGCCACTCGACGATGGCCGTTTGCTAATCGGCGGCGGGTACCGCCATGCGCCCGGCGAAAAGGTCGATCTCGACCTTCGTACGCGGAGCGCGCCTGACCTGACCGGACAGCTGTCGCTCTTCTTTCCGTCGCTACGCGAAATGACGGCCGATCGGGTCTGGCACGGTCTGCTCGGTTGCACGCTGAATGAATGGCCGATCGTCAAGGCGCTGGATGCCGAACGCCGTTACTGGCATGTCGGCGCGTGGAACGGTCACGGCGTCGCGCTCGCCGTGGCGGTCGGCCGCGATCTCGCACACGCCATAGCGGGCCATACCGCGATGCCGTCTGTCCCGTGGGCATGCCCGCGCACGACCAGCCTGCCGCCAGCGCTCGTTCGCGCAGTTCTTCCGCTGTACCTCGGGTGGCTTCGTCATTCGAGCCAACTCAACATCTGAAAAGAGGTAATGAAAATGTTCCTGCAGGAATCACGTGTCGTTCTGGAGCAATACGCGCCGGGCCTTGAAGCCGAACTCGCCGGGCAGGGCCTGCTGGCAATGGAATCGAAGGACCCGCGGGAGATCAAGTCATTGATTCGTCAGCACCGCCTGCCACGGCTGTGGGTCCCGGCGTCGTCGGGTGGTTCGATGATTTCGCCATACGACGGCATTCGCTTGCAGCGGGCCATCGGCGCCCGTGCGCCATCAATGGCCCTCATGCTGACCATGCACAACTTCACGGTCAGCTTTTGCGGTGCGCTGGCCGACCACGTGCCATCGTGCGCGCGGATGCTGCGCGATGTTGCACACGACAATCTGCTGGTTGCCTCCGCATTCGCTGAAGGACGGCGTGGCGCGGGCATCCTGGATTCGACCGTCTTCATGGTGCCGGACGGCGATGGTTTCCGGATTACCGGCAGCAAGAAACCATGCACGATGGCGAACAGCATGGACATCATCACGGTCGGCGTTGCAGTTCAGGGGACGGACGGCATCAAGCGCACTGGAATGGCGATCCTGCCGGCGAACGAGCCAGGCGTGACGCGGCACAAGTTTTGGGACGTCCCGCTGCTTGCTGCTGCCGATAGCGAGGAACTGCGTTTCGACAACGTGCGGGTTTCAGCCGGACAGGTGCTGCTCGCATCGGAAGGCGATGCGGAAACTGCCGGGATTGTCGCGGTCGCCGAAGCAATGGGATTGTGCTGGTTCGAGATCATAGCGTCGGCGAGTTACCTCGGCGCAGTAAGCGCGATGGCGGACCGCGTCGTGGCGGATCGTCGCATCGACGATTCAGAGCGTGTGCTGCTTGCGGGAGAACTGGAGTGTGCCCAGGCAGCGCTGGACGGTGCAATTCACCTGATGCAGACCTGTCCACCGGATGGCGCGTTGCTCGCCCGCGTACTGATGATCCGCTTTGGCGTTCAGCGAACCCTCGAGCGATGCGCGATGCTCGCGGCGGAGCTGGCGGGCGGACTCGTCTATGTCCGCGACGCCGAAATGATGACGCTGCTTGCCGCGAGCAGATGTCTCGCATTCCACCCGATTGGCCGCAAAGCCGCGCAGCCGGTGCTGGCGGCGTGGCTGGACTCGACCGTTGACGACCGGGCTTCGTCTTTGGCATCAAGTTCGCAGGACTAGCGGCATGCCGCATGCGGGAGTCGCGGCGCACGTCAGCGGCCCGCAGCCGGGCCATAACGGAAAGGCTGGAAAAACATGAAATATCTGATCGCCGTGCCACTGATCATAGTCGGCGTCATTCATCTGCTGCCGGTCTCGGGCGTGTCGGGTACGCGTAGCCTTGGTGTGCTATACGGCATCGCGCTCGATGAGCCCAATCTGACCGTCCTGATGCGTCACCGCTCGGCGCTGTTCGCATTACTCGGCGCGTTTCTGATTTATGCCGCGTTCGACGCCAGATTGCAGGCGCTGGGCTATATCGCGGGCTTTGTCAGTGTCGGCACCTTCCTGTATCTGGCATGTTCGACCGGACATCTCAACGCCCAATTGTGGCGCGTCGTGCTCGTCGATGTCCTCGCGACAATTGTGCTGGTGATCGGAGCCGCTGCGCGCCTCTGGCCGGCAGAGGCGGCCTGATCCCCGCCGCTGCAGACCCCGACCGCCTGGCCGCGTGGCGGCCTTGAGGTCGCGGGTCCCGTGGCATCCGCGAGAAGGCTATACCTCGCCGCGCAGTTTCCGCCCCTGCTCGCGGATCTGCTCGAGCGTTGCACCCGGCGTGCTTGCTTCCTGCGGCAGACGAATCTCGATCAGTGCAGCGCGCTTCGCCGCCTGCGCACGTCCGAGCGCGGGCAGAAAATCTTCCGTCCGCTCGACGAGTTCACCATGCGCGCCAAACGACCGCGCGAACGCCACGAAATCCGGATTCGTCAGACCGGTGCCGTGCACGCGGTTCGGATAGTTCTTTTCCTGGTGCATACGGATCGTGCCGAAGTGGCTGTTATTCACGACGATGAAAATCACATGCAGGTCGTACTGCATCGCCGTCGCGAGTTCCGGCGCGGCCATCATGAAGCAGCCGTCGCCAGCGAGCGCGACGACCGCGCGGTCCGGATACATCGATTTCGCCGCGATGGCCGCCGGCACGCCGTAGCCCATCGCGCCGCTCGTCGGTGCGAGCTGCGAGCGGAAATGCCGGTACGAGAAATGCCGATGCAGCCAGGTCGCGTAGTTGCCCGCGCCGTTCGTGAGAATCGCGTCTTCGGGCAGATGTGCGCGAAGTTGCTGGATGACTTCGCCCATCTGCACGTCGCCAGGAATCGCGCGCGGCTTGCGCCAGTCAAAATATGCCTGGTGCGCTGCTTCGGCTGAGCCGGCCCACGCTGGCGTCGCCGTCGGTTTCAGTTGGGCGAGCAACGTGGCGAGTTCCGGCATGCCCGACACGATCGGCAGATCAGCGGCGTACACGCGGCCAAGTTCTTCGGCGCCCTGGTGAATATGGACGAGCGTTTGCTTCGTCTTCGGAATGTCGAGCAGCGTGTAGCCGTTCGTCGTGGCTTCGCCGAGGCGCGGACCGATCGCGAGCAGTAAATCCGCATCGCCGATGCGTGCGGCCAGCGCCGGATTGACGCCGAGGCCGACGTCGCCGGCGTAGTTCGGGTGTTCGTTATCCAGTGTGTCCTGATAGCGGAACGCGAGGCCGACCGGCAACTGCCAGTTCTCGATGAAGCGGCGGAAATCCGCACATGCGTCCGGCGTCCAGCCGCTGCCGCCTGCGATCACCATCGGCCGCCTTGCGCCTTCGAGCAAGGTGCGCAACTGCTCGATCTGCGCCTTCGATGGCGACGCCGCCACGCGGTGATACTTCGGCGCGCCCGGTACGACTGGGCACGCGTCGCTCAGCACGTCTTCCGGCAGCGACAGCACGACCGGCCCCGGACGTCCCGACGTCGCGATATGAAACGCGTGGCTCAGATATTCGGGAATGCGGCGCGCGTCGTCGATCTGCGCGACCCATTTGGTCATCTGGCCGAACATGCGCCGGTAGTCGATCTCCTGGAAAGCCTCACGGTCGAGATGCTCGCGCGCGCACTGGCCGATCAGCAGGATCATCGGCGTCGAATCCTGGAACGCCGTGTGGACGCCGATCGACGCGTGCGTCGCGCCCGGACCACGCGTGACGAGTGCGATGCCAGGCCGTCCGGTCAGCTTGCCGACGGCTTCGGCCATGTTCGCGGCGGCCGCTTCGTGGCGGCAGACGATTGTCTGGATACTGTCCGTTTCGTCGTGCAGCGAATCGAGCACGGCGAGAAAGCTCTCGCCCGGTACGCAGAACACGCGCTCGACGCCATGCGTCAGCAAGGCATCGACAACAAGACGCGCGCCGGTGGTGGTGGCGGAACCAGCGGAATCAGTAGAAGCGGAAACGATTGGCAACGACATTGCGAGAAAACCTCCATTCAGTTCGACCGGGCCAGCAGCTTCCGTCGGCATGAGCCGGTAGCCCGATCAGTGTCACGGCCTGCGCGCTGCATCGGGACGATACGCGCGCCGCCTTTAGTGGAACGACGTACGTCAGGTCAGCACTCGACGATATTCACCGCCAGGCCGCCACGCGACGTCTCCTTGTATTTGGTCTTCATATCGGCGCCGGTCTCGCGCATCGTCTTGATGACGGAGTCGAGGGAGACATAGTGACTGCCGTCGCCGCGCAACGCCATGCGCGCGGCATTGACCGCCTTCACCGACGCCATCGCGTTGCGTTCGATGCACGGAATCTGCACCATCCCGCCAACCGGATCGCAGGTGAGACCGAGGTTGTGTTCCATGCCGATCTCAGCGGCGTTCTCGACCTGAAGCGGCGTGCCGCCCATCACGGCCGCGAGCGCGCCGGCCGCCATCGAGCACGCGACGCCCACTTCGCCTTGGCAGCCCACTTCGGCGCCGGACAGCGACGCGTTCAGTTTGTACAGAATGCCGATAGCGGCGGCCGTCATCAGGAAGTCGATCACGCCCTGTTCGTTCGAGCCTGGCATGAAACGCGTGTAGTAATGCAGCACGGCCGGGATAATGCCCGCCGCGCCATTGGTCGGCGCGGTGACGACGCGCCCGCCCGCGGCGTTCTCCTCGTTGACGGCGATCGCGTACAGATTGATCCAGTCGATCATCGACAACGGATCGCGCAGCGCCATTTCCGGATTGCCCGACAGCGCGCGATACAGCTGCGGCGCGCGGCGTTTCACCTTGAACGGACCCGGCAGCGTGCCGTCCGCATCGGGGTTGCCGATGCCGCAACCACGCGCGACGCACGATTGCATCACGGTCCAGATTTTCAGCAGGCCGGTGCGTGTTTCCTCTTCGGTGTGCCACACGCGCTCGTTTTCCCACATCAGCTGCGCGACTGATTTTCCTGTCGACGCGCACATCGCGAGCAGTTCGTCGCCGGTGCGAAACGGATGCGGCAGCTGCTGGACTGCGCTCAGCACCTTCGTATTCGGCGCGCCAGCGGTCACGACAAACCCGCCGCCGACCGACAGATACGTCGCTTCGCGCAGCGTCGCGCCTTCTGCGTCGAACGCGAAGAGTTTCATGCCGTTCGGATGTTCGGCGAGCGCCTGCCGGTAGAACGAGATGTGATCTTTCAGAACGAACGGAATGTCGCGCTTGCCGAGCAGCGAAAGCGTGCGCGATTGGCGGATTGCTTCGAGACGTTCGACGATGGTGTCGGGATTGACGGTATCGGGCGCGTCGCCGAGCAGGCCGAGCATCACGCCGCGGTCGGTGCCGTGGCCTTTGCCGGTTGCGCCGAGCGAGCCGTACAGATCGACTTTAACGGACCCCGTGGCGTCGAGCAGCCCGTCGCGCTCGAGACCCTGGGCAAACATCAGCGCCGCGCGCATCGGCCCGACCGTATGTGAACTGGAAGGACCGATGCCGATCTTGAAGAGGTCGAACACACTGACTGCCATTACTGCTCCTGCAAGTAGATATCGGTTTAGCGCGCCGCGAGCGGCAGGCACACGGCGAGCCACGCGGGCGGCGACGGTGCCAGTTGCAGCGCGACAGGCGTGAAGCGGCCATCGAGTCGCGCGGCGAGGTGGAACAACTCCGTCGCGTTCTTCGGATCCCATTGACCCGAGTAGCCGGGCAAGCCAGCTTCGCGACGTTTTACATCGAACGGCACGTCCGAATGCACGAATTCTTCGTGTGTCTTCGCGCCGGTCGCGTACGGCGTGAGCCAGTCGAGCGCGGCAGCCAGCGACGCGCCGTTCGCCGCTTTCTCCGGCAACCAGTTACGGTTGTGGCGGCGCGCGGCGAGCGCGGCCGTGACGAGCGGCTGCAGGTCGTACGTCACATAGTGCAGCGCATCACGTTCCGCAAAATCGACGGTTGCGCCATCGGGCGCGATGTTGTCGCCGATGTGCTCGACGTACAGGCGCTGCGCCGCGTTGATCATCTTCCGGTTGTCGAGCGTGAACGCGGCCATCGATACCAGTTTGACCCGATGACTCTGCCAGTTGTTCTTGAAAGAGCCTGTGAGCGGACGCGGTTGTGCGTCGATCTGCCCGATGTAGCCGTTTGCGAACTTCGTCAGGAATGCCATGGCGGCGTTGCGCGTTTTCACGGGCAGCGCGCTGGCGGTCATGTCATAGGCGAGGATCAGGCCCTCGAAGTGCGTTTCGTCGATCGGATTGAAGCTCGGCTGGTAGGTCGTGACCCACGCATACAGCAGGCGGTCGACGAGTTTCAGGTAGCGGTCGTCGCTGGTGGCACGCCAGGCGAGCGCGGCGTCGCGCAGGAGGTCGAGATCCTTTTCGGCTTCCACGCTCTGGTCGTAGATGCCTTCGTGCGGGAGCGTGCCTTCGGTATGCAGTCTGGCGAGCGCGTGCGGCGTTTCGTTCAGATGCGCCTGCACGTTGCTGACCAGGGCCTTCACGCCGGGATCGGCATTCGTGCGTTCACTGGTTTGCAGCCCGGGCGCGGCGCAGAAATTCATCGCTGCGTGGGCTTGCTGTGATGGGAGCGCGAGTGCGCCGCAGGTGAGCAACAGTACAGCCAGCGGCGTGCCTGCGAACTGCCGTGACAGTGCTTTCTTTGGTCTTATCCGGCGTTGCATCAATCGCACCTTTCGCGCCATGCGAAACTCCTTAGTCTGGCTGATTCGGTGTGTGATGTTAGCCGTTCCGGGGCGCGAACGACAGGACCGCGCGCCGTGGTACGGCAGCACGCGGTCCGCCGTGACGCGGCAGGCGTTACTCGTAATCCGCCATCGGCACGCACGAGCAGAACAGGTTGCGGTCGCCATAGACGTTGTCCGCGCGGCCGACCGGCGGCCAGTACTTCTTCGCGAGCAACGACTTAAGCGGGTACGCCGCGGTCTCACGCGCATACGCATGCTTCCAGTCATCCGCGACGACAACCTGCGCGGTGTGCGGCGCATGCTTCAGCGGATTGTCTTCGCGGTCGGCGCGGCCTTCCTCGACGGCGCGGATTTCGTCGCGGATCGCGATCATCGCCTCGATGAAACGATCGAGTTCTTCCTTCGATTCCGATTCGGTCGGCTCGACCATCAGCGTGCCCGGCACTGGGAAGCTCATCGTCGGCGCATGGAAGCCGTAGTCCATCAGACGCTTCGCGACGTCATCCACGGAGATACCGCTCGTTTCCTTGATCGGACGCAGATCGAGAATGCATTCGTGCGCGACCAGTCCGCCCGGGCCCGAGTACAGCACCGGGTAGTGCGGCGCGAGCTTGTTCGCGACGTAGTTCGCGTTGAGGATTGCGGTTTCGGTGGCGGCGGTGAGGTTTTTCGCGCCCATCATCGCGATGTACATCCACGAGATCGGCAGGATCGAAGCCGAGCCGTACGGCGCAGCCGAGACAGCACCGATGCCGTTCGCGTTGCGCTCGTAGCCCGACGACGTCTGGTTCGGCAGGAATTTCGCCAGATGCGCGCCGACTGCGACCGGACCAACGCCCGGTCCGCCGCCGCCGTGCGGAATGCAGAACGTCTTGTGCAGGTTCAGGTGCGAGACGTCGCCGCCGAACTGGCCTGGCGCCGTGAGGCCGACCATCGCGTTCATGTTCGCGCCATCGACATAAACCTGGCCGCCGCGCGCATGCACGATCTCGCAGATTTCGCGCACGTTCGCTTCGAACACGCCGTGTGTCGACGGGTACGTGATCATGATCGCGGCCAGCTTGTCAGCGTGCTGCGCGGCTTTCGCCTTCAGGTCTTCGATATCGACGTTACCCTGCGCGTCGCACGCGACCACGACGACCTGCATGCCGGCCATCTGCGCCGAAGCGGGGTTCGTGCCGTGCGCCGAAGCGGGAATCAGACAGACGTTGCGATGACCTTCGCCGCGCGACGCATGGTACGCGTGAATGATCAGCAAGCCGGCATATTCGCCCTGCGAGCCCGCGTTCGGCTGCAGCGAAACAGCCGCGTAACCTGTCGCCGCGACCAGCATCTGTTCGAGCTGATCGATCATTTCGCGGTAGCCGACGGTTTGCTCGGCCGGCGCGAACGGATGGATCTGCCCGAATTCAGGCCACGTGACCGGCAGCATTTCCGACGTCGCGTTCAGCTTCATCGTGCACGAGCCGAGCGGGATCATCGAGCGATCGAGTGCGAGATCCTTGTCCGACAGGCTGCGCAGATAGCGCAGCATTTCCGTCTCCGAATGGTGACGGTTGAACACGTGGTGCGTGAGGTACGCGCTCGTGCGTTCCAGCGATGCCGGGAACGAATCCGCTGCACTCAACGCCGTATCCAGCGCGTCGACCTGCGGTACGTCGCTGACAAACGCAGCCTGTGCGAACGCTGCCAGCAGATCGGCGAGATCGCTGCGTTTCGTGGTTTCGTCGATCGAAATGCCGACGCGTGTATCGCTCACGCGCCGCAGATTGATGCCCTTGGCCGTCGCCGCGTCGTGCAGCGCCTGCGTACGCGCGCCGGTTTCGAACGTGAGCGTGTCGAAGAAGGTTTCGTTGACGAGCTTGTAGCCGAGTTGCTTCGCGCCTTGTGCGAGCAATGCAGCGATGCGGTTCACGCGCAACGCGATCGTCTTCAGGCCGTGCGGGCCGTGATAGACCGCGTACATGCTCGCCATGATCGCGAGCAGCGCCTGCGCGGTACACACATTCGACGTCGCCTTTTCGCGGCGGATGTGCTGTTCGCGCGTTTGCAGCGCGAGACGCAGCGCCGGATTGCCCTGCGCATCGACGGTCACGCCGACCAGCCGCCCCGGCATCTGGCGCTTGAATTCATCGCGCACGGCGAGATACGCCGCGTGCGGGCCGCCGAAACCGACCGGCACGCCAAACCGCTGCGTGTTGCCGACGGCCACGTCGGCGCCCCATTCACCCGGCGGCGTCAGCACAGTCAGCGCGAGCAGATCGGCGGCGACGACCACATGACCACCTGCAGCGTGGATCGCATCAGCCAGCGCGCGGTAGTCGCGCACGTCGCCGTTCACGCCCGGATATTGCAGCAGCACGCCGAACGCGTTCGCGCTCGCGGCATCCGCAGCCGGGCCGACCTTCACTTCGATGCCGACCGGCTTTGAGCGCGTCTGCACGACTTCGATGGTTTGCGGCAGCACGTCGTCGGCGATGTAGAACACGTTCGACTTCGGCTTGCCGATGCGTTGCAGCAGCGTCATCGCTTCGGCGGCGGCGGTGGCTTCGTCGAGCAGCGATGCGTTCGAGATCGACAGGCCCGTCAGGTCGATGATCATCTGCTGGAAGTTCAGCAGCGCTTCGAGACGGCCTTGCGAGATTTCCGGCTGATACGGCGTGTACGCCGTGTACCACGCCGGATTTTCGAGCACATTACGCAGGATCACCGCCGGCGTGTGCGCGTTGTAGTAACCCTGTCCGATGTACGAGCGGAACACCTGGTTCTTGTCCGCGAGTTCGCGCAGCGCGGCCAGCGCTTCGGCTTCGCTCTTCGGCTGGGCGAAGGGGCCGAGCGGCAGCGCTTCGTTGCGGCGGATCGTCTTCGGAATCACGGCGTCCATCAGCGCAGCGCGGGACGCGAAGCCGAGGGCTTCGAGCATCGCGTGCTGATCGGCGGAATCCGGGCCGATGTGCCGTTCGGCGAAGGCGTCGTGCACTTCGAGCGCCGCGAGCGAGAGAGGAGTGCGGTTCATCAGACGATCCGGGTGTTCGAGCTTCATGAGGTGTTCCTGGTGGTGCGGCCATCCGGCGTTTCAAAACCGGGCGCCGCACCTGACGTGTTGAGAAATTACTCGCCGATGGACTTCGAGTACGAACCGGCGTCGATCAGACGATCGGTCGCGGCGCCGGCCGCCGGCTTGATCTTGAAGAGCCAGCTGTCGTACGGCGCGCCGTTGACGGAATCCGGCGTGTCGGCCAGCGCGGTGTTCGATTCGACGATCTCGCCCGAGACCGGCGCGTAAATGTCTGAAGCCGCCTTCACGGATTCGATCACGGCGACGGCGTCACCGGCCGTTACAGCGCGGCCGGCTTCCGGCAGTTCGAGAAAGACGATGTCGCCGAGCGCTTCCTGCGCGTGGTCGGTGATGCCGACCGTCAGCGTGCCGTCGGCTTCGGTGCGGACCCATTCGTGCGATTCGGTGTATTTCAGATCGGCCGGGATGCTCATCGGATGCTCCTGTTGCGTATTGGTTGGGCTTTGAAGAATGGACGCGTGCGCCGGCGTGGCTCAGACGGCGAGCACCTTGCCATTGCGCACGAACGGCAGTTTTACCACGCTTGCGGGTAAAGCTTTGTCGCGGATCTGCACATGGACGACATCGCCGGGCTGCACGCCCCTGGGCACGCGCGCGAAGGCGATCGATTCCTGCATCGTCGGCGAAAACGTGCCGCTCGTGATTTCGCCGTCGCCGTGGGGCGTGACCACCTTCTGATGCGCGCGCAGCACGCCGCCCGCCTTGCCGTTTTCCTTCTGCAGGATCAGGCCGACGAACGCCGAGCGCGAGCCGTCCGCCTCCAGTTTCGCGCGTCCGACGAAATCGCGCGCATTCACGAGGTCGACCGTCCACGCGAGGCCGGCGTCGAGCGGCGAGACGGCGTCGTCCATATCCTGACCGTAGAGGTTCATGCCCGCTTCGAGGCGCAGCGTGTCGCGCGCGCCCAGACCGCACGGACGCACGCCCTGTGCCTGCAACGCCTTCCACAGCGCGTCGACGTGGGTGGCCGGGACGATGATTTCGAAGCCGTCTTCGCCGGTATAGCCGGTGCGCGCGACGGTCAGCTCGCCAAACGGCGTATCCCCGACGCGCGCGGCATTGAACGGTTTCAGGGATTCGGTGGCGGCGCGGGTGGCCGGCACGGTTTGCCAGACTTTTTCGCGTGCGTTCGGGCCTTGTACGGCGACGATCGCGTAGTCGCGACGTGCCTCGATTTTCAACCCGAAGCCGTGTTCGGCGTTGAGCCTGTTAAACCAGGCGATGTCCTTGTCGGCGGTACCGGCGTTCACGACGACGCGGAAATGGTCTTCGCTGAAGTAGTACACAATCAGGTCGTCGATCACGCCGCCTTCCGGGTTCAGCAGGCAGGAGTAGAGCGCGCGGCCGGGCGTCTGCAGTTTGGCGACGTTGTTCGCGAGCGCGAATCCGAAGAAGTCGCGGACTTTGGCGCCGGTGAAATCGACGGCGCACATGTGCGACACGTCGAACATGCCGGCGTCGGTGCGCACGGCGTGATGCTCGTCGATCTGCGAGCCGTAGTTGACGGGCATATCCCAGCCGCCAAAGTCGACCATGCGGGCGTTGAGCGCGCGATGCGTCGCGTGGAGCGGGGTGTGTTTGAGTTCGGTCATGGGGCCTCAGGCGTCTCGCGAATCAGAAAAGGCCATGCGACGAAACTCGCGGCGTGTGCCAGCGAGTGCTTCGATACATGACCCCTCTGTCCTCGATACCTGAGAGATTGCGCTACCGTGGCCAGTGAATCTGTCACGGTGAACGCGCGCCCCTTCGGTGGGCAGCCTGCCGGTCGCTCGATGAGATCGAAACGACGGCTACTGCCGCTCTCCAGAGTGCGAAAAACGGGGGTTGCGATGAGTCTGCAAACCGGTTTTTCGACGCAGTCGGTCCTTTTGCCTGAGAGTTTGCGGGTGTGCCCCTTCGGCGGCGCGGCCTGCGATGTTCGGCGGCCAGCACGCTCTCCCGACGCGTGCGGCGAATGTACGCGAGCCCCCGAACCTTGTCAAATTGAGACGGGTGGCCCGCGCCGGGCTGTGCGCATGGTGGCCCGCGTCAAAAATACGTGCAGCGGAAGACGTAAAAAAGCGCGACGAGTGCTCGCCGCGCTTTCTTCATCTATATGGAAGCGGGATGATCACGACCCGGCCCCGCTTGTTTGTAACGGTTTGTTCCCTTTCGACGTTGTCAGGCAGCGCCGCCGCCGATGCGCTTGAACGGCAGCCGCCGGCCTTCCTGTGCGCTCTGATTTGCCAGTTCGATGACCGTCATGACGTCGACGGCTTCTTCCGGACAGACCGGGAACGCCGCGCCGTCGTGGATTGCCGCCGTCAACGAGCGGTAGAAATTGGCGTATTCGCCGTCGCGCGTCGGCAGTGGGCGCTCCACTTCCAGCTCGCCATCCAGTTCGCGCAGCAGGCCCGGTTCGTTGCCGCCGCCGAATTCGACGTCGCCCGGATTCAAGCCGGCTTTCAGCTGGTCTTCCTGGGTGTCGAGACCGAATTTCACATAGCTGCCGCGGGTACCGTGAATCGCGAAGCGCGGCGGCGCGATGGCCGCGAGTGCCGTGGCATGCAGCACGACTTCCTTGTCCGGATAGCCGAGTTGCAGATGCACGTAGTCCGGTGCGGTGCCTTCGTCGCGATGAATCCCGACCGTGGCCATCACGGTATCAGGCAGACCGAACAGCACCAGCGCCTGGTCGATCAGATGCGGGCCGAGATCGAACAGCAGACCGCCGCCGCGCGCCGCTTCTTCACGCCAGCGCTGCTTGACGTGTGGCCGGAAGCGGTCGAAGTGCGATTCGTAATGCGTGATGCGGCCCAGTTCGCCGCTTGCGACCAGATCCTTCACCGTCAGGAAATCGCCATCCCAGCGACGGTTGTGAAAGGGCGCGAACACGAGCTTCTTCTGACGCGCGAGATCGGCGAGCGTACGGGCTTCGGCCGCCGTCAGCGTGACCGGTTTGTCGACGACCACGTGCTTGCCCGCTTCGAGCACGCGTTTCGCGAGATCGAAGTGCGTGTCGTTCGGCGTCGCGATGACGACGCACTCGATTTCAGCCAGCGCGAGCAGCGCCTCGAGATCCGGGACGATCGAGGCGTGCGGATAGTCGGCGAGGGCCTTGGCCGGCTGGCCGGTCGCGATTGCGGCGACGCTCGCGCGGCCGCAGTTGTCGATCACGGGCGCGTGGAAGGTGGCGCCGGCAAAACCGTAGCCCATCAACCCTGTTTTCAGCGATGAAGACATGCGAGCTTCCTGCAAAAAACGGCGCGCGGCGGGGGCGGCGCGCAACGCTGCAATTGTGACACGGCCCCACGGATGGCGGTCTTCTGCGCTGCGTCATCGACGCTTTCATCCGTGTTAACATCGCGGGTCTCGTGCTGGCGGCCCGAGCCTGAAAAGCGTGCCATACCAGCGGGTTGCACGCCGGCGGACCGCCATGCCGCATGCCTCCGGGCGGGTCTTTCCAGACGCGCCCTCAACCGCACTACCTTCCAGTCAACGATGTCCGCAGGCCTGAACTCCGCCCAGAACGAAGCGGTGCGCTATCTCGATGGTCCGTGTCTCGTGCTCGCCGGCGCCGGCAGCGGAAAGACGCGCGTCATCACGCAGAAAATCGCGCATCTGATCGAAGCCAAGGGTTTCGAGCCGCGCCATATCGCCGCCGTCACGTTCACGAACAAGGCTGCAGCGGAAATGCGTGAGCGCGTCGGCAAGCTGCTCGAAGGCAAGACGCTGACGACGCCCGGCAAGGAAGGCCGCAAGGTGCCCGTCAACCAGCTGACGGTGTGCACGTTCCACTCGCTCGGCGTGCAGATTCTGCGGCAGGAAGCGGAGCACGTCGGACTGAAGCCGCAGTTTTCGATCATGGATTCCGACGACTGCTTCGGCATGATTCAGGAGCAGGTCGGCTCGACGGACAAAGGTTTTATCCGCAAGATCCAGTCGATCATTTCGCTGTGGAAAAACGGCTTGATCATGCCAGACGAGGCGATGACGCTCGCTTCGAACGAAGACGAACATCAGGCAGCGATCGTCTACCGCAATTACGTCGCGACGCTGCACGCGTATCAGGCCGTCGATTTCGACGACCTGATCCGTCTTCCCGCCGAGCTTTTCGCGCGGAACGAACCGGTGCGCGACCGCTGGCAGAACAAGCTGCGCTATCTGCTGATCGATGAGTATCAGGACACGAATGCCTGCCAGTACGAACTGCTGAAGCAGCTGGCCGGCCCGCGCGCGGCGTTCACCGCGGTGGGCGACGACGACCAGGCGATCTACGGCTGGCGCGGCGCGACGCTCGAAAATCTCGCGCAGCTCGGCAAGGATTTCCCGAAGCTGCACGTAATCAAGCTCGAGCAGAACTATCGTTCGACAGTGCGCATCCTGACCGCTGCGAACAACGTGATCGCGAACAATCCGAAGCTCTTCGAGAAGAAGCTGTGGTCCGAGCACGGCATGGGCGACACGATCACCGTCACGCCGTGCAATGACGAAGAGCACGAGGCCGAATCGGTCGTGTTCCGCCTGTCGGCGCACAAGTTCGAGCGGCGCGCGCAGTTTCGCGACTATGCGATTCTGTATCGCGGAAATTTCCAGGCGCGCATCTTCGAACAGGTGCTGCGTCGCGAGCGGATTCCGTATGTGCTGTCGGGCGGCCAGTCGTTCTTCGACAAGGCTGAGATCAAGGACATCTGCGCGTACCTGCGCCTGATCGCCAACGCCGACGACGATCCCGCGTTCATCCGCGCGATCACGACGCCGCGTCGGGGCGTCGGCAATACGACGCTGGAGGCGCTCGGCTCGTTCGCGGGGCAGGCGAAGGTGTCGCTGTTCGAGGCGGTGTATATGGGCGGCATCGAGGCGCGGCTGTCGGCGCGTCAGGTCGAGCCGCTGCGCACCTTCTGCGATTTCATGCAGCGCCTCACCGATCGCGCCGACAGCGACGCCGCGACCACCGTGCTCGACGACCTGATGGACGCGATCCACTACGAGGCGTATCTCTATGACGCGTTCGACGAGCGTCAGGCGCAGTCGAAGTGGCAGAACGTGCTGGAGTTTCTCGAATGGCTGAAGCGCAAGGGTACGAAGCCTGAGCCTGCGGCCGGCAGCGAGGCGACCGGTTTCGACAACGCCGACGGCCTGGCCGATACCGGCAAGAACCTGCTCGGTCTGATCCAGACGGTCGCGTTGATGTCGATGCTCGAAGGCAAGGACGAAGATCCGGACGCGGTGCGGCTATCGACCGTGCATGCGTCGAAGGGGCTCGAATATCCGCACGTGTTTCTGGTGGGCGTCGAGGAAGGCATCATGCCGCACCGCGGCGGCTCCGACGACGGCCCGGTCGACGAAGGCCGCATCGAGGAAGAGCGCCGGCTGATGTACGTCGCGATCACGCGGGCGCAGCGCAGCCTGCATCTGAACTGGTGCAAGAAGCGCAAGCGCGCGCGCGAAACGGTGGTGTGCGAGCCGTCGCGCTTTATTCCGGAGATGGCGCTCGACGAAGGCCCGCCGCCGACGCCCGAAGAAGCGCCAATGTCGCCGAAAGACCGGCTCGCGAGTTTGAAGGCACTGTTGCAGAAGCCTTGATCTTCGACGGCGCGGGTTGTGAGTGGCGCGGTGAAGGCAGACGTAAAAAATCCCTGCGACGCTTAAGGCGCGCAGGGATTTTTTTGCTTGACGGGTTTTAGCTGGATGGGGCCGGAGGTTACTTCACCGCGCTGACCATGTAGTCGACGGCGGCTTTCACGTCCGCGTCGGATGCGGTTGAGGAGCCACCCTTCGGCGGCATCGCGCCCTTACCGTGCAGCGCGTAGTTATAGACGGTGTCCATCGGCTCCTTCAGACGCGGCGCCCACGCCTCCTTGTCGCCGTATTTCGGCGCGTTGAGCACGCCAGCTGCGTGACAGGCCTGACACACCTGCGTGTACAGCGCCTTGCCGGCCTGCGATGCGTCCGCGCTTTGCGCCGCGCCGGAAGCAGGCGCTGCCTGCGGGATGCTCGCCATTGCAGCCATCGCCGCGGCTGCCTGCGCGGCGCCGGCATCGGCGGCACCGGCCGCTGCCGCGCCTGAAGCCGCCGCTGCACCCGACGCGCCGGCTGCCGCACCTGCGGCAGGCACCGGCGGATCGGCGAAATTCGCGCCCGCGTTGTTCGCCATGTAGGCGACGGCGCGGCCGATTTCGTAATCGCTGTAGTCGTCGGGGCTTGTGCCGCCGCGCGCGGGCATCGCGCCCTTGCCGGTCAGCGCGGTGTGCCACAACGTGTCGAAGCCCTGCGCGATGCGCGGAGCCCAGTCGCCGGCGTTGGTGAATTTTGGCGCGCCTGCGGTGCCGGCGGCGTGGCAGGCGGAGCAAACGGCCTTGTAGACTTCCTCGCCGGTTTTGTAGACGCGCGGCGCGTTGGCATCGCGGATGTCGACCTGGGCCAGCGGCGTGATCCGCTGGTCGACGGCGGCATCGGTGAGGCTGTCGGTACCGGCGCCGACGCGTGTGGCGTTGTCGACGTAATACGCCAGCATAACGATGATGACGATCGGGACTGCAAACCCGGCGACGACCGCAGCGAAGAGCTGTGCAGGTGTTTTGATCAGATTTCCGTGGGGTGCTTCGCTCATGCTTGTCTCGTCTCCGGGGATATTGTGAGCGGTACAGCGTGACGGCAACGACCTGTTCTTTTATTACGAGGACGATTATAGACGTAACGTTTCAGCGGCGGCGAGCAGGGAGGACGCTCTTCAGTAGGCGTTTACGCGAATCGTTCGCGCCGCGCCGGGATGTTGCCGTGATGTGTCGAAGGCCGCCGGACGGGCTTTCGCGGGCGGCGCGGTGGACGGGTCACCCGAAACCGGGTATGCTCTCGGTCTCGCTTTGGTGCCGCTTCCGTTGATTTTGCGGCGCTTTTTGTGAAATGCGCCCGTAGCTCAATGGATAGAGTACTGCCCTCCGAAGGCAGGGGTTGCTGGTTCGATCCCAGCCGGGCGCACCAAAATTCTGCAGTGTCGATCAAGGGCTCAGGCGGCGTTTCCGCCTCGGCCCTTTTTTTGTCGTCTGGCGTGATGCGCTTGTGGCCTATTCGACGGTCGGCGCGCTGCCGGCCCAGGACATTCTGCTGGCCGACGAGCTCAAATTCGTTCGCCGAGTCGGTCATGTGGCTCGCGTCGACACGCCAGAACTTTCAAAAACCCTTCCAGTAATCGACAAATCCCTTCTTGTAGACAAACCATGGCGTCTGCAACTCACGGTTAATCGCCTCGATTGAATCTTCCAGCGCAGGCGTGTCGCGCTTGAATAGCACCCAGCATTTGCTTTGCGGGCAATACACCGACGACTCGTAGCCCCACTGTCGCATCAGGATGTTCATGCTCGCGTTCGTATGAAACGCGGTATGAACCGGCGGACGCAGATAAAACCAGTTCGGATCCTTCGGGACGTTTTCGCAGATTACCGTGTGCAGAATCAGGCAGCCGTCATCGCTAACAATGCGGTTCACTGCATCTAGATCTTCCCTGTCCCGAACGTGCTCGAACATCGCCGAGTTGATTACCGTCCGGTAGACTCCAAGTTCCGAATTGTCGATATACCTGCCCGACCCATCGTTCCTCACAAACGGATCGAAAACCGGGAGATCGAGCCCGTGATACTTATCGAGGATGTTGCTGAGCGTGCCGTATCCGCCGGCGTAGTCAACCGTGCTGTCTATGCTGATAATTCCGTTCTTACCGAGCATAACCAGCATCATGGCCTGCTCGGCATAGGGTGCCTGATTGCCCTTTTTTTCGTTCGCCGGATTCTCGATGTAGTGGTGGAATTGCTCGTTCAGCCTCCCCCATACGTCGGCATTCAAGGTGCGGTGGGTGCTGGAAGCGACAAAACCGCAGCGGGCGCAGCGGAAGTAGTCGACGGGGCCGATGTCCTTCATGTACGAATCGAAGGGCGACTCTGTATAGGTTTTGGAGAAGTAGTATTGGCTCGTCGAGCCACAGATGATGCAGTCCATCTCTGCTTTTCCTGACATCGTTTCACGCCCGGTTTTCGGAAGCGGTAGTTAGTTGTGCGTTCCGCGTTCGCAGACCGCATAAATGCTGGAACACAGATCTGGATACACGCGCCCCAGTTCGAAACAGGCGTCCATATAACTCTTTGAAATGATGTTCGCCTTGAACGCCGCATCGATCTGGAAGTTTGCGAGGCCTTTGAAGAAGACGCCGCCGTGCGTCACCGGCTGAAGATGCGCACGGCGTAATTCTGTGCCCAGCGTGTCGAGCGAATATGTGATCCTGTGCCCCTGTGCCGCCTCCGCAGCTGTCACCGCTGCAGCATGTTCAATCAATCCCATGTTGACTGCAATCTGACGGGACGCTGCGCGCGCGTTCGGCACTGCGACGAAAAGCCGACCGCGCTCCGACAGCCACCCACCGATCCTGCGCAAAATTTCGGCCGGCTGATCGAGATGCTCCAGCGTATGGATAAGGAAAATATTGTCGTAACGTTGCGTCGGTTCAAACGTCTCGAAAGTCGCGTGACGAAACGTTACCGAGCTACCAGTTTTTGCCGATGCGGTCGCAATGCAATCAGCCGATGCTTCGACCACGTCGACGGTTGCAAATCTGGATTCAAGCAGTTTTGTAAAGTTGCCTTCGAAGCATCCGAGTTCGAGTGCAGTCCCCTGGCTGACAAACGGCGCGAACGTCTGAAGCATGTACTCATGCATCAGATAGTCGAAGTCGTATGCATAAAGATGCTCGGGGTGATCCTTCGCCTCGGCGTCGTAATCTCTGCTGTTCATAAAATCAATCCTGTCCGCGTTGGTAAAACCGTTGATGTACGGGAACGTAAAATTCTTCGAGCGACTGTGGCACTCTGGCGTTAAACCCGATCACCTGCCGCAGCCAGGGGGCGCAATGATCTGCGTTTGCGTAGCCAAACAGACGTGGATAGTCGAGTTGCTGCTTGAAAAACGGGCATGTGAACGACAATGTCAACGCTCTTCTCGACAATGCCGTGCGATTGATACCCGTTGCATGCCAGAGCCGCGAATCGAATAGCAGGACTGAGCCGCGCTCGCCGGTCGCGCGCGACGCCCGCTCGGAAAACATCACGTCGTCAGGACGCTCAGCCAGGTTTTGCGAGCCAGATAGAAGATGCGTTGCGCCGTTGTCGGTGGTGAAGTCGTCGAGCATGACCAGCGCATTGAGCATGAAACGCTTCGTGTCGGACGAGAAGCGGATGTCACGATGCACGGACTGCACATACGAGCGGGTGTCCGCATTGTTCACCACGCCGCCGTAGGCGTTAAGTATAAAATTTCCTTCGAAGAAGTTGCGCAGTAACGGATCAAGCGACTGGAACCTGGCCAGCAGATCGAGGTAACACGGATCGTCCATCAACAGATGATGCAGCGTGCCGTCGGTATTGTCGGCAACCTCATTGCGTTGTCTGATTGCGTCTCGCAACGCGAGTGATGGGATGAGCGCCGCATTCAGTCTCTTAACCAGATCTGGATCCATCAGCCGCGATACGACGGTCCATCCGTTGGTCACGAGTGCCGCCTGATGTTCGCTAAAAGCGCCTGCGGCGTCCTGCGGGTCCGTGGCGATATCAATCATTGGTTCCGGGTCCTTTCAGGAGCGAGAATCGCCATCGGTACGACGTCTATATACTTGCCTTCCTTCAATGCCGCCTCGCGAAGCCGCCCCTCGGGCTCAAAGCCGACCTTCCGGTAGAGCGCAGCGGCGCGTTCGTTGGTCGCTAGCACCGTCAGTGAGACGCGGCGCAGATTGAGGTCGTCGAATGCGTGCTGCAAGGCGAGGCGCGTCGCTGCTTCACCGAAGCCGTGGCCGCGCGCCGAAGCGTCGCCGATCTGGATCGAGAACTCGGCACTTCGGTTGATCCAGTCGATCTGCAGCAGATAGACCACGCCGACCATCTCCCGGTCGCTGCGGCGGCAAATCGCGAGACGTACGTTTTGCGTGCGTGACGTTAGATACGAATCGAACCAGCGATTGTCGATTTCGGTGCCGACGTGGCGGAAGCTGCCACCTAGTAGCTTGACAAGCTCACGGTCTGCCCGCCAGGCGTTTAGCCGCGCGAGATCGGCGCGTTCAAGCTCACGAAGGAAAATGTCGCTCAAGATTGCTCCAGCCGCTTCAATAAGAGGTACGCCACGCGCTCCAGCTGCGGGCGCGACAGCCGTTGATCGCACGGCAAGAACAGCGCGCTCTCCGCAATGCGTCTCTCGGCGCGTGGGGCTGAGTGATCGACAGCTACGTCGGGCCAGTAGCAGGGCGTGTAGACCCGCTCCCGGGCTAGCGCGTCGCGCGTGCCGTCTGGCGCGCCGAAGAGTGGATAGCAAAGTGGCGCGCCATCTCCCCATCCGCTTTCGTCGAAGACTGGACGATTGATGTGTCGAAGCGCTGTGTCGAGAAACGCGAAGTTGGCAATTCGCCGCGCGCGGACATCTGCGTAGTCGATTCTCGCGAGAATTTGCCGGGTAAGCGCGGACATCTGTTTCGGTTCTTGCAAATGCAGACCTGCCTCAGCGGAAGCGTAGTCGGCATAGCCCGCTTCCGCGCCGTTAGCCCACCGCTTCAAAAGGTGCGCGGAGCGTCCAGCGGAGCCATCGTCCATGTCTTCGGGGATTGGGACGGGTAGCTTCGTCACGAGATAACCGCCATCCGGCACGCCGAAAAACTTGCGTGGCGAATAGAGCGTCGCGAGACATGCTTCAGGCCCAGCGAAGAATGCCTGCGAATTGTCGATGATGACCTGCTCGGCCGAAAAGCGGTGCAGGACGTCGTCGACATTGTTTGCACAGAGGCCAAAATAGTTGACGTACAGCAGCCATTCATTGGCTGTCGGCGAGGCCGACACCACGCGGAAGCGATCGTCGATTTCGTAGCGCCGTATGGGTATCCCGGCCGTCCGGACCGGTTCGAGCATGCTGTCGCAGACATACCAGGGCATCCAGACGGCGGTCGGGCGATGCGCGCGCAGCAGCGCCAGAAATGCCGCTCTCGACGACTGGAAACACATTGCATCGGGAAGGAGTTCCCCGTGTGCAGCAGGAAGCTCCAGCCCGAAATAGCCGCCAATCGCGTCCTCGTTCATACGGCCTTCCACATCGACAGCATGGGTCCGATGTCGTCGGCGGTATTGAACATCATCACGTCGATGATTGACAGCCAGGGTACGAACGGATGATTGAACTGGGAATACTCGATATAGTCGGATTGCAGGAAGCTCAACTCGATACCGTGCGATCGGAAATCGTCTCTGTCATACAGTTCCTTGCCGCCGATCGCGTTCAGATAGTGGTCGGCGCCCAGCGTCTGGCAGATCGCCAGAACTTTGTCCCTGCCGTGCAAGGCGTGATCGATATTGATAGTCGACGACAGGACGATCCTTGTATCGATGCCAAGCCAATCGCAAACGGCGACGATCGCCTCGTGGATATAGCGCATGAGTGATGTGTGCTCGTTCATCACAATTCGCTCAAGAAGCGGCCATACGGCTGCGAAATTGGACGCCCCACGGTAGGATTCTCGAAACCGGTTCAGAAATTTGACCTTGTTGAACTCGGCCGAGATCGTACGTTGTGCGACGTCGAACGTGTCCGGATCGCTTTGCAGCGGTACCGTGAACATACTGTCGTCGCCGTTGACAAGCATACGATTGCGGTTGATCCAGCCTTTCTTCGTGTATTTGATGTTGTCGTAAAGCACGAAGCAATCGACCGCACGAATTAACTGGAAATATCCAACGTACGGCAGAAAATACGGCTGCATGATCGCAAGCTTCATGATCAGCCTTCCGCGATGATTTCCACGATCCGTTCGATGTTCTCGACCGTCAGTGCGGGATACATCGGCAGGCACAGCACCTTGAGCGATGCTTCGCTGGCGACAGGCAGATTGTCCTGATGCGCAGATGGCGAGCCGCGATACATCGGAAAATCGGAGATCAGCGGATAGAAGTAGCGACGGACGATGACGTCCCTGGCGCGAAACTTCGCATACAGCGCATCGCGGCTGAGCGGATAGTCGCTTTCCACAAGAATTGGGAAGTACGCGTAGTTGGCGATCTTCTCCCCAGCGTCGCCTACGCACCGGATACCCGGCACATTGCGGAGCATCTCACGATACGTCGCATCGATTTCCTTGCGGCGGGCCAACGCTTCGTCGATGTGTTGCAGCTGAAGTAGCCCGAACGCGGCGTTGATCTCGCTCATCTTGCCGTTGATGCCCGGCGCGACGACGGTCACTTCATCCACGTAGCCAAAGTTTTTAAGGTGGTCGATGCGTTGCTTGGTTTTGGCGTCCGGGCAAATGATCGCGCCGCCTTCAAAGGTGTTGAACACCTTGGTCGCGTGAAAACTCAGTACCGAGAGGTCGCCATACTGCAGAACGCTGCCGCTGTCAGTCTGTACGCCGAACGCGTGTGCAGCGTCGTAAATGACCTTCAGATTGTAGTTATCGGCGATCTTCTGGATTGCGTCGACATCACACGGGTGTCCGTAGCAGTGGACCGGCATGATCGCCGTAGTTTGCGGTGTTATGGCCGCTTCGATTTTGGCGGGATCCAGATTCAGCGTGTCAGGGTCGACATCTACAAACACCGGCTTGATCCCATTCCACAGCAGCGAGTGCGCCGTCGCGACGAACGAGTAAGGCGTGGTAATGACTTCGCCCGTAATGCGCAGCGCCTGCAGCGCAGTGACGAGCGCAAGCGTCCCGTTCGTAAACAGAGCGAGGTGTTTGACACCCAGATAGTCGCACAGCGCTCTTTCGAGTTGCTGATGAAACGGACCGCCGTTCGTCAGGACCTTGCTGTCCCATATCTTCTCGAGATACGGGAGGAACTCGGTCAGCGGCGCAAGATGCGGCTGGGTAACGTAGATCCGCTCGTCGGCGCGAGCCGGAACAACGCGAAGTGGTGTGCTCGTGCTCATTGCTTCCCCCCGCCAAATGAAATATTCGTGCGCCTGCACGCTGGCATACGGCCACCAGAAGCGTCCGGAGTCCGAAGACGAGCTTGGGTCTGACTGACCTGCTGGTGGGTAGGCAGCGTCTGCGCCGCCGGCGACACACGGGAAAGGATCATGATTTCGATGAGAGAAGCGATCTTGCCGGATTATGCGACCCGGTCGGCCGCTCTGAAGCGCGGATATGAGCCTGAAAGCCATGCCTGTTTGCGGGATCGCGAAAGTGTTCTGAACCGGTCCGCACCTGTCGACCGTGCCCGGCATCATCGGGTACCGCTTTGCGCGTGCATTGCGGAGCGGTGCCGCGCGCAGCCAGAAAATAGCCCCTAAATCCGCCCCTGTTCCCCTGATTGAAGTGCCGCCCTGGAAGCTACGATCCTGCCATCGAAAGTCCGCCTCGCGCGACAAGCCGTAATGGTCAAGGCCGGCGCGCGCCACCGAATGCCGGTTGAAAGCATCGAATGCGCGGACACGGCAATGGCAGCTCAATCACAGGAAGGATTCGCTTCAATGGCTACCGTCAGTATTCTGATCCCGGCATTCAAGACCCAATTTCTTGGCCGTGCGCTGATCAGTGCGCAGCAACAGACGTTCGAGGACATCGAGATCCTTGTGGGTGACGACACGCCCGGTGGCGACCTTGAGGCGCTGGTACGCCGCGTCGGCGATTCACGTGTGCAGTATTTCCATCACGGTTTTCAGAACGGTTCGGACAACGCGCGCCAGTTGTGGCAGCGCGCGAGCGGCAAGTACGTGAAATGGCTGTTCGACGATGACATCCTGATGCCGAACTCGGTCGAAATCCTGATCGCCGCACTGCGCGAGCATCCGGAATCCGCACTGGCGTTTCACGGCCGCGTGATCATCGACGGTGACGATCAGGTGACGTTCGTCCCGCCAGCGCTGGTCAACGATGGCGAGCGCGTGCTTCTCGACCGGGCGTTCCTTGCTGAGCACATGGTCGCCAATCAAAACAATTTCGTGGGTGAGCCGAGCAACATCATGCTCAATCGCGAACTGGTCGATCTGGCGGAACTGTTCGGTTATCGCTCGCTCGATCTGCTCTTCCTCGCCGATGTGGCGATGTTCCTGAACCTGTCCGAGCGTGCGCCGATTGTCGCGGTCGGCGGATACGGAAGCGCCTTCCGGCAGCACGCTGGGCAGAATTCCAGTCAGGGCGGCCCGAGCTTCAGCGCGGGGCTTTTCGAATGGGAAATGATGCTGCGCGGCGAAGCAGCGGACGGACGTCTGCATGGTGAGGCCCTGGCAGCAGCAAAAGACCGCATGAAAGCGCTGTACGCGAACTGGGCAGGCAAACTCCCGGAGCTCGGCGCTCTGCTCGGCAATCTCGATGAGCTGACGCAGCGCCCATCGGGTGAGCTGTTCGACTCGGCGCGCTATCAGTCCGACCTCGCGAACGCTCGAGTGGCCGTGACCGCGCGGGTAGCAGCACGCAAAAATCCGGCGCATGTCCAGAACTTCTGCGCGATCTGCGAACAGCCCGTCGAAGCGTGGCTGGCGCATCCGAATGTCAATATGCGCATGGAGTTCATGGAACATACCGAGACGGTCGGCTCGATTCTCGACAAGCACAACTGCCCGCACTGCTACTGCAACGACCGTGATCGCCATCTGTGGCTATATATCGCGTACTCGGGAATCCTCGAGAACGCGGCTACGATGCGCATTCTCCATATTGCGCCCGAAGCCCGCGTCGAACCACGCATCCGCCGGCTTCAGCCACGCGAGTACATCGCCGGCGACCTGTTCCCGCACTCGCCGGACCACCGCAAGATCAACGTTGAAGCCCTGGACTTCCCGGACGGCTACTTCGACCTGATCATCTGCAATCACGTGCTGGAACACGTCGACAACCCGGACGTCGCACTGGCTGAGTTCAGCCGTTGCCTCGCTCCTGGCGGTCACCTCGTGGCGCAGACGCCTTACTCGCCGATCCTGAAGCGCACGTTCGAATTGAACAAGCCCGCCTCTGTGCCATTCAAGACGTGGTACTTCGGTCAGGACGACCACGTACGCCTCTTCGGCGCCGACATCGTCGACTACTTCCGTGCCGCTGGCCTCAATGGCGACCTGTACCCGCACGCGACGGTACTGGGCAACATCGACGCGGACGCGGCTGGGTGCAACGTGCGTGAACCGTTCTTCCTGTTCGCCAGGGGCGAGGCGCCCGTTTTTGCATCCTGAAGTGCGACGAACGAACCTCGATACCTGACCCGATCCATCCATGAAACCCATCCGACTCGTCTGCGCCACACGGCATTCGCGCGAGCAGTTCGCCACGGAGTCGGCCCTTGGCCGCTCACTGTCGATCTATCGTCACGCGAGCCCGCCCGAATTCCTGCTCTACGAGAAGAACGCGTACGGCCTGTCGACCGTTTACAACTCCGCGATCGACCACGCGAAAGACAACCCGGCAATCCTCGTCTTCATTCACGACGACATTTCGCTGATCGACTTCTACTGGGTCGAGCGCATTTACGAAGCCGCAGCGAAATTCGACATCGCCGGTCTCGCGGGCAACACGCGCCGCGTGCCGTTCCAACCCGCATGGGCATTCGTCAACGCGCAGTTCCAGTGGGATGACCGGCAGTATCTGAGCGGTGTCGTCGGCCACGGGAAGGGATTTCCGTGCCAGAACATCAGCGTATTCGGCCCGTCGGAACGCGAATGCAAGCTGCTCGATGGCCTGATGCTGATCGCGGACAGCGAGCGTCTGCACGCCGCCGGCGTGCGTTTCGACGAGCAGTTCATGTTCCATTTCTACGACATGGATTTCTGCCGTCAGGCGGAACTGAAGGGACTGACGATGGGGACGTATCCGATCAGCGTGGTCCACGAAAGTGGCGGCGCGTTTGGCACGCCGACGTGGCGCGAGGGTTACCAGCGCTATCTGCAGAAGTATCAGGACTAAGGCAGCGATACGAGTGGCCCGATCCCTGATGACCGGTCCTTAAAGCGTGTCGTTGCATCACGGCAATCAGTTTGAAAGCGCAATGAAAATAGCCGACGACGATCAGCGTGCAGGCGACAACGGGGACCGGGATGCGCAGCGGGCGCTTCACCCGGCGGCCGTCATCGCTGATGCGCCTTCAGCCGTTTCCGTCGATGCCATGTTGCAGGCGGCGTTGACTCACCACAGCGCGGCGCGCGTCGCTGAGGCGTCGGCGCTTTATCAGCAAATCCTCACGGCGAGGCCCGATCACGCCGACGCATTGCATTTCGCCGGGCTCCTCGTCTGCGAGACAGGCGACATCGCCGCTGGCATCGAACGGGTGAAGCAGTCGATCCGGCTGCATCCCAACGCGATCTACTACAACAACTTCGGCAACACGCTGACCCGACAGCGCCGATACACCGAAGCGATCGCGGCCTATCGCGAGGCACTCGCGCGGAAGCCGGATTACGTCGAAGCGCACAGCAATCTCGGCAACGCACTACGCGAGGCGGGCGACTACGTCGCGGCCGTCGACAGTTGCGCGAATGCACTCGCACTCGCGCCGGATTACGCGGAAGCGTGGAACAACCTCGGCAACGCATTCAAGGACGACGGTAACGACGACGCTGCGCTGAAAAGCTTCACGAAGGCGCTCAGCCTGCGACCGGACTACGCGGAAGCGCACAACAACCTCGGCAACGTGTACGAGAAGCAGAGCCGCGTCGCCGAAGCGACCGACTGCTACCGCCGGGCGATCGCGCTGAAGCCGGGCATCGCGTCGATGCATAACAACCTCGGCAACGTCCTGCGCGATCAGGGTTTTCTCGTCGATGCCGCAACAAGTTTTCGCCAGGCTATCGCGCTCGACGCCGATCTGCTCGCCGCCCGCAGCAATCTGCTGCTGCAACTCAACTTCATGCCGCAGGTGCCGCACGCGGAACAGATCGCCGAAGCGCGCCGTTTCGGCGAACGACAGATCGCACGCGCGCGCCAGCTGACGCACGCCGCACCACGAGCCGCGGATGCAGGGCGTCGTCTGAAAGTCGGCTTTGTTTCGGGCGATCTGAAGGCGCATCCCGTCGGTTTCTTTCTGGAAAACGTTATCGCGCAGATCGATACCGCGCAGGTCGAACTGGTCGCCTGGGTGACGCAGCGGCAGGAAGACGCGACAACGGCGCGTCTCAAGCCGCATTTCGTCGCGTGGCACTGCCTTGACGGATCCGACGACGAAACCGCCGCACGCCGGATCCGCGCCGACGGCATCGACATTCTGGTCGACCTGTCGGGGCATACGACGCACAACCGGCTGTCGATGTTCGCGTGGAAGCCCGCGCCAGTTCAGGTGAGCTGGCTCGGCTACTTCGCGACAACGGGCGTCGGCGCGATCGACTATATCCTCGGCGACCGGTATGTGCTGCAGGCGCATGAAGCGTCGCACTTCGTCGAACGCGCGTGGCGTCTGCCCGACAGCTATCTGTGCTTCACGCCGCCGACGCCCGAAATCCCACTCGGTCCACGGCCGATGTCGACGAGCGGCGCGGTGACGTTCGGCTGCTTCAATCACCTCGTGAAGCTGAACGACGCGGTCGTCGCGCTGTGGGCGCGCGTGCTACACGCAGTACCGGATTCGTGCCTCATCCTGAAGACGAAGCAGTTCGACGATCCTGTCGTCCAGCATGTGACTGGCGCGCGCTTCGCTGCGCATGGCATCGACACCGCACGTCTGACGCTCGAAGGGCAGTCGCCACGCGGCGAACTGCTCGCGACCTATAACCGTGTCGATATCGCCCTTGACCCGTATCCGTATCCCGGCGGCGTAACTACCGTCGAGGCGTTATGGATGGGCGTGCCGGTGCTCACGCGTCGCGGGGACCGGTTCCTGTCGCACGTCGGCGAAAGCATCCTGAACACGGTTGGCCTGCCGCAATGGATCGCCGCCGACGATGACGATTACGTCGCGAAAGCCGTCGCCTTTGCTACGGGTCATGATCATTTGAAGAACCTGAAAGCCGGTTTGCGCCAGCAACTTCTCGCCTCGCCGCTCTGTGATGCGCCGCGCTTTGCACGGAACCTCGACGCGGCATTCCGCGGCATGTGGCGGCAGTACGTCGCCGATGCACAGATGCGCGAGGCGCATTCACTCGCGAGAGCGGGCACACCATCCGCCATCGATCCACATCGAAATCCACTTGAGAACGTCCCGAATCACGCGGGACGCATTGCCCCATGAACGACTCCGGTAAACAGGGCTCGCCTGTGTCCGAAAGCGCACGCGCTCCAGGGCAACTCACGCCGACACCGCGGACGCTCGAACTCACGCTTGCTGAAGCGCTTGCGCATTTCCAGGCGGATCGTCTGGGCGAAGCGGAGGCACTCTATCGCCGGGCGCTCGCGCTCGATCCGGAGCACACCGACGCGATGCATCTGCTTGGCCTCGTCGCGAATCGTCAGGGGCAGTACGCGACGGCGTCCGAGCTGATCATGGCGGCGATCACGCGCAAGCCACAGGCGTTGTACTACTTCAACCTCGGCAACGTGATGCAGTCGAACAACCGGCCGGCTGCCGCAGCCGAGTGTTTTCGCCAGGCCATCGCGATGCAGCCGGATTACGTCGACGCCCACAACAATCTTGGCACCGTGCTGCGCCTTCTGAAGAAGCACGAAGCGGCGGTGCAGTCGTTCTGCAACGCGATCAATCTGGCGCCGGAGCACGCGCAGGCGTACAACAATCTCGCGAATACGCTGATGGAGCTCGGCGAACTCGACGCCGCCATCGAAGCGTATCGCAGCGCAATCGCGTTGCGTCCGGATTTCGCCGAGCCGCGCAGCAACCTGCTGTTCGCACTGAATTACCTCCCAGGCACGACGTCGCAGCAATACCTCGACGAAGTGCTTCGCTTCGCCGCGCAGATCTGCACGCAGGCGAAGCCGTGGAAGGACTGGCTCGTCGAACACGCGCCGCGCACGGCGCGTCCGCTGCGCGTTGGCATCGTGTCGGGTGATTTGAAGAAGCATCCGGTCGGTTATTTCCTGGAGAGCGTCGTGGCCGAACTCGATCCGTCGCGGATCGAGCTCATCGCGTATCCCACGCGCGCCCTGGAAGACGAACTGACCGCGCGTATCAAGCCGCGTTTCAGCGCGTGGACGAATCTTGCGGGCATGAGCGACGAAGCCGCCGCACAGCGCATCCGTAACGATCGCATCGACGTCCTCCTCGACGGATCCGGTCATACGATCTACAACCGCCTGCCGCTGTTCGCGTGGAAGCCTGCGCCGGTGCAGGTGAGCTGGCCGGGTTTTTTTGCGAGTACGGGGCTGCAGACGATCGATTACGTCCTGGGCGACCGTCACGTGCTGCCGGTCGAAGAAGAATCGCATTTCGTCGAAAAGCCGTGGCGCCTGCCGGACAGCTATCTGTGCTTCACGCCGCCGCAAGATGACGCGAAGGTCGACCCACTGCCGATGCTGGCGAACGGCTACGTTACCTACGGCTGTTTTGGCCAGTTGACGAAGATCACCGACCACGTTGTTGCGCTGTGGGCGCGCCTGCTGCATGCCGTGCCGCATTCGCGGCTGTTCCTGAAGGCCGAACAGCTCGGCACCGCGCACGTGTATGAGACGACGTTGCGTCGCTTCGCCGCGCATCGCATCGATGCCTCGCGTCTGATCCTCGAAGGTCGCTCGCCGCGCGCTGAGTATCTGGACGCGTACAACCGCGTCGATATTGCACTCAGCCCGTTCCCGTATCCCGGCGGCACGACGACCGCCGAAGCGCTGTGGATGGGCGTGCCGGTGCTGTGCCGTCGCGGCGACCGTTTCCTGTCGCACATCTGCGAGAGTTTCTTGCATTCGGCCGGTCTCGAAACATGGATTGCCGCCGACGACGAAGACTATCTGGCACGCGCCATCGCCTTTGCGGTTGACCCCGAAAGCCTCGGCGCGCTGCGTGCGGGCCTGCGTGAACAGTCCGTTGCGTCGCCCCTGTGCGATGCGCCGCGTTTTGCCCGGAATCTCGAGGCCGCCTTGCATGGCATGTGGGCGCAACACCTAACCGCTGTCATGGAGGTCGCAGAATGAATAACCAGTCCGCCCTGATTACAGGCGGCGCCGGCTTCGTCGGCTCGCACCTGTGCGATCGCCTGGTCGCGTCGGGCTATGACGTGATGTGCGTCGATAACTTTCACACGGGCAGCAAGCAGAACATCCAGCATCTGATCGGTCGCGTGAACTTCGAGCTGATCCGTCACGACGTATGGCTGCCGCTCTACGTGGAAGCGGATCGCGTGTTCAACATGGCGTGTCCGGCGAGCCCGGTGCACTACCAGAGCGATCCGGTCTCGACCGTGAAGACGGCTGTGCTCGGCGCGATCAACATGCTCGGGCTCGCGAAGCGCTGCAACGCGCGCATCCTGCAGGCCTCGACAAGCGAAGTCTACGGCGACGCGCAGCAGCATCCGCAGCAGGAGAGCTACTGGGGCAACGTGAACCCGACCGGCCCGCGCGCCTGTTACGACGAAGGCAAGCGCTGCGCCGAAACGCTCTTTTTCGATTACCACCGCCAGCACGGCGTCGATATCCGCGTCGTGCGGATTTTCAACACGTATGGCCCGCGTATGCGTCCCGATGACGGACGCGTCGTGTCGAACTTCATCATGCAGGCGCTGCGCGGCGACCCGATCACGCTGTACGGCGACGGCAGCCAGACCCGCTCGTTCTGCTATGTCGACGATCTCGTCGAAGGTCTGCTCCGGATGATGGATCAGGACGAGGAAGCGGGTCCGATCAATATCGGCAACCCTTCTGAAATCACGATCCGGGATCTCGCGGAAACGGTGCTGCGGCTGACCGGTTCGAAGAGCCGCATCGAGTATCGTCCGCTGCCGCAGGACGATCCCATTCAACGACGGCCCGACATCACGAAGGCACGCCAGCATCTCGACTGGCAACCTGGCGTCGGTCTGGAAGACGGTCTGAAAGAAACGATCGCGTACTTTAAAAACCTGGTGAAATCATGAGTCTTGATCTTGTGGGGACGACCTGTCCCGTTTGCGCCAACTCGGTCGCGGCGCGCTTCTTTCCGGCAGGCGATCAGACACTGGCGACGCTCGCGTGGCCCGCATCGGCTGAGGCTGCACGCGCCCTGCCGCGTCACGCGCAGGATTTCGTGCAATGCCCGTCGTGCTCGCATGTCTGGAACCACAAGTTCCACTACGACGCGATTCCGTATGAAAGCAACCCGAACCGCATGTTCAACAGCGGCGGCATCTGGAAGGGCCACCTCGCCGATACGCGCGACGTGCTGCTGGATCATCTGCCGGCGGCGCCGCTCGTCGTCGAGATCGGTTGTGGCGAAGGACACTTCGTGCGCGGTCTCGCGCAGGCGCGCGCAGCGGGTCGCTTTATCGGCTTCGATCCGAACGCAAGCCCGGAGACGGGGAAGGGCGTCGAGTTTCACGCGCGTCTGTTCGATCCGCTCGTCGACATGAACGCGTTCGCGCCGGATGCGGTCGTGATCCGTCACGTCCTGGAACATCTCACCGAACCGGCGAAGCTGATCGAGCAGCTCGCATGGGGCGCAGCCACGCAAGGCGCGGAAGGTAAGGATTGCTGGCTGTTCGCCGAAGTGCCATGTATCGATCGTGTCTTCGAAACGAACCGTCTCGCCGATTTCTTCTACGAACATGTGTCGCACTTCACGACGGAATCGTTCCGCACGCTGATGTCGCGCGCGGGTGAGATCGTCGTGCTTGAACATGGTTACGACGGCGAAGTCGTCTACGCGCTCGTGAAGCTCGGCGTGCCGGCGCATGCGCGTGAGCGAGCCGAAGCCGCGACGCGCTTTGCCGCGCGCACGGTCGAGAGCCGCGAGACGATCGCACAGCAACTGTCTGGCCTCGCGGCATCGGGCAAGCGCGTCGCGATCTGGGGTGGCACAGGCAAGGCCGCGGCCTTCATTCACCAGTTCGGCGCGGATGCAGCGCGCTTTCCGCTCGTCGTGGATTCCGATCCGCACAAGGCAGGCACCTACGTGCCCGGCACCGGCCAGAAGATCGAGTTCCGCGACGTGCTGAAGACGGGCGGTGTCGACGTCATCGTGATCCCGACGCAATGGCGCGCACGCGACATCATCGCGGAAATGTCGCGGGAAGGCATTGCCGCGCAGAGCGTGATGATCGAGCACAACGGCGCGCTGGTCGACTTCGGCGCGGAAGCGCATCCGTATTGATTGAACCTGGCGGCGCATGACCGCGTCGCCCTTCTCTGCTGTGACTGGCCCGGAATCATGCAAAACAATCCCTCACTCCTCGCGAAAGCGCTTGCGCATCACCAGGCGGGCCAGCTGGCCGAAGCGCGGGCGCTCTATGCGCAGATTTTGCAGGCCGAGCCGGGCAATCCGGACGCGCTGCACTTTCTGGGGCTGCTGGCGTGTCAGCTCAGCCAGCACGACGCGGGTCTTGCGCTGATCGAGCAGTCGATCGCGGCGCATCCAAACCCGATCTACTACAACAACTTCGGCAACATGTTGCGTGAGAAGGGCCGGCTTGCTGAAGCGATCGGCGGCTATCGTCAGGCGGTCGCGCTCAAGCCAGACTATCCGGAGGCGCACAACAACCTCGGAAACGCGCTGCGCGAAGCGAAGCAGCCTGACGCGTCGATGCAGAGTTGTGCGCAGGCGATCGCGCTGCGCCCTGGATACCCCGAGGCGTACAACAACCTCGGCAACGCGTTGCAGGACATGGGCGAACTCGATGCGGCCGCGGCGAGCTACAGCAAGGCAATCGGATTCCGCGCCGACTATGCTGAAGCCCATAACAATCTCGCCAACGTGCTGCGCGCGCAGGACAAACCGGATGAAGCGATCGCGAGCTATCGCACGGCGGTGGCGCTCAAGCCGGATCTGCGGATCGCGCATCACAGTCTGGGTCTGCTGCTGAAAGCGCGTGGCGAACCGGAGGAAGCGATCAGGAGCCTGCGCCACGCGCTGGATCCAACCGACGCAGACGCGCACAACAGCATCGGCACCGTATTGCGCGATATCGGCGATCTGGACGCTGCGCTCACGCACTTCGACACGGCGATCGCGCTGAAGCCCGACTTCGCGGAAGCGCATTGCAACCGCGGCAGCGTGCTGCGGCGCCAGAGCCGGTTCGAGGAATCGGCGGAAAGCTGCATTCGCGCGATCGAACTCGCGCCGACGCTCGCCGAGGCTTACAACAGTCTCGGCATCGCGTACTACGGTCTCGACAGGCTCGAAGCGGCGACGCTGAGCCACCAGCACGCGATCGAGCTCGACCCGAACAACGCGGACGCGTATCACAACCTCGGCGTTGTTCTTCTGAAGCACGACAAGCCTTACGAAGCGCTGGAAAGCTGCCACAAGGCGCTTCAACTCGCCGAGGTCTCGGCGCCGATGTACATCAGTCTCGGCGACATCCTGCGGGCGCTTGGCGATCTCGACGGCGCGATCGATGCCTACCTCAAGGCGCTGCCGCTCGATCCCGATCCGGTCCAGACATACAACCGCCTGCTGTTCAGTCTGGCGGGTTCCGCGAAGTTTGATGCCGACGCGTACCTGAAGCATGCGCGCCGCTTCGGCGAACTGATGTCGATGGGCGTGAAGCCGTATCCGCACACACCATCGCATGACGGCTCGCGACTGCGCGTCGGCATCGTGTCGGGCGATCTGCGTGCGCACCCGGCGGGTATTTTCCTGGAAAGTGTCTTCAGATATGTGAACCCGGCGCGTGTGGAGTTGATCGCTTATGCGACCTACACGCTCGAGGACGAAGTCACCGCGCGTCTCAAGCCGCACTTCAGCACATGGCGTGTGCTCGACGGACTGAAGACGGAAGAAGCGGCGCGCGTGATTCGCGACGATCGCATCGACGTGCTGGTCGACCTGTCGGGCCACACGGCTTACACAGGATTGCCGATTTTCGCGTGGAAGCCGGCGCCGGTTCAGGTGAGCTACCTCGGGTTTTTCGCGTCGACGGGAAGCGAATCGATCGACTACTTCCTCGGCGACCGCTACGTTCTGCCGCCAGGCGAGGAAGCGCAGTTCGTCGAGAAACCGTGGCGCCTGCCCGACAGCTACCTGTGCTTCACGCCGCCCGTCGACGAAGTGAAGGTCGGCCCGCTGCCGATGCTGTCGAATGGCGGCGCCGTGACGTTCGGCTGCTTCGGCAAGCTGATGAAGGTCAGCGACGAAGTGGTCGCGCTGTGGTCGCGTCTGCTGCATGCGGTGCCGGAGTCGCGTCTCTTCCTGAAGTCGCACGGGCTCGACGCGAAGGGTGCGCAGATCACCACGCTCAAGCGGTTCGCGAAGCACGGTATCGATTCATCGCGGCTGATTCTTGAAGGCGCTTCCGCGCGCGCGGAATATCTGGCGACATACAACCGCGTCGATATCGTGTTGAGTCCGTTTCCCTATCCAGGCGGCACTACAACCGCCGAGGGTTTGTGGATGGGCGCGCCGGTGCTTTGCATGAAGGGTGACCGGTTTCTCACGCACATCTGCGAAAGCCTGCTGCAGACAGCGGATCTTGCCGACTGGATCGCCGTCGACGAAGAAGACTATCTCGCCAAAGCCGTTGCCTTCGCATCCGACCCGTCGAAGCTGGCCGCCATGCGCGCGAGCCTTCGCGAGCACGTGCTGGCGTCGCCCCTGTGTGACGCGCCGCGCTTCGCGAAGAATCTCGAAGACGCCTTTCACGGTATGTGGGCGCGCTATGTTGCAAGCGTCGGGGTATGACACGCCATGTTGATTGATCCTCTTATGCAGAACAATGCCTCATTACTCGCGACGGCGCTTGCGCATCACCAGGCAGGGGAACTGGCCGAAGCGCGGGCGCTCTATGCGCAGATTCTGCAGGCCGAGCCGGCTAATCCGGACGCGCTGCATTTTCTGGGACTCCTCGCGTGCCAGCTAGGCCAGCACGACGCAGGCCTCGCGCTGATCGAGCAGTCGATCACGGCGCATCCGAATTCGATTTACTACAACAATTTCGGCAACATGCTGCGTGAGAAAGGTCGCGTTGCCGAAGCGATCGGCGGATACCAGCAGGCCGTCGCGCTATCGCCCGCATACGCCGAGGCCTGGAACAACCTGGGCAACGCGCTGCGGGAAGCAAAGCAGCCGGACGCGTCGATGCAAAGCTGCGCGCAGGCAATCGCGCTGCGTCCCGGTTACGCCGAGGCGTATAACAACCTCGGCAATGCACTGCTCGACATGGGCGATCTCGACGCGGCCGCGGCGAGCTACAGCAAGGCGATCGGATTCCGCCCGGATTACGCCGAGGCGCACAACAACCTCGGCAACGTGCTGCGCGAGCAGGATAGACCCGACGAGGCGATCGCCAGTTTTCGCACGGCGGTCGCGCTCAAGCCTGATCTGCGGATGGCACATCAGAGTCTGGGTCTGATGCTCAGAGCGCGCGGCGAGATGGACGAGGCGGTCGCGAGCCTGCGCTGCGCGCTGGACCCACATGACGCATCGGCTCAGAACAGCATCGGCGTTGTGCTGCACAACATCGGCAATCTGGATGCCGCACTGGTGCACTTCGACGCAGCGATTGCGCTGAAGCCGGACTTCGCGGAAGCACACTGCAATCGGGGCGACGTGTTGCGACGCCAGAACCGGTTCGAGGAATCGGTGGAGAGCTGCGTCCGGGCGATTGAACTTGAGCCGACGTTCGCCGGCGCGTACAACATCCTTGGCACGGCGTACTTCGGTCTGAAGAAGTTCGAGGCGGCAATACTGAGCCACCAGCATGCGACCGAAATTGACCCGAAGAACGCCGACGCGTTTCACAATCTCGCGTGGGCGCATTTCGCCTATGGACAACACGCCGAAGCGCTGGTGAGCTGTCGCAAGGCGCTGTCGCTCGTGGACGACGACACCCGGATGTTCCTCACGCTCGGCGATATCCTGCGGGCATTGAGCGATCTCGATGGTGGGCTCGCCGCCTATCGCAAGGCGCTCGAACTCGATCCCGATGTGGAGAGCACCTATCACGGGCTGATTTTCAGCGCATCAAGCTCCGGAGGTTGTTCCGCGGAGAAGCTGCTTGAGGATGCGCGCCAGTACGGCCAGTGGGCGTCTGCGCGGGCGAAGCCTTATCGTCATTCCGCGCGGCGTGCGCGTGGTCCGTTGCGCGTCGGGTTCGTTTCCGGCGATCTGAAGGCCCACCCGGTCGCCGCTTTTCTGGAAAGCATCGTTGCGCAGGTCGACCCCGCGCGCGTCGAGTTGCTGGCGTACGCGACGCAACCGGCCGAGGACGACATGACGGCGCGCATGAAGCCGTACTTCGTCGCCTGGTGCGACGTGACAGGCATGACGGACGCGGCGGTGGCGCAGCGCGTCCACGCGGACGGTGTCGATATCCTGCTCGACCTGTCCGGCCATACGTCGCACAACCGGCTCTCCGTCTTCGCGTGGAAACCTGCGCCGGTGCAGGCGACCTGGCTCGGTTTCTTCGCGACGACGGGCATCGAAGCCATCGACTATATTCTCGGCGACCGTTACGTGCTGCCCGTAGACGAGGAAAATCACTTTGTCGAAAAGCCCTGGCGGCTGCCGGACAGTTACCTCTGCTTCACGCCGCCGCAACCGGAGATCGCGATCGGTCCGCTCCCGATGGTCGCGAACGGTGCTGTGACGTTCGGCTGCCTGAACAACATCGGGAAGATCGGCGATCGCGTGGTCGCGCTCTGGTCACGCGTGCTGCACGCGGTGCCCGATTCGCGTCTGTTGCTGAAGGCGCCGCAACTCGATCAGATGATTTTGCGCACCGGAATCACGGCGCGTTTCGCGAACCACGGTATTGCGGCCGAGCGTCTGATTCTGGTGGGACGCACGACACGCGACGCACATCTCGACACGTTCAATCTCGTCGATATCGCGCTCGATCCTTTCCCGTATCCGGGCGGAACGACGAGCGCCGAAGGGTTGTGGATGGGTGTGCCGGTGCTGACGCGGCGCGGCGACCGGTTTCTGTCCCACGTCGGGGAAAGCATTGTGAACGCGGCAGGTCTGCCGGATTGGGTTGCGAACGACGATGATGAATACGTGGCGAAGGCAACGGCGTTTGCCTCTGACCGCGAACGCTTAGGCGCATTGCGCGCCAGCCTGCGCGAGCGGGTTTTGGCATCGCCGCTGTGCGATGCGCCGCGTTTCGCGCGCCATCTTGAAGATGCGTTCGAGGCAATGTGGAATACGTACGCCGCAAACGCGTCGGCTGCCTGACTGAAACCGGCACAGTCGCGACGAAAAAAAAGCCGCATCGCTGCGGCTTTTTGAAACAACTCAAAGATCCCACATTTGTCATGTGATGTTGGTTGTATTCCCCCCGTTTTTATTCTTCGCGCCGTCCGGTCACGGCGGTTCCTGCTTTAAAGCATGCCGGTCGCGTGATACAGGCTGACCGATTCAATGCGCTGGATTGCCTCGCTGTGTTGCGTTGCGAGCCGGTCCCGTCCTGCTTTCGCCTGCTCGGTGACCGCGATGTCGATGCGCTGGATCGTACGAATCTTTTCCAGCGCCTCCGGCGTTTGCGTGGGGCTCAGCGACATCAGGAGCGGAGAGCGTTCTTCAACGAGCGCGGTCGCGCGCAACCAGTCACCCTTAGCGGCCGCAGCTTCGATTGCCTGGCTCAGGCCGAGTGCGCGGTCCAGCGAATCGTTTGTCATACGTTCCATTCCTGATGTCAGCGCAGTTGCGCCTTACTTGTTGGTCGCGAGCGTACCTGCGCTGCTCGAACCGCCGAAGAGCTGCGTGAGGTACTGCGTGTTGCTCTGCATTTGCGTCATCAGCGTGTTGAGCGCCGTGAACTGTGCGTTGTACTGGCTCGTCAGCGTGTTCTGATAATCCGTCAGCGCCGTCGCCTGGTCCGCCAGCTTGGACAGGTCGGAGTTCAGGCTTGCCGTGCGCTGATCGAGCGTGCCGCTCGACTGGACATACGTGTTGACGAAGGTGTTCAGCGTCTGGCCGATGCCGTTCGTGGTGTTGAACAACGCTGCCACGGTGCTGCTGTTGCTTGTCAGCGCGGTCTGAAGTTTTGTCGAGTCGGCTACCAGCGTGCCGTCCGGCTTCAGATCAATACCGATCGCCGACAGGCTGTACGTCTTGCCACCCGTTGTCACGCCACTGCTGATCTGGGTACCCAGACCGTTGTTGATCTGGTTGAGCATTGCATCGCCGAGCAGCGGACCGGCCTGGGACCCCGCAGCCGCGGTGGAATCGTACGACGAATAGCTCTTGGCCGTCGTGATGTAGTTGTTGTAGGCGCTAACGAAGTTGGTGATCGCCGTCGCGGTCGATGCCGTATCGGCCGCGATCGTCACCGTTTGCGGCGTACCGATGGCCGCGGCGGTCAGGTTCAGCGTGACGCCAGTCAGCGCGCCCGTGACGGTGTTGCTTGCGCTGGTAATGTTGTTGCCGTCGATGCTGAACTGTGCGTCCTGTCCAGCCGTCACCTGCGTGTAGCCCGTCGAATTCAGCTTTGAATTGAGGCTGCCGCCGGCGGTCACCGAGACGGTGTTGGCCGCGCCCGTTTGTGTCGACGACACGACCAGATGCTGGCCGTCCGCCGCCGTGATGACCGATGCGGTCACGCCCGGATTGCTGGCCGACGTGTTGATCGACGAGGCGATGTCCGAAAGCGACTGGCCCGACGTCACGTTCACCGACATCGTGCCGGTGCTGCCGAGTCCGATGGTCAGGGTGCCAGCGCCAATGGTGTCGCTGCTCGTGAAGGCCTGTGACGAAATCTTGTTGGCCGTCGCGATTTTCGTCACGTTGACCGTATAGTTGCCCGCGGCTGCGCCGGTCGTCGTCGTCGCGGTGATCGCGCTGCTGCTGACGGTCGCGGTGAGCTTTGACAATGCGGTGCCGTCTGAAAGACCGCTCAGCGCGGTTTGCAGTGACGCAAGTGCGGATTTGATCGCGCCGACCGCGGACAGTTCGAGATTGTCGGTCGCCTTCTTGTTCGTGATCGTTACATTTTGACCTGCCGTTTTCGCGGTCACGAGAGCCGACACAAGCGTGCTGACATCGAGTGTCGATTTGGTCGAGCCGCTGATGATGGACTGTGCCGCCGAAGCAAGCAGACTGCTTACGTCGGTTGAAGATGAGGACGCCGTCGTGGTCATGCGGATGCTCCGTTCATCGATACGAAAAAAGTCACGTCAAAAATGCTGCTACGTAAAAATGCGTTGTGGGAGGCATGCCTCCCACCGGTCCTGCCTGTATTCCTTGCGGGACTCACGTACGGCTGTAACTCCCGCAATGCGGCGCCGTGTAGCACGCCGCGCTTCAATCAGTCTTACTGGAGAAGCTTCAGAACTTGCTGCGGCAGCGAGTTCGCTTGAGCCAGCACCGAGATACCAGCTTGTTGCAGCACTTGAGCCTTCGACAGGTTCGCCGTTTCCTCAGCGAAGTTCGCGTCGGTGATCTGCGAACGTGCTGCGCTCATGTTCGTCGCTTGCGTGGTCGTCGTCGTGATGGCGGCCGTCATCGTGTTTTGCGTTGCGCCGAGCGTTGCCTGGAAGGTATTGACGCTTGCCAGTGCCGTGTCGATCAGGCCCATTGCCGTCTGTGCCGACGCTGCCGTCGAAACGCTCAGGGCGTTCACGCCGAGACCCGTTGCATTCCACACCGTCGCGCCGAACGAAGCCGTGATCTGCTGGCCTGCGAACGCGCCGATCTGGAACGTGACGCTACCTGCGTTCGACAACACTGCCTTGCCGTTGAACGTCGTTTGCGTAGCAACGCGCGTGATTTCCGTCAGACGTGCCTGCACTTCCGAGTCCAGGTTGCTCAGCGCATTCGAATCCAGCGAGCCGTCGCCTGCTTCCACTGCCAGCTGGCGGATACGTTGCAGGTTGTCGACCGTCGATTGCAGCGCGCCGTTGGTGGTTTGCACCATCGACACCGCGTTGTTCGCGTTTGCTGCACCCTGGGTCAGCGCGTTGATCGACGCCGTTTGCGACGTTGCAATCGCGTTACCCGCTGCATCGTCAGCAGCCGTGTTGATGCGCTTGCCCGACGACAGACGGTTGATGGCTTGCGACAGAGCGCTTTGCGAGCCCGTCAGATTGTTCTGAGCGGTCAGCGAAAAAATGTTGGTGTTGATATTCAGCATTTGCTTCCTCGTTTGGAAAACGCCATGTGTTATTAGGCTGGTTCGGGTTCGGCGTAGCGCGTTTGACGAGTGGCGCTGCCCGCCTTTCCTGGTTGTCGGCGGCCCGGGAACAAAACTTTAGGGGCTGGAGAGAAAAGAGGGAGGGAACGGAGCGGTTTATGGCCGCCCGAAAACCCGGAGAGCGGCTCCCTGTGCGGATCCGCGAGGCAGCGTATCCTTGTTGATCCAGATGCACTTGCCTGCGGAGAAGTCATGCAAAAACGCCATATTGGGACGTCGCAGCTACAGGTGGCGCCGCTCGTTTTCGGCGGAAACGTGTTCGGCTGGTCCGCCAATGAGGCCACTTCGTACTCGATTCTCGATGCCTTCGTCGACGCTGGGCTCGACTTCATCGATACCGCCGACGTCTATTCGGCCTGGGTCCCGGGGCACCACGGCGGCGAGTCTGAAACCATCATTGGCAAGTGGCTGAAACAGGGCGGACGGCGCGACAAGGTCGTGCTCGCGACCAAGGTGGGCATGCTGGGCACGCGAAAAGGCCTGTCAGGCGGCAACATCCAGGCGGCAGTCGAAGATTCGCTGCGCCGCCTTCAAACTGATTACATCGACGTCTATTTTTCGCATCTTGACGACGCGGAGACGCCGCTCGCCGAGACGCTCGGCGCCTATCAACGGCTGATCGAGGCGGGCAAGGTGCGGGTGGTCGGCGCGTCAAACTACAGTGGCGCACGCGTCGAGGAAGCGCTGACCATCGCGCAGCAGAACGGTTTGCCGAGGTATCAGCTGCTCCAGCCCGAGTACAACCTGTATGATCGCGCACCGTACGAAAGCGAAATCGAGCCGGTTGCGCTGGCGCACCGGCTGGGCGTCGTGACGTATTACAGCCTCGCGAGCGGCTTTCTGTCGGGCAAATACCGTTCGAAGGCGGATCTCGGGAAAAGCAGCGCCCGCGGCAGCCGGGTCGAAAAATACCTGGACGAACGCGGCCTGGGGATACTGAAGGCGCTCGACGAAGTCGCTGGCCGGCACGACAGCACGCCGGCTACGATAGCACTGGCCTGGCTGATTGCGCGTCCGGGCGTGACGGCGCCGATCGCGAGCGCAACATCGGTCGAACAGCTGAAAAGCCTTGTTGCGGCAGTCCATTTGACGCTCAGCGACGCTGATATCCGTCGGCTGAACGACGCAAGTGCCTGAGCCGACTCGCTAAAGTGGTGGTGGGCACGAGTTTTTCCTGATATCATCGGGAGTGAATTGAGATCTTTGCCTGTTTCGTGGTCGATTTGTGGTTGAACGTCGGCGGTGAACCGGGCATCAGGCGCGGCGCTGCATGGTCCGTCTGCCCGCGTTCTCGCGGTGAACTCCCCACCTCTCTTTTCCGGCCTCCGTGGCCGCTTTGCCTCTCGTTTTCGTCCATGGTTTCGTTTGCCTGTTATTGGCCATGAATCGAAACGACCGGAGTGCCGGCGCGTGAGCGGGTTGCCGCCACGCAATTAACCGTATCAAGCGATTTAGTTAGGAATTACATGACGACGATTCTTCTGAAAGAAAACGAGCCGTTCGAAGTGGCGATTCGCCGCTTTCGTCGCGCAATCGAAAAGAATGGCCTGATCGCCGAACTGCGTGAACGCCAATCGTACGAAAAGCCGACGACGGCACGTAAGCGCAAGAAGGCCGCTGCTGTGAAGCGCCTGCACAAGCGTCTGCGTAGCCAGCAACTGCCGAAAAAGCTGCACTAAGCACGCTTTTACGCACGGCCAGACGGCGGCGTAGCTTCGAAAGAAGCTACGCCGCCGTTTTCATTTGGGCGGTGTGGGCTGGACAGGTGAAGCAGCGATCGGATGACCGCAGCGCGTGGATGTGCGCAGCGCGCGCGATAAACCCCTGTTCCGGTCTGATCCGCGGCGGCCTGACCTTATGCCGCAGTTTTGACGCGTTCGGCGGACAGGCCGAACTGCCTCGCAATCGAGACCAGACGCTCCTGCCATTCCCACGTGCCAAATACGTCATGCACGTTTTGCAGGCAACTGAGCAATTCGACCGTGGTCGCGTCATAGATGTTGAGGCGCGCGCGCAGCAATGCCTTCTTGAGCGCGGAGACGCCTACGTCCATGTAGGCTGGCACGTCGCGTGGGTTCTTGCCGATATAGCGGACAGGAACACCTTCCATCGCCGTCATATAGTCGCGCGGCTTGATGAAGTTGCCGACGGGACATCCGCCGCAGTTACCCCGATACGCGCCGCCGCCGTGTGGCAGTAGCGCCGCACGCCCCTGGCCGAACAGATGGCCGACGGCCTGGTCGAATATCTCCTGATGTGTCAGGAAGTTCAGGCTTTTCATGGTGAATCTCCTCTGTGCAGCGCACAGCGGTCGTTTGTTATTTGAAGGTGTTACTGGTCCTGCTCTTAAATATAACGACTGAAATCGGTAAAAATGTAGCGGATTGGTGCGGTAGCGCGCAATTTTGACATATCGCTTCGCTGCGCGCAGTGAAGCCGGGCGCCGCCCATGCTTCGCGGGACGCGGTGAGTCGGCCCCCGCCGCGGGCGGTGGCGGGCGTGCGGAGTGCTCGTGCCCCAGTCGCAGAGAGCGTTGTGGGAACGCTGATAGCGCTTCCCGGGCGGCAAACCTGCCTTCTATCCCGCCTTCCGGTTGCGTCCCTTTTTGCCAAGCGCGGCGCAGGTCGCCCGGCATTCGCATGTTCGCTCGTGGTCGTTCACCATGCCGACAGCCTGCATGAACGCATAGCAGATCGTCGTGCCGACGAACTTGCAGCCATACGCCTTGAGCCCCTTGCTGAGGGCGTCGGAAATATCCGTCGAAGCCGGTGCTTCCTTATACGTCGCCCAGTTGTTCTGGATTGGTGTCTGGTCGACGAATGACCACACGAAGTTTGCCAGCGAGCCATGCTCCGCCTGGATCTGCTGGACGGCACGCGCATTGGTGACCACGGACTCGAGCTTGCCCCGATGGCGGACGATGCTGGCGTCGAGCAGCAACGCCTCAATGTGTTTCGGTGTGAAGCGAGCCACCGCGTCGACGTCGAAATCCGCGAACGCGCGACGATATCCCGCCCGCTTGTTGAGGATTGTCGACCACGAAAGGCCGGCCTGTGCGCCTTCCAGGACGAGCAGCTCGAACAGATGCCGGTCGTCACGCGACGGCACGCCCCATTCCGCGTCGTGATATTGCGCTAGCGCTTCCGTCGCTGCCCAGTTGCATCGTTGTGTCACTTTCTCACTCCCGCCTGTTTGAGTGGCCTGTCCTGCCCTGATCCCGCCCGGCAAGAATAGCTGAACGGGCGCGCGCCGCCACCTGGCCGAACGGCAGATTGCCGGATCGGATTGAACCCGATAGGCTCTCCACCATCCTTCTCATTCGACTGTATTCGATGATTCCAGCTCTTTTCCTGATCGGTATCGACGGCGGCGGTTCCGGCACCCGTCTTGTACTCGGCGATTTTCATGGTGTAGAACTCGCGCAGGCTGCAGCGGGCCCTTCTGGCCTTGGCCTTGGCGTCGCGCGCGCCTGGCAGGCTATCGAGGCGGGTTGTCGCGATGCATTCGCCAAGGCCGGGCTCGAACTGGACTGGTCACGGTGCGTTCTGGGATGCGGTCTGGCCGGCGTGAATAATCGCGACTGGCTTGCGGCGTTTCACGAGCACGCGCCACAACTGGCGGGACTTGCTGTTGAAAGCGATGCGTACACGACGCTCCTCGGCGCGCACGGCGGCGCGCATGGTGTCGTTGTCGCGCTCGGAACAGGCAGCGTGGCTGCTGCGGCCGACGGCGACGGACCGTGGCGCATTGCGAGCGGCTACGGCTTTCCATCCGGCGACGAGGCGAGCGGCGCCTGGCTTGGCTTGCATGCGATCGTCTACGCCCAGCAGGCGCTCGATGGGCGGGTGCCACATGATGGTTTCGCGCAGGCGCTGCTCGCCCGGGTTGATGCGCAGGAGCGCGACAGTCTGATCGTCTGGCTTTGCGCGGCCAATCAGACTGCCTACGCGAGTCTTGCCCCAGTGGTGCTCCAGCATCGCGAGCATCCGTTTGCCGCGCGCCTGCTTGCCGAGGCCGGCACGGAGATCGCGAAGATGATCGACGCGCTCGATCCCAGCGGTGCATTGCCCGTTGCGCTGTGCGGCGGGTTGGGCGAGCCGTTGCAGCCGTACGTGCCTGCCTCGCATCGCGAGCGCCTTCGCACGCCCCTTGCCGATTCGGCGCACGGCGCATTGCAGCTCGCCCAGATCGAAGCTCGGCGGATTACCGCCAAAACGGGTGACGAGTCGAGTCGCGGGCCTTCAGGGCGCTAAAATACGGGCTTTGAAGCTGCGGCCCTGCCCACGACATGTACAAAGTCATTGCCACCGATCTCGACGGAACCCTGCTCAACAGTGATCACCAGGTTGACCCGTTCACTGTTTCCACGGTGCGCGCGCTCGAAGCGCAGGGGCTCCACTTCGTCATCGCGACGGGCCGCCATTATTCCGACGTGGCCGGTATTCGCGATGTGCTCGGCATCAAGCCCTATCTGGTGACATCGAACGGCGCGCGGGTGCATGCCCCAGACAACACACTGATGTACGCGCGCGATCTTTCGCCCGATATTGTCCGGCGCCTCATCGAGCCGCAGATTGTCGGCGAGCATGGGCGGGTGATCGTCAATCTGTTTGCCGATCAGGAGTGGCTGATCGACCGCGATGCGCCTCAGCTGCTGCGCTTTCATCAGGATTCAGGGTTTTCGTACGAGGTGATGGATCTGCGAGAGCACGACGGCAACGACATTGCGAAGGTGCTCTATATCGGCGATCCGGCCGATCTCGCGCAGGTCTCGGCGAATCTCAAACGCGAATTCGGCGAGGCGCTGTATGTCACCTACTCTCTGCCTGACTGTCTCGAGGTGATGGCTTCGAACGTATCGAAAGGCACGGCGCTGCGTGTGGTGCTGGAGTGCCTTGGAGTCGACCCGGCGCGCTGTGTCGCGTTCGGCGACAACATGAACGACATCGACCTGCTGGAAACAGCCGGCTATCCGTTCATGATGAACAACGCCAATCCGGACCTCATCACGCGCCTGCCGAATGTGCCACGCATCGGGAATAACTTCGAGGCGGGTGTCGCGCATCATCTGCGCAAACTTTTTGCGATCGACGATGAGCTGACGTCGTAAAGGACGATGCGGCGTTGCGAAGAAGATCAACCCACCTCGCGAGTGGCCGGCTTCGTTAGCCGCATGAAGGCGATGGACTGGCGATCAACGTGCCGCACGCCACCTGCCTCGCGGTACCGAACACGGAATATCAGCTGAAGAGGTGACGCGCGAATATCAGCGCGTCACCTGCCCGATGACCAACGACCGAAGTCCGTGGTCCGCACGAACTTCACGCACTTCGGTCACGGGCGTGCTGCGATCCATCAACCATGCCAGCCGTAGCCGCGGTCGCCACGGGCGTCCCAGCCGCCACGATCGCCGCGGCCATGGTCGTCGTGGTCCCAGCGCTGCGGCCCGCGATCGCGGTCACGTTCGTGCCAGCCGCCGCGATCCCAGCCCGGACGGTCATACCCGGGGCGGTCATACACTGGTTGAGGCGCGGCGTAGACCGGTGCCGGGCGCACATACACTGGAGCCGGGACGCCGAGCGAAAGTCCGATGCTCAGATCCGTGTGCGCCTGGGCGATGCCGCAGGTCCCGGCCGCAAGGCCCGCAGCAACAAGCAGATGAGTAACGATGCGCTTCATGTTGTTCTCCTGTCTCGCGACATGTTTGTCGCACAGGTTCAATCTACGCATCGCAGGACGATCGTGCTGCGACCAGATGTTACCGAGTGAAAGCATCGATTCAGCTGCGCGCGCGGGGCTTCAGCGCCGGTTCGCCGCATGAAAATCGCCCTGTGAAACCCGGCCGTAACGCCACAACCGGTGTGCGATGCGGCCATGCAGCGGTCGCGTCGGCTGGGCTGATCGAAAAATGCGGAAGCGTCGCGAGTGGCAGTAAGCCGTTCTTACACTTGTGGCATTCGTTAATATTTCGCGCCGCCAGCCACGCCCCACCATCCGCGACCGCCATCGCCCACCGGCCAGTCTCTCGTCTAGCTCAACGCTTCCACACTCCGCGCCGCCTCACGCTCACGCGCGATGACCGGATAAACCAGACCGGCAATCACGGCACCCAGAACCGGTGCGATCCAGAAGAGCCACAACTGGTCGACCGCGCCGCCGCCCACGAACAGCGCCGGGCCCGTCGATCGTGCCGGATTGACTGACGTGTTCGTGACCGGAATCGAGATCAGATGGATAAGCGTCAGGCACAGGCCAATGGCGATCGGTGCGAAACCCGCCGGTGCACGCCGGTCGGTCGCGCCGAGAATCACAAACAGGAAGAAGCCGGTCATCACCACTTCGCAGATAAACGCTGCGAGCATCGAATAGTGGCCCGGCGAACGCGCGTCGTATCCGTTGCTGGCGAAGCCTCCCGCGACAAGATCGAAGCCCGGTTTGCCTGACGCGATCAACGACAGCACGAACGCGCCGAGCACCGCCCCGATCACCTGCGCCACGATGTACGGCACGAGATCGCGGGCCGGGAAACGGCCGGCGACCGTGAGGCCGATGCTCACGGCCGGGTTCAGATGGCATCCGGAAATATGGCCAATCGCATAGGCCATCGTCAGAACCGTGAGCCCGAAGGCGAGCGAAACGCCCACGTAGCCAATACCGAGACCCTGCTCGGGACCTGCGAGACTCGCAGCCAGGACGGCACTGCCGCACCCTCCGAGCACGAGCCAGAACGTGCCGAAGGTCTCGGCAGCGATGCGTCGCGACAAATGCATATGCGTATTCCTTTAAAGTTCGACAGCCATTGCGGCATCGCGAAATACGCAATGCGCGCTCAAGTGGCGGATTTTAGGCAAACGCACCAGACGCCGTTGTCAAGAATTGTCAATTCCGACGAAATGCCCGCGATTATTTCGCGATAAAGATCCATGCAATTTAACTTCGCTTGAGACTTAATAATTATCAGATGATTTCCCGATAAGCAGGTCTATTGCGCATTGCGAATTTCGTTATTTACAGCTAATCTCCGACCAAATGATTGCCGCGATAAGGGAGAGACCAGAATGTCATCACAATACGCAGACCTCAAGGTTCAGATAGCGCGGCTTCAGGCGCAGGCCGAAGAGGCGCGCCGCACGGAACTCGTCAACGTGATCGCCGAGATCCGTCACAAGATCGTCGAATATGGGCTTACCGCACAGGATCTGGGATTCGCCGCCGCCGCCCGGCGCGGCCGGCCGCCCAAAAAGGCGCCGCTGCCGCCGCGCTATCAGGATCCAAAAACAGGCAGTACCTGGAGTGGGCGCGGCAAGCCGCCAAAATGGATCGCGGGAAAGAACCGCGAGCGCTTTCTGATCGGGTAGTAATCGCCGCATCACATCGAAAGCTTTTTGAAGGAAATCGCGCTCGCTAAACCATTGCTTGATACGTCTGTTCACGCCAATAAAAAAGCCGCCTTTCAAGGCGGCTTTTTGTCGATGCGGAAATGAACCGCCTGATTCGCGCTCTTCGCAAACGATTCACATAGACGATTCATCCCACATTAGCGTATCGACCGCTGATGCCGGTCAGCCAGCCGCCACCCTGCGCAGCATCGGCCGGCGCGTCGCTTCCAGAAGCGTCGTATATCCATCGACATAATTCTGCGCCATCGTCTCAGCGCTGAAGCGGCGTTCGAACTGCGCGCGGATTTCGCTGCGCGACAACTCATCGATGCGTTGAAGCGCGGCGACCGCACCCTGCACGTCCTCGCAGACGTAGCCGGTCACGCCGTGGTCGATCACCTCGGGCACCGAGCCGCGGTTGAACGCGATCACCGGCGTGCCGCACGCCATCGCCTCGATCATCACGAGACCAAACGGCTCCGACCAGTCGATCGGGAACAGCAGCGCCTTCGCACCCGAAAGGAACTCGGGCTTCTGCGCCTCGTTGATCTCACCGACGAATTCGACGTGCGCCTGCGACAGCAGCGGCTCGATCTCCGTCTTGAAGTATTCCTGGTCGGCCTTGTCCACCTTGGCGGCGATCTTCAGCGGCAGACCGCTTTGGGCAGCGATCCTGATGGCTGTATCGACGCGCTTCTCGGGGCAGATACGGCCGAGGAACGCCAGATATTCAGGCTTCTTGTGCGCCTGCGGTGTCAGCAGCTGCGCCGGCAGGCCGTGATAGATGGTGTTGAGCCAGTTCGCCTGCGGCAACGGCTGACGCTGCGAATTCGAGATCGAAACGACCGGCGCGTCCGAAAACGCGTCGAACACCGGCTGAAGCTCCGGCAGATCGAGGCGGCCGTGCAGCGTCGTGACGAACGGTGTATCCATCGTCGAGAATAGCGGGAACGGCAGGTAGTCCAGGTGGAAGTGCAGCACGTCGAACTCATCAGCGACGCGGCTTACCTGTTCCATCATGAGCATGTGCGGCGCCATCGCGTCGCGCACGGTCGGATCGAGGCGCAGCGCGCGCGGCCAGCATGCTTCGAGATTTGCCGAGGTGACCGAATCGCCGCTCGCGAACAACGTGACGTCGTGGCCAAGGTCCACCAGCGCCTCGGTGAGGTAAGAGACAACACGCTCGGTACCACCGTAGAATTTCGGCGGGACAGCTTCGTAAAGCGGAGCGATTTGTGCGATTCGCATGCGGTTCTCCTTGTTCAGACGGCTTCGCACAACAGCGCTCGGGTGAGCGGGGCGAATGCCGGGTCGGACGGACTGCGTGGCGTCTTGTGGCCGCCGCGCGAGGGCTGCCCGAGCCGATCGGGTTATCCCTAAGGGCCATTATCGGGATCGGCCACAGCAATTCGAGCTATTTTTCAAACGCTTAATGTTGTTACAGCGCGATACAAGCGCTGTTACGGTTTCTCCTGTGGTGCGGGAAACCCAATGCCGACAATGACTTCCGCGAGATGGAAAGTCATGTCGCAGGGCAGCAGAACAGGCCGCATACGATGCACGACGCACTGTATAACGCGCGGTAAATCAGCCTGTCATCGCGCCCAGTCCTTCCCGCGCGCCATTCGTTGCGCCAGAAAATTCCCGCCGCGCCCGCCAGAACTCCGACTGATACAGAGCGTGTAGGAAAAATTCCTACACAAATAATGGACGTTTCTGTCACAACAATGGGCGGTCTGTCCGATTTCAGAACGCTTGTGCTTTCGCCACAATGATGTCAATGACCATAAACGGGCCGGTCGTGCGTTGTAGGCGCGCGCGATCGAGCAAACGTTTCCGCAACGGCCTGACCAGCCAGATCGAACCGGGGGAATCATGAGCGCCACTAGCGAAATGCTCAGTGAGATCAGAGAAGTAAACCTGTCCTACCTGCTGCTGGCCCAACGTCTTCTCCGCGAGGACAAACCCATGGGCATGTTCCGCATGGGCATCTCGGACCAGCTCGCCGATGTCCTCGCCAACCTGTCGCTTGCACAGACCGTCAAGCTGGCCGCTTCGAACCAGGTGCTTTGCCGCTTCCGGTTCGACGACCACGCAATTCTTTCGTCCCTCGCCGAAAAGGGCAAACAGGGCGTTGTCGCCCAGGCCCATTCCGCCATCCTGATGGCGAGCCAGCCGACCGAGCAGATCGGTTGACGCGTGCGTCGCTGTTATCAGAGGCCGGCCTTCAAGGCGCCGGCCTTCCCGGGGATCCGGCCGTCCCGGGCCGGCAAGGACGACAGAACGAGGGCGGATGGCAACTAAAAGCGTGATGACCGAAGTCAGGGAGATCACCCTGGCGATCGAACTGATCGAACTCGGTGCGCGGCTGCAGCTCCTCGAGGCGGAAACCAGCCTCTCGCGCGACCGGCTCATCAGGCTCTACAAGGAGCTCAAGGGCGCGTCGCCGCCCAAGGGCATGCTGCCTTTCTCGACCGACTGGTTCATGACCTGGCAGCCCAATATCCACTCATCGCTGTTCTTCAATATCTACCGGTTCATCAATCTGCAGGGCGGTTGCGACACGATCCAGTCGATCGTGAAAAGCTACCGGCTCTACATGGAGCACGTCCAGCTGCAGCAGGAGGAGGCCGTGCTGAGCCTCACGCGTGCGTGGACGCTGGTGCGTTTCTTCGACTCCGGCATGCTGCAGATGACGCCGTGTTCGCGCTGCCGCGGCCATTTTGTCGCACACGCGCACGATCCGCAGCAGGGTTTCGTCTGCGGGCTGTGCCAGCCGCCGTCGCGGGCGGGCAAGACCAGAAAGGCCGCGGAGGCGAAAGCCCGTCCGGCCGACCCTTCGATTCTCGCCGCCTGAAGCGTCGTTGACGTGTCGCCGGCGCGTCACCGACGCGCATCCCCGAGCCCATCTGGTTTACACCGGGCGCGCGGGACCCTTTTCCCCCAAAGTTTTCTGTCTGCGTGCCGTAAACCAGTTTAACGACGGTCTCCGTCGCTTCTTTGTGAGGGCTCGGCAGTGTTGATTTTCGTGGGAACACTCGTAACGCTGTTGTCCGTCTTCGGCGGCTATGCGCTGGAAGGCGGCCATCTTGGCGCGCTGTTGCAGCCCGTCGAAGTGCTGATGATCGCGGGAGCGGGGCTTGGTGCGTTCATTCTCGGCAACGGGGTGAAGACGATCAAGGCCACGATTCGCGTGATACCGACGCTCTTCAAAGGCGCCAAATACAACAAGGACGTCTACATGGAGCTGATGGCGCTCCTGTACGTGCTGCTCGCGAAAGCGCGCAAGGAAGGCACGCTGACGCTCGAAGCCGATATCGACGATCCGCAGAAAAGCCCGATCTTCACGCAGTACCCCAAGATCCTGGCGGATCCCCATATCGTCGAATTCCTCACCGACTACCTGCGTCTGATGGTGGGCGGCAACATGAACGCCTTCGAAATCGAAAGCCTCATGGACGAGGAAATCGAAACGCACCATCACGAAGGCGAGGCTCCGGCCCACGCGCTGATGAAGGTCGGCGACGCGATGCCGGCGTTCGGGATTGTCGCGGCGGTGATGGGCGTGGTGCACACGATGGCGTCCGCGGACAAGCCGCCGGCGATTCTCGGCGAGATGATCGCCCAGGCGCTGGTCGGCACCTTCCTCGGCATTCTGCTTTCGTACGGGCTCATCGGGCCGCTCGCGAGTCTCGCTGAACAGCGCGTGACCGAGTCGACCAAGATGTTCCAGTGCATCAAGGTGACGATTCTCGCCAGCCTGAATGGATATGCGCCGGCGATCGCCGTCGAGTTTGGCCGCAAGGTGCTCTTCTCGACCGAACGCCCGTCGTTCGTCGAACTGGAAGAACACGTGCGTCGCGTGAAGGCGAAGTAAGGCGACCCGGATATGGCCAACAAGGACAAGGACCGCGCTATCGTCGTCAAGCGCGCGGCGCCCAGGAAGACCGGCCATCACGGCGGCGCCTGGAAGCTCGCGTACGCCGACTTCATGACCGCGATGATGGCGTTCTTCCTGTTGATGTGGCTCTTGAGCTCCGCATCGACGGTGCAGCTGCGCGGGATCGCCGAGTACTTCAACCAGCCGCTCAAGGTGTCGCTGCTGGGCGGCGATCGCAGCGCCGAAGACTCGAGCATCCTGAAAGGCGGCGGCCGCGACATCTCCACCGACCAGCAGGGCATCACGCGCCAGAGCGACGGTTCAACGGCGCGCGCCGAGAAAACGGCCGCGCATAACGACGAAGAGTCGGTCAAGGAGATGCAGGGTTCGCTGGAACGTCGCGAGCAGGTTCGTCTGCATGACCTGCAGGTGAAACTGATGGCCGCGATCGAAGCCAACCCGGTGCTGCGCCAGTTCAAGCAGCAGATCCGCATCGATTCGACGCTGACGGGTCTGCGCATCGAGATCGTCGATTCGCAGAAGCGGCCGATGTTCGCCACCGCCCGGGACATTGTCGAGCCGTACATGCGCGACATCCTGCGCGAAATCGGCAAGACGCTGAACGACGTGCCGAACCGCATCGTCGTGCAGGGTCACACCGACGCCGTGCAGTACGCCGGCGGCGAGAAGGGCTACAGCAACTGGGAACTGTCGGCGGACCGCGCGAATGCGTCGCGTCGCGAACTGATCTCAGGCGGCATGGATGAAGCAAAGGTGCTGCGCGTGCTCGGTCTCGCGTCGACGCAGAACCTGAACAAGGCCGATCCGCTCGACCCGGAAAACCGCCGGATCAGCATCATCGTGCTGAACAAGAAGTCAGAAGAAGCGTTGATGCGCGACGACACGACGACCACGACGCTTTCGTCGGATGCAGCGGGCTCCTCGAAGCAGCCGCTCTTGCAGAAGATTGCGCAGCCGGTGACGGTTGCACCCAGGACGGCGCCGGTAGCGGCGACGCAGTAACGAAGTAAAGGCGGTTGTCTGGCCCGCTTTCGCGCCGGGGCGGCGCGGCAGGCCGGACAGCCCACAAGAAGCGCAACGAGGTTTTCATGATCAGGCACATTCTGGCAATCGACGATTCGGCAGCGATGCGGGAGATTCTCTCCGCAACGCTGACGGCGGCCGGCTATCAGGTGACGCTCGCGGCCGACGGCGAAGCAGGGTTCGAGAACGCGCTGGCCATGCCGTTCGACCTCGTGCTGACGGACCAGCATATGCCGGGCCGTAGCGGCCTCGATCTGATTGCAGCGCTGCGCGGCAACCCGGCGTATCAGACAACGCCGATCCTTGTGCTGACGACCGAATCGGGCGATGCATTCAAGGCGGCGGCGCGCGACGCAGGCGCGACCGGCTGGATCGAAAAGCCGCTCGACCCCGACATGCTGACCGAGCTGGTCGCGGCGCTCGCCGTACCCAGCAACGTCTGAGCGGCGACGGACAAAGCGAAACAAGACACAGCCCAGCCCAGACAGGATCTCTCGCGGTGACCCAGGCATGACACTCGACATCACTCAGTTCTATCAGACGTTCTTCGACGAAGCGGACGAACTGCTCGCGCAGATGGAGCAGCTGCTGCTCAATCTCGACATCGGCCATCCGGATCCTGAAGACCTCGCGGCGATTTTCCGCGCGGCGCACTCGATCAAGGGCGGCGCGGCGACCTTCGGCTTTACCGCGCTCACCGAAACGACCCACATTCTCGAATCGCTGCTCGACCGCGCACGCAATAACGAACTCGTGCTGCGCAAGGACATGATCGACACGTTCCTCGAAACGAAGGACGTGCTGTCGGGCCAGCTCGCGGACTACCGCGCAAGCGCCGAGCCGGACGCGGCGATCGCGAAGGCGATCTGCGCGCGTCTCGAATACCTCTATAACGAAAGCCGCGGCGTGCTGCCGGCAGGCGCGACGCCGCCGGCCGCAGCGCCAGCAGCGGCTCCGGTGCAGGCGCCGGCGCTGGTTGAAGCGTCGCAGGGCACGCGGCCGCCTGAGCATGTGGTCGACCAGGCCGTGCAGGAAGTGGGAGAAAAGTCGGATAGCGCAGCAGCTGCTGCACCGGCCGCCGCCAATGCGGGCGGCCCGCATCTGAAGATTACGCTACGGGGCGTAGGTGAGAAGGACCAGGAACTGCTGACGGAAGAACTCGGCAACCTGGGGCATATCGTCGGACAGGTGAAGACAGGCGGCGACTTGACGCTGTGGCTCGAATCCGATGTGTCGTCCGACGACATCGTCGCTGTGTGCTGTTTCGTGATTGACGACAGTCAGATCGAAATCGGCCGCGGCGCAGCGCCGGTGGACGAGTCGCAGCAGGGCGAACCTGGAGCGCCCACGGCTGCAGCTCCGAATCCGGTGGACGCAGAAAGCACGGCAGACGGAGGCGCGGGGGCGCCGGCCGCCGCCGTGTCGAACGTGGCAGATGGCGCGGAGCCGGCAGCAGCGGCGCCCGCGTTTGTGGCGCCCGCAGCAGCCGCCGTTGCACCGGCTGTTGCTGCGGCGCCGGCGCCGGCAGGCGGTACCGAAGCAGAACGCAAGGCAGCCGCCCGTCCGGCGGCGGCCAACGGCGCGGAAGGCAGTTCGATCCGCGTCGGCGTCGAAAAGGTAGACCAGCTGATCAACCTCGTCGGTGAACTGGTGATCACGCAGGCCATGCTGGCAGAGACCACCAGCACCTTCGACCCGGCGTTGCACGACCGCCTCTTCAACGGCATGGCGCAGCTCGAGCGCAATGCGCGCGATCTGCAGGAAGCGGTGATGTCGATCCGCATGATGCCGATGGATTACGTGTTCAGCCGCTTCCCGCGCCTCGTGCGCGATCTCGCGGCGAAGCTTGGCAAGGAAGTGGAACTCGTCACCTTCGGTCAGGCGACCGAACTCGACAAGAGCCTCATCGAACGCATCATCGATCCGCTGACCCACCTCGTGCGCAACAGTCTCGATCACGGCATCGAGACGGTGGAAGCGCGTCGTGCGGCAGGCAAGGATTCGACCGGTCAGCTGGTGCTGTCGGCTGCGCATCACGGCGGCAACATCGTGATCGAAGTCAGTGACGACGGCGCCGGCCTGCGTCGCGACAAGATCCTCGCGAAGGCCGCGAAGCAGGGCATGCAGGTCAGCGAAACCATGACCGACGAAGAGGTCTGGAACCTGATCTTCCTGCCGGGCTTCTCGACCGCCGAGCAGGTCACCGACGTCTCCGGCCGCGGCGTCGGCATGGATGTGGTGAAGCGGAACATCCAGTCGATGGGCGGTCACGTCGAGATCACGTCGCACGCGGGTAAAGGCAGCACGACACGGATTGTGTTGCCGCTCACGCTGGCGATTCTCGACGGCATGTCGGTGAAGGTGGGCAGCGAGATTTTCATCCTGCCGCTCAACTTCGTGATGGAGTCGCTCCAGCCGAAGGCCGAAGACATCTACAGCGTCGCCGCGGGCGAACGCGTGGTGCGCGTGCGTGGCGAATATCTGCCGCTCGTCGCGCTTCACGAAATATTTTCCGTCGACGAAGCGAAGGTCGACCCGACGCAGGGCATCGTCACGATCATGCAGACTGAAGGACGGCGCTTTGCGATGCTGATCGACGAACTGGTCGGCCAGCAGCAGGTCGTGGTGAAGAACCTCGAAACGAATTACCGCAAGGTGCACGGCATTTCCGCCGCGACCATTCTCGGCGACGGCAGTGTCGCGCTGATCGTGGACGTCGCGGCGCTGAACCGCGAAAACCGTGCAGCGCACGGTGCCCTGAACACCCTTTCTTAACCTATCAACTCACCCAACCGTTTGGGGGCTAACGTGGCAGAAGTCCAATCCATCAATTCGACCGTGAGCGGCGCGAACGGCCGCCGCGATGCAGGGCAGGCCGACGCCGGCGGGCAGGAATTCCTGGTCTTCACGCTCGGCGCGGAAGAATACGGCATCGACATCCTGAAAGTGCAGGAAATCCGCGGCTACGACAACGTCACGCGCATCGCGAACGCGCCCGAGTTCATCAAGGGCGTGATCAACCTGCGCGGCATCATCGTGCCGATCGTCGACATGCGCATCAAGTTTCACCTTGGCCGCGTCGAGTATGACCATCAGACCGTCGTGATCATCCTGAATGTCGCGCATCGCGTGGTCGGGATGGTGGTCGATGGTGTGTCCGACGTGCTGACGCTCGCGACCGACCAGATCATGCCCGCACCGGAATTCGGCGCGACGCTGACCACGGAGTATCTGACCGGCCTCGGCACGGTCGACGGCCGCATGCTGATCCTGATGGACATCGAAAAGCTGATGACCAGCCGGGAAATGGCACTGATCGAAGCGCTCGGTAAATAAGCGCTGCGGCGCGGATATGTAGACAGGTAAACGGGAGAAATGACGATGCTGGGCAAGTGGTCGATCCGCACCTCGCTGACAGCGGTGGGCGTCGTTCTGGTTGCGCTGACCGTGGTGGTCGGCGGACTTGGACTGGCGGCGCTGAACCGCGCGAGCCAGTCGCTTGACTCGATCGCGCGTGGCGATCTGGTCGCGATCCACGCGCTCGACGACGCGTCGGCGTTCATGTTGCGCTCGCGCATTACGCTTAACCGCTTCGACGCGGTGACGGCAGCCGGCAATACGGACGACGCGAAGAAGATCTTCGAGCGCGCGCAGGAACTGCTCAACAAGTCGAACGACGCGTGGCAGGCGTATCTCGCCGCACCGAAGAACGGCGTCGACGCAGCCCTGCTCGACGACCTGCTCGCCCGTCGCGCGGCCGTGATGCGCGACGGCGTGGATCCGGAATTCGCCGCGCTGCGCGCCGGCGACCTCGCCGGTTATCACGCCATTGCGGACATGAAGATCAGCCCGATGTTCGTCGCGTACGACAACGCGGCCGTGCCGGTCCTGAAGGCGCTGCAGCAGAGCGCCGTCGACGGCCAGGAAGCGTCGCAGGCGAACATCTCGACGATGACGGCGCTCATCATCGGCGTCACGGTGCTGGCGCTCGTGATGGTTGTGCTGATCCGCTTCGCACTGCGCGGCCTGATCGTGCAGCCGCTCAACGACGCGGTCGTTGCGTTCGAGCGCATTGCTTCGGGCGACCTGACGCAGCCGATCGAGGTGTTCAGCACCAACGAAATCGGCCGTCTCTTCAGCGCGATCAGGAACATGCAGGACAGCCTCGCGACGATGGTCAAGTCCGTGCACAGCAGCACTGGTTCGATCGACACCGGCGCGCGCGAAATCGCGATGGGCAACACCGATCTGTCGCAACGTACCGAGCAGCAGGCGGCTTCGCTGCAACAGACCGCATCGAGCATGGAGCAGCTGACCGGCACCGTGCGCCAGAACGCCGAGAACGCACGCCAGGCGAGCCAGCTGGCCGTCAACGCGTCGGATATCGCGACGCGCGGCGGCGACGTGGTGAGCCAGGTTGTCAGCACGATGCAGGACATCGCGACGAGTTCCAACAAGGTCGTCGACATCATCGGCGTGATCGAAGGCATCGCGTTCCAGACCAACATCCTCGCGCTGAACGCAGCCGTTGAAGCGGCCCGCGCCGGCGAGCAGGGCCGCGGCTTCGCGGTCGTCGCAGGTGAGGTGCGCAGCCTCGCGCAACGCAGCGCGAGCGCGGCGAAGGAAATCAAGGAACTGATCGGCACGTCGGCCGACAAGGTTCAGAGCGGCTCGGTGCTGGTGGGCCGTGCCGGCACGACGATGGACGAGATCGTGCAGGCCGTGCGCCGCGTGACCGACATCATGGGCGAGATCAGCGCGGCTTCGGAAGAGCAGTCGACCGGCATCGAGCAGGTCAACCGCGCCGTCGTGCAGATGGACGAAGTGACGCAGCAGAACGCGGCGCTTGTCGAAGAAGCGGCAGCGGCGGCTGCATCGCTCGAAGAGCAGACGCGCCAGTTGCAGACCGTGGTCGGCGGCTGGCGGGTGACAGGCGGCATGCACGAACAGCAGCGCAGCAGCGTGACGCGACCGCAGCGCGCACGCGCGCCGGTGATGCCGTCGGCCGCGAAGCCTGCAACGCATGTGTCACCGGCGGCGGCCGTTGCGTCGGCCGCTCCGGCAGCCCACGCAGCGAAAGCGCAGACCCACATCACCACGGCACCCGCAGCAGCACCGGCTGCGAAGCCGGAATCCGCGGCGCTACGTACCGAACCCGCAGTGAAGAAAAAACCCTCAGCAGGCGCTGGTGAACCGGCAGCGCGTCCGGCAGCGGCCGCGTCCAGCACAGCCGGCTCCGACGCCGACTGGGAAACGTTCTAGGAAATGGCGGTCAGGCATGATGGCAACACGCGCAGAGCAGCGGTCCGAACGGGCCGACGCGGGTCGCTCCGGCGACCAGGCACGTGACTTCGAGTTCACGTCGGCGGATTTCGCCCGCATCCGCGAGCTGATCCACCGCAGCGCGGGCATTTCGCTGTCGGACCACAAGCGCGACATGGCGTACAGCCGCCTCGCGCGGCGCCTGCGCGCCCGCGGGCTCGAAAGCTTCAAGTCATATCTCGACATGCTCGAATCGGCAAACGATCCGGCCGAGTGGGAAGCGTTCACGAACGCGCTGACCACGAACCTCACGGCGTTCTTCCGTGAAGCGCATCACTTTCCGATCCTCGCCGACTTCGTGAAGAAGCGCAGTTCGCCGGTGTCGGTGTGGTGTTCGGCGGCGTCGACGGGTGAAGAGCCGTATTCGATCGCCATGACGCTGATCGAGGCGCTCGGCGACAGCGCGGCGCGTAGCGCCACTGTGCACGCCACCGACATCGATACGCAGGTGCTCACGAAGGCCGAAGCCGGCATGTACCAGTTCGATCAGGTGAAGCACCTGTCGCCGGAACGGCTGAAGCGCTTCTTCCTGAGAGGCACCGGCGCGCATGCCGGCATGGTGAAGGTGCGTCCGGAAGTGCGCGCAATGGTCCGCTTCGAGCAGCTGAACCTGACCGATCGCGACTACGCATTGCGCTCGCCGTTCGACGCGATCTTCTGCCGCAACGTGATGATCTATTTTGACAAACCGACGCAGTCGCACGTGCTGTCGCGCTTCGAGCCGCTCGTGAAACCGGGCGGGCTGCTGTTTGCCGGCCACTCGGAAAACTTCACGTACGTGACGCAGGCATTCAGGCTGCGCGGCCAGACGGTCTACGAACTCACGCGCGATGTCAGCGGCGCGCGCGGCACCTCGCGTGCAGCGACGTCGCATGTTTCGACTTCGGCGAAGGGCGAGGTAAGCGTATGAGCAGCACCCTGCCGATCGCGACCAATCACTACTTCGACAATCACTTCCAGCGTCCAGGCGTCAAGCTGCTGCCGAACGAGTTCTACACGACCGGCGACGACATGGTGCTCGTCACCGTGCTCGGCTCGTGCGTGGCGGCGTGCATCCAGGATCGCACAGCGGGCATCGGCGGCATGAACCACTTCATGCTCCCCGATGACGGCGCCGACGTCGTGCAGGCCGGGTCGGATTCGATGCGCTACGGCGCGTACGCGATGGAAGTGCTGATCAACGAACTCATCAAGGCCGGCGGCCGGCGCGAGCGCTTCGAAGCGAAGGTGTTCGGCGGCGCGGCTGTGCTCGCCGGCATGACGACGATGAACATCGGCGATCGCAACTCGGAATTCGTGCGTCGCTATCTGGCGCTGGAAAAAATCCGCATCACCGCCGAGGACCTGCAGGGCGGGCATCCGCGCAAGGTCGCGTTCATGCCGCGCACGGGCCAGGTGATGGTGAAGAAGCTGCGTCTGCAGCAGGATCAGGGGGTCACCGAGCGCGAGCAGGCGCTCGCCCGGCAGACCGCCGAAGCGCGCGCCGAACGGCTCGCGCGGGCCCGCGAGCGGGTCGAACTCTTTGCGTCGCCGGCTGGCAGGCCTCGCATCGAGCTGTTCGGCGCCAGTCCGGCAGCAGGCGCGACAGCAGGCGTGTCGACTGCCGCCGCGAGAGCCGCCGCACCGACGAAGCCGCGCATCGAACTGTCTGGCGCGACGCGCCTGACTAACCAGAACAACGCCAGGACCGTAGAGGAGGCGTGACAGCCGTGCAGAAAATCAAGGTATTGTGTGTCGACGATTCAGCGCTGATCCGTAGCCTGATGACCGAAATTATCAACGCGCAGCCGGACATGACGGTCGTCGCGACCGCGCCGGATCCGCTCGTCGCGCGTGATCTCATCAAGCAGCACAACCCGGACGTCCTGACGCTCGACGTCGAAATGCCGCGCATGGACGGCCTCGACTTCCTCGAAAAGCTGATGCGCCTGCGGCCGATGCCGGTTGTGATGGTGTCGTCGCTGACGGAACGCGGCAACGAAATCACGCTGCGCGCGCTCGAACTCGGCGCAGTCGACTTCGTCACGAAGCCGAAGGTCGGCATTCGCGACGGCATGCTCGACTACGCCGAAAAGCTCGCCGACAAGGTTCGCGCCGCCGCCCGCGCCCGTGTGCGCCAGGCTGCGCCCGCGCCGCAACCGGGTGCGCATGCGCACGCACCGGCCGCGCCGGCGCCGCTCTTCAACAATCCGCTGCTGTCGACGGAAAAGCTGATCATCGTCGGCGCGTCGACGGGCGGCACCGAAGCGATCCGCGAAGTGCTCGTGCCGCTGCCGCCGGACGCACCCGCTGTGTTGATCGCGCAACACATGCCGCCGGGATTTACAAAATCTTTTGCGCAACGCCTCAATGGTTTATGTCGTATTACCGTTAAAGAAGCTGAGCACGGTGAACGTGTGCTGCCTGGCCACGCGTATATCGCGCCTGGCCACGCTCACCTCTTGCTGGCAAGGAGCGGTGCGAACTATATTGCGCATCTCTCCGACGAGCCGCCGGTGAACCGTCACCGGCCATCGGTCGATGTGTTGTTCCGCTCGGCGGCGCAGCATGCGGGCAAGAACGCCGTCGGCGTGATCCTGACCGGCATGGGGCGTGACGGCGCAGCGGGGTTGCTGGATATGAAAAAGGCGGGCGCTTACACGCTCGCGCAGGATGAGGCGAGCTGTATCGTGTTCGGGATGCCGCGCGAAGCCATTGCGATGGGCGCAGCGGACGAGATTGCATCGCTTTCCGACATGAGCCGGCGCGTGATGGCCCGTCTTGCGTCGATGGGCGACCGCGTACAGCGGGTATGATGCCCGCCTGGAACTGAACGAACAGGCGGACGCTCGCCGCACCTTCTAAGACAAGGGAAAGGGAATTGAAATGGATAAGGGAATGAAAATTCTGGTGGTGGACGACTTTCCGACGATGCGCCGGATCGTTCGCAACCTGCTGAAGGAGCTGGGCTACTCGAACGTCGACGAGGCGGAAGATGGCGCAGTCGGCCTCTCGCGTCTGCGTAGCGGCCGTTACGACTTCGTGATTTCCGACTGGAACATGCCGAACCTCGACGGCCTCGCGATGCTGAAGGAAATTCGCGCCGACGCGAACCTGACGCACCTGCCGGTGCTGATGGTGACGGCGGAATCGAAGAAGGAAAACATCATCGCGGCGGCGCAGGCCGGTGCGAGCGGCTATGTGGTCAAGCCGTTCACGGCGGTGACGCTCGACGAGAAACTCAACAAGATTCTCGAGAAGATGGCGAAGACGGGGAGCTGATTGTGAATGAGCCGACCGACGCGCAAGGCGCCGATACGCGGGACGACGGAAGCGACCTCGCAACCGACCGGATTCTCGCCCGCATCGGGCAACTGACGCGCAACCTGCGCGACTCGATGCGCGAGCTGGGGCTCGACAAGCATGTCGAGCGCGCAGCGGAAGCCGTGCCGGACGCACGCGACCGTCTGAAGTACGTCGTGACGATGACGGAGCAGGCCGCCGAACGCGTCCTGACCGCCATCGAGATCGCGAAGCCGGTGCAGGAGCAGCTGCAGCACGACGCGAGTGTCCTCGAGGCGCGCTGGGACGAGTGGTACGCCGCTCCCATTGAGCGCGAGGAAGTGCGCGCGCTGATGGGCGACACGCGCACGTTCCTGAAGAATCTGCCCGATTCGACCACGGCGACCAGTTCGCAGCTGCTCGAAATCATGCTTGCGCAGGATTTCCAGGATCTGACGGGCCAGGTCATCAAGAAGATCATGGACGTCGTGTACCTGATCGAGCAGCAGCTGCTCGGCGTGCTGGTCGAGAACATCGCACCGGAGCGGCGCGAACAGTTCGCGGCGACGGCGGCGGCGCTGGTGGCCTCCGAAGCCATGTCGCCGACCGGCAGCCCGGAAGGTCTGCTGAACGGGCCGCAGATCAACCCGGAAGGCAAGGCCGACGTCGTGCAGGATCAGGCGCAGGTCGACGATCTGCTGGCAAGCCTCGGGTTTTGATGCGAGCGCCGTCGCGTGGCATTCCGGCGGTCCCGGAATGCGCGCGGTTGATGTGGCGCTTCATTCCCTTCTGCCAGAACTGACTCTTTGAAAGGTTCCGCAGGCATACTACGACGACATGATGCCGGCGCGCGGTTCGCTACGCGAACGGCTGGCCAGATCCAGAGCTGCCGGTTCGCGTCTTTGCGAACCGCGTGGCCACTGTCAGGGAGAGCCTGAAATGTCGAAATCGAGTCGCCTCTCGCGCGCCGTTGCACTGGCGTCGCTCGGATTGTGCTGTACGTTGATCGTTGTCCGGTCCGCCCATGCGGGTCTCGGCGCCAGCCCGATGACGCCGCCCGCGGACGCTTCCACTTCTTCCCGCGTCGTGCAGGGCTCATCGGTCGTTGCGCGCTCTGCTTCTTCGTCCGCCTCTTCGGCGGCATCTTCCCCAGCTGCTTCGTCTCCGTCAGCTTCCTACACCGTCGTTGATACGACGTTCGGCAGCGGCACGGTCGTGCACGAGTACGTCTCGTCGTCGGGGACGGTGTTCGGTATCGCGTGGCAGGGGCCGCAGATGCCCGATCTCTCCGTGCTGCTCGGCAGCTATTTCCCGCAATACGTCGACGCCGTGAAGGCCGCGCGCGCAACCCTCGGCCGGCGCGGCGTGGCGTCGGTCAATCAGGACACGCTGGTCGTGCGCTCCGGGGGCCATATGGGCTCGTTCGCGGGTGTCGCGTGGCTGCCGAAGGCGCTGCCGGCAGGCGTCAGCGGCCAGGACATCCAGTGATCCCTTGATGACCAGGAGACGAAGCGTGCAAATCACATCGAAGCTCAAGGGATGGATGCAGGTCGCAGCCGTGGCCATCGGGGTGTCGCTCGTGGCGGCATGCGGCGGGGGCGGCGGCGACAACGGCGGCAACTCGAGCAACGGCGGCATCAATTCGCTGCCGGCCGGCCCGACGCAGCAGCCGATCGCGGCGGGTGCGGCGAACACCGTGGCGATCACCGTTGATAAGGGCCTCAAGAACGTCATCAACATCGCCACTGTCAGCGTGAAGGTCTGCGCGCCGGGGAGCACGGCCAACTGCCAGGTCATCGATCACGTGCAACTCGACACGGCCTCGTTCGGGCTGCGGATCTTAAGTTCGGTGCTCAATCCATCGCTGACGGCGGTGGGGGGCTTGCCGATAACAACCGTCAACGGCTCGCAGCAACTGGCCGAATGCACGCACTTCGCCGATGGCTTCACCTGGGGCACCGTGCGTACCGCCGATGTGATCATCGGCCAGAAGCAGGCGTCCAATCTGCCGATCCAGATCATCGGCGATATGCCGAACGCGGTGCCGGCAACCTGCACGGGCGTGCCGGAGAACACGGTGGACGATCTGCGCGTGAACGGCATCCTCGGCGTAGGCGTGATGCTAAACGACTGCGGCAACACCTGCGCGACGGCGCAGGCCTCAAGCAACTACTACGCCTGCACCGGCAACTCGTGCGCGCGGACGACGGTACTGAACCCGCAGCAGGTCACCAATCCGGTGCCGCAATTCATCGGCGACAACAACGGGGTGATCGTCCAGCTACCGCCGGTGCCGAATACCGGTGCGGCGTCGGCGCAGGGCACGCTCGTGTTCGGCATCAACACTCAGTCGAACAACTCGCTGGGGGCGGCACAAGCCTTCCTCTCCGACGGCGCCGGCGACCTGACCAGCAGCACGTTCAACGGCGCGACGGCAGTGGCGCTGTTCGATACGGGTTCAAACGGCTACTTCTTCAACGACACGACGCTACAGGCCTGCGGCAGCAACCAGCCTGGCTTCTACTGCCCGCCGACCGCGCAGACGCGCCCCTTCACGGTGAAGGGCGCCGGCAGCGCGACGGCGAACATCAACATGAACGTCGTCAGCGCGGCGACGCTGGTCGCGGGCGGCAGCAACTTCGCCTTCAACGACGTGGCGGGCGAGGGCATCAAGACAGGCTGGGTCGATCTCGGCCTGCCGTTCTTCTTTGGCCGCTACGTGTTCTTCGGCATGGCAACCAACGGCCAGCCACCGTTCATCGCGTTCTGATCCGGCGGGGCGGCGCCGGGGCGCAGTCCTTCAGCGCGCCCCGGAGCCCTGCCTGGCTTCTTTCGCGCTGGCCCGCCCGCGCGGGCTTTTCATCCCGCGAAATACCCCCCTTTCCCCGGCCTTATCCGTCGATCGTTGCTCGACTTCTGCAGGAATAATCGCTCTCACTGAAAAAGGGCAGGGTGCCCCGATCATCTGGAGAGCGCGTTGGCAGAGGATAGCGACCTCGAAAAAACCGAATCAGCCACTCCCCGGCGCATCGAAAAGGCGCGGGAAGAGGGGCAGGTTGCGCGTTCCCGGGAGCTTTCGACCTTTGCACTGCTGTCGGCGGGCTTTTTCGGCACGTGGGCGATGTCCGGCTCGATCGGCGATCACATGCAGACGATGCTGCGCGCGGCCTTCACCTTCGACCACGCGACCGTCTTCGAAACGCGCCGCATGCTGATCAGTGCGGGCGTCGCAGGTCGCGAAGGCCTGTCGGCGCTGTTCCCGATCCTCGCGCTGACGGGTGTCGCCGCGCTGCTCTCGCCGCTCGCGCTCGGCGGCTGGCTGATCTCGACGAAATCCTGGGAGCCGAAGTTCAGCCGGCTCAACCCGATCACCGGTCTGGGCCGCATGTTTTCGATCAACGGCCCGATCCAGCTTGGCCTGTCGTTCGCGAAGACGCTGGTGGTCGGCATCATCGGCGCGACCGCGATCATGAGTCATCGCGACGAAATCCTCGCGCTCGGGATGCAGCCGATGCACGAAGCGTTCGCCAACGCCGTTCATCTGATCGCCGTCTGCTGCGGAATGACCGTGGCCGGCATGGCGCTCGTCGCCGCGCTCGATGTGCCGTATCAGCTCTGGACGTACCACAAGAAGTTGCGCATGACGAAGGACGAAGTGAAACGCGAACACCGCGAAAACGAAGGCGATCCGCACGTGAAGGGCCGCATCCGCCAGCAGCAGCGCGCGATTGCGCGTCGCCGGATGATGTCGGAGGTGCCGAAGGCGGACGTCGTCGTGACCAACCCGACGCACTTCGCCGTCGCGCTGCAGTACACGGATGGTGAGATGCGCGCGCCGAAGGTCGTTGCGAAGGGCGTGAACCTCGTGGCCGCGCGCATCCGCGAGCTGGCCACCGAGAACAACGTGCCGCTGCTCGAAGCGCCGCCGCTCGCGCGGGCGCTGTATCACAACGTCGAACTGAATCGCGAAATTCCGGGCCCGCTGTACGGCGCGGTCGCAGAAGTGCTGGCGTGGGTCTACCAGCTCAAACGTTTCAAGGACGAAGGCGGCGAGGCACCGGTCGCACCGACCGAGTTCGACGTGCCCGCCGACCTCGACAAGGGCGGCGTCGCGGACGACGAAGCCGATCAGGAAGCCGCCGACGCGCTCGGCGATGAAAACGAAGGCAAGGGAGCCTCAGCATGAACGCACGCGTAGGGTTCCTTTCGCGACGGCCGGACGCATTGAGCGGCACCAACCTGCGCGCGCTCGCGGGTCCGGTGCTGATCGTCATGATCCTCGGCATGATGATCCTGCCGTTGCCGCCGTTCCTGCTGGATCTGCTGTTCACCTTCAACATCGCGCTTTCGGTGATGGTGCTGCTCGTCAGCATGTACACGATGAAGCCGCTCGACTTCGCGGCCTTCCCGAGCGTGCTGCTGTTCTCCACGTTGCTGCGTCTTTCGCTGAACGTGGCGTCCACGCGGGTCGTGCTGCTCGAAGGCCACACGGGCCCCGACGCGGCCGGTCAGGTGATCGAGTCGTTCGGTCACTTCCTCGTGGGCGGCAATTTCGCGGTCGGTATCGTCGTCTTCATCATCCTGATGGTCATCAACTTCATGGTGATCACGAAGGGCGCGGGGCGGATCGCGGAAGTGTCCGCGCGCTTCACGCTCGACGCGATGCCCGGCAAGCAGATGGCGATCGACGCCGACCTGAACGCCGGCCTCATCAACGAAGAACAGGCCCGCAAGCGGCGCTCGGAAATCTCGCAGGAAGCCGAGTTCTACGGCTCGATGGACGGCGCGAGCAAGTTCGTGCGCGGCGATGCGATTGCCGGCCTGCTGATCATGGTGATCAATATCTTCGGCGGCCTGATCGTGGGTGTCGTGCAGCACGGCATGGACTTCGCATCGGCGGGCAAGGTCTACACGCTGCTGACGATCGGCGACGGCCTCGTCGCGCAGATCCCTTCGCTCGTGATCTCGACGGCAGCCGGTGTGATCGTCTCGCGCGTCGCGACCAACGAAGACATCGGCACGCAGCTGACCGGCCAGCTCTTCACGAACCCGCGCGTGCTGATGATCACCGGCGCGATTCTCGTGCTGATGGGCCTGATTCCGGGCATGCCGCACTTCGCGTTTCTGCTGCTTGGCGGCGGCCTGATCCAGCTTGGCCGCACGATGAAAAAGCGCGCGTCGCAGAGCAAGACGGCCGCCGCGCTCGTGAACGTCGCGCCGGCCGCGCTCACGTCGACCGAGGCCACCGAAGCCAGCTGGGACGACGTGACGATGATCGACACGCTCGGCCTCGAAGTCGGCTACCGGCTGATTCCGCTCGTCGACAAGAATTCCGACGGCGAACTGCTCAAGCGGATCAAGAGCATCCGCAAGAAGTTCGCGCAGGAAATCGGCTTTTTGCCGCCGGTTATTCACATCCGGGACAACCTCGAATTGAGGCCGAATGGCTACCGGATTGCGCTGAAGGGCGTCGAAGTGGGTGTTGGTGAGGCATATCCGGGCCAGTGGCTCGCGATCAATCCGGGCCAGGTGACGGCCGCGTTGCCGGGCACGCCAACGCAGGATCCCGCTTTCGGGCTGCCGGCCATCTGGATCGATACGAACCTGCGCGAACAGGCGCAGGTGTACGGCTACACGGTGGTCGATTCGAGCACGGTCGTCGCGACGCACCTGAATCACCTGGTCGTCACGCACGCGTCGGAACTGCTCGGCCGTCAGGAAGTGCAGTCGCTGATCGAGCGGATGCAGAAGGACACGCCATCGCTCGTCGACGATCTGGTGCCCAAAATCCTGCCGCTCACGACGCTGCAAAAGGTGCTGCAGAACCTGCTGGAAGAAGGCGTGCCGATCCGCGACCTGCGCACGATTCTCGAATCGCTTGCCGAACACGCGCCAAAGATCACGGATGCGCACGATCTCACCGCGGCAGTGCGTCTCGCGCTGGGTCGCGCGATCACGCAGCAGTGGTTCCCCGGCTCCGGCGACATGCAGGTGATGGGCCTCGACGCCAACCTCGAACGTGTGCTGTCACAGGCGCTTGCGACCGGCGCGAATCCGGGCCTCGAGCCAGGTCTCGCGCATACGCTGCTGACGGAAGTGCAGAAGGCGATGACGCGTCAGCAGCATCTGGGCCTCGCGCCGGTGCTGCTCGTGCAGCATTCGCTGCGTGCGATGCTCGCGCGCTTCCTGCGCCGCAGTCTGCCCCAGCTGAAGGTGCTGTCTTACGCGGAAGTGCCCGATACGCGGCATGTGCGTGTCGCGAATGTGATCGGCGCGCAGGGTTGATTCCCCATGCCACGCACCTAATGCGCGAATTGCCTGCCTTTCCCGGTCTTTATCCACCGATGGCCGCTGGACTTATTTCGCAATAATCGCTCTCAATGGGAAGCGGTATGTTGCCGGTCCGTGAAGCTCATCGGGGAGTCAAGCTTGAACATTCGTAAATTTGTCGGCGCAACGAGTCGTGACGCGCTGCGTCTCGTTCGTGAAGCACTGGGCTCCGATGCAGTCGTGTTGTCGAATCGCACCATTGAAGACGGCACCGTCGAAATCGTCGCGCTCGCCGATAGCGATCTCGCCGCAATTTCGCCTGCGCAACAGGGTGCCGATGGCGCCGGTTTCGGGCCGACTCTCGGTGGTGGTAACAGTGGTAACGGCAATATCGGCAGTGGACTGAATAGTGGCAATGGAAATACCGGCGCGAGCACGGGCTTCAGCGCAGGTAGCCTGGCAGGCACGAGCGCGGGCATGGGCAGCGGCTTCGGCGCGACCAGCAACGTAACGATGAGCACGGGCTTCAGCGGTGCGCCGGCCGCGCGTTCGGCGGCGTCGATGCCGTCGATGTCGGTCAATCCGTACGCCAGCGGCATGCCTGATGTTTTCTCGTCTGTGTTCGGCGCGAGCCCGGAAGCCGGCTCGGGCACGGAGCGCGCGGCAACGGGCAGCACCGAAGCGGAATTGCACGAAACCAGCACATCGACAGGCAACACGGGCGCCGCAGCATCCAGCCCGCGTACATCCGATGACGCGCGCGTCGAGATCCGTTCCGAAGCGCGGAGCGAAAGCCGTCTGGATGGGCGTGCGGAGGGTCGTCCGCAAGGTCGTCCGGACAACCGGATCGAAGTGCGCTCCGATGCGTCCACCCCGCCGCCCGCCATGATGCCGCCGCCGGCTATCGCCGAGACGCCGGCGCGTCAACGCTCGATGGTCGAAACGAATCCCTGGCTGATCGATCATGCGCGCCGTATTGCGGCGCAGGATGTGGTGCACACGACGAAGCCGGTGATGACACCGGCCGCCGCCATGGCGCGCGGTCTGGGCACGCCGGTCGAAATCCCGGCGACGATCGACGATCCGGCGACGCCCGAATGGGCGCGCGAAGCGGCCGAACTCGCCGCTCGCCGCGCCGCGCAGCGCGTCGCGCCGGCCGTGCAGGCCGACGTCAAGGGCGCGGCGAACCCGCTTGCCGGCTTGCCCGCCAGCGCCGCTGCTGCCATCACCGAGGGCATCAAGGCGCGCATGGAGCAGATCGTCAACGAGACGGTCATGAACGAACTTGCGTCGATGCGCGGCATGATGGAAGAGCAGTTCACCGGCCTTCTGTGGGCCGACCATCAGCGCCGCAGCCCGACGCACGCAGCACTGACCAAGCACCTGTTCGCCGCGGGTTTCTCCGCGCAACTGGTGAAGATGATGGTCGAGAACCTGCCGCGGGTCGACAGCATGGAAGCCGGCATGGAGTGGGTTCACTCGGTGCTCGGCTCGAACCTGCCGGTGATGGAAAACGAAGACGCGCTGATGGAGCGCGGCGGCGTGTTCGCGCTGATGGGCCCGACGGGCGTCGGCAAGACGACCACGACCGCGAAGCTCGCCGCGCGCTGTGTGATGCGCTTCGGCGCGAGCAAGGTCGCGCTGCTGACGACCGACAGCTACCGGATTGGCGGCCACGAACAGCTGCGCATTTTCGGCAAGATCCTCGGCGTCTCCGTGCATGCCGTGAAAGACGGCGCGGACCTGCAACTCGCGCTTACCGAACTGCGCAACAAGCACATCGTCCTGATCGACACGATCGGCATGAGCCAGCGCGACCGTTCGGTGTCGGACCAGATCGCCATGCTGTGCGGAACGGGCCAGCCGGTGCAGCGTTTGCTGCTGCTGAACGCGACAAGCCACGGCGACACGCTCAATGAAGTCGTCCAGGCGTATCAGAGATCGCCGAATAACCAGGCGCTCGCCGGCTGCATCCTGACCAAGCTCGACGAGGCGACCAACCTCGGCAGCGTGCTGGACACGGTGATCCGCTACAAGCTGCCGGTGCACTACGTGTCGACCGGCCAGAAGGTGCCGGAGAACCTCTACGTCGCCACGAAGAAATTCCTGATCAAGAGTGCGTTCTGTATTCCGCGCGACGGCTCGCCGTTCGTGCCGCACGACGACGATATTCCGGCGCTGCTGTCGGCGCTGTCGGCGCGTTCGACGGCCGATCTGCACGAGGTTCGCTTTGGATAAGTTTGTGCTCGATCAGGCGGAAGGCTTGCGACGTCTGCTCAGCCGGTCCGGTTCGCGCGTGGTGGCGGTAACGGGCGGTTCGCCCGGTGTGGGATGCACGACCACGGTCGTGAACCTCGCGGCCGCGCTGTCCGAACTGGGCAGGGATGTGCTGGTGATCGACGAGCGCTTTGGCAAGAACTCGGTGAACGGGATGCTCGGCGGTGTGCGCGGCGCGGGCAACTTTACGGCGGTCGTGCGCGGCGAGATGGCGCTGACAGAAGCCGTCGGCCGGCACGCGCTTGGGTTTGGCGTGCTGGTCGCATCGCGTGGAAATCGTGAAGGCTGCACGCCGGAACAGCTTGCCGTTCTGCTCACAGGACCGGCCGACGTCGTGCTGATCGACGCGGAACTCGATCGTGATGGCGCGCTTTCGGCGCTTGCGATGCAGGCGAACGACGTGGTGATCGTCACGCGCATTGACGCGCAGGCAATTACCGACGCGTACGCGTGCATGAAGCGTTTGCATTTCGCGCACGCGATCCCGCAGTTTCGCGTGCTCGTGAATCACGTTCAGAGCGCGGCGGACGCGCGTATCGCGTTCGAGAATCTGGCGGGCGTGGCGGGGCGGTATCTGACGGTTGCGCTGGAAGAAGCCGGTTGCATCACGGCCGATGTGCGGATGGCACGGGCCATGGCGTTGTCGCGGTGTGTCGTCGATGCGTTTCCGTCGACACCGGCTGCGCGCGACTACCGGCATGTCGCTGCCGAACTGCAGTACTGGCCGATGCGGCCAGCGATGTCGTCACGGACGCCCGGAGTGGCCTCCGCGACAGTAACAGCGGCGAAACACGCCGACCAACCGTCTGCGCAGCACGCCTGAGAGGCGGAGCGCGGAGACAAGGGGAGCACGATGTACAACGCTCAGGGAAAGATCTCACAGGCCGATGTCCTGGCAAAGTACGCACCGCTGGTGCGGCGCCTTGGCCTGCAGCTCGTCGCCAAGATGCCGGCGAGTGTCGATCTCGACGACCTGATTCAGGCCGGCATGATCGGCCTGCTGGATGCGGCGAGCCGGTACAAGGAAGACCAGGGCGCGCAGTTCGAAACCTACGCGAGCCAACGGATTCGCGGCGCGATGCTCGATGAGCTGCGCAGCAACGACTGGCTCCCGCGCAGCCTGCGTCGCACGTCGCGCGAAGTGGAAACGGCGGTGCACAAGGTCGAACAGAATCTGGGCCGTTCGGCGAGTGAAACGGAGATCGCCGATCACCTGAACATGCCGCTCGACGAATATCAGTCGATGCTGCAGGACCTGCACGGCAGCCAGCTGATCTACTACGAAGACTTCGACCGTTCCGCCGATGACGAGCCGTTCCTCGACCGTTACTGCGTCGACCATTCGGACCCGCTGTCGGCGCTGCTCGACGACAGCCTGCGCTCGGCGCTGGTGGAAGCGATCGACCGGTTGCCCGACCGCGAAAAACTGCTGATGTCGCTGTACTACGAACGCGGACTGAACCTGCGCGAGATCGGCGCGGTGATGGAAGTCAGCGAATCGCGCGTGTGCCAGCTGCATAGCCAGGCGGTGGCGCGGCTGCGGACGCGTCTGCGTGAGATGGCGTGGGCGGGGGCGGAGGCGGGTTGACAGGCCGAGCCCCTCGCTGCCGCACATGCCGCATTCGCAGCACATCTACGCTCTCCTGTTCATCGTCGATGCAATAGACGATGACGTAGTTCGCCGCGACCACGATCTCCCGTGTGCCGGCGACGCGACCTTCCCGGTACAGCCGCGGATGCGTCGCCAGCAAATCAGCCTTGTTACGCACGAGCGCGCCGAATTCCTGGGCGGCGACGGGATTGCCGGTGGCGATGAAATCAATGATGTCGAGCAACTGCTCCAGTGCACGTGGCCGCCAGATCACCCTCATAGGCCAGCTTTCCGTTTGCCGGTTTTGACATACGCCGAAAGACGCGCCTCCAGCTGGGCCATCGCATCGGCGTGATCGATGCCGCGCTGCGACGGATCGCGGATTTCAGCGAGGCCCGCCTCCACATCGGCGATGAAGGCTGCGTGTTCAGCGGCGGCTTCGTGCTTCGCTTTCATGTCGGCTGCTGAATCGGGACGGTTCCAGCTCCGACGCGGCGCGTCAGGATTCCAGTCGCCCAGAGCGAAACGGCCTTCGGCAACGCCGAGCTCCCACAGCACCTTCAATGCTCCCACCGGATCGCGAAACACGCGGCGCTGCCGGCCGTTCGACGTCACCAGTTCAGCGAGCCCGCGCTCCCGCGTCTCGAACTCGAGGTAGAACCCGCCTTCTTCCGCGCGTAGTACGGCGGATACGACACCGCCGGATTTCACGGCGGCAGAGGCCTGGGCAAGATCAAAAGTGGCGAGGTTCATGAGCACTCCGGGACGATCGTCGGTGAAAATTCGATCGATGGAGTGTAGCATTGAGGGCCACGGAATGCAGCTATTCGTGGCAGTAATTGCAGTTCTAAGTGCGGTTTCCAATTTCAGCGATCTCCCGGAAGAATGCGCGTGGCCTTTGCGCCTGGCGACGGACCATCACGCGGGACAGTTCACCGATATTTGAAACGAAGCGACGCGCGAGCGACACCTGGCCGGATGGCCAGTGCAGGCGGGAGATCACCAGGAAAGAGGGTTTTGCGCCTGGAAACCGGCAGCACGAAGCTGCCGGCTAGCGCAAACGAGGCAAAACGAGGCAAAACCAGAAAGCAGGCGACAGAATGCCAGGCGCCGCTCAAAGCCCGCTGGTCGACGGAATCCGTCCGTCCGGGCCGTAAAACCCGACGCGCTCGGTGCCAACCGCAACATTGAGCGCCGTCAGCGCGCGCTGGTTGTATTCCATCCGCGTGCGGATCAGTGCGCCATTCGTGGTGTTGAAGCGCCGCGCGCGCTCGGCGGCCTTTTGCAGCAGCGACCATTGCGCTGCCAGCCGCGCGTCACCGCCCGCCGCCAGCTCCATACCCTGCCAGCCGGCCGGATAGCCGAGTTCCGCCAGCTGCGCGTCGCGCAATTGCTCCAGCGTGGAGAGTCTTCCGACGAGTTCGGTTTTCTTTTCGACGATCGGCGGCAGCGTTTCAAGCGGCTCGACCGCCGTGAGTGCCTTCTCTTCGAGGGCGAGAACGGAGGCGAAGGCTTCGACGGTCGAATATTCGTCGATGACAGTGGAAAGCAGGGCGTCTTTCATCACAACTCGCTAAACACGCCGGCCCGCGCCTTGCACGCGGACCCAGTTTGACAAATGCCGCCCGGCTAGAGGCGCACCATGCACCGGTGCGTCAATCAGTTGCCGGCCGACGGGCTCTTCTTTTGCAGCAGGTTGCGTGCCGTTTCCAGCACGCCGTCAGCGATCTTGCCGGTATCGATCTTCAGCGTGCCGTCCTTGATCGCCTGGCGGATCGATTCGACACTGGCCGTATCGATGTCAGCCGAGCCGGATGCGGCGAGGCTATGCAGATGCGCCGACAGTCCCGACAGACTGACGCTCGCGTCGCCCGACGACGCATTGCCTGCCGTCTGCGCTGCGGCACCAGCCGCGGTCGCGCCCGAACTGGCCGGCGCGGCGTCGCTGCCTTGCTGCGTACGCTGCAGACTGTCTTTCAACGTCTGCAGACCTGAATTGGATGTGGAATCGACTTTCACGATTGGCTTCCTGAACGATTTGAATCTTATAACGGCATTCACGAATCGAAACTTTAGCTCAATCGTACCGCCTGCTCCCCCTCTGTTCCCCGCCGCTAACGCCCGAAAACCGGGCATTCCGGCCCCGAAATCCTAAAGCTGGATCTCGACGGTTCCACCGTCTTTCACAATGCCCTGAATCACCTGGCCGCCAGCCGTTTTGACCCGAACCGGCTGGCCCGGCGCGGCGTTGTTCATCGCGCTGCCTTCCGCCGAAATCGCAAAACCCTGACCTTGCGCGACGACCTTCACGGTCTGGCCGATGGTCACCGATGACGCGCTCTTCAGCATGTCCAGACGAAGTGGCAGGCCAGCCGCGACGCGCATCGTCGTCGCCGAGCCGACGGCCTGCGACGGGTCCGTCACGACCGACTGCGGCAGCATCGTCAGATCGCCTTCGCGGGCGACGAGATCGGCGGCGCTCAGCGTCTCGCCGGGGTTCATCGCACGCGAGGCGACGTAATAGTTCGCGTGCACCGTGATGCGCGCCTGCATGTACATCGTCCACGGGCGCTCGCCCGCGCAGCGCACGCCGACGGTCGTGCGGCCCCAGAGACGCGTGCCGGTCGGCATGAAGGGTTCGAAGGTCGTGCAGGCGGCGAGTCCGCGCGGGAAGACCTGCGCGACCGTGATCTCGACCTTGCCCGGCAGGCCGACGACCTGTTGCTGGAGGAACGCGAGCGCGGCGCGGTGGACCGCTTCGCCGTCCTGCTGTCCAGCGGGAACCGGTTGCGAAGGTTGCGTGGGCTGAACGGCTTGCAGCGCGGCAGCCTGCACCTGGGGTCTGGCCTGCGTCTGCGGTTGTGAAGCGGCGGCGCCCGCACCCGCACCACGCGTCGCTACATAGCCATTCACCGCACGCGTATTGCCTGCAGAGACGCCGAGTTGAGGCGGTTCACCACGCGAAGCGAGACTGTCGAAGCCAGCCGAAGCAGCGCCGACCGGTGGATTCACTGCAACGGGTTGCACAGGCGCAGTCGCCCGCGCGGCCGGCTGCGAAGGCGTGACGACAACCGGCATCGCCTGGCGCGCGGCCGGTTGCATGCTGACGCGCATCACGCCCTGAGGCTGGGCAGGCGCAGCAGCAGGCCCTTCACCCGCGCCGGGAACCAGGATCGCGCCATCCGCTTTGGCGGCATTGGCGAACCGGTCGATGTTGTTGCGATCGTTCGATGGCGTGAAACCGCCGGGCGTCTGCATTCCACCCGCCGCAGCACGCGGTGCAACAGGCGCCGGTGCATTCACCCGCTCGGCCATCGCGGCAAGCGCGCCGGGATTCGTCTCTGCGGGCCCCGCGATCACAATCGGCCCGCTGGACTCTTCGGCAGAAGCACCGCAAGGCAACGCCACGCCAGCCATGCAGGAAGCCAGCACCACCCACGCCGCCAGCGTCCGCGCGGCGCCCGCACCGGCGCGACGCGCGGTACGCGGGAGATCGGAAGCGGACAGGGCCATGGTGTTTCTCCATCGAATGCATCAGTACGAATCGCATTCTAGAGAGCGCCGATCTCAGGCAAACGTTGAATAGAGGCCGGCTTCCCCGGTTATTCGTCCGATTGCCGGTTGCGCCCGCCCCCTAATATCCATCACATGCAAAAAGGCCTTCATGGTCGCCATCAACGTTCGCCGCGCCTCGCGCAACGCGCACATCGGCCGATCAGGAAGCCCCGGACCGTCATGGGGAAAGATCAATGCTGGACAAACTCGATGCCGAATTCGCTTTTGGCCGTCAGGCGCTCGATGTGCGCGCCTATCGGCAGGAACTGCTGTCTTCGAATATCGCCAACGCCGACACGCCCGGCTACAAGGCACGTGATGTCGACTTCTCGTCGTCGCTGGCTGGCGCGCTGAAGAAGAGCGCCGGCGCCGTTCAGGGCGCATCCAATACGTCGCCGCTCGCGATGACGCAACCCGCGGGCGTGACGAGCGGCATGTCGATGGTCTCGACCGCGCCGGGACATCTGGCGGGCAAGCAGAGCCTGCAGGCAACCGGCGGCCCGACCGACGACTTCGGCACGGTCGCGTATCGCATTCCGACGCAACCGTCGCTCGACGGCAATACCGTCGACCTCGACGCCGAGCGCGTGCATTTCGCCGACAACTCGCTGCACTACGAGTCCGGCATGACAGTGCTGTCGCAACAGATCAAGACCATGCTCTCGGCGATCACGTCGGGCACGTAAGCAAGGCACGCACAGCACATGCAGCACATGCAGTACGCAGGAACAGCACGCAACCCGCATCACCGCATTTGAGTACCGCTGGAAACCACACGCTACGGGATTAATAGCCGGACACACCGGCAAGAGAGGTCGAGAAGCCATGCCTTCCCTGATGAATATTTTCAACGTCGCCGGTTCGGCGATGTCCGCGCAGTCGCAGCGGCTCAACGTCACGGCGTCGAACCTTGCGAACGCGGACAGCACGACCGGCCCTGACGGCCAGCCATACAAGGCCAAGCAGGTCGTGTTCGGCGTGAGCCCGATCGGCGGCAGCGCGCGCACGCGCTCCGGCCAGCAGATCGGCGGCGTCCAGGTGACAGGCGTCGTCGACGACCCGACGCCGATGAAAACGTCGTACGAGCCAGGCAATCCGGCTGCGAACGCCGACGGTTACGTCACGCTGCCCAACGTCGACCCGGTGCAGGAAATGGTCAACATGATCTCGGCCTCGCGCTCGTATCAGGCCAACGTCGAAACACTGAATACCGCGAAGCAGCTGATGCTGAAAACGCTAACGATCGGAACCTGAGGAGCATTTCCTTGACGACCAACACTTCTATTGGCAACAACGGCGCGAACGTATCGCAGACGCTGCTCGATACGATGAACGGCACGAGCAGCAGTTCTTCGAGCTCGTCTTCGAGTGCCACGAGCGGGACCGCGCTGCAGAACACGTTCCTGCAACTGCTCATCGCGCAGATGAAGAATCAGGACCCGACGAACCCGATGGACAGCTCGCAGATGACTTCGCAGCTCGCCCAGATCAACACGGTGACGGGTATCAGCCAGCTGAATACGTCGCTGACGTCGCTTGCGTCACAGCTGACCGCCGGCCAGCAGACGCAGGCCGCGAACCTGATCGGTACGACGGTGCTGGCCCCGGGCAACACGTTCACGGTTGCGAGCGGCAAGGCGACCGGCTTCGGCGTCACGCTCGCGAACGATGCGTCCGACCTGCAGATTACCGTCAAGAACAAGGCCGGCACAATCGTCAACACGATCGACCTCGGCAAGCAGTCGGCAGGCACGGTCCCGGTCGGCTGGACGCCGGTCGACGCGGCTGGCAACGCGCTGCCGGACGGCACCTACACGATCACCGCGAGCGGCACGGTCGGCGGCAAGGCTGCGACCGCGACGACGTTGTCCGCCGGCACCGTTCAAGGCGTGATCAAGCAAACGGACGGCACGGCAGGTCTCGTGCTGTCGACGGGCAGCACGGTCGGCTTGTCGTCGATCGCCGCCATCATCTAACTGCGTCCAGATACTTCAGATACGGAGAATGTCATGGGTTACCAGCAAGGTTTGAGTGGTCTGGCTGGCGCATCGAGCGACCTCGATGTGATCGGCAACAACATCGCTAACGCGAACACAGTGGGTTTCAAGCAGGGTTCGGCACAGTTCGCCGACATGTACGCCAATTCGGTGGCCACCGCAGTGAATACGCAGATCGGTATCGGCTCGCGTCTCGCTTCCGTGCAGCAACAGTTTTCGCAAGGCACGATCAACACGACGAACCAGGCCCTCGACGTCGCGATCAACGGCAATGGTTTCTTCCAGATGTCGAACAACGGCTCGCTGACGTATTCGCGTAACGGCGTGTTCCAGCTCGACAAGAACGGTTTCATCATCAACGCCGACGGCCTGAAGCTGATGGGCTATGCGGCCAACGCGAACGGCGTCATCAACTCGGCAAACACCGTGCCGCTGAAGGTGCCGACCGCGAACATCGCGCCGACCGAGACGACGACGATCACGGCCGGCCTGAACCTGAACGCGCAGGACCCGCTGATTCTCGGCACGCCTTCTGTGACGCCTGGCGGCGCTTATGCGGCGACCGGCACCGCAGCAATCACCAACAACGTAGCCGGCACGAACGCCAACACCTATGCGGTCACGTTCAACGCCACGGGGACGGCGTACACCGTGTCCGTCAATGGGGGCGCGCCGTCCGCGGCCATAGCCTACACGGCGGGCACGGCGATCACGCTCGGCACCGGCGAAACGCTGACGCTTTCAGGCGGCGCGCTGGCAGGCGGCGAGGTCTATACCGTGGCGCCGACCGCCAAGCCGTTCAACCAGACCGACAACACCACATACAGCTACCCGACTTCGGTGCCGGTGTACGACTCGCTGGGCGGCGCGCAGCAGGTCGACATGTATTTCGTGAAGACGGCCGCAGGCTCGTGGGATGTGTACGCAGGCGTCTCGACCGGTACGGCGAGCAAGATCGGCACGGCGAAGTTCGACACGTCGGGCAACCTGCTGAGCACGACCGACGCCGCCGGCGTCGCGACCGCCACGCCGCTCGCATTCGATTTCAAGATCCCGACCACCGACGGTTCGGCCACGCCGCAAAGCCTGCAACTGCGCATCGGCGGCACGACGCAGTTCGGCAGCAAGGACGGCACGAATGCGCTCGACCAGAACGGTTTCGCCGCCGGCACGCTGACGAACTTCACGATCGGCACCGACGGCACGCTGACGGGTAACTACTCGAACGGCCAGACGGCAGCACTCGGTCAGGTCGTGCTCGCGAACTTCGCGAACCAGAACGGTCTCGTGAACCTCGGCAACAACCAGTACGAAGCGACGGCCGCTTCGGGTGTCGCGCAGATCTCGACGCCGGGCAGCACGAACCACGGCACGCTGCAGGGCGGCGCGGTGGAAAACTCGAACGTCGATCTGACGAGCGAGCTGGTGAACCTGATCACGGCGCAGCGCAACTACCAGGCGAACGCGCAGACGATCAAGACCCAGCAGGCTGTCGATAACACGCTCATCAACCTGTAAGCGCAGCACGCACCGACACCATCATGGACCGGCTCATATACACCGCGATGTCGGGCGCCACGCAGGCGCTCGAACAGCAGGCTCTGGTCGCGAACAACCTCGCGAACACGTCGACAACGGGTTTTCGCGCGCAACTCGCGACTTTCCGGGCCGTGCCGATGGCGTTCGGCGACGGCAGCGCCGTCAACAACGATACGACGCGCACCTTCGTGCTGTCGTCGACGCCGGGCGCGGACTACACGCCCGGCCCGATCCAGCAGACCGGCAACCCGCTCGACGTCGCCATCCAGGGCCCGGGCTGGCTGTCGGTGCTGACGGCCGACGGCAACGAGGCGTACACGCGCGCCGGCAACCTGCACGTCGACCAGAACGGTCAGATCGTGACGGCGAACAACCTGCCGGTGGTGGGCAACGGCGGCCCGCTGTCGGTGCCGCCGGACTCGCAGGTGACGATCGGTAAGGACGGCACGATCTCCGCGCTGATCCCGGGCGATCCGCCGACGTCGATTGCGATCATCGACCAGCTGAAGCTGGTGAACCCGGCGCCGGGCACGATGACGCGCGGCGACGACGGCCTCTTTCGCACCAGCGACGGCAACCCTGCCGACGCCGACCCGAATGTGATCGTCACGGCAGGCGCGCTCGAAGGCAGCAACGTGAACCCAGTCGCCGCGATGGTCTCGATGATCACCAACGCGCGTCAGTTCCAGATGCAGACGAAGATGATCGAGTCCGCCGACCAGAATGAACAGTCGGCCAACAAGCTGCTCGACTTCAGTTAATACGGACTGCAGGCACGCCTGCACTCAGGGAGAAGAATCACCGTGAACCGCTCACTCTATATCGCCGCAACCGGCATGAATGCGCAGCAGGCGCAGATGGACACGATCTCGAACAACCTCGCGAACGTCAGCACGAATGGCTTCAAGGGCTCGCGCGCCGTGTTCGAGGATCTGCTGTATCAAACCACCCGCCAGCCGGGCGCGAACTCGACGCAACAGACCGAACTGCCGTCCGGTCTTCAGGTCGGCACGGGCGTGCAGCAGGTCGCAACGGAGCGTCTGTACACGCAGGGCAACCTGCAGCAGACCGGCAATTCGAAGGACGTCGCGATCAACGGCCAGGGCTTCTTCCAGGTCCTGATGCCGGACGGCACGAACGCCTACACGCGCGACGGCTCGTTCCAGACGAACGCGCAGGGTCAGCTCGTGACGTCGAGCGGCTATCAGGTCATTCCGGCCATCACGATTCCGCAGAACGCGACCTCGCTCACGATCGGTAGCGACGGCGTGGTGTCGATCACGCAGGCCGGTTCCAGCACGAGCACGCAGATCGGCTCGATGCAGATCGCCACCTTCATCAACCCGACCGGCCTCGATGCGAAGGGCGAAAACCTGTTCGCCGAAACGTCGTCATCGGGTGCGCCGATCGTGTCGCAACCGGGCCTGAACGGCGCGGGCTCGCTGAATCAGGGCTACGTGGAAGCGTCGAACGTGAACGTCGTGCAGGAACTGGTCAACATGATCCAGACCCAGCGCGCGTACGAAATCAACAGCAAGGCCGTGACGACGTCCGACCAGATGCTGCAGACCTTGAGCCAGATGCCGGTCTGACCGATCGGTACATGACAGGGTTAAAAGAGACGGTAATCACGATGTCGCACTTCATCCGTATCCCGGCAATCACGCGTGGCGCGCGCAGCGGCCTGCTGCTCGCGCTCGCCTGCACGTTCGCGGCCGCCCTCGGCGGCTGCGGGCTCGTGCCGACGCAGCCGATCATCCAGCAGCCGATGACGGCCACGCCGCCGGTCCCGCCGGTGCTGCAGTCGCCCGGCTCGATCTTCAACCCGGGCTATGCGGGCCGGCCGCTTTTCGAAGACCAGCGGCCGCGTAATGTCGGCGACATCCTGACCATCGTGATCGCGGAAAACATCAACGCGACGAAGTCATCGGGCGCGAATGCGAACCGTGACGGCACGACGAAATTCGGCGTGCCGACGGCCGGCTTCCTCGGCGGCTTTTTCGGCAAGCTGAACCTCGACGCAAGCGGCGACAACACGTTCAAGGCAGCGGGCGGCGCGAATGCGTCGAACACGTTCAACGGCACGATCACGGTGACCGTGACGAGCGTGCTGCCGAACGGCAACCTGAACGTGAGCGGCGAAAAGCAGATGCTGATCAACCAGGGCAATGAGTTCGTGCGCTTCTCCGGTGTCGTCAATCCGAATACGATCTCCGGCCTCAATGCGGTGTACTCGACCCAGGTCGCCGACGCGAAGATCGAATACTCCGCGAAGGGCTATATCAACGAGGCCCAGAACATGGGCTGGCTGCAACGCTTCTTCCTTAACCTCGCGCCGTGGTGATCATGAGCCCCGCACTTTTCAGCCGCGCCGGCTCGGCCCGTCATTCACGCCTCGGCAACGTCTGCCGCGCGCTGGCGCTGTTCGCGCTGGCGTGCGTGGCGCTGCCGGTCACCGCCCCTGTGGCGCATGCCGAACGTCTGAAGGACCTCGTGCAGATTCAGGGCGTGCGCGACAACCCGCTGATCGGCTATGGCCTCGTCGTCGGTCTCGACGGCACGGGCGACCAGACCACACAGACGCCGTTCACGACGCAGACGCTCGCGAACATGCTCGCGAACCTCGGCATCGCGATCAACAACCAGTCGGCGGGCCAGAATACGGGCGGCTCGTCGTCACTGACCAGCATGCAGTTGAAGAACGTTGCCGCCGTGATGGTGACCGCGACGCTGCCGCCTTTCGCACGTCCCGGCGAAGCGATCGACGTCACGGTGTCGTCGCTCGGTAACGCGAAGAGTCTGCGCGGCGGCACGCTGCTGCTCACGCCGTTGAAGGGCGCGGACGGCGCAGTGTATGCGCTGGCACAGGGCAACATGGCCGTGGGCGGCGCAGGCGCCAGCGCGAACGGCAGCAAGGTACAGGTCAACCAGCTCGCGGCAGGCCGCATCACGGGCGGCGCGATCATCGAGCGCGCGGTGCAGACGACGATTTCGCAGTCGGGCACGATGCAGCTCGAACTCAACGACATGGATTACGACACGACGCAGCGCATCACCGCGGCCGTGAACAATGCGTTCGGTTTCGGCACGGCTGTCGCGCTCGATGGCCGCACGATCCAGCTGCGTGCGCCGGCCGATCCGGCGCAGCAGGTGCAGTTCATGGCGCAGTTGCAGAACCTCGACGTGAAGCCCGCGCAGGCCGCCGCGAAGGTGATCCTGAACGCGCGCACCGGCTCGATCGTGATGAACCAGATGGTGACGCTGCAGAACTGCGCGGTCGCGCACGGCAATCTGTCGGTGATCGTCAATACGCAGCCGGTGGTCAGCCAGCCGGGCGCGTTCTCGAATGGCCAGACCGTGGTCGCGCAGCAGTCGCAGATCCAGCTCAAGCAGGATAACGGCGCGATCAAGCTCCTCAGCGCAGGCGCGAACCTCGCTGAAGTTGTGAAGGCGCTCAACGCGCTCGGCGCCACGCCCGCGGATCTGATGTCGATCCTGCAGGCGATGAAGGCCGCCGGTTCGCTGCGCGCCGAACTCGAAATCATCTAAGGAACTGCGATGAATTCAGATCCTACAAGCGCTGCAAACGACCTGTCGCAGCGCTTCGCGCTCGACGTGCAGGGTTTCGACGCCATGCGCGCACAGGCAAAAAGCTCGCCGCAGGAAGCGATGAAGTCGGCGGCGAAGCAGTTCGACGCCGTGTTCACGCAAATGATGTTGAAGAGCATGCGCGACGCGACGCCGTCCGACGGCCCGTTCGATTCGCACGACACGGCCACCTTCACGTCGATGATGGACCAGCAGCTCGCGCAGCAGATGTCGAACAAGGGCATCGGCGTGGCGGATGCGATGCTCAAGCAGTTGATGCGCAATTCCGGCATGCAGGTGGGCGACGCGAACGCGGGCAACAACGCCGCGCTCAACGCACTCGCGAAGGCTTACGCGAATCCGGCAAATAACGGCGCGCTGCAATCCGGCCGCGGTTATTCGGCGAACAGCGCCTTGACGCCGCCGATGAAGGGCGATGGCAGCTCGCCGAAGGTCGACGCGTTCGTCGATCGTCTTGCCGCATCGGCGCAGGCTGCGAGCGAGGCGACCGGCATTCCGGCGCGTTTCATCATCGGCCAGGCCGCGCTCGAATCGGGCTGGGGCAAGAACGAGATCAAGAAGCTGGACGGCTCGACCAGCCACAACGTCTTCGGCATCAAGGCGACGAAAGACTGGACGGGCAAGACGGTCTCGACGGTCACGACCGAATACGTCGACGGCAAGCCGCAACGCGTGGTCGAAAAATTTCGCGCCTACGATTCGTACGAAGAGGCGATGACCGACTACGCGAGCATGCTGAAGTCGAATCCGCGTTACGCGCAGGTGCTCAATACCTCGCACGATGCAAATGGATTTGCGACCGGCATGCAGCGCGCCGGCTACGCGACCGACCCGCATTACGCGAAAAAGCTCATTTCGATCATGCAGAAGATGGGTTGATGCAGGTTTGCGGTAGTAGCGAACGGATCCGTTCACGCCACTCCGCGCCGGCTTCCCGCGCCAGCACGGATTAAATGTTTGCCGAAAAAAATTAACGACGACGCCCTAAACTTTGGGTTGGCGCTGCCGCTAATCAGATAGACCCGATACCGGAAAGGAATGATAGCGTTCCGGTTGAACGCGCGTTTAAAGGCGACGGATGATGGCTCGCTGAAAAAGAAGCCGCCATTTCCGCCCGACAGACCCGCCCGCAAGAACAGGCAAACGGCAAGAACATGGATACCAACCAGTCGAACGGCGACAACAACCAGGCGGAAGACGCCGGAAGCGGCCACGATTTCGGCCGCAGGAACCCGCTGGAAATCGGCGTTCAGCTACGCAATCTCGTCACCCGCGGCGACTTTCTGACCGTGCAGTACAAGGGCGGACAGCTCGTCACGAAGATCCTGGATGTGGATGTGCGCGCCCGGACTTTCACGTTCGACTGGGGCGGGCTTCCCGAGCAGAACGCGGGTCTGCTCGCCGCGCCGCGCGGCCGTTTTCACGCGTCGCCGGATGGCGTGCGCGTCGAGTTTTCGACCCCCACGCCGCGTGAGACGGAGTTTGAAGGCCGTCCCGCGTTCGTCGCCGAATTCCCGGAAGTGCTCTTCTACGTGCAGCGTCGCGAGTATTTCCGCGTCGACGCACCGGTGCTCAATCCGTACGTCTGCAAAGGCAAGTTCGAGGACGGCAGCCCCTTCCGCTTCGAAGTGCACGACCTGTCGCTCGGCGGTGTCGGCACGCGCACGACCGATGAGCGCGTCGCCGAACTGCCGATGGGCGCGATGTTTCCCGATTGCGAGCTGGTTCTCGGCGCGCTCGGCACGCTGCATCTCGATCTCGAACTCGTCTCCCATCGCGCGATGACGCAGCCGAACGGCGCGGTGCGCTATCAACTCGGCTTCCGTTTCATCACGCTGCCGGGCAATGCGGAAAACACACTTCAACGGCTCATCACACAGCTCGAAATGAAGCGGCGCTCGCTGGTGCGCGCGTAAAAAACAGAGACGTGCGGCCAGCGCAAAAGCCGCGTCGCGTGACGCAAGTGGCCCTCAATCTTTTCGCTGGCGGGCCGATATACATGATGTTCAGTCAACTCGGCGGCGCATCAGCGTCGCCTCTCAGGATGACGCATGTCCAGTAACCTTTTCAACATCGGCCTCAGCGGACTCAACGCAGCCCAATGGGGGCTGACGACGACCGGCCAGAACATCAGCAACCAGGCGACGCCCGGTTATTCGATCGAACGTCCTGTCTACTCGGAAACGAGCGGACAGTACACCGGCTCCGGCTATTTGCCGCAGGGCGTGTCGACGACGACCGTCCAGCGCCAGTGGAGCCAGTATCTGGCGAGCGAGTTGAACAACGCGCAGTCGAGTGCCGGTTCGCTGTCGACGTACTACAACATGATCTCGCAGTTGAACAACCTGGTCGGCAGCCCGACCTCCGGTATTTCGACTGCGATCACGAGCTACTTCACCGGCCTGCAGAACGTCGCCAACAACGCATCCGATAACGCGATGCGTCAGAGCGCGATGAGCAACGCGCAGTCGCTCGCTGACCAGATCAACGCGACCGGCCAGCAGTACGACCAGTTGCGCACGAGCGTGAACACGCAGCTCACCGATACCGTCGCGCAGGTCAACACCTACACCGCGCAGATCGCGGCGCTGAACGGACAGATCGCCGCGCAGAGCACGTCGGGCCAGCCGCCGAACCAGCTGCTCGACCAGCGTGACCTCGCCGTGTCGAACCTGTCGCAGCTCGTCGGCGTGCAGGTCGTGCAGAACAGCAGCGGTTACAGCGTGTTCATGGGCAACGGCCAGCCGCTCGTGATGAGCGACAAGAGCTTCAATCTGAAAACGCAGGGGTCGACGGGTGATCCGACGGAGCTTTCGGTAGCGTACGCCGGCCTCGCGGGCGCGAACCCGGCGCCGACGCCGCAGGTCCTGTCGGATTCGGCGAACGTCGGCGGCCAGCTGGGCGGGCTGCTCACGTTCCGCAGCCAGTCGCTGGATCCGGCCGAAGCACAGCTCGGCGCGATCGCGACGAGCTTCGCCGCGCAGGTGAATGCACAAAACGCGCTCGGTATCGACCTCTCGGGCAACAAGGGCGGCGCGCTCTTCACGGTCGGCTCGCCGACCGTCTACGCAAACTCGAAGAACACCAGCGCGGCCACGTTGAGCGCATCGTTCGCGAACGCAGCGCAGCCGACGACGGGCGACTACACGCTGGCCTTCGACGGCACGAACTACACGCTGACGGACACGGCAACGGGCAGCGTCGTCGGCACGGCGACCAGCCTGGCGGCGCCGATCGGCGGCCTGCAGTTCTCAGTAACCGGCGCGATGAACGCCGGCGACAAGTTCACCGTCGAGCCGACGCGCGGCGCGCTGAACAACTTCGCGCTGACAACTTCGACCGGCTCGGCGATCGCGGCGTCGGCACCGGTGCTGGCATCGGCGACAACGGGGAACAGCGGCACCGGCCAGATCACGCAGGGTTCGGTGACGGCGGGCTACACGCTGCCGACGTCGACCACGACGCTGACGTACAACTCGGGCACCGGCCAGCTGACCGGCTTCCCGGTGGGCTCGGTCGTCACGATAGGCGGTACGCCGCCGACGACAGTCACCATCGCCACGGCAGCCACGGGCGTGCCGTACAACCCCGCGACGGGCGCGACGCTGACGATCAACGCAGGTGTGCCACCGGTGCCGGCTGCCGGCTGGATGAATGGCGTGACGGTGACCCTGAGCGGCACGCCTTCGAACAACGACACGTTCACGATCGCCGCGAACACGGGCGGCGGCAAGGACGGCCGTAATGCGCAGTTGCTGTCGGCGCTTGTCACGGCCCAGCAGTTGAACGGCGGCACAGTGACGTTGACGAACGCCTACGCGAACTATGTCAACAACGTCGGTAACCAGACGAACCAGGTGCAGACGTCGAGCAAGGCACAGGCCTCGCTCGTCACGCAGATCACGACCGCGCAGCAGGCGGTCTCGGGTGTGAACATCAACGAGGAAGCTGCGAACCTGCTGCAGTACCAGCAGGCGTATCAGGCGAACAGCAAGGTGATCCAGACCGCCAATACGTTGTTCCAGACCATCCTCGGCATTTTCAATTGAGGCGTTGAACGCATATGCGCATTTCTACGACCCAGTATTTCGGCATGAACGTCCAGACGATGGACGACCAGCAAAGCCAGCTCACGCAGCTGTATCAGCAACTGTCGAGCGGCGTGAGCCTTTCGACGCCGTCGGACAATCCGGTCGGCGCAGCGCAGGCGGTGCAGCTGAGCATGCAGGGCGCGACGCTGTCGCAGTACTCGAGCAACCAGAACACCGCGCTCTCGTCGTTGCAGGCGGAAGATTCGACGCTCGGTACGGTCAACACCATCCTGACGAACATCAACACGCTGCTCGTGCGTGCCGGCGACGGTTCGCTGAACGACGGCGACCGCAGCGCACTCGCGACCCAGTTGCAGGGGCTGCGTGGCCAACTGCTCTCGCAGGCGAATGCCACGGACGGCTCGGGCAACTTCCTGTTCTCGGGTTACCAGACGACGGCGCAGCCGTTCGGCACGAGCGCGAGCGGCGCTGTGCAGTACAACGGCGATAGTGGTGTGCAGAACGTGCAGGTAACGAGTACGCGTCAGATCGCGACTGGGGACAACGGGCAGCAGGTGTTCCTCGGCGTTGCGCCGGTCGGCACGAATTCGATTCCGGCGGGCAATCCGGCCAACACGGGCACGGGCACCATTGGCGCGGTCAGCACGGGTAATGCGGCAAGCCCGACCAACGCGGACAAGTACACGATCAACTTCACGAGCCCGACCACCTACACGGTGACGGACGTGACGGCCGCGACCACGACCGCGCCGCAGCCCTACACATCGGGCACGGCGATCACGCTGGGTGGACAGAGCGTCGCGATTTCGGGTGTGCCGGCCACGGGCGACTCGTTCTCGGTGACGCCGGCGACGCAGGCGGGCACGGACGTGTTCGCGAACATCGACGCGATGGTGACGGCGCTGCAGACGCCGGTGACCCCGGGCGCGGGCACGGCGAACCTGAACAACGCGCTCGCGACGGGCATGAGCAAGCTGGCGAACACGCTGAACAACGTGATCACGGTTCAGGCTTCGGTGGGCGGACGGGAGAATGAAGTGCAGGCGTTGCAGACGGTCACGCAGAGCAACAGCCTGCAGACGCAAAGCAACCTGGCGGACCTGACGCAGACGAACCTGACGCAGGTGATCAGCAAATACACGATGACGCAGTTCTCGCTGCAGGCGGCGCAGCAGGGTTTTTCGATGATCCAGAAGATGTCGCTGTTTAATTACATCGGGAATTGATGTAGCAGGTTTTGTGGTGCGGATGTGAGAGCGGCCCGGGTCTGTGAAGACCCGGGCCGCTCTCGTTTACGCATGTTGGCGGTGGCAACCGGAGAATTGGCCTCCGTTCTACCTCGTACCGCTTACAGGTAGACCATCGAGATGGTTGCCAGGCCGTCGATTGGCACGTTACCCGTAATCGGCAGGGCGCTGCGCTTGTTGATGCCGATCACGGCCTGCAGGTCGGTCGTCATGGTCGAGAAGGCCTTCGGTGCGCCGGTTGCGTCCGCTGCCGTGGCGATCTTCGTGCCGTTCAGATGACGGTTGGCATCAGTTGCGAGTGCCCACGTCGTGCCGTTGTCGATCGAGACAGCACCGCTGCCTGCGACGCTGTCAGCCGTCGGGTCGCTGAACGCGAGCGTGTAGGTGCCGACGTTGCTCGTGCCGACCGTACCCAGACCGAAGCCGTCGGTGTCCGTCAGGCCGGCGACGAGCGAAGCGGCGAGACCCGGCACGACGCTGGTTGCGCGGCCGTCAACGAGTTTCATCGCAACGCGTGCCGGCTGGTCGCAGGAGATCGTCAGCGTGCTGGTCTTGGTGGTGAGGTTGGTGAAGGCGTTGGCAGCGATGAGGCCGCCGCTGACCGTGCCGAGGTCGATGATGCCGCCACCGGCGAGCGTGGGCGTGCACGACGGCGGCGTGATGGTGCCGATCACATGCAGGTCAACGGAAGTGCCGGCGAATGCGCCAGCAGAAGCAGCGGCCAGCAGCGCTGCCAGCAGGGTGTTTTTTGAAACGAGTTTCATGATGAGATTATTCAAAAAGTGAGAGAGGCAAGAACTCGACTGGCTTCACTCACGCCGCGTCCTTGCATTAGATTTTGCCGGGATGACTCAATTCGCTGAATCGTAGTTTCTTTAAATGCAACGCATTGCCCCAGGCCGCGTTATACGACGCGAGTTACCACGTGGCGGGCAATAAGTCCTGCCTATGCGACGGCACGCAGAGCCGGCCCGGTTGTTGATCAAGCCGGGCCGACTTTCGCTTCCGTCCCGAATTACAAATAGACGATCGAGAAAGTTGCCAGGCCGTCGAGCGGGACTGCTTGTTTCAGGCTCGGCAGATTGGCTTTCGAATTGATGGCGGCGTCCACCGTGTAGTACTGGTTGGCAACCGTGACAGCCATCGGAGTGACCGTGCCCGAGTACCACGAATTGAGACGCGAACCGTCCGGTCTTTGAAAACCGCCGGGACCGTCGGAATAAGTCGACGCCCACGTTGCCCCGTTGTCGTCCGACTTCATCGTATACGCATTGTCACTGCCGCCGTTAACGCTGGGATGGAAGTATTGATTCAGAACATATGCACCGATCTGTTTCCCACTGACCGCGCCCAGGCCGAACGCGTTCGTGTCATTGGCCGCACTCGAGAGGGTATTGGCCATCCCAACAACCGCCGTGCCTGCACGGTTGTCGATCGTTCTAAGGGCGACCATGGCGGGACTATCACAGGTGATGGTGACTGTTACACCGTGTTGCGGAAGGCGGGTGAAGCCGGTGGCTGCGATCGTGCTCGCAGGAATGTTGCCGTAGTCGATAATGCCGCCGCCCGTCAGCGTCGGCGTGCACGACGGCGGCACGATATTGCCCACGATCTTCAGATCGACCGAGTCAGCAGCGAAGGCGCTAACCGAAGCAGCGGCCAGCATCGCGGCCAGCAGCGTGTTCTTTGAAACGAGTTTCATGATGTACGTTTTCAGATGAGTTAAGAAAAGAGAACCCGGTCGACCCGTGTTAGTGCCGTGTTCCTAGGTTGAATTCTGCGTCGTCGGGTGGGATTTCTGAATCGTAGTTTCCTGAGATCTCACGCGACGCTTAAGCTTCTGTGCGCTCGAACTCGCCGCGATTGAAACCCGCATCTGTATCCGGATAAGTAAAGGGGTGGCGTCGGACGTTCGGACAGGGCGATGTGCGGAACTGCCGGAATCTGAGCCGGGCGTAATGCCGGCAAAGGAAGCCAGGAAAAGAGACACGGCGCACACCCTTGGCGGGCGTTCAAGGCAAAAGTGCCACTGGCAGCGGTACGACCTGAACGCACGCTTGCCGAATTGGGGCAGCGGTTCGATGTGCATCCGAGCCAGACCACGGAATGGGAACAGCAGGTCGCGTTGCGGAGAAGCCCTGCTGACCGGTGCAATGGTCGTGTCTCTTCAAGAAGTAAAAGCGGCCCAGATCTGTGAAGACCCGGGCCGCTCTCGTTTACGCATGTTGCCGCGGAGGCAACCGGAGAAGCGATCTCCGTTTTACATCGTACCGCTTACAGGTAGACCATCGAGATGGTTGCCAGGCCGTCGATGGGCACGTTACCCGTAATCGGCAGGGCGCTGCGCTTGTTGATGCCGATCACGGCTTGCAGGTCGGTCGTCATGGTCGAGAAGGCCTTCGGTGCGCCGGTTGCGTCCGCTGCCGTGGCGATCTTCGTGCCGTTCAGATGACGGTTGGCATCAGTTGCAAGCGCCCACGTCGTGCCGTTGTCGATCGAGACTGCACCGCTGCCTGCGACGCTGTCAGCCGTCGGGTCGCTGAACGCGAGCGTGTACCCGACTGATCGCAGCGACGCTGCTCGCGATGGGTGTCTGCACCGCCGCGCAGGCGGAAGGTCCAGGCGAATGCCAGATGACCGTGAACGAAAGCTCGATCGACTACGGTGTGTTCACGCGTTATCAGCTTCAGGGCGACAACCCCCAGGCGCCGACGCTGAGTCTCGGTAAACGTCAGCTGACGCTGAACGTGAACTGCCGGATGCCGGTCACGATGGCAGTGGCTTTCCGCAGCGGTGCAAATGGCGCGGACTATAGCTTCGGCAATGGCGGCAACGTCACGGTGAGAATGGCGAACGCGCAAGTAGACGGTCGGCCCGCGATGATCGGAAGCGCCGCCGGCGTAAGCATGCTGCCTGCGAATCCAGCTGCTCTTGCACAGTTCGCGCCGGGTCAGGTGATCGTACCGGTTGTCGATGGTCGGCCGGCGAAAGGTAAGAGTTTTTCCGCGCAGGTCGAAGTGGATCCGCGTGTGCCCGCCGCCAACGCGAAGGTCACGGGCCGCACTAAAGTCGAAACGAATGGGACGTTCCAGCTTATTACGCAGTAACGTTACTTAGCCGACCTCCACGCCGGCGGCCCTTGTCCGCCGGCGTTTCTGTTTTATCTGAACCCACGACGCCACATCCGGATGCCCTCAACGGGCAGCCGCAGCCGTGCGTCGAACAATCCTCAACACCATGAAAGAAATCCGCTTGATGCCTGCTGTACTTTCCATCGTGGATATCCGTCGCCGCTTTGCAAGCGTGCGGCGTGATCCGCTTTTCGTTACGCCACCTGATCCTGTGAGCGCGCCATGACCACGAGAACAGGAGCGCTGCTGATCCATGGCCTTGGCGGGACGGAATATGATCTCGGCGGTTTGAAAAGGACGCTCGGCAAGGCCGGCATCGACGCACACGCGATCCTGCTGCCGGGCCACGGCGAGACACCCGAGCGCCTCGCGACAATCCGCGCCGAAGACTGGCTGGGTGCTGCGCGCGAACGCTATGAAGAACTCGCCACGCAATACGACGAATTTCATGTCATCGGCATGTGCATGGGTGCGTTGCTGAGCATCGCGCTGTGCGATGCCGTTACACATACGAAGGGCCGGATGGTTCTGCTCTCGCCGCCGGTTCATATCGATGGATGGAAAGTTCCCTGGTATGGCGCGATACGCCATCTCTTCTATCGCATTCCAGGACTCGCGCGCCGCATGAAAGTGCGTGAAGCCGAACCGTTCGGTATCAAGAATCCGTTGATGCGTGGGATCGTTCGCTCGCGTATGGAGCGCGGCCACAATCTTCACTATCGATGGGTGCCGCTCGCATCGGTGAGACAGGTCGACCGCCTGCGACGCCTGGTTAAACGCTGCGCGGACAGGATCGCGTGTCCGACCGTGATCGCTCACGCGCGCGCCGATGAGCTCACGAGCCTGCGCTCAGCAACCTTCCTCGAAAGCAGGATCGCCGACGCACGCACTGTGGTGCTCGAGAACAGTTATCACATGATCTGTATCGACAACGACAGTCATCTCGTCGAACAAACGGTGCTGAAGTTTCTCGGCCTGCCCGCGCAGACGCCAGGCCGTTTCTCGCGCAGGTTGCTGGAACGCGCCCGTGCGGCATGACGTAAGGACGATTTGCGAAACTGGCTGGGCCGAATGTCCCGCGCCAGTCATCGAAGCGTCAAACCTCAGCAAGGTCGTCGCGATAGCACGCGCGATCGCTATCTGAATCCCGCCGCCACCCGCCCCATCTGTTCAATCCCGCTGTCGAACAGCCGCGAGAAATACGGAATCATGTTCGGCAGCATCAGCTGCACGAGCAGAAGGCCGACTAACATCGTCAGCGGCAGGCCGACCTGGAACACACCGATCTGTGGTGCTGCACGGTTAAGAATGCCGAGCGCCAGGTTGGCAATCAATAGCGCCGTCACGACCGGCATCGCCAGTAACAATCCCGAAGTCAGCACCACGCTGCCGTAGCCTGCCAGCGCGCGCCAGCCGCTCGCAGCCAGCAAGTTGGCCGACACGGGGATCGACTGGAATGTTGCGATGAGCGCGCTCACCATCTGCAGATGACCATCGAAGGCGAGGAACGTCAGCATCGCGATCGTCCACATAAAGCGCGACAGCACCGCGCTCGAACCGCTCGCGTGCACGTCGAAGAAGGTTGCAAAACCGAGCCCCATGCTGAGCCCGATGATGTCGCCGGTGGCTTCGACCGCGGCGAACACGATCTGCATCGTGAAGCCAAGCGCAATACCGATCAGGAACTGGTTGACGATGATCCAGACGCCTTCCGCCGAGAATACAGTCGCCTGCGGCAGCGCGCTGAGCGTCGGCGCGACGATGATCGTCACGAAGCCGGCGAGTCCCACTTTCACACGCACGGGCACCGACTTGTCGCCGAATGCGGGCGCGGATGCAATCAGCGCGAGAATTCGCACGAACGGCCAGAGGAATGCAGTAAGCCACGCGTTCAGCTGGGCGTAGGTGACGGAGAACATTGCGGGAAATGCAGCCGGAAAGCGTCAGCTGGCGAGCGACGGAATGCTCGTGAGCATATGACGCATGTAGTCGAGCATCGTCGTCAGCATCCACGGGCCGACGACGACCAGCGTGACCAGAATCGCGACCAGCTTCGGAATGAACGACAACGTGGTTTCGTTGATCTGCGTCGCGGCCTGGAACAGGCTGACAAGGAGACCAACGACGAGCGCCACCAGCAGCAGCGGCGCGGCCAGCACCATCGAAACGTACATCGCCTGGTGCGCGAGTGTGGTGACTGTTTCTGGCGTCATGGCCGGTCTCCTTCCTGTGCGCCGCTCAGACGAAGCTCTGCGCGAGCGAGCCGAGCAGCAACTGCCAGCCGTCGACGAGCACGAACAGCATCAGCTTGAACGGCAGCGAGATCGTCGCGGGCGAGATCATCATCATACCCATCGACATCAGCACGCTCGCCACCACCATATCGATGATGAGGAACGGGATGAAGATCGTGAAGCCGATCTGGAAGCCGGTTTTCAGCTCGCTCGTGATGAACGACGGCACGAGCAGCGACAGCGGCACATCTTCCGGGCCTTGCATCGGCGCGGCGTGCGAAATGCGTGCGAAGAGCGCGAGATCGCCTTCACGCGTCTGGCGCAGCATGAATGTCTTGAACGGCAGAACACCACGCGACACGGCCTGATCCATCTGCAGCGTGCCGTCGGAGAACGGCTTGTAGCCGTCGGCGTAGGCCTTGTCGAGTACCGGCGACATCACGAACAGCGTCAGGAAGAGCGCAAGGCCGACCAGCACCTGGTTGGGCGGCGTCGACTGCGTGCCGAGCGCCTGGCGAAGCAGCGAGAGGACGATGATGATGCGCGTGAAGCTCGTCATCATCAGCACCATCGCCGGCAGGAACGTCAGCATCGTGAGCAGCAGCATCGTCTGCACGCTCAGCGAGTACGTCGTGCCGCCGTTCGGGCCGGGGCTGGTGTTGAATGCGGGAAGGCCGGCTGCCTGCGCGAACGACAGTGTTGGCAGTGCCATCAGCAGCGCCGGCAGCGCGAGCGGTGCGACGCGTTTCAGCGCATTACGTACGCCAGGCACGGCGCTGGCCTTTGTCGGGGCGTGGCGGGTCGGCGCGCAGACATCCTGCGCTTCACGATGATTGAACTGCATTTACTGTTCTCCGCTGACGCTTCGCTGGAAACGTTTGCCTGCTTCCTGTTTCAGCGCGTCGCGGAAGCGTTGTCCGAAGGAGCCGGGGAGGGTGCCAGGCGCAGCGGGTGCGCCGTGAGTAACGAGGTCTGAACCCGCTGAACCAGCCTGCATCGTATGCAGCAACCGGACGTTACCCGGCGCGGTGCCGAGCACGAGCCACGTATCGCCAATCTCGACAACCGCGACACGCTCCTTGCCGCCAAGCGATGCGCCGCCGATCGTCTTCACGAGTCCGCCGCGTTGCGACGGTTGAAGGCCGAGGCGTCGCGCGAGCCACGCACAGCCGAATACCAGCGCGATCACCACCGCCAGACCAACAACCGTTTGCAGCACAGCGCCGATGCCAAGCGACGGCACCGCCGAACCCGCTCCTACGCTCGATGCGATTTTCGCGGCGTTGTTGACCGCGTTCATATCGGCGGCGTGAGCCGGCGATGCGTGGAACGCCGCGCCGGACAGTAGCACCACGGTGGCGCAGGATGCCATCAGCGAGGCAAACCGGGCGCGCGCATCGAGCGGCAAGCCGCCCGTTGCGAACGCGGCCCGGCGGGTGAGACGTTTCATCGGTTCAGCTTCCGGATACGCTCGGACGGCGTGATGATGTCGGTCAGACGGATACCGAACTTGTCGTTCACGACGACCACTTCGCCCTGCGCGATCAGGCAGCCGTTGACGAGTACGTCCATCGGTTCGCCGGCGAGGCCGTCGAGTTCAACGACCGAACCCTGCGCGAGTTGCAGCAGGTTGCGGATCGCGATTTTCGTGCGGCCGAGTTCGACGGTCATCTGGACGGGAATGTCCAGGATCATGTCGATGTCGTTACGTGTCGTTGTCGGTTCTACTTTCGACAGCGGCTGGAAGACGCCGGCTGCAGCCGGCGCCGGTTCCGGGTTGTTGTTCTGTTCGGCGAGCGCGCTTGCCCAGTCGTCCATTGCAATTTCGTCTTCTTCGGTTGTGCCTTCAGCTGCTGCCGCGGCTGCTGCGGCCAGTTGCGGCTCGCCGACGGGCAGTTCTTTCTCCGGCGTGGGGTTCAGCTCACTCATATCCACCTTCCTTCATCGTGTCGGCTGCGCTGATCATTTTCTGGACCCGCAACGCGTACTGACCATTGAAAATTCCGTAGCCGCATTCCATCACCGGCACGCCATCGACTTTCGCCGTGAGGTTTTCGGGGATGTTGACCGGCAGCACGTCGCCCTTGCGCATATTCAGGATCTGTTCGAACGTCACCGGAATACTGGCGAGGTTGGCTGTCAGTTCCACTTCGGCGGTCTGAACCTGTTGCGACAGCACGCGCACCCAGCGGCGGTCGATATCCATCGCTTCGCCCTGGATCGGCGACGACAGCGTGTCGCGGATCGGTTCGATCATCGAGTACGGCATGCAGATGTGCAGCGTGCCGCCCGTCGAACCGAACTCGATCGAGAACTGGGTGACGATGACGATTTCGTTCGGCGTCGCGACGTTGGCGAACTGCGTGTGCATTTCCGAGCGCACGAATTCGAACTGCAGCGGGCGCACGTTCCGCCACGAAGCCGTGTAGTGCTCGAATACGAGGTTCAGCAGCTTGCCGATGATGCGTTGCTCGGTCTGCGTGAAATCCCGGCCTTCGACGCGCGTATGGAAACGGCCATCGCCGCCGAACAGGTTATCGACGACGAAGAACACCAGGTTCGGATCGAACACGAACAGCGATGTGCCGCGCAGCGGCTTCACGTGGACGAGGTTCAGGTTCGTCGGAATTGGCAGATTGCGGGTGAATTCGCTGTACTTCTGCACCTTCACCGGGCCGACGGAGATTTCCGCCGTGCGCCGCATGAAGTTGAAAATGCCGACGCGCAGGAGACGTGCGAAGCGGTCATTGATGATTTCGAGGCCGGGCATCCGGCCGCGAACGATACGTTCCTGCGTTGCGATGTTGTACGAGCGGACGCCGGTACGTTCCGCGGAATCGGATTCCGAATCGGATTCACCGGTGACGCCCTTGAGGAGGGCATCGACCTCCTCCTGGGACATGAACTCTTCGTGGCCCATCCTATTCCTCGTGCGTCCCGTGACGGTTATTGGTGGCAGCTACGCGAGAGCGCGTCACTGCACGACGAATTCGGTGAACAGCACGTCGGAGACGTGTGCGGGCTGGCCGCCGGTTTCGGTCGGCTGTTCGATCAGCGTTTCGAGTTCTTTGGCGAGCGCGTGTTTGCCGTCGAGGGTCTGGAGTTCTTCCGGATGCTTGTTCGACAGTGCGAGCAGAACACGGCTGCGGATTTCCGGCAGGTGTTCGGTGAGGTGTTCCTTCGTGGCCTCGTCGGCGAGCTTGAGCGTCAGACCGATGCGCAGGAAGTGCTGCTGGCCGTCATCCGATTGCAGGTTCACGGTGAGCGCTTCGAGCGGGAAGAACACGGGAGCGGGCGTCAGTGCCGGAGCGGCGGACGACGTCGGCGCTGGGGCGCGCTTCGACATGAAGAACCAGGTGGCCGCACCGGCGGCGCCGGCCGCGACCAGTACGATCAGCAGGATCACGAGGATGCGCTTGATGAGGCCCGGAGAGGCCGGCTGCGCGATAGCTTGCTGGTTTGCGGTCGTGGTTGCCATGGGGTTTAGATTGCCTCAATGCTGTAGGTTGGATTTTCGGGTTTCTTCCAGGCTTGCGATGGGTCGAAAAGAAGGGGGAATCGGGGTTAGCTCAGGTCTTTGCCCGTTCGGGCTTTTTCAGGTTTTCTCTGTATGGGTTTTGTTTTTTTCCAGGATCTGACTTGGGTTTGGTCGTTCCTCGCCTTTGGTTTTGTTTTTTGTTGGCCTTTCCTTGCATTCATGTCGGTCTATTGGCGTCGCCCCTGTGCGGGGCGGCACCTACTTTTCTTTGTCCTTGCCAAAGAAAAGTAGGCAAAAGAAAGGCGCCGAAATGTCAGTTCTTCCGAGTGTGTCGCTTTCGGGGAATGGCACCCCATGAAGTGTCGCCCCCGCCGCTCACACAACATGGGTCCGCGCACGAGACCGTCCCTCGCACAGCACACTTCGTGACAAAGGACTCATCCACCCGGCTCCGCGTTGCGTCGCCGAGCGGCATAACCTTCACGTCACGTCACGTCACGCCGCCGACGGCATTGCTTCCGCGTGGGCGCTTGCGTACGGGCCGTCCTGACCGATTCCGCCGCCGACCGCTTGCGCCGTCATCGTCGCGCCGCGATGCGCGCGTGCGGCGCAGTGAGCTAACGCAACCATGCCGCGGTCTGGCGAACCCATCCGCGACGCACGCAGTGCGGAGTGGGGTGGATGAGCGCCTTGTCACGGGCGGTACTGTGCGGGAGACGTTCTCGTGCGCGGACCTATATCGTTTCTGTGCGGGGGTGACACTTCATGGGGTGCCATTCCCCGGTAGCGACACACCCCGGAACGGACGAGTTTTCGGCGCCTTTCTTTTGCCTACTTTTCTTTGGCAAGGACAAAGAAAAGTAGGTGCCGCCCCGCACAGGGGCAACGCCAATAGACCGACATGAAAACAAGGAAAGGCCAAAAAAAACAAACCAGAAAAACGAAAAAACAAAATCAGGCAAACGTATCCACAAGCCCAACAGTCCGCCGAACAGGCACCGCAGCAACAGACCCCTCAGACCCACCCTCCCCGCCGGAGGCAAAAGCCCCACCAGACGAAGACCCACCCCGCCCGCCGCCCGAGGCGCCACTCCCCTCTTGACCAGTCTGCCGCGCAAACCCATCACTCACGCTGGCGCTACCAAGCCCAATCCCCCCTTGCTCCATAGCCTCGCGCAATTTAGGAAGCGCAGCTTCCACCGCCTCCCGCACCTGCTGATGCTGTGAAACAAACAACGCATGTGCATGGTTATCGGCAACCTGCAGCACGACCTGAAGCGGTCCCAGGTCACGCGGGTTGAGCGTGAGCTCCGCCGTCTGCTGGTGTGCATTCGACAGAAACACCACCTTCTGCCCCAACGCCTCTTCCCAGTCGGGCGTGCCGACCTGCGGCGCCAACGCCGTGCTCGCCGCAGCAACCGCAGCCGGATTCGACGTCTGTGCCACCGCGCTCGATGCCGCCGCAGCCGTCGCCGCCTGCGTCGCCGCAAGGCTCGCGCTCGCCGCATCAGCGGTGCTCTTCAGCGCGGCAAAGCTGTCCGGCGCGCTGCCCGTGCTCGCAGCCGCCAGTGCGTCAGCAGCACTGCGCGCAGCCAGCGTGTCCGTCGTCGCTGTCGTCGCGGCGTTCGCCACCGTCGGCTTCGCGCCGTCACCCTTCGCGCCCTTTCCGTCGGCAAACGATGCGCCCGCCGCGAGACCCTTGCCCGCACCCACGCCGCGTGCGCCCAGGCCCGCATCGGCGCCTGTACCCGCGCCCGCTGTGGACGCATTCGATGCACCCGCAGTCGTCGTTGCCGGCGTCGCGACCGCGCCCTGGCCGTTCGACAACGCAGCAAGCGCCGCCTGCAATGCATCCTGGACCGACTTCGGATCGAGTGACGCCAGCTTTTTGCCGATGGTCACGGCGCTCGTCGCCAGCGTGCTGGTCGCGGCAGTCGTCGCCGCTGCGGTGACGTCCGCCGGGAGGGCGTCGGCAGCCTTCGTCGCCGCCGTGTCCATCGCGGCGCTTGCCTGAGCCTGAGCGCCAGCCGCCGCCACTGCAGCCGCCGCCGCTGCCGCAGCCACTACGGCAGTTGCGGCCGGCGTCGTCGGTGCGTTCGCGTTCGCTTGCGGCTTCGTGTTCGCGTCGGTGGTCTTGCCGGTGCCGTCGCCAGCAGCGGTCTGCGCGCTGGTGCCCGTCGACGCGTCCGTTTGGGTCGTGCAGTTCGTACCCTGCTTGCCGTTCGTTGCGCTCGCGCTCGTGTCTTTCGATGCATCGGCCGGCGTCGACGCGTCATGCACGCTCGAAGTGGCCGACGAAGATGAAGCAGAAGACGACGAAGACGACGACGCGGAAGACGACGAATCCGCCGCCGACCCCGAAGAAGACGATGACGACGACTGTGACTGCGACGAAGACTGCGGCTGGCTAACCGGCGCCTTCGCCGCATTGTTCTGCGAGTCGATGCTCTGCTGCAGCGTCTGCGCGAACGGCAGCGCGCTGCCGCCCGATGCCGTGGACGATCCGCCCGACGTCCCGCCATTGGTCGCGCCGATCAGCGAATTGATGAGTGAGAGTGGCGACATGCGTGATCCTGTGTGTTCGTGTCAGTCAGGGCGCGGTGGCGTCAGACGCCTTCTACGCGCATCCGGAGAATGCGTGCTGCGTGTTCGTCGGCGTCACGCTGCTCGCGACGCGCGGTCTGCGTCGCTTCGGCAGCATCGCCGCGCGCCTTCAGTACTTCATAAGAGCCGAGCTTCTGCTTCTGACGCTGCCATTCCGGCTTCGCCGCCTCGACGCGCGCTGTCGCGGCGGCAAGCAGCCCGCGCTGCTGCTGGATCGCGGCGTCGAGCGTGTCGATGAATGCCTGGAAATTGCGCATGTTGCCGGCAGGCATGCCAGATTGCGCCGTCGTTGTGAAACGCCGGTGATATTCGTCGCGATACTGCACGAGCGAATCCAGCTGTGCCTCGATCTCGCCGCGCTCGCGCTGCACACGTCCGAGGCGTTGTGCGGCGGTGTCGACGTCGTCCTGCGCGAGGCCAATCAGCGTCTTGATCGGAAAGTGTTTTGACATCGCCGGTCTCCCTATTCGAACAGTGCATCGAGCATCGCGAGGCTTGGCTCGAAGCCGGCACTCTCGCGGTAACCCTGTTGCAGGAACGCTTCCATGCGCGGATACAGCGCAATCGCACGATCGAGCACCTGGTCACGCCCGCTCGAATAAGCGCCGACATTGATCAGATCGCGGTTGCGCTGGTAGCGCGACAGCATCTGCTTGAAAAGACGTGTCCGGTCGAGATGCGCGTCGTCGATCAGCGCGGTCATCGCACGGCTGATGGACGCTTCGATATCGATCGCCGGATAGTGGCCGGATTCTGCAAGCTGACGCGACAGCACGATGTGGCCGTCGAGAATCGCGCGCGCGGAATCGGCGATCGGATCCTGCTGGTCGTCACCTTCGGTCAGCACGGTATAGAACGCGGTAATCGAGCCGCCGCCTGCCGGACCGTTGCCCGTGCGCTCGACGAGCGCCGGCAGCTTCGCAAACACAGAAGGCGGATAACCCTTGGTCGCCGGCGGCTCGCCAACAGCCAGCGCGATCTCGCGCTGCGCCATCGCGAAACGCGTCAGCGAATCCATCAGCAGCAGCACGTGCTTGCCCTGATCGCGGAAATATTCAGCGAGTGAGGTCGCATACGCCGCGCCCTGCATCCGCAAGAGCGGCGAAACGTCGGCAGGCGCCGCCACGACAACGGAACGCGCGCGGCCTTCGTCGCCGAGAATCTGTTCGATGAATTCCTTCACTTCGCGGCCGCGTTCGCCGATCAGGCCGATCACGATCACTTCGGCGCTCGTGTAGCGCGCCATCTGGCCGAGCAGCACCGATTTACCGACGCCCGAGCCTGCGAAGAGCCCCATCCGCTGGCCACGTCCGACGGTCAGCAGCGAATTGATCGCGCGCACGCCGACGTCGAGCACCTTGTGGATCGGCTCGCGATGCAGCGGGTTGATCGACGGCGCAGACAGCGGCGCGTCGTTCACCGCGCCGAGCGGGCCGAGACTGTCGAGCGGACGGCCCGACGCATCGACCACGCGACCGAGCAGTTCCCAGCCGACCGGCAGACGCTTTGCGCCAGCCATCGGATCGGCGATCGGCGCGCTTTCGAGCGGATAGACGCGTGCGCCGGGCAGCAGACCGTGGACTTCGGTGGTCGGCATCAGGAACAGCTTGTCGCCCGCAAAGCCGACGACTTCCGCTTCGGCAAACGCGATCGGGCTGCCGGCCGGCAGTTCGATCATCACTTCCGAGCCCACCGACAGACGCAGGCCAACCGCTTCGAGCACAAGCCCGGCGGCGCGCGTGAGGCGACCGCAGGCGCGCAGCGGCCGCGCGATCGCGTTGCGCGTGCGCAGGCCATCGAGTTGCGCGCGCCACGACTGGAAATGGACATTCTGTTCGAGCGCCGGATCCGGTACGAAAGCCGGCGCCGCTTCACGGGATTTGCGGCCCGTTGCGGTTGCAGCCGCCGCGGCCGGTTTAGCCTCGGGCGCGCCGAACGACGCCAGCGCGAGTTCACGCTCGAGCGGCGTCAGGTCGCTGGATTCGATTTCGGCGAGCGTCGGCTTCACCATGTGCTCACCTTGCCAAGAGCAGCCGCGACGCGTTCCCAGCGGGTGCCGATGCCGGCATCCACTTCGCCCGTGCTGGCGTGCGCGCGGCAGCCGCCGCGCTCCACCGAGGGATCGGTGCGCACGGTCCAGCCGCGCGCCTGAAGTTCTTCGAGCAGATAGGCTTCGACAACCGGCAGATCCGACGGGCTGACGATCAGGCTTGGCGCGCCGACCAGCGCGGGCTCCGTCGCCAGCACTTCGCGGGCGGCGGCGATCAGCGCGGTCGGGTCGTGCTGCACGTGCTGGCGGACGACCTGCTGCGCGATGTCGAGCGCGAGCGCGACGAGCGTGTCGGCGATTTCGCCCCGTGCGCCGCCCAGTGCGGCGGAGAACGTATCAGCGATGGCCGCAAGCCGCGCCGCTTCGGCGTGCGACTCCACACGGCCCTGTTCAAGACCCTGCGCGTAACCCTGGTCGTAGCCGGCCTGATAGCCGAGCGCCTGCCCGGCCACATGACCAGACGCGACGCCGTGCGCGTGCGCGGCGTCGCGCAGGCGCTGGAGTTCGGCTTCGAAGGCGCCGTCGTCGACCGGCTCCGGTTCCGGCACCGGGTCGAACGAGGCCATCTCCCAGCGCTGGTAGGCCGAGAGGCTTTCCTTGCGCACGGAGTCCTGATCAGACATAAGCATCTTCCGCCTTGCCGCCGATCGCGATCTGGCCGCTTTCCGCCAGGCTGCGCACGATCTGCAGGATGCGGCGTTGCTGCGTCTCGACTTCCGAGACGCGCACCGGGCCGCGTGCATCGAGGTCTTCCGCGAGCAGTTCCGCGGCGCGTTGCGACATGTTCGACAGGAACTTCTGGCGCAGCGCAGGCGGCGCGCCCTTGAGCGAGATGATGAGCGCTTCGGACTCGACTTCCTTGAGCAGCAGCTGGATCGCGCGGTCTTCGAGCTCGAGCAGATTTTCGAAGACGAACATCTGGTCGATGATCTTCTGGGCGAGTTCCGCGTCGTATTGCCGAACGTTCTCGATGACCCCTTCTTCATGGTTGCTCGACATGAAGTTGAGAATTTCCGCCGCCGTGCGGATGCCGCCCATCGGGCTGCGCTTCAGGTTATCGCTGCCGGACAGGAGGCCGGTCAGCACATCGTCGAGTTCGCGCAGCGCCGTCGGCTGGATGCCGTCGAGCGTCGCAATCCGCAGCAGCACGTCGTTACGCAGACGTTCCGTAAAGCACGCGACGATTTCCGACGCCTGATCGCGGTCCAGGTGGACGAGGATCGTCGCGATGATCTGCGGATGCTCGTTCTTGATGAGTTCGGCGACTGCAGCCGAATCCATCCATTTGAGACCTTCGATGCCGCTCGTATCGCTGCCCTGCAGGATCCGGTCGATGATCGCGCCGGCCTTGTCGTCGCCGAGCGCCTTCGTCAGCACCGAGCGGATGTAGTCGCTCGAATCGAGCGACATACCCGTGTGCTGCTCGGCTTCCTTGATGAACTCGTGCAACACTTCGTCGATCTGTTCGCGTGTGATGTTCTTCAGCGACGCCATCGCGACGCCGATCTTTTGCACCTCGCGCGGTCCGAGGAACTTGAATACCTGCGCAGCCTCTTCCTCGCCGATCGACATCAGCAGGAGGGCGCTCTTCACTACGCCTTCAGCGCTCATCGGACACCCAGCTCTTGACAACAGTCGCTACGATCTTCGGATCCTGGCGCGCGATATTGCGCGCGAATTCCAGGTTCCGTTCATATTTGTGCTTCTCGCTTTCGAACGAGAGCAGGTCGTTTTCCGAGTCATCCGCGGCGGCCGCCTTTTCCAGCAATGGCAGGCCGTCGAGCAGCACCGGTTCATCCGGCGAAGGCAACGCGGCGACGACCGGCTCAGGGGGCGGGAACGCGCGGCGCATCGCCGGGCGCACCATCACGAAGTACAGGAACAGCGCCACGAGACCAATGCCTGCGTACGTTGCGATCTGCTTCGCCAGCGCGATCATCTCCGGCGTGCGCCACCACGGCAGGTTCGCGTTCGGGTCGATTTCGGTCGAGAACGCGCTGTTGACGACGTTCACCGAGTCGCCGCGCTTCGCGTCGTAGCCCATCGCGTCCTTCACCAGCTGGTTGACCTGATCGAGCTTGTCGGCGGTCAGCGGCTGCATCGTGACGTGGCCCTTCGCGTCGACGGTGCGCAGATAGTTGACCACCACCGCCACCGACAGACGCTTCACGCCGCCCATCGGCTGCTCGTAGTGGCGCACCGTCTTGTCGAGCTCGTAGTTGGTCGTCGAATCCTTGCGGTCGCTGAGCGGCGTCGTGCTCACGCCGCTCGCGCCGTTCGCGCTCGCCGTGATCGGTGCGGAAGCCGGCTGCGGCGGCTGGTTCGACAGCGCGCCCGGCACGCCCGACGCGCCACCCTGCGTCATTTCCGTTGCCGTGCTCGACTGCTGGCTGCGCACGGCCGCCTGCTGCGGATTGCCGTTCGGGCCGTAGTTCTCGGACGTCTGCTCGACCTTCGAGAAATCGACGTCGGCGCTGACCTGCGAGTGCGCGTTGCCGGAGCCGAACAGCGGTGCGAGGATCGCGTCGATGCGCTGCTGCGTGTTGCGCTCGATCTGCTGGACAAATTTGAGCTGCGTCGCGTCGAGGCCGGTGCCGGAGGCGGGCTGCGTCAGCAGGTTGCCATCCTGGTCGACGATCGTCACGTTGCGCACCGGCATGTCCGGCACCGCCGACGAAACCATATGCGTGATCGCCACGACCTGGCCTTCGTCGAGCATGCGGCCCGGGTACAGGTTGACGAGCACGGAGGCCGACGGCGCTTCGTGATCGCGCACGAACACGGAAGGCTTCGGAATCGCCAGATGCACGCGCGACGACTTCACCGACGAGATCGATTCGATCGTCTGCTGGAGTTCGCCTTCGAGCGAGCGCTGGTAGTTGATCTGCTCGGCGAACTGGCTGATGCCGAATTTCTGGTTGTCCATCAGCTCGAAGCCCACCGAGCCCGCTTTCGGCAGACCTTGCGACGCGAGCCGCAGGCGCATTTCATGGACCTGATCGGCCGGCACGAGGATCGCGCCGCCGGTTTCGCTGAACTTGTACGGGATGTTCGCGGTCTGGAGCGCATTGATGATCGCGCCGCCGTCGCGGTCCGACAGGTTGCTGTAGAGCACCTTGTAGTCCGGCGCCCTTGACCAGAGTACGAGGCCCGCGACGATGGCCACCAGCAGCGCGACCGCGAAGATCAGCGGCGCCCGCGGGTTGCCGCGCATCTGCGTGAGCGACGACGGGAACGACGACAGGCGCTGCGAAAAATTGCCGCCGAGGCCGCCACCGAGGTCCGCTGCGCCTGCCTGGCCGGCACCGGCTGCGCCGGCCTGTGCGCCAGCGAGGCCCATGCGGGCGTCGGGGGTGATCAAAGAGTTGGCTGACGAATCCATGCGTCGGGTATCTCCGGGATGCCTTGAGTCCTGCTCCGGCCCGCCGCGTCGGGCTTGACGGGCGCAGGGGCAGAGACTTTCACGTTAGGGATTATCCCCACCCGGGTGCAACCTGATTGGTCGAATAGAGCCGGGTTTTCCCCCTACTTTCAAGTCTTTCGAAAAAGGGCCGCTGCTATGCTTCACTCCAGATCGGCACGCCCTGGCACGCCGGTTTTCCTTCTTCTGGAGACAACATGACTTTGCCCGTGAGCCCGCTTTTGTCGGCGCTACAGCAGATGCAGTCGATGGCCGCGCAGGCCGCCGGCGGCGCCGCCCCGGTCGCATCGGAGTCCGGCGCAGCCACGACCGGCAACTTCGCTTCGGCGCTGAAGGCGTCGATCGACAAGATCAGCCGCGACCAGCAAACCTCGATCGGCGAGGCGCATGCCTTCGAAATCGGCGCGCCCAACGTATCGCTGAACGATGTGATGGTCGACATGCAGAAGGCCAATGTGGGCTTCCAGTTCGGCCTGCAGGTCCGCAACAAGCTGGTCTCGGCCTACAACGAGATCATGCAGACGGCGGTCTGAGCCCCGGCCGCTCCCCTGTGGGCTAAAGCTTTCCTCTCGTAATCCGATAACCCGGATACAGGGATGACGGACCGCGGGCGGCGACGCCTCGCGACAATCCGCCCGATATTCGCAATCAGCATCACACAGGAGGAGCGCCGATGTTTTCCCCAGGACACGCTGGAGCCAATGCCTATGCGCGCGTCGGCGTCGAAACAGGGGTGATGGGCGCCAGTCCGCATCGTCTGATCGTGATGCTGTACCAGGGCGCGCGCCAGGCGATTGCGCAGGCGCGCATGCACCTGCAGCAGGGCAACATCCAGGCGCGGGGGGAAGCGATCGGCAAGGCGATCGAGATCATCGGCAGCGGATTGCAGCAGTCGCTCAATCTGGAAGCCGGTGGCGAGATCGCGGAGCGGCTCGACGGGCTGTACACCTACATGGCGCGCCGCTTGCTGGACGCCAACATTAAGCAGAGCGAAGCCATGCTTGTCGAAGTCGACGGATTGCTGGCCACGCTCGAAGAAGCCTGGATCGGGATTGCCCCGGAGATCGCGCGGATGGCGACACAGTCGTCCGCTGAAACCACGAGATGACATCGAACGCAGAATATTTCGCCCGCTACGAGGCGATCGCAGCGATTTCCGACCGGATGTTGATGGCAGCGCGCCACGCGCTCTGGAATGACCTCGTGGTGTTGCAGGGTGAATATCGTCAACTCGTTGACGGGCTGAAGCACGCAGAAGACGGTGTGAAGCTCGACGATGCCGAACGCGCACGCAAATACGAGTTGATCCGCCGCATCCTCGCCGACGACGCCGCGATCCGCGATCTCGCGAATCCGCGCATGGCCAAACTGTCGGCGCTGTTCGCTGCGACCCGTCCGGCCAGCGTGCTGAAGGAACTTTACCAGGCGCGCTGAGCGCGTTTTTATCGACCCGCACGGTCGTCGGGGCGCATCGCCACCGATGACCACGCGCCACAAGCGCGCGAGAGGAATCGGCATGAACGGAATCGACACGGCTGTGGTTTCGCTGCTGGCAAGCCGCGTCGACAGCCTCCTCTCGGTCGGCCCGAGAGCCGACGTCGCGACTTCGCAGGCGGGCGCCTCCGCGCTCACCGTCGACACGCCGGTTACGCCCGGCGGCGCGTTGCCCGCTGCACCCACCACACCACAAGCTTCCGCGCAGACGGCGCTGTCCGCCGTCGCGCTCACGCTCGACGCAATCGCGCGCTCGGGCGGCGATGCGACGCCCGCTGTCGTCGGCCAGACGCCTGTGTGGGCCGCTGCGCCGGCGCTCGATGTCGCGTTTGAAGGCATGCCGTTGCCGTTGTTCGATACGCCGGCTTCGGGTTCGGGTTCGGCAGCGGGGTCGGCTTCGGCTGCGGCGGGTGGCAATGTTGCCGCCAATGCCGCAACGGGCGCCGCTGCGGCGAGCGTGGTTGCATCGCCGTTGCCGGTCGCAGCGCTGGCGGCGGCGCTCCAGCGCACGGTCGCCGAAAGTGGTCTGTTCTATGAATCGCATCTGGCGCAGTGGCTTTCGGGGCAGCGCACGCCCGCGTCGCTCGCCAGTGAACCGCAAAACCGGCTAGCCGACGCGACCGCTCAACTGCCGCTCGACTGGACCGGAGACGCCGATGCGTCCGCGCAGCCGTGGGCGTCGGGCGCGCCTCTTCAGGGTCGCGCGGCGGGGGCGCTGAGCCAGAATCCGCTGTCCGGCGGCAACCAGGCTATGTTGCGTGGCGCGGCCGACGGCCCGGCGACGCAGGCTGCACGGTTCGTCGCGCGCGAAATCGCCGCTGACGACGCGTTCCCGACCTCGACGCAGTCGCTGCGGTCGCTGCTGCATACATCCCCCAGCGACGCGTCCGGTGCGAATGCGGCCAATACGCCGCAGCAGCTGGCCGCGTCGATCCATCCCGCGACGATTCCGCTCGTGCGCCAGCAGCTCGATCTGCTCGCAACGGGCCAGTTTCGCTGGACTGGCGAAGCGTGGCCGGGCGCGCGGCTCGACTGGACGATCGAACAGGACGGCGACGAATGGCATCGCGGCGGTGGCGGCGCGGAGGGCGACGAGCCGTATCCGTGGCGCACGCGCCTGACCCTGTCGCTGCCGTCGCTCGGCACCGTCGACGCCGACCTGACGTTGAACGGCACCCAGTTGATGGTGCGGGTGCAGGCGAGCCCCGGCGGCGCCGCGAGGCTTGCCGCGCAGGGCGAGATGTTCCGTCAGCGGCTGGCGGCGGCCGGGATCGATCTGAGCGCGCTGTCGATTCGCGAGATCGGTGGCGCGGCGGCCGGCGGCGTGAATGGCGCGGCAGCCAGTGCTGCGCAGGCGACGAGCGCCTATGCGCGCTCGGCCGCGGCAGCGGGCGAAGAAGCCAGTGCGGCAGCGCGGGCAGCCGCCTCGGCAAACGCGGCTGCGCCGTCGAATGCCGGTTACGACTGGGATCTGTCATGAGCCGCACGCATCGCAAGAGCGCGGCGGCGCTGGTCTATGACGCAAACGGTGGTGATCCGTCGCCGCGCGTGATCGCGAAGGGCTACGGTCTCGTCGCCGACATGATCGTGCAGCGCGCGAAGGAAGCCGGCCTGTACGTGCACGAAGCGCCGGAAATGGTGTCGCTGCTGATGCAGGTCGACATCGACGCGCGCATTCCGCCGCAGCTGTATCAGGCGGTGGCGGAACTGCTCGCGTGGCTGCACCGGCTGGAAAGCGGCGCCGCAGATGACGCGCCCGGCACCGCCGTCGAACCGCTGGCTGCCTATGCCTCGGCCCAGACGGGAAGCCGCAACGGTGGACCGTCTTCGCGCTAGAACCGCATCATCAACTTGATCAGCGCGTTGAAGACCCTGCCGTAAGGCGGCGCGACGAGCGCACGCGCATTCAGGCGTCCCTGCTGCAACACCGGCTTCATCTTCGAAAAGGTCACGAAGCCTTCGTAGCCGTGATACGCGCCCATCCCGCTTGCACCGACGCCGCCGAACGGCAGGCTTTCGCACGCCAGATGCATCAGCGTTTCGTTGATCGCCATGCCGCCCGCGATCGTTTCGTGCGTGACGCGTTCGATTGTGGCGGCATCGTCGTCGTAGAGATAGAGCGATAAAGGCCGCGGACGCGCGTTGATGTACGCGATGGCGTCGTCGAGCGTGTCATACGGAACGACGGGCAGCAGCGGCCCGAAAATCTCCTCCTGCATCAGCGCCGATTCGTCGGACGCATTCGTCACCGCGACGAGCGGAAAGCGGCGCGAGGTCGCGTCGCCCGGCGTGTCGGTGAGTTCATGCAACTGCGCACCGGCCGCCGCTGCTTCATCGGCGAGCCGCTGCAGACGCTCGAAATGGCGCGCTGAGATGATCGTCGTGTAGTCGCGGTTGCGCGCGAAATCGGGGTACAGCTTCGACATCTGCACGCGGGCGCGGTCGATGAACGCCTGTTCGCGGCCGCGCGGCACCAGCACGTAGTCCGGTGCGACGCAGGTCTGACCGGCGTTGAGCGTTTTTCCGGTGACGAGGCTGTCGACCGCATAGTCGAAGCGCGCATGCGGCCCGACGATCGCGGGCGACTTGCCGCCGAGTTCGAGCGTGACGGGCGTGAGATTGTCAGCGGCGGCGCGCATCACGTGTCGGCCGACCTGCGTCGAACCGGTGAACAGCAGATGATCGAACGGCTGCGCGCTGAACGCGGCGGCAAATGCAGCGTCGCCGTTCACGACGGCCACCTGGTCGCGCGGGAACGTCTGCGCGACCAGGTGCTCGAAGAGCGCCGACGTGCGCGGCGTCAGTTCCGACATCTTGATGATCGCGCGGTTGCCGGCGGTCAGCGCGCTGATGAGCGGGCCGGCCGCGAGCAGCACCGGATAATTCCACGGCGCAATGATGCCGACGACGCCCAGCGGTTGCGGCACCACCTTCACGCGCGCGGGCAGCAGCCATTTGTTCGTGCTGCGCCGCTGCGATTTCATCCAGCGTTTACCGTGACGCAGCGCGCCGTCGATCTCGCCCTTCACGAGCAGGAATTCCGCGAGCAGCGCTTCCTCTTTCGCGCGATTGCCGAAGTCGGCGTTCATCGCTTCGGCGAGCGCGTCGCGGTTGTCGAGCAGCATCGTACGCAGCGACTTCAGATGCGCGGCGCGCGTTTCCCACGATGGATACGGCGCGCGCAGGTAAGCATGCCGCTGTTCGCGCAGCAACGCTTCGAGCGCCGCGACGTCAGGCAGATCGTTTTTCATGGTGTCTCTCCCTCGATGCCTTTGAGGCGGTCCGGGTGCGGCCGTCTTTTTATCTGGTTTGAAACGGGTTGACGACGATCACGCAGGGAATGCGCGCTCGATGATCGCCGCGTGATCGAATGCAGCAGGCAAGGTGCCGTAGACGCGCCCGCTGTCGCCGCAACCCTGGGCGAGACGCGTGGCGATGAACGCGTCGGCGATGGCCGCGGGCGCGTGCTGCACGAGCAGCGTCGCCTGCGCGGTGAGCACGATCTGCTGCGCGATGCGGCGTGCGCTGGCTTCGCGCTGGTCGGGCGCGGTGCCGAGCGTTGCTGAAAGGGTGTCGAGCGCCTTGCCGAGCGCGGGACTGGCTTGCTGCGCCGTCGCGCGCCACGTAGCGAGCAAGGCCTGCGCTGCGTCGGGCTCGCGTTCCATCGCGCGCAGCACGTCGAGGCACATCACGTTGCCTGATCCTTCCCAGATCGAATTGACCGGCGCTTCGCGATAGAAACGCGCCATCGGGCCTTCTTCGACATAACCATTGCCGCCCCAGACTTCCATCGCCTCGCCGGTGAATTCGAGCGCACGCTTGCAGACCCAGAACTTGGATGCGGGCGTGACGATGCGCCGCCAGGCGCGCTCTTCGGGCGTGTTGTTCGTGTCTTCGAACGCGCGCGCGAGGCGCATGAACAGGACCGTGGCCGCTTCCGATTCGAGCGCGAGATCGGCAAGGACATTGCGCATCAACGGCTGGTCGACGAGATGTTTGCCGAACGCGCTGCGATGTCGCGCATGATGGATCGCCTGCACGAGCGCCGCGCGCATCAACGCGGCGCTGCCGATGACGCAGTCGAGCCGCGTGTAGTTCGCCATTTCGATGATGGTAGGCACGCCACGTCCTTCGTCGCCGATCATGATGCCGTGCGCGTCGAAGAATTCGACTTCGCTGCTCACGTTCGATCTGTTGCCGAGCTTGTCTTTCAGACGCTGGATCTGGACGCCATTCTTGCTGCCGTCAGGCGCGAAACGCGGCACGAAGAAGCACGACAGGCCTTCGTGATCGTCGGTGCGCGCGAGCACGAGATGCGCGTCGCACTGCGGCGCCGAGAAGAACCATTTGTGTCCGACGAGCCGGTAAGCGGCGCCGCGACCGCCGCCGTCCTCTGTTGCGAACGCGCGCGTCTGGTTGCTGCGCACGTCCGAGCCGCCCTGTTTCTCGGTCATGCCCATGCCGACCATCATCGACTTCTTCTGCGTGAGCGGCAGGTCGCGCGGGTCGTGCTCGCGCGTGTAGAGCTTGTCGCGCAGTGTGTCGAACAGCGCGGGTTCGCGTTGTAGCACGGGAATGCTGGCGAACGTCATCGTCAGCGGGCAGAGCGAGCCGGATTCGAGTTGCGCGTGCAGAAAGTAGCCGGCACAGCGCGCAACCATCGCACCTTTCTGCGGATCGGAAAACGGCAGCGCGTGCAGCCCTTCGCGACGCAAGAGCGCGAGCAGGCTGTGCCACGCCGGATGAAACTCCAGCGCGTCAACGCGTTCGCCGCGCGGCGAGTGAGTGAAGAGTTCAGGCGTGTGACGGTTCGCGAGTTCGGCGAGCGCGAGGACATCGGGCGCGGAAAGCGCTGCGCCATGACGCTGCAACGCCTCACGATGCCACGCCGCGCCTTCGCGGTCGACGGCGGCCGTCAGCGCGGCGTCGCTTGCGAAGAGGTTGTAGTCTGCGAGTGGCGGGACCTGATTGGTCACGTCATGGGTCTTGCCGAGGCTGCGCAGTTCCATCTGCTGTCTCCGTTCACCGGATGCATGTCCGGGTCTGTTTCCGGGTCTACGTTTTATCGATGCGTGCTGCGCTACGTGGCGAGCGGCGACGCATTCTGTGCGGAGTTTGAATGCTGCGCCGCCGTGATAACGAATGCCGACGGCAGCTTTTCATCATAGGGGCGCGGGTGGTGTTTCGTTTAGAGGGATCGCTCTGACGCGATCGCGCCGCTCGTCCGGCAGGCTCCCTACAATGCGCAGAAACACACGCAGACAAGTGTGCACGAGACAGGCGCCGCGGGCAACGCGGCCCACCAGGAGGAGCGGATGCAATACGACTACATCATCGTTGGTGCGGGCTCTGGCGGCTGCGCGCTGGCGAGCCGGCTTGCGGACAGCTGTCCCGACGCGTCGATCGCGCTGATCGAGGCCGGCCCTCACACGAAACGCAATCTCTTCGTCAACATGCCGGTCGGCGTCGCCGCCCTCGTGCCGTTCAGGCTGAAAACCAACTACGGCTACGAGACGACCCCTCAGCCGGGCCTCGGCGGCCGGTGCGGATATCAGCCGCGCGGACGCGGCTTCGGCGGATCGAGCGCGATCAACGCGATGATCTACACGCGCGGCCATCCGCTCGATTACGACGACTGGGCGCAGATGGGCTGCGACGGCTGGTCGTGGCCGGATGTGCTGCCGTACTTCCGGCGCGCCGAAGGCAACGAACGCGGCGCCGACGCGCTGCACGGCGCAGACGGTCCGCTCACCGTCTCCGATCTGCGCTTTCGCAACCGGTTCTCGGAGCGCTTCGTGCGCGCCGCAGTCGAAGCGGGCTTCCGGCAGAACGACGACTTCAACGGACCGGACCAGGAAGGCGTCGGCTTCTATCAGGTGACGCAGCGCGATGGCCGCCGCTGCAGCGTCGCGCGTGCTTACGTCTATGACAGGCCGCGGGCGAATCTGCACACGATCGCGGATGCGACCGTGCTGCGCGTCGTCTTCGAGGGCAAGCGGGCGGTGGGCGTCGAAGTGGCGCGCGACGGGCGGACCGAAGTGCTCGACGCGCGCGCGGAAGTCGTGCTCGCAGCCGGCGCGTTCAACTCGCCGCAACTGTTGATGTGCTCGGGCGTCGGGCCGGCGGTGCATCTGCAGTCGATGGGTGTGCCGGTGGTTCACGATGCGCCGGACGTCGGCCAGAACCTGATCGATCACATCGATTTCACGATCAACAAACGCACGCGCTCGATCGAACCAACGGGAATCTCGCTACGCGGCATCGCGCGAATGGGGCCGCAGTTCGTCGACTTCATGCGTCACGGCAAGGGCATGCTGTCGAGCAACGTCGCGGAGGCGGGCGGTTTCATCAAAAGCCGGCCGACGCTCGATCGCCCGGATCTGCAACTGCATTTCTGCGCGGCGCTCGTCGACGATCACAACCGGCACATGCATTGGGGACACGGCTATTCGCTGCACGCGTGCGTGCTGCGTCCGCATAGCCGCGGGAGCGTCACACTCGCGAGCGGCGACGCGCGCGTCGCGCCGGTGATCGATCCGCGCTTTTTCAGCGATTCGCGTGATCTCGATCTGCTGGTGGAAGGCGTGCGCGTCTCGCGGCGCATTCTCGATGCGCCTTCGCTTGCGCTGTGCGGTGGCAGGGAGCTTTACACGCATCCCGGACATAACGAGGCGCAACTTCGCGCGACGATTATCGAGCATGCCGACACGATCTATCACCCGGTCGGAACTTGCCGGATGGGCGGCGATGCGCGCTCGGTCGTCGATCCGCAGCTACGCGTGCGCGGCGTGACGGGTCTGCGGGTGGTGGATGCTTCGGTGATGCCGACGCTGATCGGCGGCAACACGAATTCGCCGACGGTGATGATCGGCGAGCGGGCGGCGGAGTTTATGGCAGCGGCGCGGCGGGGGATGGAAATAGCGGCGGTTGCGGCGTGATGTGGCGCGCCGGACGCGCCCGGCGCCTCACCCCGAAGCCGGAATTCCCGTAATCCCCGGCGTCGGCGCATGCATGAAATCGTCGCCGTTCGGGCCGGGCAGCGTCTCGCGCGCGACTTCAAGCCACGCCCGCGCCGCGTGCGACAGATAGCCGTTGCGCCGCCAGCCGATCGCCATGTCCCACGGAATCGCCGGTTCGACGACGGGCCGGCAGTTGAACTGCGTCGAATCGAGCCGCCGGCAATACGGCTCGGGCAGCAACGCAATGCCGACGCCGGCCAGCACCAGCGCCGCCATGAAATCCCAGTGCCCGCTACGTCCGACGATCGTCGGCGAAAAGCCCGCCTCGCGGCACGCGTTCAGCACCACGTCATTGAGCGCGAGACTTTCGCCGTAAAACACGAACGGCTCCGACGCGAGATCGGCGAGCGGCACCTGCTGCACATCGTCCCAGCGCGAGCCGCGGCGCGCGACCAGCCACAGCATCTGACGCGTGACCGGCAGTACCTCGATCATCTCCGGATCCACCGGCAGCAGCACGCCGCCCATTTCGAGCTCACCCGAAATCAGCGCGGCTTCGATCGCGCGCGAACCCTGTTCGAACAGTTTCAGCTCGATCTTCGGATAGCGCTGCCGGAACGCGGCGATCGCGGGTGTGAAGAGCGAGCCGCCCATCGGCGGAATGCCGATCGTCAGCTCACCGCTGCCGAGCGTGCCGAGGTCATTCAGCTCGGCCTGCAGTTGCGCGTGCGCGGCGAGCACATCCTGGCCGCGCTGATAGACGATACGGCCGGCATCGGTGAGCACCATCTGGCGGCCGTCGCGCAGCAGAAGCGGCGAACCGATCTCGTCTTCCAGCGACTTCACCATCTTGCTGATCGTCGGCTGCGTGACGAACATCTGCTCGGCCGCGACGGTGAAGCTCTGCTGCCTGACCACCTCAACAAAGTAGCGGAGTGCGCGCAATTCCACGTTTTGGGACTCCTGATTCCAGATTGGAATGAAGTGGATGATGTTAAGTCATTATATTTATGAAGACGTGAACCCTATACTGACTTTCACTCAGAAGTCACCCAGGGATTGCCATGATAACGACACGTCTTTCCACGCAAGCAGCCCCCGCCGGCGTGCTGCGCGTCGCCCGGATCGCCGTGCAAAGCGCCGCGCTGGCTGCCGTATGGTATGTCGCCGATTTCATCGTGCGCCATCTTGGTTTGCCCGTGCCGGGTGGCGTTGTCGGCCTCGTCGCGATGCTGGCGCTGCTCTTTTCCGGCGGTATGCCGACCCGCTGGATCAAGTCCGGCGCCGACTGGCTGCTGTCCGACATGCTGCTGTTCTTCATTCCGGCGGCCGTCGCGGCCGTTCAGTACGGCGGTCTCTTTAAGGAAGACGGCTGGCGTCTGGCGCTTGTCGTCGTGGCGGGCACGTTGATGGTGATGGTGGCCGTTGCGTTTGCCGTCGAGCAGGCTGCACGGCTCGAACGCCGTCTCGCGCTGCGCCGCGTGCGGGTGACGCGCCTCGCCGCGCGCGCCTGATCCGGCGCCGCACCTTTACATCGCCAATCCAGCCAATCCAGCCGGCATAGCCCGCCCAGCCGCGAAGCCCATCCCATGAACGCCTTCTACTCATCCCTGTTCGCAGACGACGCCGCGCGGCTCATCGCCGCCGGCTGCTTCGTGATGACGGTGGCGCTCTACTTCGCGTCGAAGTATCTCTACGCACGTTTCAAAAGCCCGTGGCTGACGCCGCTCGTCGCCGTGCCGGTCGTGCTGGCCGTGATCGTGCTGGTCGCGCACATCCCGTATCCGGTCTACTTTCAGGACACGCGCTGGCTGATGTGGCTGCTCGGCCCGGCGACCGTCGCGTTCGCGGTGCCGATCTATGAATATCGCGATCTGCTGAAGCGTCACTGGATTTCGCTCACCGTCGGTGTGACGGTCGGGATCATCGTCGCGGTCGGCGGGTCGCTTGCGCTCGCAAAGCTCCTGCATCTGTCCCCGGAACTGCAGCGCAGCCTGATGACGCGTTCCGTCTCGACGCCGTTTGCACTCGCCGTCTCCGACAAGATCGGCGCCCCGAAAGACCTGACCGCGCTCTTCGTGATCGCGACGGGCGTCTGCGGCATGCTGTTCGGTGAAATCGTGCTGGCGCTCGTGCCGCTGCGCACACGGCTCGCGCGCGGCGCGCTGTTCGGTGCGGCGGCCCACGGCGTGGGCACGGCGAAGGCGCGCGAACTCGGCAGCGAAGAGGGCGTCGTCGCCAGCCTGACGATGATGATCGCGGGCGTCGTCATGGTGCTGCTCGCGCCGGCATTGGGCTTTCTGCCGTTCTGACATGACCTCCGTGATAACGGAGCGACCGCGTACTTCATTGCCTGCGAAACCGCGAACACATCGTTCGAAGGCGCGACGGCGCAAGAAGCGCCCACATTCGGGCGCATTTCGTTGATCCCTAACCCATCTCGATTTGCTACAATCGCCGTTCGTCTCCGAGGAGCGTTGCGACGGGTACCGCGAATCTGCATTCGCGTGCTGCCCGCCAGGCTCGGAGGCTTCAATCGGACGGCTAGAATGCGCCACGCGCTTTTTACCCACCGCATCGAACCGCGCTCACGTCAAATTTCTAGTCAATTTTTAGAAAGGAGGGCGTGATGAACGCCGCAGTTTACGATTCCAAAGATTCAAAAGATTACATCGTTGCCGACATGTCGCTGGCCGACTGGGGCCGCAAGGAACTCGACATCGCCGAAACGGAGATGCCGGGCCTCGTGCAGACGCGTGAAGAGTACAAGGCGTCGCAGCCGCTGAAGGGCGCGCGTATCGCCGGTTCGCTGCACATGACGATCCAGACGGGCGTGCTGATCGAAACGCTGACCGCGCTCGGCGCGGACGTGCGCTGGGCATCGTGCAACATCTTCTCGACGCAGGATCACGCTGCTGCAGCCATCGCCAAGGGCGGCACGCCGGTGTTCGCGTACAAGGGCGAATCGCTCGACGAATACTGGGAATACTCGCACCGCATCTTCGAATGGCCGAACGGCGAATTCGCGAACATGATCCTCGACGACGGCGGCGACGCCACGTTGCTGCTGATCCTCGGTTCGAAGGCTGAAAAGGACCGCTCGGTCATCTCGACGCCGACCAACGAAGAAGAAACCGCGCTGTACAAGTCGATCGCCGCGCACCTGGATGTGGATCCGACGTGGTATTCGAAGCGCCTCGTTCACATCAAGGGCGTTACCGAAGAAACGACGACCGGCGTGCACCGTCTGTATCAGATGGAAAAGGAAGGCCGTCTGCCGTTCCCGGCGATCAACGTCAACGATTCGGTCACGAAGTCGAAGTTCGACAACCTGTATGGCTGCCGTGAATCGCTCGTCGACGGCATCAAGCGCGCAACCGACGTGATGATCGCGGGCAAGATCGCGGTTGTCGCAGGTTACGGCGATGTGGGCAAGGGCTGCGCGCAATCGCTGCGTGGTCTGGGCGCAACCGTGTGGGTCACGGAAATCGATCCGATCTGCGCACTGCAGGCGGCGATGGAAGGCTATCGCGTCGTGACGATGGAATACGCTGCCGACAAGGCCGACATCTTCGTGACGGCAACCGGCAACTTCCACGTGATCGGCCACGACCACATGAAGGCGATGCGTCACAACGCGATCGTCTGCAACATCGGTCACTTCGATTCGGAAATCGACGTTGCGTCGACGCGCCAGTACCAGTGGGACAACATCAAGCCGCAGGTCGACCACATCATTTTCCCGGACGGCAAGCGCGTGATCCTGCTGGCTGAAGGCCGTCTCGTGAACCTCGGCTGCGCGACGGGTCACCCTTCGTTCGTGATGTCGAACTCGTTCACGAACCAGACGCTTGCACAGATCGAACTGTTCACTGAAGGCAACAAGTACGAAAACAAGGTGTACGTGCTGCCGAAACAGCTCGACGAAAAGGTTGCACGTCTGCATCTGGCGCGCATCGGTGTGAACCTGACCGTGCTGTCGGACGATCAGGCTGGCTACATCGGCGTCGACAAGAACGGTCCGTTCAAGCCGAACCACTACCGCTATTAATGCGGTCGCCGTCGCCCGCATTCAAAAATCGGGCGACGGCGTCGTTCATCATGCTTCAACGTATGTGAACGCGGGCAGCGCGGCGCAGATCCTGCGCCGCGCTGCGTCCGCTCACGCGGCCCCACTGCGGACTTCCCGCCCACAAGGAGCTCTACATGACTGTGCTGCTGACCTGGCTCGTTAATGCGCTTGCCCTCCTGATCATCACGTACATCGTGCCGTCGATTCACATCCGCAGTTTCGGCACTGCACTGATCGTCGCGCTGGTGCTCGGGCTCATCAACGCAGTGCTTCGGCCGGTGCTGATCCTGCTCACGTTGCCTGTCACGATTCTCACGCTCGGGCTCTTCATTCTGGTGGTCAATGCGCTGTGCTTCTGGCTGTGCGCGTCGCTGCTGAAGGGTTTCGAAGTGTCGGGTTTCTGGTCGGCGTTCTTCGGCTCGATCCTGTACAGCATTGTGTCGTGGCTGCTGTCCGCGCTCATTTTCGGCAATCGCAGCTTCGGCTGACGCCTCGCCCCCCTGCACGCTGCCCACAGGGGCAACTCTGGTGACTCATGAACCCGATCGAACTCTCATTCGAATTCTTCCCGCCTAAAACGCAGGAAGGCGTTGACAAGCTGCGCGCGACGCGTGCGCAGCTCGCGCCGCTCAAGCCCAAGTTCGTGTCCTGCACGTTTGGCGCGGGCGGCTCGACGCAGCAAGGCACGCTCGATACCGTGCTGGACATCGCGAAGGACGGCATCGAAGCCGCGCCGCACCTGTCGTGTATCGGGTCGTCGAAGGAAAGCCTGCGCGCGATTCTCAATGAATACCGCTCGCACGGCATCCGTCATATCGTGGCGCTGCGCGGCGACCTGCCTTCGGGCATGGGCTCAGTCGGCGAACTGCGTTACGCGTCGGAACTGGTGACGTTCATTCGCGCCGAAACCGGCGACTGGTTCAATATCGAAGTCGCGGCGTATCCGGAATATCACCCGCAATCGCGCTCGCCGAATGCCGATCTGGAAAACTTCGCGCGCAAGGTGAAGGCCGGCGCGAATTCCGCGATCACGCAGTATTTCTTCAACGCGGATGCTTACTTCCGCTTCGTCGACGATGCGAGGAAGCTCGGCGTCGATGTGCCGATCGTGCCGGGCATCATGCCGATCACGAACTTCTCGCAGCTGATGCGTTTCTCCGAGATGTGCGGCGCTGAAGTGCCGCGCTGGGTGGCGCGGCGCCTCGAAAGCTTCGGCGACGATCGTGACTCGATCCGCGCGTTTGGTCTCGATGTGGTGACGAACCTGTGCCAGCGGCTCGTCGATGCGAATGTGCCGGGTTTGCACTTCTATACGCTGAACGGCGCGGCGGCCACGAAAGCCATCTGCGAGCGGCTCAACGCGCGATAAGGCCTTAAAAGGCATTAAAAGACGTTAATGCGCTCAGGTTCAGTAAGGAACACCCCATCTTCACGCATGCGAACGCGCCAACGGGTTTAAGATCGACCCGTTTGGCCCTGCGCAAAGCTGGACTATCGGCCAGAAATAGAACAATCAGGGGCGACTTTTCTGAAATCGTTCTGTAAGCCGATGGGTGCTGCGCCTGCCGCATCGCAGCAACTTGCGTCAAGTATGTTTCCGATCGTGAACACGGGGATTTTCCTCCGCTTGTTCGGGTTAGCAAAGGTCAGTAATATCGCGCTACGCCGGCGGGAGCCGGTTCCGAACCTGGAGGAAACATGAAGCAAAACAATCTGTTGCGCGTCGCGCGTCTGACCACGCTCGTCGCCGCTGCAGCGGCGTCGATGGTGGCGGCCAATATTGCGGGCGCTGCCGAGATTCCGAACAAGACGCTCGTTTACTGCTCAGAAGGCAGTCCCGCGGGCTTCGATCCGGCCCAGTACACCACGGGCGTCGATTTCACAGCGAATACGTTCACCGTCTACAACCGTCTCGTCGAATTCGAACGCGGCGGCACGAAAGTCGAACCCGGCCTCGCCGAAAAGTGGGATGTCGCGGCTGACGGCAAAACCTACACGTTCCATCTGCGTCATGGCGTGAAGTTCCAGACCACGTCGTACTTCAAGCCGACGCGCGAATTCAACGCGGACGACGTCGTGTTCACGTTCCAGCGCATGCTGGACACGAACCAGCCGTTCCGTAAGGCTTACCCGGTCCAGTTCCCGTACTTCACGGACATGGGCCTCGACAAGCTGATCGACAAGGTCGAAAAGGTCGATCCGTACACCGTCAAGTTCACGCTGAAGGAAGTCAACGCACCGTTCATCCAGAATCTGGCGATGGAATATGCGTCGATCCTGTCGGGTGAGTACGCCGATGCGCTGCTGAAGGACGGCAAGGCCGCCGACATCAACCAGAAGCCGGTTGGCACGGGCCCGTTCATTTTCCGCAGCTATACGAAAGACGCGACGATCCGTTTCGACGGCAATCCGGATTACTGGAAGCCGGGCGCGGTCAAGATTTCGAAGCTGATCTTCTCGATCACGCCGGACGCCGGCGTGCGCGTGCAGAAGCTGAAGCGCGACGAATGCCAGGTGATGAGCTATCCGCGTCCGGCCGATATCGCGCCGCTGAAGGCGGAAGCGAACATCTCGATGCCGTCGCAAGCGGGCTTCAATCTCGGCTACCTCGCGTACAACGTGTCGCACAAGCCGGTCGACAAGGTCGAAGTGCGTCAGGCGCTCGACATGGCGATCAACAAGAAGGCGATCGTCGAATCCGTGTACCAGGGCGCAGGCCAGTCGGCAACGAACCCGATGCCGCCGACGCAATGGTCGTACGACAAGAACCTGAAGTCGCAGACGTACGATACGGAGAAGGCGAAGGCGATGCTGGCGAAGGCCGGCTACCCGAACGGCTTCGACATCACGCTGTGGGCAATGCCGGTGCAACGTCCGTACAACCCGAACGGCAAGCTGATGGCGGAAATGATCCAGGCCGACTGGGCGAAGATCGGCGTGAAGGCGAAGATCGTCACGTATGAATGGGGCGAATACATCAAGCGCGCCCACGCAGGCGAAGACGACACGATGCTGATCGGCTGGACCGGCGACAACGGCGATCCGGACAACTGGCTCGGTACGCTGCTCGGCTGCGACGCAGTGAACGGCAACAACTTCTCGAAGTGGTGCGACAAGCCGTTCAACGATCTGGTGCAGAAGGGCCGCGAAACGTCTGACGTAGCGGGTCGTACGAAGGCGTACGTCGAAGCTCAGCAGATTTTCGCGCAGCAGCTGCCGTTCTCGCCGATCGCGCACTCGACGGTGTATCAACCGGTCAGCAAGAAGGTTGAAGACATGCGCATCGAGCCGCTGGGCTATGCGCGCTTCGACGGCGTGAGCGTGAAGTAAGACTGGGGTACCAGGTTTTCCGCACGTTCAAAAAAACAGGAAAACTGGTCGAAAATATACCGGCGACCGGGGTCACGAGCCCTCGTCGCCGGTTGCATTTTTTCTGTTCATCAAGCATCAAGTACATAGGGACGAACCATGTTCCGATTCGTTTTGCGCCGCATCGGCATGGTGATACCGACTTTCATCGGCATCACCATTCTGGCGTTCGCGCTGATTCATCTGATCCCGGGCGACCCGATCGAAGTCATGATGGGCGAACGCGGGGTCGATCCGGCGATGCACGCTGCCGCGATGCACCGCCTCGGGCTCGATGAGCCGCTTCCCATGCAGTACATCCACTACGTCGGCCGCGCGTTGCATGGCAACCTCGGCATGTCGATCATCACCAACACGAGCGTGATGGAGGAATTCCTCGCGCGCTTCCCGGCAACGGTTGAACTGTCGATCTGCGCGATGCTGTTTGCGCTGATCGTTGGTCTGCCAGCGGGCGTGTTCGCAGCGCTCAAACGCGGCACGGTGGTCGATCACGGCGTGATGGGCACCGCGCTGACGGGCTACTCGATGCCGATCTTCTGGTGGGGGCTGATCCTCATCATGTTCTTTTCGGCTGATCTCGGCTGGACGCCGGTTGCTGGCCGTATCGCGGTGGAATACGACATTCCGCGCGTCACCGGCTTGCTGCTGATCGATGCGCTGCTCTCCACCGACGAAGGCGCGTTCCGCTCGGCTGTGAGCCATCTGATCCTGCCGTCGATCGTGCTCGGCACGATTCCGCTCGCGGTCGTCGCGCGGATGACGCGTTCGTCGATGCTCGAAGTGCTGCGCGAAGACTACATCCGCACCGCACGGGCGAAGGGTCTCGCACCCGGACGCGTGATCGTCGTGCATGCGCTGCGTAACGCGCTGATTCCGGTGGTGACCGTGATCGGCCTGCAGGTCGGCACGCTGCTCGCGGGCGCGGTGCTGACCGAGACGTTGTTCTCGTGGCCCGGCATCGGCAAATGGCTCATCGATGCAATCAGCCGGCGCGACTATCCGGTCGTGCAGGGCGGCATCCTGATGATCGCCACGTTAGTGATCTTCGTGAATCTGATCGTCGATCTGTTGTACGGCGTGTTGAATCCACGCATTCGCCATACGAGGTAAAGAGAGCGATGGCAGACATACAAAATACCGTCCCCACGGCGGTTACCCCCGCAGGCGGCCGCGCACTAGCCGCCCGCGAATTCTGGGCCAACTTCTCGCGCAATCGCGGCGCCGTTGTCGCGGGCATCATCGTGCTGACGTTGATCTTCATCGCGATTTTCGCGCCGCTGATCGCGCCGCATAGCCCGATCGAGCAGTATCGCGATTCGGTGAAGATTCCGCCCGCGTGGCTTGAAGGCGGCAACTGGAAGTTCATCCTCGGCACCGACGAAGCGGGCCGCGACATCCTCTCGCGTCTGATGTACGGCGCGCGGCTGTCGTTCTGGATCGGCTTTGTTTCGGTGGTGCTGGCGCTGATTCCGGGCGTCGTGCTCGGGCTGATCGCCGCGTTCTTCGACAAATGGGCCGACACGCCGATCATGCGCATCATGGATGTGCTGCTCGCGCTGCCGTCACTGCTGCTCGCAGTCGCCGTGGTCGCGATCATCGGTCCGGGCCTCATCAACACGATGCTCGCGATTGCGATCGTCGCGTTGCCGGGTTACGTGCGTCTGACGCGCGCGTCGGCGCAGGGTGAGTTGCAGAAGGAATACGTGACGGCTTCGCGCGTCGCGGGCGCGGGCACGCTGCGTCTGATGTTCTCGCAGGTGCTGCCGAACTGCACCGCACCGCTGATCGTGCAGGCGACGCTCGGTTTTTCGTCGGCGATTCTCGATGCCGCCGCGCTCGGTTTTCTCGGCCTCGGCGTGCAACCGCCTTCGGCGGAGTGGGGCGCGATGCTCGCTTCGGCGCGTGACTATATCGACAGCGCGTGGTGGATCGTCACGATGCCCGGTCTTTCCATCCTGGTTTCGGTGCTCGCAATCAACCTGCTCGGCGACGGGCTGCGCGATGCGCTCGATCCCAAACTGAAACGGATGGCGTGACATGAACAATCTTCTAACCATCCGCAATCTCGCAGTGAACTTCAGCGGCGCGCCCGCTGTCGACCGTATCAACCTGGATGTGAAGCCAGGCGAAGTGGTCGGCGTGGTCGGTGAATCGGGTTCCGGCAAGAGCGTGACGATGATGGCGCTGATGGGTCTCATCGACGCGCCGGGCAAGGTCACCGCCGACGAAATCACATTCGACGGCAAGGATCTGCTGAAGGCATCGGCGAGCGCACGCCGCAAGATCATCGGCAAGGACATCGCCATGGTCTTTCAGGACGCGCTGACGAGCCTGAACCCAAGCTACACCGTCGGCTATCAGATCAAGGAAGTGCTGAAGCTGCACGAAGGTCTGCGCGGCGATGCGTTGCATAAGCGCGCGCTGGAACTGCTCGACCAGGTCGGCATTCCAGACGCGAAGAACCGCATCACGTCCTTTCCCCACCAGATGTCGGGCGGGATGAACCAGCGTGTGATGATCGCGATGGCGGTCGCATGCAATCCGAAGCTCCTGATCGCCGACGAGCCGACCACCGCGCTCGACGTCACGATCCAGGCGCAGATCATGGAACTGCTCGTGAAGCTGCAGAAGGAACGCGGCATGGCGCTCGTGCTGATTTCGCACGATCTGGCCGTGGTGTCGGAAGTCGCGCAGCGCGTGGCCGTGATGTATGCAGGCGAAGTCATCGAGACGAACAAGGTGCCCGATATCTTCGCCGCGCCGCATCATCCGTACACGGAAGCGTTGCTGGCGGCGATTCCCGAGCATAACGTCGGCGCGGTGCGGCTCGCTGCATTGCCGGGCATGGTGCCGGGTCGCGACGACCGGCCGCGTGGGTGCCTGTTCGCACCGCGCTGCAAGTACGTCGTCGACGATTGCATGAAGGCGCGGCCGGCGCTCGCGCCGTTACCGGATCACAGCGAGGCGACGCAGGTGCGCTGTATCAAGCCGCTGAACCTGACCGGCGACGCCAACATTCACACACGCGGAGGCGCACGATGAACGCAGTACACGAAACGCGCCACCCGCGACCGGCTGGCCCCGCCAGCGAAAAAGTGCTGATCGCCGACCAGCTCGCGCGGCACTACGCGGTGAAGCGCGGCATGTTCGGCCACGGTACGGTGAAGGCGTTGAACGGCGTGTCGTTCTCGCTCGAACGCGGCAAGACGCTGGCCGTGGTCGGTGAATCCGGTTGCGGCAAGTCGACGCTCGCGCGTCAGCTGACGATGATCGAAGCACCGACGTCCGGCCGTCTGCTGATCGACGGTGAGGACGTCGCCGGCGCGGATCACGCGAAGATCGCCGCATTGCGGCGGCGCGTGCAGATGGTGTTCCAGAATCCGTTTGCTTCGCTGAATCCGCGCAAGACCGTCGAGCAAACGCTCGGCGAGCCGCTCGCGATCAACACGCAGCTAACGGCGAGCGAACGCGCGGGCCGCATCGCGCAGATGATGCGCACCGTCGGCCTGCGGCCTGAACATGCGAAGCGCTATCCGCATATGTTCTCCGGCGGTCAGCGTCAGCGTGTCGCGATTGCGCGCGCGATGATTCTCGATCCGCAGATCGTCGTCGCAGATGAACCCGTGTCCGCGCTCGACGTGTCGATCCAGGCGCAGATCCTGAACCTGTTCATGGACCTTCAGGCAGAGTTCAAGACGAGCTACGTGTTCATCTCGCACAACCTGTCGGTGGTCGAGCACATCGCGGATGACGTGATGGTGATGTACTTCGGCGGCGTTGCTGAGCTCGGCGACAAGAAGACGGTGTTCACACGACCGCGGCATCCGTACACATGGGCGCTGATGTCGGCGACACCATCGATCTTCGAAGCCGACCGGCGCATCCAGATCAAGCTGCAGGGCGAAATGCCGTCGCCGCTCAATCCGCCGTCGGGCTGCACGTTCCATCAGCGCTGCCCGTATGCGATCGACCGGTGCCGGACCGAAGAGCCGAAGCTGCGTGAAGTGGATGGCCGTCAGGTGTCGTGTCATCGGGCTGAGGAGGTAGGGGAGGCGGATGCCTGATCCGTTGGCGGCGCGTGGTGCTGCGCGCCGCCTGCGTGAAGGCGGCCGTAGTGTTGCCTTCGCGTTTTCCCTCGCATCTATCCTGGTCGATGCGCTGCGTGGCTCGATGTCCGACGGTTTCACCCGCGTCCTGAAACAGCATGGGCGGACGGGGTCGCCGGGATGGGCCGCGCTTGCCGTCGTGCTGTGTCTGTCTTTCTCGTCGGTGTCGCCCGAGGTGCATGCCGCCGGGACTCCGGCGAATACGCCGGTGCAGGCCGGGCGTCCGGTGCCCGTTCCGGCCGCGCCTTCGGCTCCCTCTGCGCCGCCGCGCGCAACCTTGCCCGGTTTCAATCCGCCGCCGTCGGGCAATTCCGCAAGCGGCGCGGTGCGTCTGGAGCCGGCACGCATGCCGTTCTATGTCGCGACGCGCGGCTCGACGACCCTCTATCTGCTCGGCACGCTGCACGTCGGCGATCCCGCCGACTATCCGCCGAATCAGCCCTTTCGCAAGCCGATTCTCGCCGCGCTCGCCGCATCGCCGACGCTCGCGCTCGAACTGTCGCCCGACGATCTGCTCGAGTCGCAGGACGACGTGTCGAAGTTCGGCATCTGCGCGCGCGAATGTTTGCCGCGCCTGTTGCCGGAGCCGTTGTGGCGCAGGCTCGCGCTGCGTCTGCGCAGCAATCCGGCAGCGCTCGAAGAGATCAAGAAGATGCGTCCGTGGCTCGCGGCGCTGCTGGTCGAAACCTACGATTCACTGAGCGCCGGCCTGCAGACCGAGTACGGCACCGAAGCGCAGTTGCAGAACGTGTATCTGAAGACACGCGGAAAGCTGGTCGGGCTGGAAACGCTGTCGGAACAGATGCGCGCGTTCACCGGGCTCACGCTCGCGCAGCAGCGCGAAATGCTCGCGCAGGACCTGGTGCAGACGCCCGAAGAAAACGTCGCCGATGTGCAGACGTTGCACCGGCTGTGGCGCGTCGGCGATGCCGATGCGATCGCGGCGTGGGATACCGCGAAGTCGGAGAAACTGGCGCGCGATCAGCGCCTGTCGGCCTCGATCGACAACAAGATCGTCTACGAGCGGAACCGGCGTTTCGTCTCGCGGATGGTTGCGATTGCCGCGCCGAACAAACCGGTGTTTGTCGCGATCGGCGCGCTGCATCTCGGCGGACCGAAGGGCGTGCTGGCGTTGCTGCGCCAGCGCGGGTTCATCGTCGACGCGAATTGAGCGTAGCGTCGATCGTGGAAGCGCCCGTCCGTCGCATGCGATCACTGCGCAACGAACAGGCGCTATATCAAGCCTTAAAGAAACATCAGGAAGTTCAGCAGGAAGATGTTCACGACCAGTAGCGTCAACGCGGTTGGCACCTGCACCTTGATCACCGCGTTCTTATCCGGCAATTCGAGGAGCGCGGCCGGCACCATGTTGAAGTTCGCGGCCATCGGCGTCATCAGCGTGCCGCAGTAGCCTGAGAACATCCCGATCGCGACCATCACGGCCGGATTGCCGTGGAATACGCCAACCAGAATCGGCACGCCCACGCCGCCCGTCATCACCGGGAACGCGGCGAAGCCGTTGCCCATCACCATCGTGAACAGCGCCATGCCGATGCAGTACACGGCCACCGCGACGAGCCGGTAGTCAAGATTCACGTAAGCGATGGTCAGATGCGCGACGGCCTTGCCGACGCCCGCGTCCGAGAACACGAGCCCGAGCATCCCGAGCATTTGCGGCAGCACGGCGGCCCACGAAAGCGCGTCGACAAGCCGGCGCGTTTCCTTCATCGACTGGCCGACAGTGTCGCGCGTCATCACGCACGCAACGGCCAGCGCGATCACGCAGCCAATACCGAAGCCGATCAGCGTGACGTTCTTCAGTTCGACAAACGGCATGCCGCCGACGATGAAATACTTCGCCGTGAGCGTGACGATCACGGTGACGACCGGAATCGTCAGCGCCGGAACGAACAGCTTGTTGCCGAGGCGCCGTGCACTTGCGAGCCGCGTTTCTTCGGAGAGCACTTTCGGCTTCGCCCCCGTGACGCCGCCGAAACCGGCGATCAGCGCCATCGCGATCACCAGCACGCCGACCACTTCCGGCGGAAGCCGGTCGCCGACGAGGAAGATCAGCGCGTAGAGGATCCAGAAGCCGCCAGCCGTGAAGCGGCGCGGATGCTCCCGATCCGAAATGATCATGCCGCCGACGATCAGCAGCACGATCCCGAGCAGCCAGAACAGGTAGTTGATGGTGATCATGCGTTATCTCCCGAAGCCGTCTGGGATTGCGACTGCGACTGGGTCTGCGTCTGCTTGCCGGCGCCTGTCGCAGCCGTGCCGCGCAGTTCGCGTTCGAGCTTGCGATCGAGCAGCCACAGCCGGAAGCCGTGAACGATGAACGCGCAGGTCGCGGTTGGAATACCCCAAACAGCGACATGCATCGGTTCGACGACGATGCCCGCTTCCTTCAGGAAGGTGACCATCAGCACGATCGCGCCGAACGCGACGAAGATGTCTTCGCCGAAGAACAGGCCGACGTTGTCCGTCGCGGCCGAATACGCGCGCAGGCGGTAGCGGACCGCATCGCTCAACTTGCCGAAGCGGCTTTCGGTCGCGCCTTCGGCCATCGGCGCGAGGAGCGGACGCACCATCTGCGGATGGCCGCCGAGGCCGGTCAGGCCGACGGCCGCCGTCAGTTCGCGCACCAGCAGATAGACGATGAGGAGACGCCCCGCGGTCGCCGCCTTGATGCCGGCGATCCAGATCTGCGCACGTTCGCGCAGGCCGTGCCGTTCGAGCAGCCCGATCACCGCAAGCGGCAGCAGGATGATGAGCGGAATGTTGCGGGTCTTGATGAAGCCGGTGCCGATCGCCGCGAGGATTTTCTCAGGCGGGAAATGCGCGGCGAGGGCGGTGGCGATTGCGGCGGCCGCCACGATGAGCATCGGATTGAAGCGCAATACAAACCCGATGATGATGACGGCTACGCCAATGAGCGGCCATAAACTGACTGTTGTCTGCATCTGGATCTCCAAACTGGGTTCTCTATGTGGTTGAACCCGGATGCCGCTGGTGGCGGCTCATATCGGGCGGCGCGCCGGGCGTGCCGTGCGCCGTCCTGCCCTGCGCGGCTCTTGCTGGCCGCGTCGACTGCGTCGTTGTTGCTGCGTTGCCGCGTTGCGGGTGCTTCGGGTGTATCTACCGCGATTGCTCCGGGTGTTGCGCCCGCAGCGACTTCTGCTGCGGGTGATACGGGTCATGCGTGTGTTGCGACTTCTGCTGTATCTGGCAAACGCCCCGCGTGAAGCGGGGCGTCGATGTCGTCGGGTCTTTCGGTGATGGCTGCGCCGTCTGTCCTGTCAGACGCGCACGCTGGTGGCCGCGTGCACGCCGATGCCGGCATCGGCGAGCGCGGCCCGGATGCGCCGCGCGAAAGCCAGCGCGTGCGGACCGTCGCCATGCAGGCAGATCGTCTGTGCGTTGAGCGGCACCCACCGACCGTCGACGGCCTGCACGCGTTGCTCGCGCACCATGGCCAGCGTGCGTGCGAGCACGACCTCTTCGTCATCGAGCAAGGCGCCCGGCTCCTTGCGCGGCACAAGCGAACCGTCCGCGCGATAGCCGCGGTCGGCGAACACCTCTTCGATGGCGGTCAGTCCCGCTTCGCGCGCCGCGCTCACCAGTCCGCTGTTCGCCAGCGCAAACACGGCCACCGAAGGATCGAAGTCATGCACCGCCGAAACGATCGCATCGGCGATTTTCGGGTCGCGCGCGGCCTGGTTGTAGAGCGCGCCGTGCGGCTTCACGTGCGCGATGCGCCCGCCTTCCGCCTGCGCAATCGCCGAGAGCGCGCCGAGCTGGTACAGCACGCCCGCGTAGATATCGCCGACCGGCAGGTCCATCTCCTTGCGACCGAAGTTCTCCGGATCGTTGAAGCTCGGATGCGCGCCGATCGACACGCCTTTCTGCACCGCCCAGCGCACGCAGTCGCGCATCGCGGTCGCGCCGCCGGCATGCCAGCCGCACGCGATGTTGGCAGAGCTGACGAGATCGAGCAGCGCCTCGTCGGAACCGCATCCTTCGCCGAGGTCGGCGTTCAAATCGATTTCCATGGTGTTTCTCCTACTGGTCCTGCAATGCCGCCAGCGCCGGCTGGCGCGCGCAGCGTTCTTCATGCATCGCGATCGCGGCATCGATCTGCCGCAGATAGGCGCGTTCTTCGAGCAGCGCCTGACGCGCTTCTTCGGGTGTAGCCGGCACAAAGCGAACCGATGCGTTGAGCCGCACCTGCGCGAGCTTCCACATGTCGGCCTGGATCACCGCGCCGATCTTCGGATAACCGCCTGTTGTCTGCGCGTCGCCCATCAGGATGATCGGCTGGCCGTTCGGCGGCACCTGGATCGTGCCCGGCAGCACCGCGTGCGACAGCAGATCGGTCTTCCGTTTGTGCGCGAGTTCCGCGCCGGCAAGGCGATAGCCCATCCGGTTGCTGTTCGGCGTGACGAGCCATTCGTCGGCCCAGAAGCGGGTGTGCGCGTCGGTCGTGAAGCTGTCGTATTCGGGACCGGGCAGCACGCGGATCGGCACGGCCCACGGCACATTCGACGGATGACGCCCGCGCCGCAGCGGCTCATGAACCAGCACGAACTTGCACCAGGCGGGCGCCTTCACGCCGAATTCCGGCGCGTCCGGACTGAACCACGAACCGGGGCGCGCGACGGGCGCGCCGACAGGGAGACGGTCGCCGTCACGCAGCGCGCGTCCGCCGAGTCCGCCAAAGCCGCCGCTGAGATCGGTGCTGCGCGAACCCAGCATCGGCAGGACGTCGATGCCGCCGGCCACGGCGACATAACCGCGCATGCCGCGCCTCGCCGCGTTGAGCGTGAGTGCCTGGCCGGCCTGCACGGGCAGGCTCCACCACGAATACACCGGCTTGCCGTCGAGCGTCGCGCTGAACTCGGTGCCGGTGATCGCGATGCGTGTGGCGCGCGGAAAGCGCAGCACAGTCGGGCCGAAGGTGATTTCGAGGCCGGCCGCATCCGGCCGGTTACCAACGAGCCGGTTGCCGACTTCGAGCGACAGGCGATCGAGCGCGCCGCCCATCGCGACGCCGAGATGCCGGTAGCCGTGGCGGCCAAGATCCTGGACGGTGGTCAACAGACCTGCGTGGACGACATCGATCATGCGTCGATCCCCGCAATCGTGAAGCGCACGCGGTCGCCCGGCTGCAGCAGGGTGGGCGGCGTGCGCGTGGGGTCGAAGAGCGGCAGTTCAGTGCGGCCGATCAGCTGCCAGCCGCCCGGAGACGCGGCCGGATAAATACCGGTTTGCGCGCCGCCAATGCCGACCGTGCCGGCCGGGACTTCGAGTCGCGGCTCCGCGCGTCGCGGCGTGTGCAGCTTCTCCTCGAGGCCGCCCATGTAGGCAAAGCCCGGCTGGAAGCCGAGGAAGAACACGACGTACTCGCCCGCGGCGTGACGCTTCACCACTTCGTCCGTCGACAATCCCGTATGTTTCGCGACGACCTTGAGATCCGGACCCGCCTTGCCGCCGTACGTGACCGGAATTTCGACCTCGCGACCGGCTTCCGCTGCCTTGCCGGTGGCGTCCCACGCGGCGCGCAGCATGTCCGTGAGCGCGTCGCGATCGGCTTCCAGCGGGTTGATGACCAGCGTCAGATTGTTCATGCCCGGCACGACTTCGAGCACATGCGGCCAGCCGCGCGCGGCCTGCGCGGCCGCCCAGACGCGCTGCTGGCAGGCGAGCGTCGCCGGTGGCGGAGATTCGCAGACGAGCGCGTTATCGCCCAACGGATAGATGCGTGGCTGATTCATGAATGACCTGGTTTGAGTCGAAATCCCGACCCGCCGTGCGCCACATGCCAGATTCGTCCGACGAGAACTGGCGATGTACCGCACGTTGGGTAGGCTACATTCTCAATAAATTATCTACAATTTATCAATAAGCGTTTGTGCCAGGCTCACATTTCCAGGACGGCGTCGTACACTTCCGGCACCTTCCCAACCTGTATAGAGATTGCCTCATGTCGCGTCATCCCACCAAGATCGTCTCCTCGGAACACCTCGTTTCTGAAACGAGCGCGGAGCTGTCCGAGCTGGAATATGCGCTGATCATGGCAGGCAACGCGTTCAACCGCTGGATGGTGCGCTGCATGTCGGCAGCGGGCGACAAGGACATGACCGCCATCGAGGTGTCGCTGCTGCACCACGTGAGCCATCGCGAGCGTCGCAAGAAACTGGCCGACATCTGCTTCGTGCTGAACATCGAAGATACGCACGTCGCGACCTATGCGCTGAAGAAGCTCGTAGCTAGAGGGTATGTAAAAAGCGAAAAGACCGGCAAGGAAGTGTTTTTCGAAGCGACGGAAGCCGGCCGCGAGCTATGCCTCAAATATCGCGAAGTGCGCGAGAACTGCCTGATCGAGACGTTGAAGGACAGCGGTCTGACGAACGAGCAGATCGGCGAGGCGGCGCAGTTGATGCGCAACGCATCCGGCCTGTACGACACAGCAGCGCGCGCGGCGGCTTCGCTTTAACGCGCGCGCAATATCAGTCAGTCCGCTTTGGGTAACAGGCGAGCTCGGTGACGATCGCGTCGAGCGGAATGTCGTGCGCCTCGCGCGGCAGTGCGTCCATGCGGCAGGCTTCGTATGCGATGCCCACTGTCACTGGCTTTATCGCGCTGGGCCAGGTGGTCAGCGTGCGGTCGTAATAGCCGCCGCCGTAGCCGAGCCGGAAGGCGTCCTCGTCGAAACCCACGCAGGGAATCAACAGCAGATCGGGGATCACGTCACGTCCCGAGTCGGGCTCCGGAATCCGGTGATGGCCGGTTTTCATCGCCGTGTCCGGCGTCCACGCGTGAAATGCGAGCGGCGAATACACGCTATGAATGACCGGCAATCCTGCCTCGCGTTGTGTATCGGCGGCGAGCCATTCGGCGATCGCTTCGCGTGCATCGAATTCACCCGCGAGCGGCCAGTAGAACCCCACGCGAGCCGGCGCATAACGCTGCAGCACATGAAGCACCTGATGCTTTAACGCCGCTGCGTGCGCGGGCTCGCGAGCCGCATCGAGACGGGCTTTGAGCAGTGTTGCGCGCAGTTCCTTTTTCGATTTCGCGTCGGGGTTGCATGCTATGCTTGGCTTCAATTCTCGCTCCAGAAACAACGATGTCAAAACGCCTCTTTCGAGTATATCGCGCGGCCGGTTCTGCGCTGGCTGCCGCGGCACTCGTTGCGTGCGGCACGGCTTCTGCCGTCCGGCCTGTCACCCTCACCCAGCTCACGCCTGACGATCAGACCTTCATCCAGCTTCGCGAGGCTGCGCGCAATAACGATGCGCCGCGCGCCGCGCAGCTGGCGAGCATGATTCCGGACTATCCGGCGCCGTCGTATCTCGAGTACTTCCAGTTGAAGCCGCAACTCTTCGACGGCTCGGGTCACGCGCGCATCGACGCGCCTGATGAACCGGTGCTGTCGTTCCTGCAGAAGTATGACGGCCAGGCGATCGCCGACCGTCTGCGCAACGACTATCTGGTTGTGCTCGGCGCGCGTCACGACTGGCGCAATTTCGATCAGCAATACGCGCGCTTCGTGCTGAACGACGATACGCAGGTGAAGTGCTATGCGCTCGAATCGCGCGCGGCACGCGGCGAAAATGTCGCCGAAGCGGCGCGCGCGCTGCTCGTCGATCCGAAGCAGTACGGCGACGGCTGCGTCGATCTGATCACGACGCTCGCGATCAACCAGCAGTTCTCGAACGATGACGTGTGGCTGCAGATCCGCGTCGCGTACGAGCAGAACTACACGAACACGGGCGCGAAGCTTGTCGATGCGCTCGGCAACCAGCGCCCTGATCCGGTGCTGTTCGATCAGGCGGCAAGTACGCCGCCGCTCCTGCTCGCGCGTGGCGTCGGCCCGGATTCGCAGTCGCATCAACTGGCGCTGCTCGCAATCACGCGTATGGCGCGCAACGATCCGGCGATGGCGGCTTCGACGTTTGCTTCGGTGGCGCCGTCGCTCACCACGCCCGAGCGCGCGATCGGCTGGGGCACGATTGCTTACCAGGCGGCCTCGAAGCAGATGCCTGCTGCGATCGACTGGTACCGGCTGTCGGCGAATGCGCCGCTGTCAAACCCGGCGTACGAGTGGCGCACGCGCATGGCGCTGCTTGTCGGCGACTGGACGATGGTGCGCTGGTCGATCGAGCAGATGCCGCCGTCGCTGCGCACGCAATCGTCGTGGGTTTACTGGCACGCGCGCGCGGTGAAGCAGAACGGCGACCCGGTCACGGCGAACCAGGAATTCGAGCAGATTGCGCAGGACTATAACTTCTACGGCCAGCTCGCCGCCGAAGAACTCGGCCAGAAGATCACGGTGCCGCCCAAAACCACCGTCAGCGATGCAGAAGTCGGACAGGCGGGCGCCACGCCGGGCTTCGCGCTCGCGCAGCGTTTTTACGCGCTGAACCTTCGGCTCGAAGGCAATCGCGAATGGAACTGGCCGCTGCGTGCGATGACCGACCGTCAGCTGATCGCGACGGCCGAATACGCGCGACGTATCGAGCTGTATGACCGCGCCGTCAATACGGCGGACCGCACGAAGACCGAACACGACTTCTCGCTGCGTTATCTGTCGCCGTTCCGCGATATCGTCGAGCGCGATGCGCAGTCCACGGGTCTCGACGTCGAATGGGCGTATGGGCTGATCCGCCAGGAATCGCGCTTCATCATGAATGCGCGTTCGGAAGTGGGCGCAAGCGGCTTGATGCAGTTGATGCCGGGCACCGCGCAACTGGTCGCGAAGAAGATCGGTCTGGGTACGATTTCGCGCGCGCAGATGAACGATATCGACACGAACATCCTGCTGGGCACCAACTATCTGTCGATGATCTACAATCAGTTCGACGGCTCCGCAGTCCTTGCGACGGCGGGTTACAACGCCGGTCCGGGACGTCCGCGCGCGTGGAAGCAGAACTTGCCGCGGGGCGTCGAGGGCGCGATTTTCGCGGAATCGATCCCGTTCCAGGAAACCCGCGACTACGTGAAGAATGTGTTGTCCAACACGGTCTACTATGCGGCACTGTTCGAAGGCCGTCCGCAATCGCTGAAAGTGCGTCTGGGCTATATCGCACCATAAAACGCCAGCGCCACGCCGCCGCGCTTCGCAGCGCGGTGGCCGCCTCACCAGCCGTTGCTGCGGCTTCCACCCAGGGAGTCGAAAATGCGCCATCAAGCCATCGCGATTATCGGCGGGTCCGGATTTATCGGCAGCCACCTCGTCAACGCGCTCGTCGAGCTCGGCAAGGACGTGCGCATCGCCACACGCCGACGGCACAATGCCCGTCATCTCACGCTGTTGCCCATCGATGTGCTCGAAGTCGACGTGTTCGACCCGGTGCAACTCGCCAGTTTCCTGGAAAATGCCGACGCGGTGATTAACCTGGTCGGCACCTTGCACGCGAGTCGCGCCAGTCCGTACGGCCCCGAGTTCGCGAAAGCGCACGTCGAACTGCCAATGAAAATCGTGGCCGCCTGCGAAGGCAAGGGCGTGCATCGCCTGATCCATGTGAGCGCGATTGGCGCGGACCCGAAAGGGCCGAGCATGTATCTGCGCTCGAAGGGCGACGGCGAGAAAGCCGTGCGTCAGTCGACGCTGGCGGCCACTATTTTCAGGCCATCCGTCGTGTTCGGGCCGGAGGACGCGTTTCTGAACCAGTTTGCCTTCCTGCAGCGCGTCTTCCCGATCATTCCGCTCGCGATGCCCGATGCGAAGTTCCAGCCGGTGTTTGTCGGCGACGTCGCGAAGGCGATTTCGAACGTGCTCGATCTCGATGCCGCGAGCGGTCGTACGTACGAACTGGGCGGTCCGACCGTGTACACGCTGGAGCAGCTGGTGAAATTATGCGGCGACGTGATTGGCCGTCATGCGCCCATCATCCGACTGCCGGAGGCGCTTGCGCGGCTGCAGGCGATGACGTTCGAAATGGCGCCTGGCGAGCCGATCATTACGCGCGACAATCTCGATTCGATGAAGGTGGACAGCGTGCTGAGCGGACCGCTTGCGCCTGAACTCGGCATCGAGCCAGCGAGCATCGAGACCATCGCCCCGGTGTATCTGACGGGCGCGTCGAGGCGTTCGCGCTTCAATACGTTCCGCGCAAACGCGGGGCGGTAACGCTTCTCTTTTTCTGATGGGCAAGCATGAAACTCGTTATTGGTGACAAGAACTATTCATCGTGGTCGATGCGTCCGTGGCTGGTGCTGAAGCATTTCGGCATTCCATTCGAGGAGCGCACGATCGAATTGCAGGAGGCGGATTCGAAGACGTCGATCCTCGCGCTTTCTCCGTCGGGCAAGGTGCCGTGCCTGATCACCGATGACAACGTGCCCGTGTGGGACTCGCTTGCCATCTGCGAGACGCTCGCCGACCAGTTTCCGCAACACGCGATGTGGCCGCGCGACGCGGCGGCGCGGGCGCAGGCGCGCAGCGTGAGTGCCGAGATGCATTCGGGTTTCGGCGCGCTGCGCTCGGCGATGTGGATGAATATCCGCGCGTCGTTTCCCGGCAAGGGATCGACGCCGGAGGCGCTGGCCGACGTGGCGCGCGTCGACGCGTTGTGGTGCGACTGCATCGAAAAGCATGGCGGGCCGTTCCTGTTCGGCGAGTTCAGCATCGCCGATGCGATGTACGCGCCGGTGGTGATGCGCTTCAACACGTGGCAACCGCCGCTTTCCGAGGTTGCGGCCACGTACGCGCGCCGCGTGACGGAGCAGCCGGAAGTGCGTGCGTGGATCGACGATGCGCTGCGCGAGACGCATCGCGTGCCGTACTACGACGCCTGCGCATGAATATCTACGCGGTGGGTGGCGCGATCCGCGACGAACTGCTGGGCGTCCCGGTGAAGGACCGCGACTACGTGGTGGTCGGCGCGACGCCGGAGCAGATGGTGGCGCAGGGTTATCGACCCGTCGGCAAGGATTTCCCGGTGTTCCTGCATCCGCTGACGCACGAGGAATATGCGCTCGCGCGCACGGAGCGGAAGACGGCGGCGGGCTATCACGGTTTCCAGTTTTACTACGCGCCTGACGTCACGCTCGAAGAGGATCTTGCGCGGCGTGATCTGACCATTAACGCGATGGCGCGCGAAGTGCGTCCAGATGGCGAACTGACCGGTCCGGTGATCGACCCGTTCAACGGACAGGCGGACGTGCGGGATCGCGTGTTCCGTCATGTCAGCGATGCGTTTCTCGAAGACCCCGTGCGGATTTTGCGGATTGCGCGGTTTGCGGCGCGCTTTGCCGACTTCACGGTGGCGCCGGAGACGATGGCGCTGATGAAGAAGATGGTTGCTGCCGGCGAGGTGGATGCGCTTGTGCCTGAGCGCGTGTGGCAGGAGGTGTCGCGCGGATTGATGGAGCAGAAGCCTTCGCGGATGATCGGGTTACTGCGGGAATGTGGTGCGCTCGCGCGCGTGTTGCCGGAGATCGATGGGTTGTTTGGTGTGCCGCAGCGGGCGGATTATCACCCTGAAGTCGACACGGGCGTGCATGTGATGATGGTGCTGGATCACGCTGCGACGCAGGGGTATGCATTGACGGTGCGGTTCGCTGCGTTGACGCACGATCTTGGCAAGGCGACGACGCCTGAGGATGTATTGCCCCGGCATATTGGGCACGAAGGGCGCAGTGTCGATTTGCTGAAGCCTTTGTGTGAGCGGTTGCGGGTGCCGAATGAGTGCCGTGATCTGGCGGTGCTCGTGGCGCGGGAGCATGGGAACATTCATCGCGTGATGGAGACTGGCGCCGCCGGGTTGGTGCGGTTGTTCGAGCGATGTGATGCGTTGAGGAAACCTGCGCGGTTTGCTGAAGCGTTGCAGGCGTGCGAGGCGGATGCTCGCGGGCGGTTGGGGTTTGAAGCGCGGGCGTATCCGCAGGCTGAGAGATTGCGGATCGCGCTTGTGGCTGCGCGGGCTGTGGATGGAGGGGCTGTGGCTGGCCGGTTTGCTGACCGGCCTTCTCTGATTAAGGATGCTGTTCAGCAGGAGCGGGTTCGGGCGGTTGCGTTTGCTCTTGGGGAAAGTGTTTAGTTGGGGTTGGGCTTTTCTTGTGTTCGTGTCGGTCTATTTGTGTTGCCCCTGTGCGGGGCGGCACCTACTTGCCCATAGGCGCTTCTTGTGGCGCGGTTTTGGGGTTTTTTTTGGCCTTTCCTTGTATTCGTGTCGGTCTATTTGCGTCGCCCCTGTGCGGGGCGGCACCTACTTTTCTTTGTCCTTGCCAAAGAAAAGTAGGCAAAAGAAAGGCGCCGAAAACTCGTCCGTTCCGGGGTGTGTCGCTACCGGGGAACGGCACCCCATGAGATGTCGCCCCCGCCGTTCACAGCACATGGGCCCGCGCACGATCGGATTCCTCGCACTGCACACCTCGTGACAAAGGGCTCATCCACCCGGCTCCGCGTTGCGTCGCCGAGTGGCATAACCATCGCATCACGTCACATCACGCCGCCGACGGCATAGCTCCCGCGTGGGCGCTTGCGTACGTGCGGTCCTGACCGACTCCGCCGCCGACGACTTGCGCCGTCATTGCTGCGCCGTGCTGCGCGCGCGGCGCAGAGAGCCAACGCAACCACGCCGCGGTCTGGCGAACCCATCCGCGACGCACGCAGTGCGGAGTGGGGTGGATGAGTGCCTTGTCACGGGCGGTACTGTGCGGGAGACGTTCTCGTGCGCGGACCCATGCCGTGTGAAGCGCGGGGGCGACACTTCATGGGTTGCCATTCCCCGGCAGCGACACAACCCGGAACGGACGAGTTTTCGGCGCCTTTCTCCGCACAGGGGCAACGCAAATAGACCGACACGAATACAAGGAAAGGCCAAAAAAAAGCGCTCACCAAAAAACGAAGCGCCTGCTGGCAAAGAAAAAAACCTGCCGCCCCGCCAAAGGGGCAAAACCAGCCCCTAAAGCAACCGCACAACAAACGCCAAAACCAAACTCAAAACAAGAGTAGACATAAAAGGAAACGGATACTCTTTCCCGCGAACGCGGAGGGTAATATCTCCTGGCAATCTCCCAACACCAACCTTCCTGAGCCACGGCCAGCACCGCGACAACACCGCGACAGCAATAAAAGTAGTGAGCAGCCAGCGGATCATGGCAACGCGCTCAAAGCGAATGTGACCGGTCGCCGCGCGCAAACGCGGCAATCCCATCCTCGATGCCGCGCGAAAACGCGATCACCTTGAACAGCTCGCCCATCTCAGCCTCAGAGAGCAGTTTCTGCACCGCATTCGCCGCAGGCAGATACCGCATCACATCAGAAGGATCGAGATCGGCAAGCGCATCGGTGATGCCGGCATTCATCAGAAACCGCGCCTGCGACGTATACCCAAGCAGATCAGCACCCGCATCGACACCCGCTTCGGCAACACCCGTAAACTCGACGTGCGCCGTAATGTCCTGCAACCCCGGATACAAAAACGGATCGCCATGCGCACGATGCCGGTAGTGACACATCAACGTCCCCTGCGCGCGCTGCGCATGGTAATACTCGTGGCGCGGAAAACCATAGTCGATAAAGAACGCCGCGCCATGCTCAAGCATCGTGCAGATCGTTCGCGTAAAAGCAAACGCAGCCTGGTGCGTCTCAGCGACGTAATCGCCTTCCACTTCAAGCGAATCCAGAAGCGCCATGTCGGAAGTCGTGCCAACCGGCCGGTCTTTAAAGGCCAAAGCATCGTCGCGCCACGTCACGCCTCGCTCGTGCCACGCGCCGTTCGCGCGCGCAAAGAGTCGCACAGGCATCGCGTCCAGTACTTCGTTGCCAATCACGACGCCTTCGAAATGTTCGGGCAACGCATCCAGCCAGCGCACACGCGCAGCAAGCGCAGGTGCATCGGCTTCAATCGTCGCGCGCTGACGCTCACGCAGTTCACCCGACAGATCGACAATCGAATACGTATCGAATGGCACTTCCTGTGCCGCGAGTTCGTTCAGCAGCCCCGCGGCAAGTTTCCCTGTGCCCGCGCCAAACTCCATCACGTCGCGCGTGCCGCTTGCTGCAAGCGCTTCCGCCACCGGGCGCGCAAGCGTCGCAGCGAAAAGCGGTGACAGTTCGGGTGCTGTGACGAAATCGCTGCCATCCTCCGCACGACGTCCAAACTTCATGGCGCCGCCGCTGTAATAGCCAAGGCCCGGCGCGTACAGCGCGCGTTCCATGTAGCGGTCGAACGGTAACCAGCCGCTGTTCGCGTCGATCTCCGCGCGGATCTGCGCCACCAGCGCTTCCGACTGCGCAAGCGCGGCCGGGCCGGGAGCAGGTAAACTATCGGGTTCGTGAGCTTTCGGATTCATCCGCATATTGTAAATGACCGACTCTTTCCGTACTTCCCCCGCCGGGAGCACCCAAAGCGCGCCCGCGCGCGTCGTGCTGGTTACCGGCGCTGCCCGCAGGATCGGCCGCGCGCTCGCGATCGGCTTCGCGGCCAGAGGCTGGGACGTGGCCGTGCATTTCGGCGCATCCCGTGAGGAAGCCGATGAGGTGGTCGAAGAAATCGTCGCGCTCGGACGTCGCGCGGTCGCGCTGCACGCGGATCTCGCCATCGAGGCACAGGTCGAGAGGCTCGTGCCGGATTGCATCGCGGCACTCGGGGGGCTCGCCTGCGTGATCAACAATGCGTCGCTTTTCGCGGAAGATACGGCGAGGGACGTCGGCTACGAGCGTCTGCTGAACCTCGCGGCGATCAATCTGGGCGCGCCACTCGTGCTGGCGCGCATGTTGTACGAGGCAACGCCAGAAGCCGCGCTTGGTGACGAATCGCTGCGTGGCGTCGTCATCAACGTGCTGGATCAAAAGCTGTACAACATGAATCCGGACTATCTTTCATACACGGTGTTGAAAGCCGCGCTGCAGGCAGCAACCGTCGCGCAGGCGCAGTCGCTCGCGCCGAAATTGCGCGTGGTGGGGCTCGCGCCGGGGCTCACGCTTCAATCCGCCGATCAGACGTCGCAAAGTTTCGCCGAAGCGCATCAGGTGACGCCGCTTGGCCGCGCGTCGCGGCCCGAGGATCTTGTCGCCGCTGCGCTGTATCTCGCGGATGCTCGGGGTGTGACCGGAACGACACTGGTTGTCGACGGCGGCCAGCACCTCGTGCCGCTGCCGCGCGACGTAATGTTTTTGACGGGCGCCTGAACGCACGCGGCGGCTGCTTCAGCCGCGCTGCACGAAGCGCTCCTTGCGTGTCCGCACGCTTCTTTCGACACTGGAACGATCATGCTTGACGCTCTCTCGCATCCCCGGCTCGCCGACTGTCGCCGGCTCTTTCTGCGCAACTACGAAGTGCATATCAACATCGGTGTGCATGACTTCGAGAAGCGTGGCGAGCAGCGCGTCGTGATCAACGTCGAACTGTACGTGCCGCTCGCGCTGTCGACGCCGGTAGCGGACAAGCTCAGCGAAGTGGTCGACTACGATTTCATGCGCTCGACCATCGCGCGTCGCGTCGAACAGGGCCACATTCATCTGCAGGAAACGTTGTGCGATGACGTCGTGAAGACGATGCTCGCGCATCCGCACGTGCGCGCAGCACGCGTATCGACGGAAAAGCCGGATGTCTATCCGGACTGCGACGCCGTAGGCGTCGAAGTCTTTCGGATCAAGGAAGATTAAGCGTCGGCGGTGTTGCCCGCGGCAGCAGGGGCGGCCGCGGCGCGACGCGCAGGGCGCACGAACTCGATGCGGTTCTCGCTGGAATGCGAGAAGACGAGCGCGGTCTGCGTGTATGACGTATCACCGAAGAGCGATGCTTCGTCGATTTTCGCGAGACCCGGCGCCAGTGCGCGGAAGTCGAACAGGCTGGTGTCGGCGAGATGCGACGGCACGACATCCGACAGCGCGCGGAACACGTTGTCGACGCGCCCCGGCGTATCCCGTTCCCATTGCGTCAGCATGTCCTTCACCTTCTTGCGCTGAAGATTTTCCTGCGAGCCGCACAGGTCGCACGGAATGATCGGATATTCCATCGCGCGCGCGTAGGTCGCGATGTCTGATTCCTTGCAGTACGCGAGCGGACGGATCACGATGTGCGCGCCGTCGTCGGTGGCGAGCTTCGGCGGCATCGCCTTCATCTTTCCACCAAAGAACAGGTTCAGAAAGAACGTCTCGACGATGTCGTCACGGTGATGGCCCAGCGCGATCTTGTTCGCGCCCAGTTCCTTTGCCGTTCTGTAGATCACCCCGCGACGCAGGCGCGAGCACAGCGAACACGTCGTCTTGCCTTCCGGGACCTTCTCCTTGACGATCGAATGCGTGTCGGCCTCGACGATCCGGTACTTGACGCCGATCGACTCAAAATATTGCGGCAGGATTTCTTCCGGAAAGCCGGGATGCTTCTGGTCGAGATTCATCGCGATGATCTCGAAGTTCACCGGCGCACGCTTTTGCAGCGCGAGCAGGACGGAGAGCATCGTGTACGAGTCCTTGCCACCGCTCATGCACGTCAGGATTTTGTCCCCGTCTTCGATCATGTTGAAGTCAGCGATCGCTTTGCCGACCTGCGACTGCAGTCGGGTTTCGAGACGGAAAAAATTGTTTGAGGCTTTCATGGCAGGCACGGAACAGAGTGAAGATTGCCGGGAGCGGCGCGCGGAACGTAGAAAACAGACGTCGAAATGCGGGGCCGGGCAGAGCCCCAGATGATACATCCAAATACAAATCAAGGACTTGGACGGGAAAGCGGGCGGAAGCTGTAGTGAGCGCATCTTCGATAGTGGGACGCGCGTGCTAACATTGAAGGCTTCCAACTCGACCCCTCGTCGGCGCCATGAATATTGTCATTTTGGCGGCAGGCACCGGTAAGCGTATGCGTTCCGCGCTGCCCAAGGTGCTGCATCCTCTGGCCGGCCGGCCGCTTCTGTCTCATGTCATCGACACCGCGCGCACGCTTGATCCGACCCGACTCGTCGTCGTGATCGGTCACGGCGCGGAAGCGGTTCGCAGTGCCGTCGCTGCGCCCGATGTGCAGTTCGCCGTGCAGGAGCAGCAGCTTGGCACCGGTCACGCGGTGCAACAGGCCCTGCCGCTGCTGGATCCCTCGGTGCCGACGCTCGTGCTGTATGGCGACGTGCCGCTTACGCGCGCAGGCACGCTTAAACGTCTGACCGACCGCGCGGGCCTCGGCGGCTATGGCGTGCTCACGGTCACGCTCGACGATCCCGCAGGCTACGGCCGCATCGTGCGCGACGCGAACGGCAAGGTGCAACGCATCGTCGAGCAGAAAGATGCGACCCCCGAGCAGCAGAAGATCGCCGAGATCAACACGGGCATCATCGTCACGCCGACGCAGCAACTCGCAGGCTGGCTCGCTTCGCTGAAGAACGACAACGCGCAGGGCGAGTACTACCTCACCGACGTCGTCGAACTCGCGATCGAAGCCGGTCTCGACGTCGTCACGGCGCAGCCGGACGAAGCGTGGGAAACGCTCGGCGTCAACAGCAAGCAGCAGCTTGCCGAGCTCGAACGCATTCACCAGCACAACGTCGCGGAAGCGCTGCTGGTGGCCGGCGTCACGCTGGCCGATCCGGCGCGTATCGATGTGCGCGGCACGCTTGAATGCGGCCGCGATGTCTCGATCGACGTGAACTGCGTGTTCGAAGGCACCGTGAAACTGGCCGACAACGTGACGATCGCAGCGAACTGTGTGATCCGTAATGCGACGATTGGCGCAGGCACGCGCGTCGATGCGTTCACGCATATCGAAGGCGCTGAAGTGGGCGAGAAGGTCGTGCTCGGCCCGTACGCGCGGCTGCGCCCAGGCGCGACGCTGAAGGACGAATCGCACGTCGGCAACTTTGTCGAAGTGAAGAACGCAGTGCTCGGCCACGGTTCGAAGGCGAATCACCTCACGTACATCGGCGACGCCGATATCGGCGCGCGCGTGAACATCGGCGCGGGCACGATCACGTGCAACTACGATGGCGCGAACAAGTCGCGCACGATCATCGAAGACGATGTGTTCGTCGGCTCGGACACGCAACTCGTCGCGCCGGTGCGCGTCGGGCGTGGCGTGACGATTGCGGCAGGCACGACAGTATGGAAGGACGTCGAGGAGAATCTCCTCGTGCTGAACGAGAAAACGCAGGTCGGCAAGACCGGCTACGTTCGCCCAGTCAAAAAGAAAAGCTGACGGGAAGCGCCGTGTTTTCGCGTGCGTTTCTGCATGGCACGGCACCCAACCCTGCAAAGGAATAGATACTTATGTGCGGCATTGTCGGCGCGGTTGCGCAACGTAACATCGTCCCGGTTCTGATCGAAGGACTGCGACGCCTCGAATATCGCGGCTACGATTCCTGTGGCGTCGCCGTGCTGGCGGGCGGTGAGCCGCATCGCGCGCGCAGCGTGGCGCGCGTCGCCGATCTCGACGCGCAGGTGCGCGAGACGCATCTTGAAGGCGTCACGGGCATCGCGCACACGCGCTGGGCAACGCATGGCGCGCCCGTCACGAACAACGCGCATCCGATCTTCTCGCGCAACGCGCTGGCGCTCGTGCACAACGGCATCATCGAGAACTACGAGTCGCTGCGTGAAATGCTGCGCGGCAAGGGCTACGAGTTCGTCTCGCAGACCGACACCGAAGTGATCGCGCATCTGATCCACAGCCTGTATCGCGGCGATCTGTTCGCAGCGGTGCGCGAAGCCGTGCAGCAGTTGCATGGCGCTTACGCGATCGCGGTCGAGCACAAGGACCAGCCGAACACGGTGGTCGGCGCGCGTCAGGGCTCACCGCTTGTCGTCGGTCTCGGCGATGGCGAGAACTTCCTCGCTTCCGATGCACTCGCGCTTGCCGGCAGCACCGAACGCTTCATCTTCCTCGAGGAAGGCGACGTCTGCGAACTGACGCTCGAACGCGTGCGGGTCGCCGATCGCGACGGCAACGACGTGCAGCGTGAAGTGCGCACGGTCGCGGCATATGGCGGCGCGGTCGAACTCGGGCCGTATCGTCACTTCATGCAGAAGGAAATTTTCGAGCAGCCGCGCGCGATCAGCGACACGATTCCGCAAGCCGATTCGTTCGATGCATCCCTGTTCGGCGACGCAGCGGCCCGGGCGTTTGGCGAGATCGACAACCTGCTGATTCTTGCCTGCGGCACGAGCTACTACTCGGGGCTGACCGCGAAGTACTGGCTCGAATCGATTGCGAAGATTCCGACGCAGGTCGAAATTGCGAGCGAATATCGCTATCGCGATTCGGTGCCCAATCCGAAGTCGCTGGTGGTGGTGATCTCGCAGTCGGGCGAGACGGCCGATACATTGGCTGCGCTCAAGCATGCGCAGTCGCTTGGACACAGGCACACGCTCTCGGTGTGCAACGTGGGAACGAGCGCGATGGTGCGGCTCACCGAACTGTCATTCCTGACGCATGCAGGAACCGAGATTGGCGTGGCATCGACGAAGGCATTCACGACGCAGCTCGTCGCGCTGTTCGTGCTGGCCGCGACGCTCGGCAAATTGCGCGGGCACGTCGACGCTTCGCTCGAAGCGGAATACGTGCGCCAGTTGCGCCATCTGCCGGCTGCGCTTAACAGCGTGCTGGCGCTGGAACCGCAGATCATCGCGTGGTCGGAAGATTTTTCGCGCAAGGAAAATGCGTTGTTCCTCGGGCGCGGTCTGCATTACCCGATCGCACTGGAAGGCGCGCTGAAGCTCAAGGAAATCTCGTACATCCACGCCGAAGCGTATCCGGCGGGTGAACTCAAGCACGGGCCGCTTGCGCTGGTCACTGAAGCGATGCCGGTCGTGACGGTTGCGCCGAACGATGCGCTGCTTGAGAAGCTCAAGTCGAACATGCAGGAAGTGCGCGCGCGTGGCGGTGAGCTGTATGTGTTCGCCGATGCCGATACGCGCATCGTCAGCGAAGATGGCCTTCACGTGATCCGCATGCCGGAGCACTACGGGTTGCTGTCGCCGATCCTGCATGTGGTGCCGCTGCAGCTGCTGGCGTATCACACGGCGTGTTCGCGCGGCACTGACGTCGACAAGCCGCGCAACCTGGCTAAATCCGTGACGGTTGAGTGAGCGCGCGGGCGTAGCTCACGATCTGCGCCAGACAACAGTTGCGTGTCCCTGGGGACACGCTTCAGTCAAGCATCTGGATGATCGCTTTCGACGATAGCGTGGCATCCGCAACTCAGTCATCGTCGTCGCCGTGGTGACGATGCTTCCAGCCACGATGCCGGTCATCGTCGTGCCAGCGGCGCTCGTCGCCATATCCATAACCGTAATAGGCGGGAGCAGGCGCATAGACGACAGGCGGAGGCGCCTCATAGACGACGGCCGGCTGCTCCAGATATACAGGCGCTGGCACGCCAAGGAAGACGCCGACGTCTACATGGGCCATGGCGGCGCTGGAAGCACACGCGGTGAAGAGGCCTGCTGCGAATAAAAGAGTAGCGCGTTTCATGCTGTTTTTCTCCAGGCCCGTTCGCCTCAGGCGGTCGCCGGGCAGTGACGGATGACGAGGATTGTAGGGTGACCCGAGGTCCGCATATACAACGCCATTGTCACTTGTGTAACCACAGGTAACGTATGCAGCCGCAAGCCTGTCCCAGGACGGGGACAGGCGTGTCACGCCGTCAAGCCGCGCTCAGGGAATCGCCAGAAACGCGAACACGTTCGCCAGCCTGAACGTCCGGCTGCGTCGTATAGCTGAAGTTCCGATAGCTGCCATCCTGCATGCGCACCTGTACCTGCCAGGTGGTCTGCTTGCGCACGGCGTGCTCGATGCCGTTGCCGGCCACGCCGCCGCCCACGGCTCCTGCGATGGTCGCAAGAACACGGCCACGTCCACCGCCAATCTGATTCCCAATCAGGCCGCCCGCTACCGCGCCACCCACTGCGCCGAGGCCCGTTGTCGGCTCCGGGGCCTGGACGGTGTTGATGGCGACCACCTCACCCGCATAGGGATCGGCCGCGACGGGCCTCGGCGCGGCGGATTCCGAAGACGCCTGATAACCCTGATTGTTCGCGTACGCTGGCGATTGCGGAACAGGCGCGCTGTGCGTGTGATGGACGCGTGGTCGAGCAGGCGCAGCTTCCTGTGCCTGACCTTGCGCGATATTCGATTGCGGAGTCGCGAGCGGAGCGCTGGCCATCGGCGCGGTCGCTGGCACCACTACCGGCGCGGGTGCTGGAACGGCGTGTGAAGTCGGCAGAATGCCGGTCATCGCTGCGATTCCGGTTGCACTGGCGAGGATGACCGCCACTGCCGCGCCGGCGACCAAAGGGTGAATGCGACCGCGCTGCGGGTTGCTGGAGGTGAGGTTCGTGTTCATTGCGGACTCCGCTGGTAGTTGCCTGCAATAACGCTGCGGCAGCGAAGGCGGTGTACTCAACCGGAGCGATCCTTTGTAACCATTTGTACCGCGTCGGCCTTCCGCGCGTCGACCTGGCGGCGGAACGGCTACTCCGGGGTCGCCCGGCACGGGATCGACGCTGCGTCAGGGCGCTTTTCGCGTGCACCAAAACTGGCGAGTGCGACCAACCCTAGCAGCGCTAGTCCACTACCGAAGAGGAAGTCAGCCTGCATGCCGACGTGGTCGACGATTACACCGCCGATTAACGAGCCGGATGCGATGGCAACCTGGATGATGCTCACAAACAGTGCAGAGCCTGCTTCCGGCGAGTCCGGCGTGGCGCGTTGAATCCAGACGCTGAAACACAGCGGAAGCGCGCCAAAGGCGACGCCCCACGCAAGTACGACGGCCGCGACACCCGACTCCGAATGTTGCAGGAGAGGCAGCGACAGAAGAGCGAACATCAGGAGGGAGATCATCGCGCCGACCGACATTTTCAGACTGCGCACCACCGTCGATGAAATAGCGAAATTCGAGAAAAATCCGATGATGCCGAACCCGAGCAGCAGCCAGGTGATGCTGGACATGCTGAGATCCGCATTTCGCAGCAGGAACGGCGTGATGTACGTGTAAGAGGAAAAGTGCGCGCCGAAGACAAGCGCAACCATCAGCATGCTTCTGCGTGGATGTGGCCGGCGCAGCAAGCCCACCAGATCACTCGTCCGCAATGCAGCCGTCGACGGCAAGGACGGCACGAGAAAGAACTGGGCGACAAGCGCAATGGCGACGAGTACGCCCGTCGCCATGAACGAAGCCCGCCATGATGCAAAGCTGGCGATAAATGTTCCTAGCGGCACACCAATCACCGTTGCACACGTCACGCCCGTCAGTATCGTTGCCATCGCCTTTGCAGAATCCCGGGGCGCCACCAGTCGTCCAGACGCAGCTGTCGCCAGGGTCCAGAAACCGCCGAGTGCCGCGCCCAGCAGTGCACGTCCCAGCAGCATCACTGGAAAACTGGGCGCAAGGGCGGAGATCAGATTGGACGCGAGCAGCAGCGTTGTCAGCAACAGGAAAACACGTCGGCGGTCCATGAGTCCCGCCACCAGCATCAGGCCCGGAGCAGAGATGGCTGCAATAACGCCTGGGACGGTCACCATCAAACCCGCCGTACCAGGCGAAACGCCCAGTTCCTTCGCGACGCGCGGCAACAGGCCCACCGGCAAAAACTCGGTTGTCACAAATGCAAAAGCGCCTATGGCAACGGCCACGACAGCCAGCCACGAACGCAGAGACGACGAGGTGCCGTCATCCGGCGAGGCATTGCCTGCCGGCAAGTTGTCTTCAATATGCATAGTATTGTTTGCGGGAAACTAAACGACGATTGGGATTGGACTGGATTTGCAGGGCTAATCGCGTCCGAAGCACCCAGTCGAGATCACGATGCGGTGCCGGTACGAAGCATCACCAGACGCACGCCTAAGCGGGACACCATAGCATCGTATTAATTCGCTCGCAGACGGACTAAAAAAATCACACCCGGGCGCATGGGTATTGCCAATACGTTCTGTCGGCCCTGTTCTCGCCGTATTTTCCGGTTTTGAATCCACGTGCCGATGTCTGCCGTATATGCAGTCAGGGCAGCGCAATCGGGCGTTGCCTGTTCGGGCGTCGCGCGCGTGAAGCGGTCGCTGCCCCATCTGCCCGAGCAGCTGCTTGCGCTTTGCCGCTACGCAAACAGTCAGCCTTTAGCGGTGCCTGAAACCTCGACGCTGTTATGCACACGCCGGGTTCGCCGGAGATGATCATGGAAAAAGTTACGCTGAAAGTTGTGCTGGCTTGCGCCGCTATCGTCTCACTCAGCGCCGCAACCGCGACGTTTGCACAGGGAGGCGGGAATGGAAACGGCGGAACTGGTGGCGGAGGCGCGCACGGCGCCGCCACAGCAGGGAGGACGTACCACAGTGAGCCTGTCACGAGCCTCTGGAACCCGGAACCGGGCAGGATGATGAAGAACACGGGCATGCCCGAGACCGGCATGCCCGGCATGTCGCCGGACAGCGGTGCCATGCAGGCAAAACCCGTGCAGTAACGTCGATCTGGGGGCGAGGCACCGGGCGTCACCTAATCTGATTGACTCCCGCCGGACGCAACCGTCGTGCCGCAATTCGCCAAACTGGCCGACGAATGTGCTTCGTTTCGCGCAATTGAATTTCCGTCGCCGCGCCTACACTTGTTTCCATGGAGCACGTCATTGCGCCATCGAAGCGGTCCCCTCCGCGTCGTGTTGAACCGTACCGTTGATAGCAATTCAGGCATGTGTAGTCGAGGCTGGAGATTGTGAAGTCCGCAGTCAGTCGAAGTCGCAGCAGAAGTAACGCAGTTGACTCACTATTCGATGCAAGCAGTCGGGGTTTGCAGCAAGCTGTAAGTGAAGGACCACGTTTTGATCCAGTAGAAAAAGCAGGTGCAGGAGAAGTAACAGCAGCGTTGTTGTGATGAGAGTATGTCGGCGAGCCTCCACGCGCTTGCGCGAGTCTCCATCCTGTCGAGCCCTGTCTCCCCACGGAGCAGGGCTTTTTTTTGTTCCGAAAACCGACGACGACAAGCATGTGTTTGTGCATGGCCAACACCTCGAAAGAGGGACGCGCTGCATTCGCGTCCAGGGAGAAGCGGCATGTCAGCATGACATCTGACTGCATTTTCGGCGCTCCGTGTCAGGCAGGAATGAGCGCGCGGCCTGCACAGGAAATCGTGTTGGCTGAGGCGCACGTATTCGTTCAATTGCCGGTCTGCAAGACCGTCTCTTTCTTGAGGTAGAGGTGGACCCGTCTTTCCGATCGCGGCACAACGAGGCGCCGCAAGTGTGCATCCGTTCCTGCTGACAAAACCTTCCCGTCGCGCGTCTACCCGATGCGCCGCGCGAAATCAGAAAGAGGAAGCCGCGTCTGTCACCACCCTGTGTTCCGTTCGATCGCGTTCGCGTTCGCATCAAGCGGAACGTTTGCGGTTTGGTGCGTCCGGTGTGACGCCCGCTTGTGCAAGGAGATGGAGATGAAAGTGACCGTACTGATCGTGGGCGGACTGCTTTGCGCGGCATCGTGGCAGGCAAATGCCGCCGATGCCGATGCTTCAGCCGCACCCGCGGCGCAACCCGCCGCAGCCGTTGTCGACGCGCAAGGTCCGCAGCCTGGCGGGGGGGCGATGTCGGGTGGGCCTGCTTCGACGCAGAACCAGAAGCGCCAGCAGTCCGACCCGAACAGCGACGCGGCTCGCCTGCAGGACATTTTCAAGGGTGGAAGTTGAGCTTGACGCGTTGTGTCCTTAATCCGATCCCGAAAAAATCAGTCGTGCAGACAGGTGCGCCCTCGAATTTATAATGGGGTACGGTGCCGCCGCGCGTGACCTTCGCGTCGCGTGCGGCTCGCTTGTCTACCCCCGTTGCGTCGCGATTCTGCGAATCGCGCCGGACGGATGCTTTTCTTCCGCCTTCACCGACGGCGCGGCACTTTCTTTCGCTTCGACGTAGCGGTCGCCTGTGCCATACGAATGCGGTACGCGAGCGCGGCCAGGCAGGGCGAGTTCCGGATTGCTGCATACGCGCGCCTGTTCGCTGGCGCCCGACACCGCGGCCTGTCTGAGCGAGGCCTGATGAAGCGCCACCGGTCGAACCGGCGCATCGCTGCAACCCCACGATTCGAGCAGCGACGGCGCCATGTCCGTCTGGCATTGCCGGCGCGCTTTCGTGATCCGGTCACTGACGTTGACGTACGTGTCGTCGTGCAGCGCAGCGAGCCGCTGATACGCGCGGCCGGCTGAATCGATGTTCAGTGCAACGGCGATTCGATACGCGTCACGCGCTTCGCTATCCATCTGTTCGAGCGAACCCGGATGCAGTTCCATCGTGTACACCTCGGAAGCCGAAACCGGCAGCCTCAACGCATCGCCGCGGTTGACCCACGCTTCCTGATAACCGGGACTCTGTTTGATCGCCGTCTTCAGTTCGTCGAGCGCGGCCTCGCGATAGCCGCCTGCCGGCATCGCTTCGTCGTCGACCGTACTGCCGGAGCGCGCTAATGCCACGTACGCACGGGCGAGGGCATTGTGCGCGGGCGCGTAGTCCGGTTTTCCATCGATCGCCTTGTTCAGCACTTCGGCTGCCTGCCGGTAGCAGCCCATATCGTTCAGCGCGACGCCCCAGTTGTAGTACGCCCACGGTCGCGCGCCGCGCCACTTCCATTGCTGCTGACCTTCTTCGACGATACGGCGTGCGTAGCGGATCGTGCCGTCGTACCGGCCTGCGTAGGTCTCGAGCTTCGACAGGGCGAGCAATGCCCACGCCGCGTTTTTCTCGTAAGCGTGGGTGTTTTCGGCGCTGCCACCCGCAGCGAGACTTTCGAACAGCTCGTGCATAGGGCGGAAGTCGCACGGGAACTGCCCTTCGAGGCAGCGGTCCTGCTCGACCGCCGTCAGATATTCGGCATAGAGCAGCGGACTCTGATGTTTGAGGATCGCGATAGCGGCCTGTTTGAACGCGTTGCTGAGCGCGGTCGCTTCACCGTTGCCTTCGCTTTTCAGGGCAGCGCGCTGTTTGTTGCTGTTGCGCTCCTTGCCGTGCGGCGTGCTTTCGGGTGCGCCGGAACCGTTTAGCAAAAGGATGTGACCGTCCGGGTCCCGCAGTGTGAGCATCAGCGTGAATCGTTCGGGCGTGCCGATCACACTGCCGTATAGGGACGAGTCGCGCTTCAGCAGCGCTCTCGCAAATTCGATCACGGGACGCACGGAAAAACCGGTACCGGGCACCGTAAAGTCAGGCAGCTTGAATTCCGTCAGGACCTGTTCGGTGTCCGTCGCGGGCGTGACGCCTTGCGCTTTTTCGCGCAGGCCGCTGATGGTGTCGACCAGCATGTGCTGCAGCATCACGTCGGTGTAGCCGCGCTCCAGGAATGTGTCGGGGATCTGGATCGGCTCGACGATCGTCATCGGATCGAGCAGGTAGCCGCACCATCTGATTGCCTGCGGAACCAGGAAGTACACGCACGTCGCGACGATCAGACCGACCACCACCGAGTACAGCACCCGTCCGTAGACGAACCTGGCCAACGCGAGCAGCCAGCTTCCGGGTGGGGATTCAAAGAAGGTCATGATGGGTCTCCTGGGGGCGCCGATGTGAACCGATGCCTGCCGTGATGCGGAGGTTGTTGCGGTGGGCGCGACATCTTTAAGGCATCGTCCGTGCCAGTTGTCGCGAAGCCCTGATGCATAAGGCATGGGGAGAAAACGAGAGACGCACGAATCCCACAATGGTCGGAAGATTCGCAACGGTTTGATCAGATCAGTTGGGTTGCGGCCACCACTGGCGGGCGCACACGTCCTGTCGCGCGCGGTGCGCGACAGGACGGTCCTGCTTCAGGATTACCGGCCTGCTATTTGACGGTGAAAGTGTAGTGACCCTGCGTGCGATGCCCGTCGCTGGCGACGGCCACCCACGTTACCGTGTACGCGCCCGGCGTCACATTCGCGAGCGTCACTTTCATCCGCTTCGGATCGCCGGCATCGACGGCCGACTTGCCGTCGGCGACCGGTTTGCCCTTGCTATCGGTGACGGTGATCGAACTGAATGCCGGCTCGAGCGCTTCGCTGAACTCGATCGATACCTCGTGCGGTGCGCTGTCGACGGTGGCGCCCGCCGCCGGCGTCTGGAGTTTCGGAAACGCGTGTGCATGAGCAACCTGCGCGAATACAAACGTGAGAGCGGCAAGTGCGCCGCGAGCAAAGAGAGAAGTTTTCATGGATGGATCAGGGGTTTGCCAACAGAGTTCGGGAAGATGTCGTCGAGATAAAAGTGGGCCTGGAGCAACACGCCGGTATGCCGGCCGGACGCACGGTTCACGGGAATCTGCGCCTCGATGCCGAGTTGTCCCCAGCCGTTGAGCCAGATAAGGCCGGGATTCACGGTGCCCGTTGTATGACCGGAACATGGGCCGGCTGTGCACGTAGTCATCGGCAACTCAACCACAGGAATCAGATTGCTGAACGGCTCGCCCAAGCCGATATTTTTCACCGACGATTGCAGGTACGGAATGCTGTATTGCAACGTCACGCCCCAGTCGACGGAGTTTGGCGCGGAAGCGTTCGTCGTCAGATTGGGCGCGATTTCACCCGTGATGGCAAGCGGGCGCAGATAGCTGAGACTCGTGGGCAGATCGCCGAAGCCCTTGCCGAAAAACACCGCCGGAGATATCGTCGAGAACGAATCGCTCACGGCTTTCGCGCCCGTGCCACCGAGGCCCGCCTTAACGCCCACCGACACCATGAACTCGTGCTGCGGGTTGACGTACGCAAGATACTTCAGCCCGACTTCGAGATTGTCGAAGCCTTTGGCCGAGCCGTCGGGACCGTTCCGGTTGATGTAGGCGCTGCCAATGCTGAACGCCAGATTCGACGTGATCAGCTTGTCCCATTCGAACGAGACGGTATTGATGTTGATATCGTCGCCGTTGTCATTCGGCGATTTGATGTGGCCGTACTCCAGGTTGATTTCGTCGCTGACGCCCGGATCGTCGACGGCCATCGTCGCGGGAAAAACGCGGTCGCCGGCAATCGCGTGCGCGCCGGCCACGGCGGGGCAGAGCAGCGCGCACGCGAGTGCAACCGGAACGGCTGAAGCAACGCGGGCCGACCGGGCCTCGCGTGTAGAAGAAATACGCATGAGTTCATCCTCGATGTCGGTTCATGGCAGCGCGGTCGCCGCGTCCGGAACGGACGTGCGACTGCGCCGCGATGCACAAGGTGCATCGCTACCAGGTGGCTCGAATCAGGACAAAACGGGCGGTGCGCGTGGCTGCGCCGACGTAAGGGGCGCAACGCGGCGGAGGCTTTCGAAACGTGTGACGCTTCGATGCTGGAACACCCAGACGGTGCCCGCGAACACAGTCTCGGCGCTGGGCAGCGCGGGCGCATGTGCGAAGAGATTGCAGTAACCGCACGCCTGCAGATGCGACAGCGTGGTGTGCGGGGAAGGGTGGTCGCCTGTGAGATTGTCCGCCGGGTCCGACGCGCCTTGCGCGGAGCAGTAGACGGACAGCAGCGCGTCGACGCGCCCGTTCGTTTGTAGCGCCTGCGAGATGGTCGGCGCAAGCGTCGCCATCAGGATTGCCAGCAATCCGAGGATACTGCCAATCTTCTGCAGTCTGCGGCGCAGCATGGTTGACCGGAACGGGCGTGGATGTCGGCGAATTATGCCACTGCTTTCAGCGCGGATACGGTTATTTGCACGCGGTCATCCGACAGCAGCGGATGACCGCAACGGCCGCGTCAGCGGCCTGCCTGAGGCGCTGAATGTTCAAGACGTCTGCTTGATGTCTTCGAGCTTCCAGCTCTTGTCGAACCACCGTGCGAGCGGACCATACAACCGGAAAATCGTGAACCAGCTCTTGCCGGGAATGGTTTGAATCCAGTTGCCTTCCTTACCTGCCGGCGCCTTGGGTCCGAAATACAGATCGACGGAGCCGTCGGCGTTCTTCACCAGTCCCTTCTCGCTCGACAGACTCGGGAACTGCTGGTCCGTCTGCAGCATCGAGCGCGTCTGAGTGTCGTACAGCACGACCGACCAGAAGTTCTTCACCGGCACATTCGGCGGAACGTGCAACGTGTAGTCTTTCGCGCCGTCGAACGGCTTGCCGTTTGCATCGAAATTGCCAGCGGCGTACTGCGAGCCGATGCCCGGCATCGCGATGGCCATCGCGGGTGTGTCGACGGTCGCGGCATAGAAGAACATCGTGCGGGCGTCGAAGTTGCGCGCGCCGCCATTCAGCCATTCATAGCTGCCGCCGACAAATGGGGTGTTCCAGTGGCGATCCGGATAGATGAGCACGGCCTTGTCACGATTGGAGAAGTCGATCGCGCGCGCCGTGGCGTTGCCGACCGCGACGGCGTCGGTGAGGATCTTCGTCATCCGTGCGTCGGGCTTGAACGGCTGACCTTTCACGATGCCGATCGACGCGAAGAGACCGGTCATGTCAGGACCGTAGACGCCGGCCGGCTCTTCCTGGATGATCTCGTTCACTTCGTCATAGAACTTGATGGTGTTGGCGTGCACCGTATTCATGACCTTGCCCGACATGTCGACGAACTTCGTCGCGGGAGGCGTGCTCGCCTGTGACAGCGGATAGACGCGCAGATGGGCCTTCAGGCTCGCGACGCCCGGACGCGGGTCGCCGTTCTTCATGAAGGCGCGGCCGAACAGCAGATTGCCGAACGTCGGCGACTTCACGATGATGTAGCCGCTTTTCGGCAAGTCGCCTTTGTAGCCGGGCGGCACGAACAGATACTTGCCGCCTTTGCCCTTGTCGGGGCCGGCGTTGCCGAGGTCCGTGACATAGCGGAACCAGAAATCGTCGACGACGCCGAGGATGTTCGGCGGGGTTTCGACCACGACGGGGCCGTCCTTCAGGTCCATCCAGTTCCAGAAGTACACCGTTTCGGTATTCGCCGTCAGGAACAGCGACTTCGAATCCATCAGCGATTCGAAGATGCCGATCGTGCTGCCTGTTGCGCCCACTTCCCGCAAGCCTGCCCGAAGCGCGACCAGCGATGCGCCCGGAATGCCGTTGAGAAACGCTTCGACGCCGCGCGTGAAGTCGAGGTTGTCGTAGACCTTCTGCGCGGTCTCGGGTGTCGGGACGCCGTCGGTGAAAGTGAGCTGGCCGATGCGTGTATCGACCTTGTCCGGCGTGGTGATTTCGGGCGGGATGGGGGTGGTCATCTTCAGCGCGGGCGGAGCAGCCAGCGCCGGTACGAATGTCGACGCGCACATCGCGGTCAGACAGGAAGCAACGCTGCGTTTAATCATCATCTTCTTGTTTACGAAACCTCCACGCGGGTGTGTGAATCCCGTCAGAATCAACGGGTTAATAAGCACATTGCCGGCACTATTATTACCTGCTCGATCGTGGTGCATATCCCAAAAAGTCTTTAACGCAGACAGATAGACGATTTCTGGTGTCGCGAGGGATGCCGGACATTGTAATGAACGGTTTCCGTATCTTTTCCTTCGCGCTTGACGGGCGCTCTACAATGCATGCCATTCGACGTCACGTCATTCCGATTTAATCCGATCATGCATGATCTGTTTTCCAGAACCACCGTCGCTGCGCTCTCGCTGTTCGCACTCGCTTCGATCGCCGGCTGCTCGACTGCGCCCCAGCCGAAATTCCAGCAGGAGCTGTTCGACACCGGCGTAAGCCCTTACGCGCGCAATTTCAACGCGAGCAGCACGGACACCTGTGAGGCGGCGCGTCGTGCGCTATTGAGTCAAGGTTATATGACGACCATGACGCGCACCGACACGATCGACGGCACGAAGAATTTCCAGCCGAACGGCGATTCGCATGTTGTCGTGGAATTTCACGTCGTCTGCACGCCGGGCGACGAGGCGAGCGATACGAGCATCGCGTATGTGAACGCGGTGCAAAACGGCTTCACGCTGAAGAAGAGCGATACGTCGGCGAGCGTGGGCCTGAGTGTGCTCGGTTCGCTATCGCTGCCGATCCGCTCGAACAGCGACGCAATGGTGAAGATCTCGAGTGAGACGATTCCGTCGGGCAAGTTCTACGACCGTTTCTTCGCGCTCGTCGATCACTATCTGCACACGGTTGTGCGCACGTCGCCGGTGGTGCCGGATACGGTTGTGACTCGCGAAATTCCGCCGGATCCGGCGGTGAGCGTGGCGGGGCAGGCGGCCGCGCCGCTGCCGGCGAGCGACGGCCTCGCGCCGGTTCTGGCGCCGCTCACGCCCTGATCGCATGACCGGACCGCGCGGCCGGATGATCCGGCGCGCGGGTTATTTAGCGGTTATTCCTCCGCTGCGGCGGCCTTGCGCGGACGACGCGCCCGCGGCGCTGTTTTGCGTGCGGTTTTCTTTGCTTTCGGCGCGGGCTCGTCGGGTTGCGCGGAGTGCTCCGGTTGCGCTTCCGGCCCGGACGACAGCGGGATATCCACCGGCGTGTCAGGCGCGCTGGGTGCATGGGCCGCCTCTGCAACCTCGGCCGATTTCGCTTTCTTCGCTGATGTTTTCCGGCTTCCGCGTCCCTTGCGACGTGCTGCGGCCGGCTCGGCGGGTGCCGCCGGTTCGGTCACGGCTTCCGTCGAGACGGACATCTCGGAGGCGGCGAACACGTCTGGCGTAACAGGCAGCTCAACGTCGGCGACTGCGACCGGTTCCGGCGCGGCCTGCCTGCGGGCGCCGCGTTTCGAGCGGGCCTGACGCGGATTCACCGGCTCGCTGCGCGCCGCGCCGCTATTGCCGCGAAACACGAAGGTGCCCGATTTTTCATCGCGGCCCACTTCGAAGAGGCCACGCGCCTGCGCTTCTTCGAGCAGATTGCCGAACGCGCGAAAGCCGTAATACGACTCGCTGAAATCCGGCTTGCGTCGCTTGATCGCATCCTTCAACGCAGAAGCCCACACCTTGCCGCTGTCGCCGCGTTCAGTGACGAGCGCATCGAAAGTCTGCACGGCGATCTCGATCGCTTCACTACGACGCGATTCGATATCTTCGCGACGGTGCTTCTCTTTGTCGGTCGAGCGTTCCGCGACAGGCTGCGCTTCTTTTGAGCGCTTTGCCGCGGCGCGCTGGCTTTCGCGGGCGAGGTCGTCGTAGAAAATGAACTCGTCGCAATTGGCGATCAGCAGATCGGAGGTCGACTGCTTCACGCCTACGCCGATCACCTGCTTCGCGTTTTCGCGCAGCTTGGAGACGAGCGGCGAAAAGTCGGAGTCGCCGCTGATGATGACGAACGTGTTGACGTGCGACTTCGTATAGCAGAGATCGAGTGCATCGACGACGAGCCGGATGTCGGCGGAGTTCTTGCCTGACTGACGCACGTGCGGAATTTCGATCAGTTCGAAGTTCGCCTCATGCATCGCCGATTTGAAACCCTTGTAGCGTTCCCAGTCGCAATACGCTTTCTTGACGACGATGCTGCCTTTTAGCAGCAGACGTTCGAGCACGAGCTTGATGTCGAACTTTTCGAATTTTGCGTCGCGCACGCCGAGCGCGACGTTCTCGAAGTCGCAGAAGAGCGCCATGCTAGGCGTGTCACTGGATGAAGTCATGTGATTGTTCTCCCGTTGGTCGGGCTGGTGCAGGAATAACCCGCAGCATAACGGTCTTTTGAACCGGTGCCCCGCGCGGCGATATCGGACAGTGCGCGGACCGCGTTGCTGTTCGCCCTGATGAACACCGAAAGGCTTTATTCACGGGCTGGAATGCGCGCGGACCACGCCTTCATTTGAACCTCTGCCTTTTAAAGTTCCACCCCGGTTTGCCGATATCTAATCGAGGCCTGGGTGCGGATGCCCGTTAATCGGCACAGTACCGAAACCGGTGTCATTAAACGGCCGTTCGATTCAGGCGGCCGTTTTTTATTTGTGTTCTTGCGGTGAAACGGAGTCCCGCAAAGACTGACTGATACCAGGAAGGAGTTACGTCGTATGCGCGCATCGCGCCTGAAATCGATTGCGGGGCACGCCGCCGCGCTTATGTTGTTCGCGAGCCTCGCAGCGTGCGGCGGCGGTGGGGGTGGCGACAGCGCCCCCGCGGCCGGAACCGGTGCGCCGGTCAACGTCCCTTCAGGATCCGTCCAGGCACTCCAGCCGGCATGCACGGGCTGCTCGGCCGTCGATGCGTCGACGTATTCCGGTAGTGGCACGGGCGTCTGGCAGGCCGACAACATCGGCACGTCTCCGACGAATGTGCCGCTGTCGATCAACGGTCTGCGCGGCCAGAAGGTGACGCTCGTATTCACGAACGAAAGTTCGGCAAATCAGACGATGCCAGGTATTGCGCTCACGCAGAGCGTGACGGTCGCGCATTCGCTGCTGCAATCGGAAAGCGCAGCCAGTGCTCAAGGTGAAGACCCGACGCTCGCCGCGATCCGCCAGTTCAACTACAAGGGCTGGGCCGATCTCGCCAGCACGGCGAAGTCGCAGGCCGTGATGCGTTCGCAGGTTGCCGTGCCGTCGAGCCCGTCGGCGTCTTATAGCGTCAACGCGCAGCGCGATTTCTACTATTCGGACCTTTCGCTGCGCCACACCACGCTGGAAGAGCAGGCCACGACGCAGGACGGCACCACCATCAACCTGTGGGTGGAGAACACCGAACTCGGCACGACGCAGATGACGCCTGCGCTGGTCCACACGCTGCTCATGAGTTACGCCCAGCCTGGCGGAATCTACGACATGGTGACGGGCGTCGGCGGGAAACTGTATGGGCCGAATTCGCAGACTGTGCTGATCGACGGCACGAACCAGCCGATCGATCTCGTCGTGCTCAACTTCAATCACGACGGCAAGGCGTTCGGCACCATCGGCTACTTCTGGGGATTGAACGACTTCAAGAAAGGCACCGGCCAGAGCGCGTACAGCAACGAATCGATTTCGCTGTACCTGGATTCGGAGACGCTGTATCTGGGTGGCGCGTCTGGCTTTCAGCAGATGCTGACGACCATGGCGCACGAAAGCACGCACATGCAGAACTTCTACCGCCGCGCGGTGCTGATGGGCTCGCAGTACGCGTTCGAACCGTGGCTCGAAGAAATGTCGGCGATGATGATGGAGGACTGGACGAGCTTCAACATCGACCCGACGCATGCATTCAATGCGATCCGCGATGTGCGCTTCTACGACTTCATGACGTACAACAACCACGGCAGTTATAACTGTGGACTGACCAACTGGACGCCGTTCGCGACCGACTGCGAAAGCTATTCGGTGTCGGGCTCGTTTGGCGGCTTCCTGAACCGTCAACTGGGCCTTGCGTTCTACAAGGCGCTCCTGACCAACAAGGGCCAGACAGATTCGCTCGCCATTCTGAACGACGTGATCAACCAGATCCGCCCGGGTTCGAGCGTGCAGCAGGAACTGCGTCATTTCTCGGCGGCGGCAGAGGGCTTGATCCCGGCGACCACGAACGTTGCGCAATATGCGTTTCCGGCTCGATCGGAAGGCGGCTTCACGCTGCCTGCGATCGACCCGACTTCGTCAGAGTATCCGCGTGCGTTGCCGGCGGCGGTGCCGGCCGTGCTGATGAGTCTCGGCAGCTTCCCGGTGGTGCGTCCGGCCGTGACGGGCACCTACACCGAAACAGTGCGCGTGCCACCCGGGACGACGCTGTCGGTGATCATCGACTGATGTCGAAAAAATGTGCTTGAATCAGGCTGCTTCCAGTGGGAGCAGCTTTTTTTGTGTCTGGTTTGCCAGTGATGCGAGGTGCGGTTCGATGTTCAGCATGAAGTCCAGTCACCCGATGCTTCACGGGTTCAAACGGCTTTTCGCGCTTGCGTTGCCGCTTGTGATGAGTGCGGCATGTGCGAGCGGTGTGAGTAGCGTGAATGGCGTGAGCCTGGGCGGCCCGGTTGAGCTGTCGGGCAAGCTCGTATTGCGCGGCAACGATCCGTTTGTCTACCCGGTCGTCTACGACGCGCGTGGCGTGTGGGAACTGCAGGGTGTACCGAAGGCGCAGGCTTCCGCGTTGCAAAACCGGCAGGTGAGCGTGCGCGGCACCGTGACACGTCTCGACCCGGGCGGCTTCCAGTTGCCGGCGGTGCAGGTCAAGTCGCTGGAGCAGAAGGGCGCGCCGGCAAACTGACCCGCGACCTTACGCGCCTGAATCCGTGCCCGAAGTCACGCCTGATTCTGTGTCTGAAATCGCGTGGCTGGACCCGCATCGCTTCAACCCTGACCAGGCGACGACGCAGCCTGCCGCCGGCTTTCCCACGCCGGCATGACCTGACACACAATCAGTCCCGCCAGCATCAGCACGCACCCGACGAGCGCGCGGCCGGGCAACGTTTCGCCCAGCACCAGCCAGCCCGCGAGTGCGGCGAACACGCCTTCCATGCTGAAGATCACGGCCGCGTGCGCTGGCGCGGCATCCTTTTGCGCGACCACCTGAATCGTGTACGCGACGCCGACCGACAGCGCGCCGCCATAGAGGATCGTCGGCGCGGCGCGCACGATATCGGCGAGCCGGAGCGGCTCGCACGCAAGCCCGATCGCAAGGCACACCACGCCGCACGTGACGAACTGCACGAGCGCGAGCATCAGCGGATCGTGGCGGCGCGCGAAGCGTCCCACCAGCATCACCTGCGCCGCGATCACGAATGCGCCGGCAAGCTGATACCAGTCGCCGTAGAGAATGGAGAATTGCTCGTTGACGCTCAGAAAATACATGCCGATCGCCGCCAGCAACGCGCCAAGCCACGTGCCGATCGCTGTTTCATGACGCGCGAGCACCCCCATCAGCGGCACGATAACGACGTACAGCGAGCTGATAAAACCGGCGTTCGCGACCTTCGTGTACTGCAGCCCGATCTGCTGCATCGAGATCGCAACCGACAGCAGCAGCCCGAGTACGGCGCCCGATGCGAGCAGTTCGCGTGAAACCGTCCTCGTTGTCACAGCCGACGCGGCGCGCGCCCGCGACTTCCGCAGATACAGCAGCAGGCTGAACACCACGGTCGCGCCGAGAAGAAAACGCAGGCCGGTGAACAGGAAAGGCCCGATCACGTCAAGGCTGAGCCGTTGCGCGACGAAGGCTGAGCCCCAGATGAGGGCGGCGACCAGCATCAGCAGGTTTGCGCGAAGGTGTTTGCGGCTGTCGGGATTCAAAACGGACACACTCTCTGATTTCAGAGCGCACATGATACGCGGACGCGCGAAACTGCCCGGCGTCGAGCGGTTATCGTCAGGTCATTCGGGGCAAACGCGCGGGTCAAACGCGCCTTTCCGGCGGCCGGAAAGCGGCATGAACGCCGGTCAGGGACCAGGGCCAGAATTCGGTCCAGGAGTGGGTCCAGGATGGGGCTGTGGAGCGGTGAAGGCAGAACGAAAGAAACGTGTCTCCCGGAAAATACATATCGGCTTTTATGAGATGACAAACCGCCTACGCTAAGTGATACTCCCCGCGGGGAGCCGCCTGGCGACGCCGTCACCGAGTGCGCTTTACCGCGTCGTACTTATTCATTCACATTGATCAAGTCGGTCAGGTTTGGGGAAAACAACATTATGAAGAAGATCATCGCCTCGCTCGTCGCAGCCTCGTTCGCACTCGTGTCGTTTCAGGCTTTCGCTCAAGACGCATCCGCACCGGCCGCTGCCAGCGCAGCCAAGCCGAAGCACTCGCACAAGCAGCTGAAGACGCACGGCAAGCGCGCCAAGGTTTCGGAAGCCGCATCGGCTGCCGGCACGAACGACAAGGGCGCACCGCAGTAAGCTGCCCCGTTCGGAGGGACTGGCCCAGCGGGCCGCTCCGTCAGCGAAAACCGTCAGCGAAAAGCAGAAAGGCCAGGGTTTTTGCCCTGGCCTTTCTGTTTGCGCGGCGGCTTTTGAAGCGGACCCTGTCTCGCCGTGTTGAGCGGCTGCCGGACGCCTATTTTGCGTCGCCCGCGAGGCCGCGTTGCAGCACGTCGGTCAGGAGGCCGGTCATGCCTTCCGGATGCGCCGCGGCGCGTTCCTTCAACTGCGCGACGAGATCCGCATTCAGCTTGCACGCGAACGGGACGAGGCCCTGTTCCTGATCGAGCTTGCGCTGCGTGCGGCGATCGAGCGCCGGCTGCGCCGCGGGCTTGCCAAAGCGCTCAGCCGACGACTTCTTCAGATCGTTGGCCAGCTTGAGCGCCTTGTTCTTCTCAAGGTCGAATTTTTTCATTGCCATGCGGGATGCCCCTGCGGAATAGGTGAATGTGAATGATCCCGCATTGTACGCACCCCGCGAGGTGCGCCATTGGTGCGCGGTTCAATGCGGGCGCATCGAGGCACTTCAAGGCGGGTTATGCCCGGGTTTTCACGCGGTCTGGCGGCATGCCTGGCGCGTCGTCGCGCCGGCCTGCGAGGCTGTCCATCAGCGAGCGCATGCGCTGCCAGTGCGTGCCTTCCCAGAACACGCGGCGGCAGACGTCGCAGGTAACGAATCGCACATGCCGCTCCAGTACGCCTTCCGGCGCACGTCCGACGACGTCCTCCTTCGCGATGCGCCGCAGCGGCGCATTGCACGCCAGACAAAGCCGGAACGGCTGCGCGCTGCCCGCCAGATCGAGCCGGTCGAAGATCTCGCGCAGCTGCACCTTCGGCTTCAGCGCGCGCACGTAGCAACCGTGCGTGATCGTGCGACGCTTCAGCAGTTCGCGGTCGCGCGTGAGCACGATGCGGTGGTCGCTCGCTGCGATGGCCTCGATGTCTTCGTCGGGATAGTGGTTGTCGTACAGCGTATCGAAGCCCGCGAGACGCAGCAGTTGCGCGAGGCCGCCGAGATGCGCATCGGCGACGAAACGCATCACGCGTAACGGCCGCTCGCGCACGCGCAGAAGCGGCTGGATATCGAGCGACTCGAACTTCGGATAGACGGCGACGCGATCGCCGTCCTCGAGCGGATGGTCGAAGCCGACCGATTCACCATTCACGAGGATCAGTTCGACTTCGGTGTGCGGCACGCCGATCGCTTCGATCATGTGCTTGGCAGTGGCATTGCGCGCGCACTCGCAACTGAACGTGCATCGCCTCAAAGGACGCGCGATGAAGTCGTTCAGCTCCTCGTAGAACCGGAATGTCGCCGTGACCATGTCGCCAGTATCGCACCGTGTCGCCTGCGGTGTGCGGATGCATCTGTCACGCGGGTGTGGTCTACTTCCGGTTCGTTAGAAGGAGGAGGTCCAGCATGAACATCGGATTTATCGGTCTCGGCGAGATGGGCGTCGCGATGGTCGCAAACATTCTGAAAGCCGGGCACACCGTGCGCGTGTGGAACCGTTCGCCGGAACGGGCCCAGGCGCTGGCGGCTGCTGGCGCGCAGGTCGTCGCCACGCCGGCTGAAGCCTTCGCGGGCGACGCGGTGTTCTCGATGCTCGCGGACGACGCCGCGCTGCGCGAGGTGGTCGATAGCCAGCTGCTGGAGCATGCGCCGCGCGGACTGATCCACGTCAACATGGCGACGATTTCCGTCGCGCTCGCCGAGTCGCTTGCGCATGCGCACGCGGAGCGCGGGTTGAACTACGTCGCGGCGCCTGTACTGGGCCGGCCAGACGTCGCGGCCGCGGGCAAGCTCACCATCGTCGCGGCCGGCCCCGCCGAAGCGATCGATCTCGTGCAGCCCGTGTTCGATGCGATCGGCCAGAAGACATGGCGCATCGGTTCGCTGCCGCAACAGGCGAACGTGATGAAGCTGGCCGTGAATTTCATGCTGGCATCGGCCGTCGAGACGCTCGGTGAGGCGTCGGCGCTGCTCACCGGCCATGGTGTCGCGACTCAGGATTTTCTCGACGTGATCACGAACAGCATTTTCCCCGGACCGGTTTATCAGGGCTACGGGAAGATGATCGCGGAACAGCGGTACGAGCCGGCGCTCTTCAAGGCGCGCCTCGGGCTGAAAGACGTACGGCTTGCGCTGGCGGCTGCCGATACGGTGTCGACGGCGCTGCCGGTCGCGAGTGTCGTGCGCGACAGCCTGCTCGACGCCGTCGCGCACGGTGAGGGCGAGATGGACTTCGCGGTGCTCGGCAAGGTGTCGGCGCGTCGCGCCGGGCGGTGAAGTTCGCCACGGCCGGTGTGCAGTGTTGCGGTGCGCGGCCCGGGCCTGGGCTTGTCCGGATGGCTAACGCTGCGTCGCGGCCCGTACGGACAGGCATAATGGTCGTCCATTTCGATTTCCTACATTGGCATCTGTCATGAGTTTGCATACCTGGTGGCTGTTCGCCGCCACCGTTTTTGTCATTTCAGCCATTCCCGGGCCGAACATGCTCCTCGTCATGACGCACGGCGCGCAGCACGGCCTGCGCCGTTCGGGCGCGACGATGGCGGGCTGTCTGTCGGCGCTGGTGCTGATGCTGTCAGTCTCGGCGGCTGGTCTCGGCGTATTCCTCGAAGCGTGGCCGACAATGTTCAACGCGCTGCGTCTGATCGGCGCGACGTATCTGGTATGGCTTGGCATCAAGGCATGGCGCGCGCCCGTCGACGAAGCCGCTGCCGCGAATGCCGATGTGCTTGCGGCGAAGCCGGAGCGTCCGCGCGCCGCGTGGTTGATGTTCCGCAATGGCTTTCTGGTCGCGAGCAGCAATCCGAAGGCGATCCTGTTCGCCGCTGCATTGCTGCCGCAGTTCATCGACGCGAGCCGTCCGACGCTGCCCCAATTCGGTGTGCTGGTCGCAACGTTCGCGGTGATCGAAGTGAGCTGGTATCTCGTGTACGCGGGGTTCGGCACGCGCATCGGCGCGAAGTTGAAGAGCCGTAACGTTGCGCGGGCGTTTAACCGGCTGACCGGTGGCGTGTTCGTCGGCTTTGGGGCAATGATGGCGCTGGTCCGACACTGAGCCGCGCGGCATGGAATGCACGAAACGCCGGGGTCCGCCCCGGCTTTTTTTGTCCGTACGCGTCCCGGAGCATGCGTTGCGCCGCGCCGCCGGAGTGATACATGCGGCGTGGGTTTTGTGCAGTGCGCAATAAGTCGTCCGATCTGCAAAAAAATGAAATTTACGCGTCGATATGCGGATCAAAGCACATAGACGTTGCTGTTACTGTGGGACGCTCGTCTTCGCGTACCACATAGTGGGCGCAACGCGCCGCGGTGCCTCGCGATACGTCGCAATACGTCGAAAAACAGAATCTGTCCGGAGACAGCCATGTGTGGCCGTATCCTGCTTGCCGATCGCGATAACGACGCGCTGACCTGTCTCGTCAATCTGCTCGAAGGCATGGGCTTTGAGACGGCGGCTGCCCACTCCCGCGAAGAGCTGTTGCAGACGGTTCCGCATTTCCAGCCCAATGTCGTAATCGTGGACTGCGCAATACCCGGCGTGGACCGGCACGGAATGGCGCGTGTGCTGCGCGCCCGCAATCCCGGACACACGATGCTGCTGATCGCGCTCACCGGCTGGGGCCAGCCGCAGCAGGGCGATGCGCTCCTCGCGGCAGGCTACGACGTCCATCTGGTCAAGCCCGTCGGTCTGGATCAACTACGCTTTATCCTTTCGATGATCGATGCCTGATCGGCGCCCGAATGTCGCGCGCACGCAACGAAGAGTGATCGCTCTAGTTTTCATGTTGCGCTGCACCAAGTGCTTTGCTATATTTACTCCTGTCTCCTCCATGTCTCCTCTGATATGGATTCAGCCCGCCCCAGTTGGTGGGCTTTTTTTTGCCTGAAATTCCGCCGCACCGCGCATGCATTGGCGTCGCGTCGTAACGCGCGCGGTTCAGGACCCCGGTCAGAACCTGTATGACAGCGCCACGAACGTGATGATCGGGTCGGCCTTCAATTCAGCTTTCGATACACCCAGTTCCGTACCGTCAGCCGCCTTGATGATGACCGACGAGGTCGTTTTCAGCGGGATATAGGTGACGGACGCTGTCAAACCCCAGTGATCGGTGATGCTGTACATCGCGCCCACGTTGAACACGGGCTGCCACGACGAAGATGCCTTCCCTTCGACCGTCGTCCTGCCCGGCTTGCCCGCGCCCGCGGCCAGCACCGCGCCGAGATTGTTCTGCGTCGACGTGACGAAGTTGTTGCCCAGCTGGATGTCCGAGAACCAGTTGTACGACACGCCGAGCCCGATGTATGGCCTGAACTTCGCCGTCGCCGACGCGAAGTAATACTGGAAGATCACCGCCGGGCTCCACTGACGCACGCTTTTCACGATCGGGTTCGACGACGGGTCGCCGAGATCCTGGATGCCGAGCGCGCCGGCTGGCCCCGGTGGCTTGATCATGCCGTGGCCGTAGATCTTGAACGTCGGCGGAATGCCGGCCACCGAGGTCACCGCCAGGTGATCGGTGAAGAAATGGCTGATGACAAGGCCGGCGGTGTCGGCGTTGCTGGTCGACAGGCTGGTGCCTGCCGACGTGAACGAGCTCGGCAGCCGGAGCGGCGTATTGATCGGCGTCGGCGCGACGTGGGTAGTGAGCGGCGTGCTCGAATCCTGTGGCATCACGTGAAACCAGCCGAGTGACACGACGTTGTCGCCCGCATGCTGCGCGTGAGCGCCCAGCGACGCTCCCGCGGCCAGCGCCGCGATAATGATTTTTCTCATTCTGTTCCTCCTGATGCGGGCGCTCCTGCTGCGCCGCGCGGCGAGATGCTGCGCTCGCCGGCCCGCCGCGTGCTCGTCGGACGCCGGCTGCGGCGCCACCGGAGTGGGCCGCGGCCGGCAAGCGGTCGCCTCGTTACGTTTTTGCCTGACCGGTGCTTCGCCGTTACTGGACGAAGGCGCCGATGGTGAAGTACGGCGATTGAGGCGCCGACAGGTCCAGGTAACCGAACACGCCACCCGTGAAGATGAACTTGCCCGTAGACGCACTCCCTGCCGCTGCGCCCGTATGGAGCGACGTCACGACACCGGGAATGGCCTGCGTGTAATTGAGGTCGAGGGCAGTCGCGAGAGACGCCTGCGAGGGCTGGAACGGATCGAGCAGCGTCGCCTGTGCGCCGGCCAGCGCGGTGGTGCGATAGTCGAACTGGCTGTCGACACCGATGTACTCGCCGTCCTGCGAACCTTGTGTGATCACCGATTGCGGCGAGAGGATCGAGATGCCGGATTCGTCGTCGGCGACCGGGCCCGTGATGCCGGTCTGCGGATCGAGACCGGCCTTCGAGCTGGCCGCGCCGGTACGCACGAGAATCGGGACGTTCTGGCCGCGCAGTTTGCCGACGATCATGAAGCCCCTGGCGACCGGCGAGAGCGCGAGCGTCGGCTTGGCCTGACCGAGGAATTTGTCTGTTTCGAACGCGCCGCTGCCGTCCGCCGACTGCACGAGGTTCGTGCCCGGCTGCTGGCATTTGCCGGCGTTGATGCCCGTGTTGTCGCACTCGGTCCAGGTGCCGTCGGCGTTGATCGTGATCTTCGAGTCGACGGTGACCGGCGCGAAACTTTGCGACGGAATCTGATGGTAGCCGAGCTGGTTATACGTGCCCGCGACGTTCGCGATGTTCGTTTCAATCGACGAAAAGCCGATGAACGGGTAGTAAGGGAACGTCGTATCGGGCACGGCGCCCTGACCGAGAATGCCGTCGAACTGGATTTCCGCACCGGGAATCGTGCCGCCCGCAACGCCTTCGCCCACGAAAATGCGCGCCGGCCGGTTCGGATCGAGGCTCGCGCCGTTCAGGCGGAACGCGCACTGATTGAGCTTCTGGGTCGGCAGTAGCGTTTCCATCGTCAGTGTGCCGTTCGCAGACTGGCCCTTACGGGTCGGCGAGACCGTGCCCCTGGCTTGCGGAATCGGCGATTCGAGATAGTTGATCTGCCACGTCATTTTCGTGGTGTCGAGTTGGAGCTTGACCAGTTCGCCATCGCCGCCGCCGCCAGTGAAGACGGTGCTGTAGTCGAGCGATGCCGGGCAGAGCCGGACCGGCGCGGGTGCCGGCGGATCGCCGCCGCCGCTGCCGCACGCGCCGAGCATCGGCGCGGCGAGAGCCAGCGTCGCGAGAATTTTCCAGTTCATACAGCGCCTCCTTGAGGTTCTAGTTGTGGATGGCCGGCTCCCAGTCCAGCCATCTCCTGCTTTAGTGCGTCACGGTGGTGCGTGGTCCCGTTCGCCGCGTTATTTGCTGATCTGTGCGCCGATGCCGAAGTAGGGGACGCTGGAGTTGTCGGTGCCGGTTGTCGAGTTGACGTTCGCCGAACTTTTCGTCACGCCGCCGTTCTCCGCACCGTTGACGAACACCGCGTACAGCCCGCCGGCGCCGATCATGTTGCCGCCGTTGCCGCTCGCGTCCTGCACGGTCAAGAGACCCGGATGATGCTGCGTATAGCTGATGCCGACGCCGCCTTCAGATGCCTGCGTCGACGGATTGATGAAGGCGCCCACCTGGCCTTGCAGCAAGGTCGCGGTGTACTTGAAGTTGGAGTCCGCGCCGACGTAGCCACCGTCGATCCCGCCCGACTGGATCTGTGTGGCGGGCGCGAGCATGCCGATGCCGGATTCGTCGTCGAGTGCGGGCGGCAGGTTCAGGCTCACGACGCCGGTACGCACCACGAGCGGAATCACCTGGCCGTTGACCTTGCCGAGGATCATGTTGGCGCTTGCGCTGCGCGGGAACGTGAAGACGCCTGCGATCGTCGGAGCGGGCAGCAACTGTGGCGCGTCGGCACTCGTAAAGTACGAGCCGTTCGGGTTGGCCGCCCACTGGCCGCCGGTCGAGACGCAGGCAGGGTTGCTCGAACCCGATGGCACGGAGCAGTGACCGGCGCCGTCGAACGATTCCTGGCCCGTCGTCGCGATCGTCGTGTAGTTGTTCGACGGGCGCAGATGGTAGAGCAGCGCGTTGTAGTCGCCCTTCAGATCGGCGAGATTTGTATCGACGTTCGCGAAAGCCAGGAACGGATAGAAGTCGAAATTGCGCCCCGGCACCGGAAACAGGCTGGGACCGGACGGCAGGGTGATCGGCAAGCCAAGCGCGGCGAACAGCGGATTCAGGTTCAACGGATCGATACCGCCGTACTGGATGGATGCGCCGGGGATACCGCCGCCGGCAACGCCCTGGCCGACGAGGATCATCGGCGGATTGGCCTTGTTGAAGGTTGAGGCGGTCGAGTACGTCGAGCCGTCCGAGGCCGTCCCGCCTGTCGGGACCAGGATGAACGCGCAGCGCGTCTGTTCGGCCGTGGGCAACGCGCCTGCGGGAGGATGCATCACGGAACCGTTGAGCTGTACGCCTTTGCGCGTCGTCGTGACCTGACCGGCGGAGGTCGGCACTGGCGATTCCAGGAATTTCAGCGAGTACGTCATCGCCGTCGCATCGATGTTCAGCTGGACGACCTCACCACTCCCGGCACCGCCCAGATAGGTGCTTTTGACGATATCCGCATCCGCGGGACACAGCGGCGCCGGACCGGCGCCCTGGGTCGGCGGACCTTGCACGCCACAGCTTGCGCCAGCACATTGCGCTGAATTGATCGCACCGGGATCGTCGGCTTTTCCGCCGCCGCATGCGGCAAGCAATGGCGCAGTAATCATGGCCAGAGCCACGCCTTTATAAATGGCATGTGACATGCTGCTGTCTCCCTTCGTTTAATTTGCGTTGTAATTTCGCTGCGCGTTTATACGCTGTCAATTGATAGAACCGTCTAAAAAAGGCGATTCAAACAGCGCGCAAATGGCCCGTCGTGCACCACAGCACGATTCACGAGGCTTTTAAACAAAACAGATTTTTTTGCTGCGGATGCGGCGTTGTTGTTTCCCCGCAAGCCCTCGTTGGGCAGGCGTTTTGGGCAAAATGCGCCTATCTTCATCGAACGACCGTTCGTGAAAAAATCGGGAAATTCCCTATGCGGTAAAGTGTGCCTTCCTGCGCGCGGCCGGCATTAATTTCCGATCATTTCCCGTGAACTGGATTATCGGTTTCGGAGTAATTCGGGCAATTACTGATTAATGTAAGTTTGTTTAACAGCGAATCTGCCAGGCAAATAAAAAAGCCGGCTTTAATGAAAGCCGGCTTTAAACTGTTTGTATGGGCTGGGCGGTGATACCGCCCACGATTTGCGAAATCAGCGTTTCAGGCCGCGCTCTTCGTCGGCGCCGATGGCGAGGTTCATACACTGGATCGCTGCACCTGACGCACCCTTACCGAGATTGTCGAGGCGGGCCACCGTCACGAAACGTTCTTCGCTGCCGAACACGAACAGGTCGACGCGATTGGTGTCGTTGTTCGCCTGCACGTCGAAGAAACCGCTGTCGAGGTTGTCATCGGCGTTGAACGGCGCGACGCGCACGAACGTTTCGCCTGCGTAGTACTCGGAGAACAGCGCCTGCACATCCTGCGGCGTGGCCTTGCGCGCCAGTTGCGACGGCGAGAAGTACGTCGTGACGGCGAGACCCTTATAGAAATTGCCGACGATCGGCGTGAACACCGGCGCGGACTTCAGGCCCGTATGCGCGGCCATTTCCGGCAGATGCTTGTGCGTGAGCCCCAGCGCATACGGACGCGGGCTCGCGAGCTTCGCGTCGCCGCCGGCTTCGTAGTCCGCGATCATTTTCTTGCCGCCGCCGCTGTAGCCGGTGATCGAATAGCTGTGCGCCGCGAAATCCGGCGTCACAAGGCCCGCCTGTACGAGCGGGCGCATGGCCAGCACGAACGCCGATGCGTGGCAGCCCGGCACGGCAATCCGCTTCGCCGAGCGCAGGCGCTCGCGCTGCGAGCGGGCCAGCTCCGGCAGGCCGTACGCCCAGTCGGCGCTGGTGCGGAAGGCAGTGCTCGCGTCGATCAGCACAGTGCGATCGTTGTCGACGAGCGAAGCCGATTCGCGCGACGCCACGTCCGGCAGGCACAGGAACGTCACATCCGAAGCATTGATGAGACGACGGCGCTCGTCGAGATCCTTGCGCTTCGCTTCTTCGATGCGCAGGATTTCCACATCGGCGCGCTGCGACAGGTATTCAAAAATCTTCAGGCCGGTCGTGCCTTCCTGTCCGTCGACAAAAACTTTCGTGCTCATCTTGATCTCACTGGCTTGCGGGTGCGGGGAAACGCGGACGCCACGCGGCGCCGGAACGCCATTTTAAGACCGTATGGCGGCGCGCGTGCGGAAAGCGTCGGCGAAAAAAGACGGTGCGCCACGTAAATGACGCTGGAATGACGGCGTTGAAGCGCAGATGCAAGGCGTTGAAGGCGGATTGCGCTGGACGGCGGTGTTTCACACCGCCCGCGTAACCAGAGCAACTGCCCCGAACAACGTCGCCCCGGATTCGCGCCCGTGGCCTTCTCGCCGCACGTCGCGGCAACCGTCTCAACCCTGCCGGTTGCCGCTCCAGCGCGCCGTGACGGCCGCTACCCGTGCGCCGAACACTTTCGCGGTGTCGAGATCGCCTTGCGGCGGCGCTTCTTCGGGGGAGGCGTCAGCCGGCGATTGCGTCAGCAGCCCGGAGAATCCGCCGACGTAGTTCAGGTCGTTGCGTGTCGCGGCTTTCGTGTTCGACGGCATGATCCCCACGCCTGCCCAGATCATGCTGTGCTGCATCGCGAGCGAGATGAAGTACTGGATCGTCGAAAACTTGTCGCCGTTCATCGTCGCCGAGTTCGTGAAACCCGCGGCGATCTTGTCCTTCCAGCTTTGTATGAGCCACGGCTTCGAACTGGCATCGGCGAATTTCTTGAAGTCGGCGGACGCCCCGCCCATGTAGGTCGGCGCGCCGAAGATGATGCCATCGGCCGCGTCGAGCTCGGCCCAGCCCGCTTCGTCGAGGTCGCCGACGGCGATCAGCTTTGCGTCCGCACCGGCGTCGAGCGTGCCGGCGAGCACGGCTTCGGCAACCTTCTTTGTATGACCATAACCGCTGTGATACACGATGACGATTTTCGACATGAGCAATCTCCGATGCAGGTTGGGCGAAGCGTGGACAATCGGCGGTGCGGGCGCGCCGGTTGTCGCATTGGATCAAGTTTAGTCGCGGCGTGCTGCTGAGGGAGGCGGCCAGGCTGCCGCGCTATCGTCCGTACGTCACCACCATCCGCGCCGACCCCAGTGTCGCGGTACCGATCTCATGCTCGAACATCAGTGCCGGACGACCCTGTGCGATCCGCAGACTCGATGTGTTGAGCGCGTAGATCGTCACGACATAATGATGCGGTTTGCCGGCCGGTGGACACGGACCGCCGTAGCCCTCGGTATCGAAATCATTGCGCGCCTCGACGGCGCCCAGTTTTTGCAGATAACCGGAAGCGCTCGCGTTCTCAGGCAGCTGGTTGACACTCGACGGAATGCCGGCGACTGCCCAGTGCCACCAGCCGCGGCCAGGCACGTCAGGATCGATGATGGTGACGGCGAAGCTGCGCGTGCCGGCTGGTGCGTCGTGCCATGACAGTTGCGGCGAGCGGTTGCCGCCCTTGCAGTCGTCCTGATCGAAGACCTGAGCGACGTCGACGGGGCTGCCTGCATGAAGACTCGTACTCGAGAGCCCGAACGTGCCCTGCGCCAGCGCGCGCGGACCCTGGGCGGCGACCAGCGCCAGACTGGATATTGCCAGCGCGAAAGTGGGCAGATGAAAACGGAGCGAAGCAGGCGATACCACGAGGCAACGCGAACGCATTTACCGGTTCTCCTGTCAGGGTCGTGACGCGGCCATCGTCACGAGGATTATTGTCCCTATTTTGCGCTCCGGCGTCGATTGTGACCCGGTGAGGTGTTTGTTTGAGACGATTCCCTTCCCTGAAAGGGCCGTCGCGCAAGGAAATCGGCTATATTCGGATCAATTGCGAAGTGGTCGGGACCGCAGGCAAGATTAACAAATCTAGAATACGTTAAATGACCGAAGCATCGTCATTTGGCTTTCGTCGAGGGAGCGCATGCAGGAGAACATCAGAGTCGTGGTGGCCGACGACCACCCAGTCATTCTGTTCGGTGCCGAGAACGCATTGCTCAAATTCCCGGGGATCGAGGTCGTTGCGCGAGCAAAGCAATCCACTGAACTGATCCACATTCTCCAGACCATCCCCTGCGACGTGCTGGTGACCGATCTCGCCATGCCGGGCGGCCAGTACGGCGACGGCCTGCCGCTCATCAGCTATCTGCGCCGCAATTTCCCGACGCTCGCCATCGTGGTGCTGACGATGCTCGAAAATGCCGCGTTGCTCAAACGTCTGAGCGATCTGGGCGTCGAATCGGTCGTCAACAAGTCGGACGATCTGAGCCACATCGGGCTCGCCGTGCAACACGTCCACCGCAAGATGGAATATATGAGCCCGTCGGTGCGCGCGGCGCTCGATACATTGCGCATGAATTCCGGCGGCAAGACCAGCGAAGTGATCCTCTCGCGACGGGAACTCGAGGTGGTGCGGCTGTTTGTGTCCGGCATGACGATCAAGGAAATTTCCGAACAGCTGAGCCGGAGCATCAAGACCATCAGCACCCAGAAGAACACGGCGATGCGCAAGCTTGGCCTCGAGCGCGATTCGGAACTGTTCCAGTACGCGCAGAGCAATGGCTTGCTGAACCTGTCTTCGTACACACCGGGGGATGCGGGCTGAGTTTGCGTCCGTGCTATTGATCTGTAGCGCATAAAAAAACCGCCTGTCTTTCGGACAGGCGGTTTTTTTACTAGCCGGGATCGGCGCGGCGGATGCTGCAGCCTCCGGCCTCAGCCTGCCAGAGGCTTAATGCTTACTGCGGTGAAGCCGTCGCGCCACCATGTGCTGCCGACCATTCGGCCGGCGCGTGCAGAAATTTCTCGACTTCGTCGAGTGTCTTCGTTTCGAAGTAGCCCGCTTGCTTCGCGACGCGCAGCACGTCCCACCACGTGGCGAGTGCGTGCAGATCGACGTCGATGTCTTTCAGCACCGACACGCTTTCCTTGAAGATGTTGTAGTGGAACAGCACGAAGCAGTGGTTCACCTGCGCGCCGGCCGTGCGCAGCGCGTTGATGAAGTTGATTTTGCTGCGGCTGTCGGTGGTCAGGTCTTCGACCAGCAGGACGCGCTGGCCTTCGGTCAGCAGACCTTCGATCTGCGCGTTACGGCCGAAACCCTTCGGCTTCTTGCGCACGTATTGCATCGGCACCATCAGGCGGTCGGATAGCCACGCCGCAAACGGGATGCCAGCGGTTTCGCCACCGGCGACGGCGTCGATCTGCTCGTAGCCGACGTCGCGCAGGATCGTGGCTTCAGCCATTTCCATCAGGCCGCGACGCACGCGCGGATACGAGATCAGCTTGCGGCAGTCGATATAGACCGGGCTCGCCCAGCCGGACGTGAAAATGTACGGTTTTTCCGCGTTGAAGTGCACGGCCTGCACTTCGAGCAGCATCTTGGCGGTCGTGTCGGAGATCGTCTGGCGATCGAAGCCTGTCATGGGCGGATCCTTGGGTGTCAACGGGGAGGGCGGGCGCGGGGCCCGGTGGCGTAGCAAGCGCGGCATTTCGCAACGCGACGGGCGGAGCGTCATGGACGGCTCGTGGCTGATCGCAGGCGAAATACGCGGCCGGGCAGTTGATCGGCCGGTTTGCTACACGCGTAGCCCGCGATTTTACCCGATCGGGACCGTTCCGAGGAGCCCTGTGACGCGGGAATTGCCGCGCAACCGGCCTGCGCGGCGCGCGACTGCACCTGATTGCCGGCTTTTTGGCCAGGTTGTGACGGCAGAGGCGCCCCTTTACACTCACGCGATTTTCCAGTGCGTTTCCGCCGGCCCCATGAACACCGTTCCTTCCTCCTCCGCTTCCGCTACGTCCGACCGCCGTGGCTACGCGGCCCGCGCGCTGATCGCATCGGTGCTCGGCTACGCAATGGATGGTTTCGACCTGCTGATTCTCGGTTTCATGCTGCCGGTGATCGCACTCGACCTTCATCTGTCGTCGGCGCAGGCCGGATCGCTGGTCACGTGGACGCTGATCGGCGCGGTCGCGGGCGGTGTCATTTTCGGTGTGCTCAGTGACTACTTCGGCCGCGTGCGGATGCTGACGTGGACGATCCTGATCTTTGCCGTCTTCACGGGTATGTGCGCGCTTGCGCAGGGCTATGCCGACCTGCTCGCGTACCGGACGATCGCCGGCATCGGCCTTGGCGGCGAGTTCGGCATCGGCATGACGCTCGTCGCAGAAGCGTGGCCGGCGTCGCAGCGGGCGCGCGTGTCGTCGTATGTCGGGCTCGGATGGCAACTCGGTGTGCTGGCCGCGGCGCTGCTGACCCCGCTTCTGCTGCCCATCATCGGCTGGCGCGGCATGTTCGCGATCGGTCTGCTGCCGGCGGTCGTGTCGTTCGTCGTGCGCAGGCGCGTCGAAGAGCCGGCGTTGTTCAGCCAGCATGCTGAACGCGCCAGCCGCCATGAACGGCGCCGGTTGCCGCTGAAACTGCTGGTGGCGGACGCGCGCTCGATGCGCGTGAGTCTCGGCGTCACCATCCTGTGTTCGGTGCAGAACTTCGGTTACTACGGCCTGATGATCTGGCTGCCCAGTTATCTCTCGAAGACGTTCGGCTACTCGCTGACGAAATCGGGTTTGTGGACTGCGGCAACCGTGATCGGCATGGGTTGCGGCATCTGGCTGTTCGGCATGGCCGCCGACCGCTTCGGCCGCAAGCCGGCGTTCCTGTTCTATCAGGCGGGCGCCGTGGTGATGGTGTTCGTCTATGCGCATCTGTCGACGCCATTCGCGTTGCTGATCGGCGGCGCGGTGATGGGCGTGTTCGTCAACGGAATGATCGGCGGCTATGGTGCGCTGATCTCGGAACTGTATCCGACCGAAGCGCGCGCCACGGCGCAAAACGTTCTGTTCAATATCGGGCGTGCGGTGGGCGGTTTCGGGCCCGTCGTGGTGGGCGCGCTGGCGGCACGGTTTTCGTTCGGCGCGGCGCTTGGCCTGCTCGCGTCGATCTATCTGCTCGACATTGTCGCGACGTTGTTCCTCATTCCGGAGCGACGCGGGACGTTGCTCGAATAAGCACGTTTTCGCGCTCGAAGACGCCACGCGGCATGCTGCGTCGCAGCATGCGTCAGCCTTGTTTCGTGCCCTGTCTGCCGCTGTAAACCCGACGTGTAATGGTGGATGCGGGGTGTACACTGGTCGACCCGCCAAACGTTCCGCATCGTCTTGCCCAACGCCCAGGTTCGACGCCGCGCCTAACCGGCACAGGCGAAAACCGCCGCAGTCGATTACCCATTCGATATGCGCAGGCGACGTCCACGATGCAGCGTGTCGGGCCCATTACTAACGTCTCGCAGGCCAGAAAATGGACGAACAACTTAAGCAAAGCGCTCTCGCGTATCACCAGAATCCGAAACCCGGCAAGATTTCGGTCACGCCGACCAAACCGCTGTCGAACCAGCTCGATCTATCGCTCGCGTATTCACCGGGCGTCGCCGCAGCCTGCATGGCGATCTTCGAAGAGCCGCTCGACGCGCAGAAGTACACGTCACGCGGCAACCTCGTCGGCGTGATCACGAACGGCACGGCTGTGCTCGGTCTCGGCAATATCGGACCGCTCGCCGCAAAGCCGGTCATGGAAGGCAAAGGCTGTCTCTTCAAGAAATTCGCCGGCATCGATGTTTTCGACATCGAACTCAGCGAGTCCGATCCGGACAAGCTCGTCGAAGCGATCGCGATGCTCGAACCCACGCTGGGCGGCATCAACCTCGAAGACATCAAGGCGCCGGAGTGCTTCTACATCGAGAAGAAGCTGCGCGAGCGCATGAAGATTCCGGTCTTCCACGACGACCAGCACGGCACCGCGATCATCGCTTCGGCGGCGATCCTGAACGGCCTGAAAGTGGTCGGCAAGAAGCTCGACGAAGTGAAGTTCGTATGTTCGGGCGCGGGCGCCGCGGCCATTGCGTGCCTGGATCTGCTCGTGAACCTCGGGCTGTCGAAGCAGCACGTTCTGGTGGTCGATTCGAAGGGCGTGATCTACGAAGGTCGCGGCAATCTGGATCCGTCGAAGGAACGTTACGCAGCGCATACCGAAGACCGCACGCTGGCCGACGCGATCCGCGGCGCCGACGTGTTCCTCGGCTGCTCGAGCGCGGGCGTGCTGAAGCCGGAAATGGTCAAGGAGATGGGCACGCAGCCGCTGATTCTCGCGCTCGCGAACCCCGACCCGGAAATCCGTCCGGAAGACGCGAAGAAGGTGCGCCCGGACTGCATCATCGCGACGGGCCGTTCGGACTATCCGAACCAGGTCAACAACGTGCTGTGCTTCCCGTTCATCTTCCGTGGCGCGCTGGATGTCGGCGCAACGACCATCACCGAGGAAATGAAGCTCGCATGCGTGCGCGCGATTGCTGAACTGGCCGAAGAAACCGACCAGGGCGATGAAGTCGCGAAGGCATACGAAGGCCACTCGCTCGAATTCGGTCCGGAGTATCTGATTCCGAAGCCGTTCGACCCGCGTCTCATCATCAAGATCGCGCCGGCCGTGGCGCAGGCGGCGATGGATTCGGGCGTCGCGACCCGTCCGATCAAGGACATGGACGCGTACCGCGAAGAACTCGGCACGACGGTGTATCGCACGGGCATGGTGATGCGTCCGGTGTTCGCTGCGGCGAAATCGCAGCCGGCGCGCGTTGTGTTCGCGGAAGGTGAAGACGAGCGCGTGCTGCGCGCCGCGCAGTTCGTGCTGCTGGAGAAAATCGCGAGGCCGATCCTGGTGGGACGCCCGGCGGTGATCGACATGCGTCTGAAGAAGATGGGCTCGAAGCTCAAGTGCGGCGAAGACTTCGAGATCGTCAATCCGGAAGACGACCCGCGTTACCAGCAGTGCTGGCAGGCGTATCACGAGATCGGCGCGCGAGAAGGCATCACGCCGGACGTCGCGAAGGCCGCGATGCGCAAGTTCAATACGCTGATCGGCTCGATCCTCGTGCGCCTCGGCGAAGCGGACGGCATGATCTGCGGGATGATCGGCCAGTACCACACGCATCTGAACTTCGTCGAGCAGGTGCTGGGCAAGGCGGAGAACGTGCAGAACTTCGCGGCGATGAACCTGCTGATGCTGCCAGGCCGCAATCTGTTTATCTGCGACACGTACGTGAACGAAACACCCACCGCGGAACAGCTCGCCGACATGACGATGCTGGCGGCGCGCGAGATCGAGAAATTCGGCATCACGCCGAAGGTCGCGCTGCTGTCGAATTCGAATTTCGGCAGCGCGCCGTCTTCGTCGTCCGTGCGGATGGCGGCGGCACGCAAGCTGATCAGTGAACGTGCGCCCACGCTCGAAATCGACGGCGAAATGCACGGTGACGCGGCGCTGTCGGAGGCGGTGCGCAAGGCCGCGTTCCCGGGCACCACGCTGAGCGGCGAGGCAAATCTGCTGATCATGCCGAACGTCGAAGCGGCGAATATTGCGTACAACCTGTTGAAGATGGTCGGCGGCGAGGGCGTGACGGTCGGGCCGTTCCTGCTCGGCGCGGAAAAACCGGTGCATATCCTGACGCCGGCGGCGACCGTGCGCCGGATCATCAATATGACGGCGGTGGCTTCGGCGAACGCACGGGTGCGCTCGGGTGGTTGATGTGAGTGGGTGACCGGGATGCGAGGCGCTCGTCGCCCGGTCAAAAAAAACGGCTGACCCTTCAAGGACAGCCGTTTTCCGCTTGTCTCACCGCGCGAACACAGAAGATTCGTGCGCGGCGAGGTGCGTTCATGCTGCGTGCTGTGCACCCCCAGCTTCTGATGAGCGCCAGCGAGCCAGCAGATCGTTCCACTTCACGCGCACGCCCTTCAGGTTGTTCTCCTTCACGTGTCCGTAACCGCGGATGCCGTCCGGCAGATTTGCCAGTTCGACAGCCAGCGCGCGCTTCTCAGCGGTCAGGCCGTTGCAAAGCTCACGCACCAGCGCCTCGTACTCACCGATCAGTTCACGTTCCGTGCGACGTTCTTCCGTCTTGCCAAACGGATCGAGCGCCGTGCCGCGCAGGAACTTCATCTTCGCGAGTACGTGCATCGCCTTGAACACCCACGGGCCGTACTTCTTCTTGATGAGATGGCCGTGTGCGTCCTTCTTCGAGAACGCCGGCGGCGCGAGGTACAGATTCAGCTTCCACTCGCCTTCGAAACTCGCCTTCAGCTTTTCGACGAACGCCGGGTCGGCATACAACCGCGCGACTTCGTATTCGTCCTTGTACGCCATCAGCTTGTGCAGGTTCTTCGCGACCGTTTCGGTCAGCGGGAACTGACCGTCGCCGGTATCGAGCGATGCTTCCACTGCGCGCACGTCCGCCACCAGCTTCCGGTAACGCGTCGCGTACGCATCGTTTTGATACGCGGCGAGGTAAGTCGCGCGCCTGTCGATCAGCGTATCGAGCGCCTTCGGTGTGTAGAGCGTGATGATCTTGCCGCCCGTCGCCGGTTCGTCTGTCGCGCCTGCACTCGTGCCTGCCTCGCCTCGAGCCTGCGACTTCACCAGCTTGCGCACGCCAGCCAGATCATGCGCCGCGCGACGACCCCATTCGAATGCCGACAGATTCTTCTCGACCTGCACCGCGTTCAGCTCGATCGCGCGTTTCAGCGACTGATGCGTCAGCGGCACCCAGCCGCGCTGCCACGCGTAACCCAGCACGAACGGATTCGTATAGATCGCATCGCCCAGCAACGCGACCGCGAAGTGATTCGCGTCGACGGCGTCGACACCGTCGTCGCCCGCTGCCGCGCGTACGTCAGCTTCTGAGCTTGAACCCGGGAAGCGCCAGTTCGGGTTCTTGATGAACTCGGCGGTTGGCGTCGCGGCGCTGTTCAGCACGACGCGCGTCTGGCCTTCCTGCATCCGCGACATGCATTCGTCGCTCGCCGTGACGATCGCGTCGCAACCGATCACGAGGCTCGCTTCGCCCATAGCGATGCGCGTCGCGTGGATGTCGGCCGGGTTGTTCGCGATCTGGACGTGGCTCATCACGGCGCCGCCCTTCTGCGCGAGGCCGGTGACGTCGAGCACCGTCACGCCCTTGTTTTCCAGATGCGCGGCCATGCCGAGCAGCGCGCCGATCGTCACGACGCCCGTGCCGCCGACGCCCGTCACCAGCACGCCATACGGCTTTCCGATCGCGGGGACATCGGGCTCCGGCACCGGCGGCATCGCGTCTTTGTCCACGCCGGAGGCTGCCTTCGGCTTGCGCAACTGCCCACCTTCCACCGAGACAAAGCTCGGGCAGAAGCCGTTCAGACACGAGAAGTCCTTGTTGCAGGTCGACTGGTTGATCTGGCGCTTCGTGCCGTATTCGGTTTCCAGCGGTTCGACCGACAGACAGTTCGACTTCACCGAGCAGTCGCCACAGCCTTCGCACACGGCTTCGTTGATCACGACACGTTTCGCCGGATCGGGATATGTGCCGCGTTTCCGGCGGCGACGCTTTTCAGTGGCGCACGTCTGGTCGTAGATCAGGATCGAAGTGCCCGAGATTTCGCGCAGTTCGCGCTGCACTTCGTCGAGCTGGTCGCGGTGGTGAATCGTGACGCCAGGCGCGAGCTGCTGTTTCGCGCCGTCATACTTTTCCGGCTCGTCGGTGACGATGACGATTTTCGTCGCGCCTTCGGCCGCGAGTTGATGCGTGATCTGCGGCACGGTCAGCACGCCGTCGACCGGCTGGCCGCCGGTCATTGCGACCGCATCGTTGTAAAGAATCTTGTAGGTGATGTTCGCCTTCGACGCGATCGCCGCGCGAATCGCGAGCAGCCCGGAGTGGAAGTACGTGCCGTCGCCGAGATTCGCGAATACGTGCTTGTCGTTCGTGAACGGCGCCTGGCCGACCCACGCGACGCCTTCGCCGCCCATCTGGCTGAACGTGCTCGTGCTGCGGTCCATCCAGACCGTCATGTAGTGGCAGCCGATGCCGGCCATCGCGCGCGAGCCTTCCGGCACGTTCGTCGACGTGTTGTGCGGGCAGCCCGAGCAGAACCACGGCTTGCGCTCCACTTCGACGCGCGGCTTCGCCAAAGCGCGTTCCTTCGCTTCGATCACGGCGATGCGCATCGCAATACGGGCGCGGACGTCGGACGGCAGGTCGAACTTGTCGAGCCGCGTCGCGATCGCCTTCGCGATGATTGCTGGCGAGAGCTCATAGTGCGCGGGCAGCAGCCAGTTGCCCATCGGCACCGACCATTCGCCGCCGGCGCCGTCCTTCTCGTCGAACTTGCCGTACACGCGCGGACGCTGCGCGTCCGGCCAGTTGTACAGTTCTTCCTTGATCGCGTATTCGAGGATCTGCCGCTTTTCCTCGACCACCAGAATTTCTTCGAGGCCGCGCGCGAACGAATGTGCGCCTTGCGCTTCGAGCGGCCACACGCAGCCGACCTTGTACAGACGGATACCGATGCGCGAACAGGTTTCGTCGTCGAGACCGAGATCGGTCAGCGCCTGACGCACGTCGAGATACGCCTTGCCGCCGGTGATGATGCCGAAGCGCGCCTGCGGCGAATCGATCTCGATGCGATCCAGTTTATTCGCACGTACGTAGGCGAGGGCGGCGTACCACTTGTAGTCGAGCAGACGTGCTTCCTGCACGAGCGGCGGATCTGGCCAGCGGATGTTCAGGCCACCGTCGGGCATCACGAAGTCGGTCGGCAGCACGATCTGTGTGCGGTGCGGATCGATATCGACTGAAGCAGACGACTCGACCACATCGGTCACGCACTTAAGCGCAACCCACAGACCGGAGTAGCGGCTCATTGCCCAGCCGTGCAGGCCGAAGTCGAGATATTCCTGCACATTCGACGGAAACAGCACCGGAATGCCGCACGCCTTGAAGATGTGTTCGGACTGGTGCGCGAGCGTCGAGGATTTCGCGGCGTGATCGTCGCCGGCGAGTACCAGTACGCCGCCATGTGGCGACGAGCCGGCGGAGTTCGCGTGCTTGAAGACGTCGCTGGTGCGGTCGACGCCCGGGCCCTTGCCGTACCACATCGAAAATACGCCATCGTATTTCGCGCTCGGGTACAGGTTGACCTGCTGTGAACCCCAGACGGCGGTGGCGGCCAGGTCTTCATTGACGCCCGGCTGGAACACGATCTGGTGCGCGGCGAGATGCTGCTTCGCCTTCCACAACGACAGGTCGAGTCCGCCCAGCGGAGAGCCGCGATAACCGGAGATAAAGCCGGCGGTATTGAGCCCGGCGGCCTTGTCACGTTCCTGCTGCAGCATCGGCAGACGGACCAGCGCCTGGATGCCGCTCATGTACGCGCGGCCGCGTTCGAGCGTGTATTTGTCGTCGAGCGTGACGGAAGATAGCGCGGCTTCGAGTCTGGCTCGTTGTCCGGCGTCTAGCGGGGCATTCATTATGTGTACTCCTCCACCCAGTTTGGGATCACCAAAACTTCTGCGCCTCCGCATCTTGTGAATGCTTCAGCCAGGGTCGCCATATTGACGGCTTTTTTGCGATGGTAGCACTGGTACAAACCCGCCGCAGATAGGCCAGATGGCCATGCTGGCGGTCGGTTGCGCAGTGAATGTGACACCTGTGTGAGCACGTTCGTAACGTTTGATCTCGTGCTGTAACAGGCTGTAAAAGCTGCCCGATTCGCTGGAACCGGGCAGCCGATGCGTGTCTAATAGCCCACTTGTTCAATGTTTGAAACGCTCTGCATACGCTTGAGCTTGAGGACGGACAGGCAGTCAGAAAAAGGAGTACGCATGATTTCACGCAACATTCAGACCTTTATGATGCTCTCCGCAGCATTCTTTGCCATGAGCGCGCCGGCTCGCCCGAACAGCGCCAGCACACTGGCAACCGCGGTCGGTCGCACCGCCCTGGTTGCATCCGCGTCCCGCGAAGCAGATCAGCCTCAAACGTCCGGCCAGGCCGGACAGTTCGACCGGCGGTCCTGACCGCTCAGGCCGCTGACGCGGCGCGCGACGTCTATCCAGTTCCTGCTGTCGCCTCCATACGGCGGTAGCGCAAACGAAAGAAGGGCGAGGATCCACCTCAGGATCCTCGCCTTTTTGTTTCGCAGCCTTCTTCGGGTGCTGGCGATCAAGCCTTGTCCTGCACCACGCCACGGCGAATCTGATCGAGTTCGATTGATTCGAACAGCGCCTTGAAGTTGCCTTCACCGAAGCCCTGATTGCCCTTGCGCTGGATGATCTCGAAGAAGATCGGCCCGATCTGGTTCTCCGTGAAGATCTGCAGCAGCAGATCTTCTGGTGCACCGTCGATCAGAATCTTGCGCTTGCGCAGTTCGTCGAGCGGCTCGCCGTGATTCGGAACGCGGCGATCGACGAGTTCGTAATACGTGTCGATCGTATCGAGCAGCGCGATCTTCGCGTCGCGCAGGCCGTCGACCGTCGTGTAGATGTCAGCGCTGCCGAGCGCGATGTGCTGGATGCCTTCGCCATGATATGCGTCGAGGTATTCCTGAATCTGGCCGGCCGTTTCCGAGCCTTCCTCGTTGATCGGAATACGGATCTTCCCGCATGGCGAGGTCATCGCCTTCGACTTCACGCCGGTCACCTTGCCTTCGATATCGAAGTAACGCACTTCGCGGAAGTTGAAGAGCCGCTCGTAGAACTCCGCCCATTCCTGCATGCGACCGCGATGCACGTTGTGCGTCAGGTGATCGATGTACGTGAGACCGTGGCCCACCGGGTTCGGGTTCGCGCCTTCAATCGGCACGAAGTCGACGTCGTAGATACTGATGTCGCCGATGCTGTGCGGTTCGGCGCCATTCTTGCCGCGCCAGCGGTCGACAAAATAGATCAGCGAGTCGCCGATACCCTTGATGGCCGGAATGTTGAGTTCCATCGGGCCGGTTTTGTTGTCGAAACCCCAGGCGCCGCGGTCGAGCGCGTGCTGGTACGCCTTCGCTGCGTCCTGCACGCGAAACGCGATTGCGCAGATCGACGGGCCATGCAGACGCGCGAAGCGCTGAGCGAACGAATCCGGCTCGGCATTGACGATGAAGTTGATGTCACCTTGACGATACAGCGTCACATCCTTGTGACGATGCCGCGCGACGGCGGTGAAGCCCATCTGCTCGAACAGCTTGCCGAGTGCCTTCGGGTCCGGCGCGGTGTATTCGATGAATTCGAAGCCGTCGGTGCCGACGGGGTTCTCCCAGGTTGGAACCTGCATGTCTGTCTCCTGAATCGCGGGGAAGCGCGTTTTCCATGAACGAATGAGAGTCAGTGTATCGGCGTGAGGGCGACGAAAACTTGCGAACTTAATCGCTGGTCGATACGCTGACGCCATTTATTGCCTCATCAGACCGAGCGGGCGGCAGAAAATGGCTAAATTCGAGATGGACGCGATCGACCGGCGAATACTCGCGATCCTGCAGGAGAATGGCCGGCTGTCGAACCAGGAAATCGCGGAGCGGGTGAACCTGTCGCCGAGCCCATGCCTGAGACGGATCCGGCGCCTGGAGGAAAGCGGCGTGATCCGCGGCTACGTCGCGCTGCTCGACGCGCAGCAACTTGGGCTCGATCTGCTGGCGTACGTCAACGTACGGCTGGAAAAGCGCGGCAGTCCGCTGCCGGGCGCGCGCGGTGAAAGCACAACGACGGCGCGCCCCGGCGCGACGCACGCCGACCTGTTCCGCGCGGCGGTGCAGACCTGGCCGGAAGTCGTGGCGTGTCACGCGATGACGGGCGAAATGGATTACCTGCTGCGCGTGCAGGTCGAAGACATGGCCCATTTCTCGCGTTTTGTGCAGGACCAGCTGCTGCGCCATCCGTCGGTGATCGACGTGAAGTCGAGTTTTTCGCTCGAGAAGTTCAAGGAGACGACGGCGCTGCCGATTCGTTGAACGTGCGGGCACCAACCCGGCACGCATCCGGCGCGCATGCAAAAAGGGCGTCCGCCAAGGGACGCCCTCTCGATGCTTGCCTTTACGAGGCGGGATTACGCAGCCGCGGCATCCGGCATAAACGATTCAAAAATCTTCGAAGCGTTACGAGCCTGACGCTTGATCGCGTAATCGAAGACCGCAGCCTGTTCCTGCAGCATCTCAGTAATGATGCTCGACTGGTCGGCGGGCTTGAGCGTCAGATACGCGTCGGCTTCGCCGTATGCGTATTCGATCTTCATGCCGGACTTCTTCGCGATGTGCATCATCGTTGAATTGCGCGACAGGCAGTGCATGTAGAGCATCGTGACGTGCGTGTTGCGGCTGCGGATCGCGGCGCGTTCGAACAGCTTCGTGCCGATGCCTTCGCCGCGCGCGCTTTCCAGCACCGACACGCCGAATTCGGCCGTGCGCCTGTCGCCTTCAGCAGGCAGATAGGCCAGGTGGCCGACGCCGGTCAGCTGGAGCTGTGCGTCGAACACACCGAAAACGGTATCGCGCTTGAAGTCGATCGTGCGGACGTAGTTTTCGATGACGTGATCCGGCACGATCTGACCGAAGCGCAGCAGGCGATCGTCCGCGTCAAGCGCGAGAAAGTGCGCGAGCAGCTTTTCGCGATCGATCACGGTGAGTTCCCGAACCAGAGCGGGCGCGCGGCCGGTCATCTGCAGCGGACGATCGGATGTCACGATCGGCTCGTTGGCGCGCGTAGTGGTCTGGGTCATGGTGGTTCTCCTTTTCGTGTGGCGGCATTGATGCGCCGCAAAACGAATTCTAGCGGAAACGCCCGTCCGTCACTAGGGAAAACCCGTATCTGGATTCGAGGAGTCGTTCTATATGAACGCCTGTCTCGGTTTATGTATTTGATTTGTATGTGTATTTTTTGTGTGGCGACAAACGGACAATGAAGTGCCCCTTTTTATGAGGCGCCTAGGTCTTCATGGTGCGGCGCGAAAAATTACTCGCTCGCGCGCAATCCGTGGTCGATCACGCTGACCACCTGTTCCGCAAATTCTGGATACCCCATCCGGCCGTCCGGCTTGAGCCACGTGAAGGTCCAGTTGATCATGCCAAACACCATCATCGTGAGCGCCGTCTGGTTTTCGCGGGTCGCTCGCTCCGGATAGGCGCGCGACAACTGTCGCGCGAACGCTGCGACCACATCGCGCTGACGGTTCAGGATGATCTCGCGTTGCGCATCGACCAGATATTTGACGTCATTCAGCAGCGCGACGTGCCGGCTATGCGACGTCTCGTATTCAGCGAGAAACGCGCGGATCAGTTCGGCGAACGTCTCGCGCTCGCTCAGGCCGCGTCGCTGGCTCGCGCCTTCGACTTCCGCGATGATCAGCATCAGCCGCTTCGTGTACCGGTCGAGCAGATCGAACAGGATCGCTTCCTTGCTCTCGTAGTAATGGTACAGGCGCGCTTTCGACGTGCCGCTCGCGGCGGCAAGGTCGGCCATCGAAGTGCTCGGGTAACTTGTCTGCGCGAACTTTCCAGCGGCCAGTTCGAGGATCTGGTCGCGTTGCGTGTCGTGGTCTGGGGCTCGGGTGCGGGCCATGGTCTCGTGTTTGTTATTAGCTTTAGACAGTGGAAAGAGTAGCAGGACGGGATGTCCGGATGAGGCAAAGTTCGAGCGTACGCCACGCTGTCGCGTCGCCGCGCAGTTGCACACGGCCGGCCGCGGCCAGTTCACGGAAGCGCCACAGCGCAATCCGGTCGCTGACCAGGAAGCCCATGTCGGCCGTCATCAGCTCCGCGGCGACTCGCGAGGCGGGTTGCCAGCCTTCGCTGGCGTGTTCGAGGATGACGGCGTCCAGTTCGGCGAACGTGCCGCTCGCGAATGTGTTGTCGCGCCATCGACGCGTCTCGCCGTTTGTGAAGTGGATCGTGCTCATCGGCAAGGCGTGGGCGGCTCGGTGTGTCGGCGTAAGGGAAGACGAAAATCGGCGAAAAAGGGGCCGCTCGCCGATCGGGAACGCGTCCTGATCGCGAGCGGCCCCTAGTGTAAGCGGATCGCGAATGCGCCGAAAGCGTCCGACTTCGATGTCGGCCGGTGGTAGCTGGCGAAAGACCGTCTACCGCTCGTCGTAACTGACGACCACCCGATCGCTCACCGGATGACACTGGCACGTGAGCACGAAACCTTCGTCGATCTCGTGTTGTTCGAGCGTGTAGTTCTTTTCCATCTTCACTTCGCCTTCGAGCACCTTCGCCCGGCACGTGCAGCAGACGCCGCCCTTGCACGCGTACGGCAGCGCAAGCCCGGCGCGCAGGCCGACATCGAGCACGCTCACGCCCTGATACGGCAGACGCAGCTTGCGCCGCTTGCCGTCGAGCACGATCTCGAGGTCGGCGGCAGGTGTGTCTTCGGTGATTTCGACCGGTGGCACGCCCGCCTGCGGCAGCGGCGAGCCAAAGCGCTCGACGTGCACGTTCGCCGCCGGCACGCCCGCAGCCTTCAATGCAGCTTCAGCGGCGTCCATCATCGGGCCGGGGCCGCAGATGAACGCCTCGTCGATTGCGTCTGCCGGCACCAGCGTCTCGAGAAACGCCGTGCACTTTTGCTGATCGAGCACGCCGTTGAACAGCTCGACGTCCTGCAGATCGTCCGACAGCACGTGATACAGGATGAACCGGTTCATGAAGCGGTTCTTCAGATCTTCGAGTTCCTCGGCGAACATGATCTGATCGACGCTGCGGTTGCCGTACACCAGCGTGAACGTGCTGCGCGGCTCGACTTCGAGCGTTGTCTTGATGATTGCGAGCACCGGCGTGATACCCGAGCCGCCTGAAAACGCGACGTATTGCTGGCCCTGATCCGCGTTCAGGTGGGTGAAGAAGCGGCCGTCGGGCGTCATGACGTCGATCGTGTGGCCGGGTTGCAGCGTGTCGAACGCGAAGTTCGAGAACCGGCCGCCGCGCACGCGCTTGATGCCAATGCGCAGTTCGCCGTCGCGATCATAATCGGTCACGCCGACGCAGATCGAATATGAGCGGCGCGTTTCCTCACCGTCGATATGCGTTTTCAGCGTGACAAACTGGCCCTGCGTGAAGCGGAACTGCTCGCGCAGGTCGACAGGGACTTCGAAGGCGACGGAAACCGCGTCGGCGGTTTCCGGCCGCACTTCCCGAATGCGCAGCGAATGAAATTGCGGAGTGGCCATATCAGTACGGTTTGAAGTAGTCGAAGGGTTCGCGGCAGTCGATGCAGCGGTACAGGGCTTTGCAGGCCGTCGAGCCGAACTGCGCGAGGCGTTCCGTGTGCGCGGAGCCGCAGCGCGGGCACGCAGGCGCGGCAAGCGGCTTCGGCACGAAGCGGAGCACTTTCTCGCGCGGCGCGGCTGCGGCTTCGCCGCCGCAATTGCCGGTCGGCGGCGCGATGCCGTAGGCGCGCAGCTTTTCGCGGGCGCCGGCGGTCATCCAGTCGGTGGTCCAGGCCGGGGCGAGCACGGTCGCAATCCGGTGCGGCGTGAGTCCCGCAGCATCCAGAGCAAGACCGACGTCCCCGGCAATCTGCGACATCGCGGGGCAACCCGAGTAGGTCGGCGTGATGACGACTTCGAGCACGCCGTCGGCGGCGTGGCGCACGTCGCGCAGAATGCCCAGCTCGCGGATCGAGACGACCGGAATTTCCGGATCGGGGACGGCTTCGAGCACGGCCCACGCGTGTTCCAGCGTGGCGTCGGGGCGGGCGGCGAGTGTCGCGGTCATCGGCTTGCTCCGTTTGGCTTGTCGAGGATTACCAGGTCGCGCCCGGATGCTGGCGCGCGATGCTTTGCATTTCGGCCAGTACGTAACCCATGTGCTCGGAATGCTCGCCATGCTTGCCGGTCGTGATGTGTTTCACCGGTTCGGGCAGGGTGAGCGTGGCTTCATCGAGCGCTTCGCGGACGTTTTCGAGCCACGCCACTTCGAGATCGGCCGTCTTCGGGCCGATGCCTGCGGCAGCGATCGCATTTTCGACGTCGTCCGCGCTGAAAAACTCGCGGGTGTACGGCAGCAGGTAATCGAGCGCGTTCTGCGCGCGGCGATGCGATTCGTCGGTACCGTCGCCGAAGCGGATCAGCCATTCGCGTGCGTGATGCATGTGATATCGCGTTTCCTTGATCGACTTCGCGGCGATCGCAGCGAGCTGTTCGTCCGTCGACGCGGTGAGCGCCGTCCAGAGATGCGCCATCAGCGACGCAAACAGGAAATTGCGCACGATCGTGACCGCGTAATCCTTTTCCGCGTGGGCGGTGCCGGAGAGTGGCCCATAGTGTGGCAACTCGGCGAGCGTGTAATTCGCAAACTCGCGTTCGGCACGGAAGTACGCGTAGTCGTCTTCGGTGCGCGCGTTGCCGGTGAGCGTCTTTTCCAGTTCGGCGGCGTGCTGGTACAGCAGGCGCGCCTGGCCGATCAGGTCGAGGCTCATGTTGGCGAGCGCGATGTCTTCTTCGAGAATCGGGCCGTGTCCGGTCCACTCGGCGTTGCGCTGACCAAGGATCAGCGCGGTATCCGCGAGGCGCAGCACGTACTGGAGGTGTTGGGGTGTAGTGGACATGACCGCGCTTACATGTGGTTGACTTCGTCGGGGAGCGTGAAGAACGTCGGGTGGCGATAGATCTTGTCGCCGGCCGGATCGAACAGCTCCGCCTTGTCTTCCGGCGCGGACGCCGTAATTGCCGACGAAGGCACCACCCAGATGCTCACGCCTTCCTGGCGGCGCGTGTAGACGTCGCGCGCCATGCGCAGCGCCATCGATGCGTCCGACGCATGCAGACTGCCGCAATGCTTGTGGTCGAGTCCCTGCTTGCTGCGCACGAACACTTCCCAGATGGGCCATTCCCTGTTCACTGACTTGTCCATTGTCGATCTCCTGAATCTTTGTCCGTTCGATGCAGATGCCGATGCACGGGCCGCGCTCAGGCGGCGTGCGGCTGGGCGCGCTGGCGCTGTTTTTCGGCGTGGGCGAGGGCGGCTTCGCGCACCCACGCGCCATCGTTATGTGCTTTCACGCGGGTGGCGAGCCGCTCCTTGTTGCACGGGCCGTCGCCGTTGACGACGCGCCAGAATTCGTCCCAGTCGATCGTGCCGTAGTCGTAGTGGCCGCGTTCCTCGTTCCATTTCAGGTCTGCGTCCGGCAGCGTGACGCCGAGCAGCTTCGCCTGGTCGACGGTGGCGTCGACGAATTTCTGACGCAGGTCGTCGTTCGAAATGCGCTTGATGCCCCACTTGAACGACTGGCCGCTGTGGATGGAATCCTTATCGCTCGGGCCGAACATCATCAGCACCGGCCACCACCAGCGGTTCACCGCCTGCTGGACGAGTTCGCGCTGCGCTTCGGTGCCCTTCATCATCGACAGCAGTGCGTCGAAACCCTGGCGCTGATGGAACGACTCTTCCTTGCAGATGCGGATCATCGCGCGGGCGTACGGGCCATATGTGCAGCGGCACAGCGGAATCTGGTTCATGATCGCCGCACCGTCGACCAGCCAGCCGATCACGCCGACATCCGCCCACGTGGGCGTCGGATAGTTGAAAATGCTCGAATATTTCGCCTTGCCGCTGTGCAGCGCGTCGACCAGCTGGTCGCGCGAGACGCCCATTGTTTCGGCTGCGCTATATAGATAGAGGCCGTGGCCGGCTTCGTCCTGCACCTTGGCCAGCAGAATGGCCTTGCGCTTCAGGCTCGGCGCGCGCGTGATCCAGTTGCCTTCGGGCAGCATGCCGACGATCTCCGAATGCGCGTGCTGCGAGATCTGGCGCACGAGCGTCTTGCGGTACGCGTCGGGCATCCAGTCCTGCGCCTCGATCTTGCCGTCGGCTTCCATCACGGCGTCGAAGCGGGCTTGCTCGGGCGAACTGGCAGCGGCGTCGATCGGCGCGACGTTGCCGGGAATATCGAGGGATTGCGTGTACATGGTCTTAACGCTCTCGTCCGGAGTTGGGCATGAACGGCAGTATAAATCAACCGACCGGTCGGTTAATGATTTTTTTAGGATTGATTTTGGGGTAGTGTCGGTTGCCATCCAGTTCGAGTGGGTTGGCAGCAAGGTCGAGCGGGGCGTAGTCGGGCTGATTTCGGCAGCCACTTTCGCTTGTGGCTGACATCCGCAGGCGCAGTTCACCAGAGCCGTACGCCAATGCACGCGAAGGTCAATATCGGCTCATCGTTTCGCCCTTAGGTGGCGACCGACAGGTAGTTTCGGGAATCCGCAGACCGCTGCAGCGACGGCGTCGTTTAACCCCAGCATAGAAAAGACGAGATGGCAGAGCGAATCTATATGCAGCACCGAAGCACGGACGAAACGGTCGCCGTCGCCACGGGATTCAGCTGGCCGGCATGCCTGCTCGGTCCGTTTTGGGCCTTGATGAGACGGCTATGGCTCGTCGCGCTGCTGATGCTGGCCGTTGACCTGCTGCTTACGGTTATTGGACTCGCAGGCATGACGGCCGACCTGATCAGCCTTGTTCTGTCGGTGGCGTTCGCCGTTTACTGTGGCGTGAACGGCAACAAATGGCATCGCCAGGCGCTTGAGCGCAAGGGGTTTGTCGTCTTGTGACGACATGCGTGGGAATGGCGAAAGCCGGGGCCGACGCGACGCGCGGCCAGCCGCCCGTTCCCCGGTTCTCGCCCCGCGTCACGGCATAACCTATAAAATTACGGATTGGCCGCGATTCCGCGGCTTCCCGCATTCCCGGTTCCCATGCTACGTCTCAGCGAAATCAAACTCCCGCTCGATCACGCCGAAAGCGATCTCGACGCCGCCGTGCTCGCGCGTCTCGCCGATCTCGGCGTCAAGAAGGACGGACTCGTCCGCTACACCGTATTCCGCCGCGCCCATGACGCCCGCAAGCGCAGCGATATCAAGCTGACGTATATCGTCGACGTCGAAGTGAAGGACGAAGCAGCGGCGGTAAGCCGTCTCGCCGGTCAGCCGCATTGCGGCGTGACGCCGGACATGTCGTATCACTTTGTCGCGAAAGCGCCCGCAGGCGGTACTGCGCTGCGCCCGGTCGTTATCGGCATGGGGCCGTGCGGTCTGTTCGCCGGACTGATCCTCGCGCAGATGGGTTTTCGCCCGATCATTCTTGAGCGAGGCAAGGCCGTGCGCGAGCGCACCAAGGACACCTTTGGCCTGTGGCGCAAGAGTGTGCTGAACCCGGAGTCGAACGTTCAGTTCGGGGAAGGTGGGGCCGGTACGTTCTCCGACGGCAAGCTGTACAGCCAGATCAAGGATCCGAAGCATTACGGCCGCAAGGTACTCGACGAATTCGTCAAGGCAGGCGCGCCGGAAGACATTCTCTATCTGAGCCGGCCGCATATCGGCACGTTCCGCCTCGTCAGCATGGTGGAAAAAATGCGCGCGTCGATTCACGAACTCGGCGGCGAGGTGCGCTTCGAGACGCGCGTCGACGACATCGAGATCGATCAGGGCAAGGTGCGCGCACTGGTGCTGTCGAACGGCGAAACGTTGCGCTGTGATCACGTGGTCCTCGCCGTCGGCCATAGCGCCCGCGATACGTTCCAGATGCTGCACGATCGCGGCGTTTATATCGAAGCGAAGCCGTTTTCGCTGGGTTTCCGGATCGAGCATCCGCAAGGCCTGATCGACCGGAGCCGTTTCGGTAAATTTGCCGGACACAAGGAACTTGGCGCGGCGGATTACAAGGTGGTCCATCACGCGGGCAACGGACGGGCGGTGTACAGCTTCTGCATGTGTCCCGGGGGTACGGTGGTTGCGGCGACCTCCGAGCCGGGGCGTGTCGTGACGAACGGCATGAGCCAGTACTCGCGCGCCGAACGCAACGCGAACGCGGGGATTGTCGTCGGCATTACGCCGGACGATTACCCGGGCGGACCGCTCGCAGGCATTGCCTTCCAGCGCAAGTGGGAGGAGCGGGCGTTCGAACTCGGGGGCAGCAACTACTGCGCGCCGGGTCAGCTGGTCGGCGATTTCATCGCGGGGCGGCCATCGACGTCGCTCGGCTCCGTCGTGCCCTCGTACAAGCCGGGCGTGCATCCGACCGATCTGAGCACGGCGCTGCCCGACTACGTCATCGAAGCCATCCGCGAAGCGCTCCCGCAGCTCGACAAAAAGATCGCCGGTTTCGCGATGCACGACGCAGTGCTGACTGGCGTCGAGACGCGTACGTCGTCGCCGATCCGCGTGCGACGCAAGGACGACTATCAAAGCATCAATATTGAGGGCCTGTACCCGGCGGGAGAGGGCGCAGGGTACGCGGGTGGCATCTATTCCGCCGCCATCGACGGCATCGAAGTGGCAGAGGCGCTGGCGTTGAACATGGTGTCGACGCAAACGGCGTAATCGCGGTCAGGCGCGCGGGCGCTGAGGTTTTTCAGCCTGGCACGCGGCCAGCAGCGCCGCTGGGCGCGTGAGTCGACGCCGTGCCGCTGATGACCCGGCATGGTTGCCTTGTGCGCAATACCAGAACCACCAGCGATGCCAGGCGTGCCGTTCGCGCTGGAACGCGCGCTGTGGCTTCAATCTCGCGAGATCATCGGATCCGGGCGTCGTAACGTCTCGATCGTGCACAATGGGCGCCTTGTTCCAACCGACCGATCATCCGAATGAGCCCTCGTACGCTGGCCGCTGTTTGCGGTGTAGTTCTGCTCTCCCAGCTTGCAGCCCCTTCTGCCGTGTTCGCTGCAGACGTCCCCGATCACTGGACCACCGCATGGGCGACCGCGCTCCAGCCGATCCCCCAGCGAGCCGACCTGCCGCCGCTGTATCGCGCGCCTGATATTGCGGGTCGCACGGTGCGCCAGATCATTTATCCGACGTTGTCAGGAAAGGCTGTCCGGCTGCACGTGAGCAATAAATACGGCACCGCGCCCCTTGTCATTGACGATCTCCGCCTCGCCCGCTCGGCCGGCGGCGCGGCCGCGCAAAGTAGCGACGAAGTTCGGGTGACGTTCGGCGGGAAAAACTCGGTGTCTGTGCCGGCCGGCGGCGCGGTCGAGAGTGATCCAGCTGCCATCAGTATCGCCAGTGGCGAACCGTACGTTGTCAGTTCGTTTATGGGGCCGGGGCAGCGTCTCGTCGCGTGGCATCGCGTCTCGAGCCAGGTCAGCTACGTTTCGGCGCCCGGCAACCACGCGGGCGACGCGACGGGTGACGCTTTCCGCCAGCGGTTCACGCAATTCGCGTGGGTGACCGGACTGTCGGTCGACGCCCCGGCGTCCGGCGCGATCGCTGCCATCGGCGATTCCATCACCGACGGCATGCGCTCGAGCCTCAACCAGAACCGCCGCTGGCCCGATGCATTGGCGCGCCGGTTCGCCCGCGAGGGCGACCGGTCGACAGCCGTCGTGAACCTGGGCATCAGCGGGAACCGTCTTTTAAGCGACTCGCCATGCTACGGCGACGCACTCGTCAAACGTTTCGACCGGGACGTGCTCGAACGGCCGGGTGTGAAAGCCGCGATCCTCTTGATCGGTATCAACGACATTAATTTCGCCGGAATGCCGCCGCGCACCGGCCTCGACTGCGATTTCCCGCACACACAGGTGACGGCGAGCGACCTGATCGGCGGCTTCCAGCGCGTCATTGCTGCTGCGCATCGCCGCGGCATCCGCATTTTCGGCGCCACACTGACGCCGGCATCACTGCCGCCGCAGCGGGAAGCGATCCGCACGACGGTGAACCAGTGGATCCGGACGAGCCACGCGTTCGACGGCGTGATCGACTTTGACGCAGCGTTGCGGGATCCTGCGCAGCCAGATCGTCTGCAACGAACCTACGACAGTGGCGACCGCATCCATCCCAGCGATGCGGGATATGCCGCCATGGCTGATGCAGTTCCGCTCGACGCGGTAGCGAATTCGGCCTGGAAATGAGTCGCGGAAAAAGATTTGCGTCATCCCCTTGTCATACGGCCGATGTTCGCCTACTATTCGCCTCCTCGTTTGCGAACGAGCGCCGCTGCAGAAACCAGCGGCCGTAGCGTCAACAAGGTTTTAAGCGAAAGCAAAAAATAATGTTGACGAAACGAAAAAGATTCTTCATAATCTCGTTTCTCTGCTGCTGATGCAGCGACGCAGAACGAAGCGGTGCCGGAGTGGTTGCGAAGTGACGCAGCGCGGTGCGGTTTCG